>DUFD01000046.1 GCA_011171075.1 Dehalococcoidia bacterium | reverse complement strand
GCATTATCTCAGTGCCTGCCTGTCTGCGCATTACCATCTTGGCCGGGTCAACGTTGGAGAGTGCCTTCGTATTCTCCTCGGCAGCAATAGCAATGCTGACGTCGTAGGTCTCCATAACCAATTTCAGTGGCTCCGGTATGTGCCGTAACTGCTCATCTGAGGCATAACGATACAGCAACTCCTCCATACCGGAGAGTCGGGCTGTTACCATGGGGTGTCCTCCCGCCTGAAGCACCCTGGCGCAGACTTCCTTGACCAGCGGTTCGGCACCGGCATCGACATTAATCACTACCCTGTCTCCGGGCTTTACCGCCACCGAGTAGTTGACCAGCAGGTCGGCCAGTTTCTCAATTCTTGGGTCTGTCATTGTTTGTTCCTCCTTATGATGTTAAGTAATCACATTACTTGAGCCATTTACGGAAGAAGACTTCCCCCACACCTCCGGCATTAATTCCAGAGATGATACCACACTCCTCGAATCCTGCGCGGCGGTGCCACGTTTGTGGTTCAGCCTCGTTTGCCTGTGACGAACTGTACAATACATTGAACCCGCGATTTCGCAGGAATTCTTCGACGAAGTGGAGCATTGTTATACCGACACCCTGACGGCGGTGTTCTGGCGTGACATAGATGAGGGCAATGTAAGGGACCAGCGACCAGAGATACTCAAGGCGCAGATAACCCACGAGAGTGGTGTCCTTACTGGCGACGAGTACCTCTTGCCACTCGATTTTACGCTTCACTACTTCGGCGGGAATATAACCATCCTGCTTCACGAAGTCCAGGTCGGAGGGAGTTGCGAAGCGTATATCGATTTCTGCCATTCTTTACTTCCCTCTGTCTTAGTCATATCGTGAGTCCTGTCGTTTCTGAGGTTGAGCAAATTGTAGCACCTGTCTTTACTGGTATCAACGTGGATAATATCGGTTAACCTTTATTAAACATTAACGAAACCTTTATGAAATGTTTAGATTATTTACGCCCGTCTTTATGTTTAAGTGGTAGATTGAGGGTACATCGGAATGGGAGGCAGCTCATGGAGAGTTTTGTAATAAAGGGAAAAGCCAAGACGGTTTTCAAGCTGGTAGAAATGCTGGCCAAGGCAGAGAAGAGCGAACGGAAAGGAAAAAAGAAATAGCTAGAGCGCTAATCTGCCCGGACATAACAACCCAGGACAGCAGGCCGGACCACCGGCCTGCTGTTTTCATTTCTTGTAGTGGTGTGCTTATCTGAAAACGTTCCTGATATCGGGGTGCAACGCATCACCAATCTTCTCAATGGTAGCCCGACGGAACCTGGTAACCTCTATCATGGCATCCTCAAACTCCATTGCTGAGCAGAGCCGTTCGGGATGGAAATAAATATCGTCCACCGCTCTGACAGCTGCTGGCACCTGGAATCCGGTAGGCGAATCCACCCAGTCCTCCAGGCCTCCCCTGAACAGTGAGTCGAGGATACCCAGGGTATGTTCCAGCTTGATGTCAATATAACTGTTACCCTGAATGATGCCACCGGTGTTGAGTATGTAATAACGCATGTCCGGCAGGCCTTTAAGTATCTCGTAAAACAGGTTGGCGTGCTCGGCGCGGTTGCCAGCCACGAATGGGTCGTAGAAAAACTCAGCCCGTATCCTGCCCGCTCTTGTCGGGTCACCGGCCGATGACTCCATGGCCTGTCCCAGTACCATGAAGGCAACTGCCTGCTGTATGGTCAATTTGGCCAGGGCCGGCATGGAGGGCTGCCGGGTAATCAGTATCAGATTGTCAACCTTTTCGACGTTGATAAATGGACTGGCGTGCATGAAGTCCCGTCTATGAATTACAGCCCGGCCGTTTGAGGTCGTTTCCAGATTATAGAAATCAAAGTCGTCGTCTTCGGTCACGTGGATGTTTTCCCCGAAGGTCTCAGGACGGAGCAGGCCGTAGTATATTTCCTCCTGCTCTCCGGGATTAACGTTCTCTGTCTTGACGAATAGTCCTCCCAGCTCGAATCCGTGAAAGGAGCCGTCCGGCATCAGGGTGCCTCCGTCGTCCTGAACCAGCCAGGACTTCTCTCTTCCTTTTCGCGCCAGGGCACGGCCGGTAGTGGTGGTCTTCCCGTTAGCACTGAGGGCGGCCAGCAGGGAGCACGTCGTTCGGTATTCGCCATGAGACGACTGAAGGAAGTCCTCACGACAACCGGCGTGCAGGAATATGCCTCCTCGTCTTGTCTTGGCAACCCAGTCCTCGGAGGCGAATACCCCTTTCTTGTACTCGCCGATGTAATTACTGTTGCGGATAATTTTGATTACCCGCCCGTCTTCGAGCATGGCCAGTCTAATAGTGATGTCTTTCTCGGGGAGTGGTTTGGACTTGTTTGTCTCAAAGGCTTCGTCATAGAACATGACGATTTCATAATCGGGCTGTTTGACCTCTCCCCTTGCGGGGACAAACAGGTTCTTGCCACCAAAGGCAACGTGGGCAAACTCCTCGGGGACGGTCAGCCTGACTACGGTATCGCTGTTTTTATCACCCACCGTTCTGTCTATCGAAATAAGCTTGTTCTGGCCGAGGGCTTCCTCAGCCTGGAGTAGTAACTCCCGCTCGACCTTACCAAAAGGATGGTCAACGCTATTATGGGTAAACGTGGCTGCCCTGGAAGTAGGCTCACTCTCAGCGACCAGGTTGCCATACTTGGTTCGGCGGACGTTCGGCTCTCTCTCGGCCAGCTGCTCAAGTTTTTCATCACTGGGGTTATGCAGCAGCCTGCCTTCGGCTAACGCCTTTGCCCTGATTCTCTCAACGGTCTTAGCGAATTGTTGTAGGTCGAATTTCGGCACTTAAACCACCCCCAATGGATTAATAGAGAATAAATTATATCATATCTGCCTGCAAAATTACTTATTATAGTCCAGGATTTACAGATTTCGTTACGTTTGAGTTATTACGGTATTCTGATATACAATTCGGTTGGTCAGAACTGATAAATAGTTTCCCCAAGGAATTTTCAGGAGAGTATGCTATGCTTTCATCCAAGGCAAAAGAGCGGTTTCATGCAGATCCGGCAGCGGCAATCGAGCATGAACTCAAGGCATTCGTGCTTGGCAGTCCTCTAAACAGGATGCCGACTACCCGCGAGCTTCTCATCTTTGACGAGCCACTGGTGAGATTCGCTGATGGTAACGACCCCCTCTACAAGGAGTACAAGACGCTTATTGACCCCGCCCACCTCACTCCATTTGAAGCATTGACAAAGTCGCTGGAGGGAGGGCCGGCGATGGTGCCGTCGCAGCTCTCCGTGGTGAGCTGGGTGCTGCCGATTACTGAGGAGACCCGCATCACCAATCGTGTAGAGACAAAGGCACCTTCGCGGCGCTGGTCGCATACCAGATACTACGGGGAGGAGTTTAGTAACGAGGTACGCAGGTTTGTTGTTCAGGTTCTTACCGAGTTAGGTGCGCTGGCGGTAGCGCCGATGCTGCAGCCGTACTTTCGGACGTCGTCCAATGAAAGGGTCGGGCTGTTTTCCAACTGGTCGGAGCGGCACACCGCCTACGCGGCTGGTCACGGTACCTTCAGCCTGTCCGACGGCTTCATCACCGAGCGAGGTATCGCCCACCGCTGCGGTAGTGTGGTCACTGACCTGCCCCTGCCTGCCAGCAGGAGGACTTATGCCGACCACTACTCCAACTGTCTGTTCTATGTGGATGGTAGCTGTAGGGCCTGTATTGAGCGTTGTCCTGCCGGGGCAATCAGCGAGCAGGGGCATGACAAGTTGAAATGCATGGGCTATCTACGTAATATCGGCTATCTGCCGATGCCAGATGCGTATGATGATGAAAAGAGTGTGGCCGGTTGTGGTCTTTGTCAGACAAAAGTCCCCTGCGAGTACGGAATTCCGGTTAAGATTAATAAGAAGACAGCTGAGTAACATACGTTAACCAGCAGATATTGGTGAGGCTTGATATGCTCAGGGAGTGTCGTCCCGAAGACACAGCTAAGATATATCAGATAATCAACGAGGCCGCCACAGCCTACGAAGGTGCTATCCCCGACGACTGCTATCACCAGCCCTACATGCCCGCCGATGAGCTGGAGCGTGAGATGGCACGGGTTATCTTCTACGGGTGGGAAGAGGACGGCGAGCTGGTGGGGGTGATGGGGATTGAGCCAATTAAAAATACTACCCTTATCCGTCATGCCTACGTGCTGCCACAATGGCAACACCGTGGCATAGCCACCCGGCTGCTGGAGCACCTGAAAGGCCTGACAAAAACCCCGCAACTGCTGGTGGGCACGTGGGCGGACGCGACCTGGGCGCTCGATTTCTACCAGAGGCGAGGTTTCAGGTTTTTACCGGATAGTGCCAGGTTGCTGGAGACCTACTGGGACATACCGCGACGCCAGATTGAGACCTCGGTGGTGCTGGGCATGGATATAGGGGAGAGTTAGATAGGTAAGGTCTGGTAGTCGTTTTACAGAGGGCCTACTTCTCCCGCCACAACTTATATCTCCAAAGCGCCCCCAGCGCTCTTACCGCCCGTTCCGCCGAGGGGTATATGGGTATCCGGTGAGCTTCAAGGTCTTTGGTCATACCCGCACTGATATCCGGGTCCATTGCCCAGAGGGCTACCGGCCTGCCTTTGGCGATGAGGTCGGTGTACGGTTTCAGTAGCTTATTGCCGGTGGAGGATGACGCTATCTGCGGCGGAATCCCGACCTGGATTGCAGCACAGTCGACATTGGGGTCGTCAACTATGGCCTCAACGAAACTGTTGACAACATCAAAGCTGTGAAACTGGCCGGCAACGCCGGTATCGAACGGGTTTATCGGAATCTCCCAGGGCGGGAAGACCTCGCTGAGCTTTCTGTGGGTTTCTTTGCTCAGTTCAGCTAGTTCCAGGCCCTGAAGTTGGGCGCAGTCGGTGGTGAACACGCCTTCACCGCCGGAGTAGCTGGTGATGGCCACGCGGTTACCTCGTGGCAGCGGTAGATATTCAAAGGCCTTTGCCAGGTCGAAGAACTCATCGAGCCCGGATACGCGAATCGCCCCGGTCTGTTTCAGGGCAGCATCAACAACCGCGTCAGTCGACCTGATGATAGCGGCGGTGTGTGAGGAGGCGGCTTTCGCCCCGGCGACAGTCCGTCCCGATTTCAGGACTATTACCGGCTTATTCCGGGTTGTTTCCTTAATGATGCGCATAAATTTCCGGGCGTCGCCGGCAATGCTCTCAAGATGCATTGCAATCACGGTGGTGGCGTCGTCCTGCGCCAGGTACTCAAGCGCATCTACCTCGTTGATATCCATTTTATTGCCGAGGTCAATCAGTTTCGCCATATTCAGGTGGAACTGATTGAGGAGCCATTCAAGCCGGGGCTGGTAGAGGCCTGACTGAAAGATGAAAGAGAGCCCCCCCGGGGGAAGCTTGGTGGTAGGACGAAAGCCAACGATGAAGTTGTTGGCTGAATTTATCGGGCTCAGCGCGTTCGGGCCGATAGCCCGGATACCGTTTTCCTGCAGGAGTCGGCGTATCTCGTCCTGTATCTTCCGGCCTTCGGCCCCTATCTCGGAGAAACCGCCGGCGATGATGGTAAGGCCTTTCACTTTCTTGGCGACGCAGTCCTTCACGATATCAAGGGTTATCCTTGCCGGGACCGATATCACGGCCAGTTCAACGTCATCTTCGATGCTGGTGACACGGGGGTAGGCTTTCAAGCCCATTATCTCTTTGGCGTTCGGATTGACCGGGTAGACCTTACCGGGGAAACCCAGGTTCACCAGGTTCGATACCAGGAAATAATTGACCGTATCCTTGTTGCGACTGGCACCAATCACAGCGACGCTTTTCGGGTTAAAGAAGAGGTCGAGAAAATGGCTGGTTTCACCCATATATTCTCCCTTAATTACCGTAGAGCTAGGCCAGCTTCACCGGCATCAGTTGGTTGTTTAGGTCCTCTTTGCTTTCGGTAAATACCCGAATATAGTTACCGGTAACACCGGACCAGATATAATCACCGGTACGCTGCTCCCAGAGCACGGTCATCGTTTTACCAGAGAAGCGTTGCCGAAAATTGCGGGCGCTCTCTTCTGCCAGGGCGAGCATGGTATCGGTGCGTATTTTCTTCGTTCTTGAGTCTATTTGGTCGGGCATTTGGGCCGCTTCCGTGCACGACCTTGCTGAGAAGGGGAATACGTGGATGCGGGCAAACTCCATGCGCTGGCAGAAGCGGCAGCTCTCCTCGAACTCTTCGTCAGTCTCTCCGGGAAAGCCAACGATAATATCGGTGGTTATGGCGACGTCGGGAACGCTCCCGCGTATTAACGAGACAGCCTGCTCATACTCCGTCGTGTCGTAGCGACGTCTCATACGGGCCAGTATGGGGTCGCTGCCGCTCTGGAGTGAAAGGTGGAAGTGGGGGCAGAGCCGGTCATCAGCCCAGAGGCTTAGCAGGTCGGGGGAAATCTCGTGTGGCTGGAGGGAGGACAATCTCAGTCTTGGTACGCTGGTCTCCGCCAGGATGCGTTCGAGCAGGCCTTTGAGGTCAATGCCATTATTGTGGTATGTACCAATCTTGGTCCCGGTGAGTACCACTTCCTGGTAACCTTCGGCAACACGGTTGCCAACCTCAGCAATAATTTCACTGGCTGGCAGGCTGGTCTCTCTGCCACGTACCAGGGGCACGATGCAGTATGAGCAGGGGGTGTCGCAGCCGTCCTGTACCTTGACAAAGGTACGGGTCCGGAAGGCGGGGGGCGAGGGTGTCCTGGTTCCTTTATCTGGAGCGACCGGGCGTTCCTGGTGAGATGCGTCGGAAATCAGGCGGAGCAGGTGTTTATTCTCGTTGCTGCCAGCAACCAAGTTGACACCGTCGATACGGGTCAGCTCCTGGCGTGCCCGCCGGGCATAGCAGCCGGTAGCCACTACGAAGACACCGGGGTTGCGGCGATAGGATTGTCTCAAACGGTGGCGTGCTTTACGGTCGGCGGTATGGGTTACGGTGCAGGTATTGAGGATGTAGATATCAGCCTGACTGACGTTTGTGACCAGTTCATACCCGACCTGAACCAGCTCTCTTGCCAGAAGCTCTGTCTCTGCCTGGTTTAGCTTGCAGCCCAGGGTATCCAGGGCAACTTTCGTCGTCTTTATTCTGCTCTCCCGTGGTCTGTAACTCTATCCTGACAATGGCGGAAAGGAGTGGAATTCAATCATTGACTATCGACCGGGTAATCCATTATACTTGCTGTAATTCACTAACAGCAAATGACAGTACATTTGCATGGAGGAGGGCTACGTTGGTGAATGTTTCAGCAAACAGGGTTGTCATTACTGGCATAGGTGCACTCACGCCGCTGGGTCTCAATATGGATACTACCTGGGAAGGTCTGATTGCCGGTAAGTCCGGGATTGACTACATCACGCAGTTTGATACAAACGGTTTCGAAACGAGGATTGCTGGTGAGGTCAAGGGATTTGAGCCGACCGATTATGTTGGGCGCAGGGAAGCACGCCGTATGGACCGCTTCTCACAGCTGGCGGTGGTGGCGGCCATGCAGGCGGTAGAGGACGCCAAGTTAGAGATTAATGACAGTATCCGGGATGATACCGGTGTTCTGGTGGGCAGCGGTATCGGGGGACTGATGACTTTGTCCGAGCAGCTCAGCATTCTCTTGGAACGTGGACCGGACAGGGTGAGTCCCTTTCTGGTGCCGATGATGATTGCCGACATGGCCTCGGCTCAGGTATCGATAACCCTGGGGGCAAGGGGCCCGAACTTCTGTCCCACCTCTGCCTGTTCCAGTGGCTCCGACGCCATCGGTACGGCGTACGAGATAGTCAAGCGTGGTGATGCCCAGGTTATGCTCGCCGGTGGCACTGAGTCTATACTTACGCCAATAGGGGTAGCCGGTTTCATTGCCAACCGTGCCCTCTCTAATAATAATGACCCGCCGCAGGAGGCATCGCGGCCTTTTGATGCTAACCGTGACGGCTTTGTTATTGGTGAAGGTGCAGCCGTCTTTATCCTGGAGAACCTTGCCTTTGCGCAGGAACGGGGGGCTCGTATTCTGGCCGAAATCACCGGCTACGGTGCCAGCAGTGATGCAGTTCACATTACCCAGCCGGCGGAGGATGGTGAAGGTGCCGCTAGAGCGATGAAGATGGCGATACGTAAAGCAGGATTGGAACCGACCGATATTGGCTATATTAATGCGCACGGTACCTCAACTCCGCTGAATGACAGAATAGAGACAATGGCAATCAAGAGTGTCTGTGGGGACTATGCCTATAAGGTGCCGATAAGCTCCACAAAATCAATGATGGGGCACCTACTGGGGGCAGCCGGAGCTATCGAGGGAATGGTCTGCCTTAAGGTAATCGAGACCGGCATCATACCACCGACAATCAACTATACTACGCCCGACCCGGAGTGTGACCTTGATTACGTGCCGAATCAGGCGCGCCAGGTCAAGGTATCCACTGCCATGTCCAATTCGTTTGGTTTCGGCGGCCACAATTCCGTGCTTGTTTTCCAGGAGTTTCGTGGGGCGTAGGCTTGAACGGTAAGCGCTGGAACCTGCTACCGCGTATTCCAGACCAGTTACTATCCAGGGTTCCGGGTTTATCCCCGTTAATGGCCCAGCTGGCTTTTAATCGTGGTCTTGCAGACCCATCTCAACTGGAGCCGTTCCTCGCCGCCGACGAAAGGTTATCTGCCGACCCCTTTTTACTGCCAGACATGCACCAGGCAGTATCCCGGGTCTACCGCGCTTTACTCTCCGGGGAAAATATCGCTGTCTATGGTGATTTTGACGCAGATGGAATCACGGCGACGGCACTCCTCGTCCAGGGCCTGGGATTCCTCGAAGGCAGGCCTATCCCCTATATACCAAGTCGACTTGGGGAGGGTCATGGCCTGAGGACGGGTGTCCTCCGCCAACTCCGTGAGCAGGGGATTAGTCTGGTTATAACTGTTGACTGCGGTGTTACAGGTGTGGTCGAGGTCCAGCAAGCGCGTCGGACAGGGCTTGATATTGTCATTACCGACCACCATACCCCGCTTGATGAAGTCCCTCCGGCAGTGGCGGTGGTTGACCCGAAGCTTCCGGGTTCGAAGTACCCCTTCTCGGAACTGGCCGGGGTGGGTGTTGCCTACAAGCTACTCCAGGCGCTTCTCCGCAGTGTCGGGCAGGAGAGATACCTCGATAGTTTACTGGACCTGGTAGCCCTGGGGACGGTGGCTGATATGACACCGTTACTCAGCGAGAACCGTTACCTGGTGAAACGCGGTCTGGAGATGCTCAACGCGGCTCCCCGACTTGGTCTCAGGGAGATGATAAACCAGGCCCGGCTAACTGTCGGCAGTGTTGCTTCGGAGAACATCTCCTGGGTCATCGCCCCGCGGTTGAATACGGCCAGCCGTATGGACCACGCATTACCGAGCTATGAGCTGCTGATGACTGAATCGCCGGAGAGAGCGCAGGAACTGGCTGCCTGGCTGGAAAAGAAGAACGCGGAGCGTCAAGAACTGACGAGTAAGGCCACTGCCAGGGCACGGGAGCAGGTGGAGGAGCAGGGGATTTTGCCCCTGCTGATGGTCGGTGACGAAAGCTATCCCGCCGGTATTGCCGGGCTGGTGGCAGGTCGGCTCGCAGATGAGTTCTACCGGCCAACAGTTGTCGTTGGTGTAGGCCGTCGGACGAGTACGGGCAGTTGTCGCAGTATTCCCGAGTTCAATATCATTGATGCCCTGAGCCATTGCAGCGACCTTTTTACCCGGTTCGGCGGGCATGCCCAGGCAGCCGGATTCGTTATGCCAACCCGTTATCTGCCTGCTCTAAGGGAAAAGCTACTCGAAACAGCGGCTATCGAACTAGATGGAGTGGACCTGCGACCGCGACTGGATATCGATGCTGAGGTTGCTCTTTCCGACCTTGCTGGGGAGACTTACCAATCGATACAAAAACTGGCACCCTTCGGGCAGGGCAATCCATTACCTACCTTCCTCAGTCGTGGTGTTGAGGTGGTTGAATGCCGGACGATGGGCAATAACGGGGACCATCTTAGGTTCAAGCTGAAAAAGGGTGATATTACCTGGGATGCAGTCGGCTTCGGGATGGGTGGTGACCAGCCGAAGACATCCGCTCTGCTGGACGTTGTCTATAACCTGGAGATTGACCACTGGAGCGGACAGATGATGCTACGTCTCAACCTGCTCGACTTCACTGTGGTCGGCTGAGAGAGCTCAGTCTGAGGACTGGTAAGTGGTTAATACTTCTATCTTTGTGCTTTTCGGGTGTTTTCACGGATTAGACCGTAGGCGAGCAGGGCAAACGGGCCGCCGAAGAGTCCGGCGAAACGCCAGAACCAGGGGCTGATACCCTGCATAACGGAGTCGACGGCTACTACGACGAAACTGCCTGCCCAGATGACGATTGTCGTGATAGTAAAAATGTCCCAATCCATCAAGATACCTCCAGTTCCTGTTGTAACGGTGTTTCTTCTTTTTTAAACCACGGCCAGCGGCGGACCAGTAACGGGATAGTGATAACCAGCACGATGATACCGATAACCTGTGCCTGGTGCAGGTCGAAGAGGAACGGATTACCGGGGCGTATAAAGTCTATGCCAACCCGCCAGGCCGAATACAGGGCAAGGTAAATAAGAAATAACGTACCGTCAGTGCGGACCTTGCTCATTAGCTTCCACAGCACTCCGAAGACTATCAGGTTGAAGATTATTTCGTAAATCTGGGTGGGATGCACAGTGCCAGCACCAAAAGCCTCTGTACCAGGGTTGGTGTATTCGATGGCCCAGGGCAGGTTACAGGCCACGCCATAACAGCAGCCGTTTAGGGTACAACCAATCCGGCCAATAGCCTGGGCGGCGATTATGGCCGGAGCAATGGTATGGCTGACGTGGCCCATATCTAGCTTGGTGATTTTGCAGTATATCCAGACACCTAGGGCGGCCCCGAGCACAGCCCCATAGGCGGTCAGGCCTTCAAAGCCGATGATACGTCCCGGGTCCTGGGTGTAATCAATCACCTGGCCGGCGGCGGCAAGCTCAGGGTGCACCTTAGCAACCACGATGTTGTCGAGCACGTGCAGAAGTCTTGAGATGATAACGCCCGAAGGGATACCCACCAGAAAGCCGGTAAAGATGGTGTCGTAGCTGAATTCTGCCCCGCGCTTCTTCTGCCATAACATCCAGACAACTAGCCAGACAATGGCCAGGGCAATAAAGATGCCGTACCAGCGGATGTCTACCGGGCCGATGCTGAACGCCACCGGGTCAATTGAAATGGTCAACTATTCTTCTCCCTTTCTATTCTTGAGGTTCATTCTCACATACCAAGAGCGTATCTGAATAGTAGAATATACTGAGCCAGTCAACCAGTATATCACCTCGAAGTACGGCCCGAAGGCTTCTCCCGTCGGCCCATACCTCATAGCTGTCCACGATATCCCGCCACGGTGTCTCCAGGTATAGAGAAGTATTCTCTTCAATATGTTGCTCAAAAACGTCGACGTCGGCTTCAGCCTGCTGAGGCCCATCGTAAACCAGCACTATTGTTATGAACAGACCCTCGTCATCATAGCCGATACCGACGCCAAAGGTACGGTAGTAACTTAATAGTGGACTTGCCTCCGTAATAATCTCTTCCCGTGTCACAGAATCATTAATACCATACATCCATAATAAGGAATCAGTAAAAAAAGGTATGTCCTTCAATCCGCTTTCGCTTAGAATAACAGAGTGAGCCCCCATTTCTGTGAAGGCGGTCGCCATCACTCTGAAATCAGGATTATCCGCCAGACTGGGAATATTACCCTGGCTAGCGTCTATCATATTAGCAAGGTTGTCAGGAGTATAGGCCAGAAAGACGTATTCGTCTTGAACCGCTAATGAGGAGCCCCGCCCCTCTTTGTCAAAGATTGGTGGCACCAGCCGTCTTTCCAAATTGGGGCTATGGTCCCAGGTATAGGTTGTGATTCCCTGGTAGCTACCGATTTCAGGCGTCAGGGATTCATCATATGAGCCCATTGCATCATCGACATCAGGAAAGTCAAAATGACCTTTTATTGCTTCGTATGGTGATGGTAGATATGAATCAGGTTTCACCCCGCCAGCGATATCTGCATTTATGTCTTGTGGCCCGAATCCGGTATTTTGTCTCCTGACTGGGTTTTGTAGACCGTCTGATCCACTTAAAAAAGAAGCCTTGGGGTGTAATGGTGTATCGGGTGGGCCATATGTCAGCGCGAGAATATAATCCCGTATGACCTCTTCGGAGACATCCGCCGCGGGACGAGCGATATCCAAGAGCTCCCTGATGCGTGTATAATCGGTAATTTGTACGTATTCTCGAATCCCAGGGAGGTCAGGAATGAGCGCCAACATCTCGAGGAATACGCCACCGCTAGTATCATCAGGGGATTCACCATCCTGGGCACCCGTATTCTTACAACCATTAACCCCAATGGCAGTCATCAACAGTATTATTGCCAGTATTGGGCACAGCCACCTTTTCATTGCTCATATTCCTCTAGACGTTGAAACAGCAGCTCTTCGAGCAGTATCCTGGCTGCCTCTTTGTCCAGCGGCTTATTATTATTGCCACACTTCGGGGACTGAATGCAACTCGGACATCCTTCCGTGCAGGGACATTCGGTGATGGTCTTGAGGGTGGCGTCCCATAGATGTGTTATTAGCTCATACCCCTTCTCAGCGATACCGATACCGCCGGGGTGGGCGTCATAGATGAAAATCTGTGCCCGACCGGTGTCCGGGTGGAGCAGCGTAGAGACGCCGCCGATGTCGTTGCGGTCGCACAGGGCGAAGAGGGGCAGGATGCTGATGGCAGCGTGCTCGGCGGCATGAAGTCCCCCGGCCGAGTCTAAATTCTCTTGCTCAATCCAGTCGATGGCCTTAACCGGAATATCAAACCAGAGGGCTACCGTGGGGAAATGCTGTGGCGGCAGCTCCAGCGGCTCCTCACCGATTACCTCGTCGGTGTACTGGGCTTTTTTCCTGAAGCCGACCAGGCTGGTAGTAACCTCGACATCCCCGAGGTAGACCCTTGCCTTCCGGGTGCGCTTCTCACGCCTGACTTTAATGATTTGCAGGTCAGTTAGTTCCTTACCCTGAGTATAGTAGTCGACGTCGGTCGGGCTGGCATAGGCGGTACGGGTAGCTGGTTCCATCTCTGTAATCAGGTATGATTCTCCCTGGTGGAGGTAGATGGCCCCGGGGTATATCTCGAAGAAGGCCGTATTTTCGTCCACTGCCTCCAGCAAAGAGCCGGATGAGGCATCGAAGATACTGTAGTTATCGCCGGAGGCGGAGCGGATATTTATACTTCGCGAAGGGCGGGCAATGGAGGGCGTCAGGTACCACTTGTTGCGGCGCTGTCTGAGCACACCTCGTTTCTCCAGTTCGGCTACTTCCCTGTTAAGCACAGACCCGAAGAATTCCTCATCCTGGGTGCTTAGGGGCAATTCCCAGGCGGCGCAGAGCAGGTGGGCCCTGTTGATGTACGGATTGTCCGGATTGACCAGGGCATTCTCGAAGTTTTTCTGGAAAAAGAAATCCGGGTGTCGCATGAAGTACTGGTCGAGGGGATTATCGAGTCCGATGAGGAAACTGAGCGAGCTGTCCTTCCCCCGACCACTCCGGCCGGCCTGCTGCCAGGTACTGGCAATACTCCCCGGATAGCCGGTAAGTACGGTGGCATCCAGTCCGCCGATATCGATGCCCAGTTCCAGCGCGGTGGTGGCGACCACCCCGAGGAGCTGACCGCTAAAGAGCTCCTGCTCGATTTGACGTCTCTCTGCAGGGAGGTAGCCAGCCCGGTAGGGTTTGATTCGCCCGGCCAGTTCCGGGTCGGCGGTGGCCAGCCGGTTCCGCGAGTAGACATAGATTATCTCGGTGAGGCGGCGGGTGCGGGCAAAGGTCAGGCTGCGTATGCCCTGAGTGAGCAACTCGGTAAACAGGTTGGTCGCTTCCGTGTTGGCGCTGCGCCGGCTGCTTTTAGCGATATCGATGATTGGCGGATTCCAGAAAACAAATTCCTTCCCTCCGTGAGGAGAGCCGTCTTTGTTGACCACTTTGAAAGGCAAGCCGGTTAGTTTTTCGGCAAGCTCGCCGGGATTGGCCACTGTAGCCGAAGAGCAGATGAACTGTGGCTTCGAGTCGTACAGCCGGCACAGTCGGCGCAGGCGACGCAGGATACCGGCAAGGTGTGAACCGAAAACGCCCCGGTAGACGTGAGCCTCGTCCACAACCACGTATCTCAGGTTGCGCAATAACCGCGACCACTGCTGGTGATTGGGCATGATACCCACGTGAAGCATATCCGGGTTAGTAAGTACAACCCTGGCTTCTTTTCTGATATCCGCCCGCTCAATTGGCTGGGTATCTCCGTCATAGGTGCTGAAGTCCGTGGCGGCTGCCAGGTCAGGATAAGCTAGCTCCCGCAGGCTGCGTAACTGGTCCTGGGCGAGGGCCTTGGTGGGGAAGAGATAGAGGGCGCGGCTTTCCGGTAAGGTCAGTAATGCCTCAAGTACGGGTATGTTGTAGCAGAGGGTCTTGCCGCTGGCGCTGGAGGTGGCCACCATCACGTGCTGTCCGCGGCGAGAATGGTTTATCGCCTCTGCCTGGTGGTGGTAGAGGGGCAGGAGACCGCGCTCGGAGAGGCGGTCGTGCAGGGCAACCGGTAATTCTGTATCCAATTTTCCGTTGGTGGCTTTACGGGATGGGATGTGCTCCACATGGACAATCTGGTCGCTGTAGCCGGGCAGTGTGGTAAGGTATTGGAGGAACGCCGAGGCATCCATTAGCAGCTCTCGCTAACTCCTTACTGTTATCGGGTATCAGGAGACCGGAATAATCTCTATCTCGTAGTCGAGAATCTCGGCGTCGAAAATGTTATTTATGATAAAGGCAATTACATTTGACATAATCTCGTTGGCATGACGGTGGTCGTTGCTGACGCAGCAGATGCCGATGGTGGTCAGTTGCCACCGGTCGCCGTTATCAACCTCGGCCACGGCAACGTTGAATTTATTTGATACCCGGCTGGTGATTGACTTCAGTACCCGTCTTTTATCCTTGAGCGACGAGTTGCCCGGAAGGCGTAGATTTAGCTTGCATACCCCGATATTCATATCTCAATAACACCTGTCAGAAGTTGTCCAGGTAGTGCAGGAGGTCTCTTGTCCAACCTTAACGCTAGGCACTTAGCCTTCTTTGTCTTTGGACTGTGGCTGATATTTAAACTGTGCCCTCTCGGCAACGATGGTGAGCAGGGTGGAGGAGGTACCCCGCGGGCGGTACAGTCCTTTCTCCCATTCGCTGATTGTCTGCTGGCGTGTGCCCAGCTGTTCGGCCATTTCACGTTGGGTCAGTCCCAGGTGATTCCTCAGGGCGCGTATATTATTACCGTCCCACTGCTGGCGCTTTTCTGTACCGGAGCGATTACTCATGGCCAGATTTTACACGAATCAGTGTAAACCGTCAATGATATTTACCCGGTTATATAGGGCTTTGTCCCCTGTTTGGTGATGGAGGCCCCATCTCCTTGGTCCCCTTCCCCAGAGGGGAGGGGGAAGTAAATAATCAAGAGGGCTATGCCCTCTTAAACTCCCCTCTGTCTGAACTGGCTTATGATAATATAGTTATGGAAAACTTATTGACATAGTACCCCGTATCGCTTACCATTAGCAGAGCCTGACGCTTCCTGGTGATTGGGGGGAGCCGTGAAGCATAGGACCTTAATAGCTGCTACCATTGTCTTCATCGTTTCTCTGGTGGTCATCCCGGCATACCCGGTGTGGGCGGCCCCTCTAATATCGTTGTCACCCACTTACGGCGCTGCCGGGACCAGGGTAGAAGTCTCCGGAACGAACTTCGATTCTTACGTGGGTGATTATCTCTCTGTATATTTTGATGACCAGCTAATACCTTCCAGTCCGGTCATGGTATCGGCCCCCGGTCAATTCACGGTATATTTTGACGTACCTGACTATGTCACTCCTGGAACGGTGATAGTATCGGTCAAAGGGCCATTTGGCTCCATTCTGGCGGAGACTTATTTTACCATACCCACGGCTGAAATAGAGCTTAGTGTTACGAGTGCGACTATTGGTGCCACGGTTGAGGCTACGGGTTGGGGTTTCTACGCCGATAGATATATAAATTTCGTCTTTGCCTACGATAGCAAGGAAATCTCGCTTGGTAGTACGCTAAGTGACCCTACCGGCCAGTACCAACACGAGTTCGCCGTTCCGACAGGCCCCGCCGGTGTGCACCAGGTAATCGCCAGGGACGATGAGGGAAACCTGGCGGTTACCGGATTGGAGATTGTGCCTTCGGTTGTGGTTAGTCCTGCCAGCGGCGTGTATGAGGATACCATTGAAATCGAAGGTATTGGATTCAGTTCGGGCAGTCCAGTGACCATATATCTCGGGACGACGCCTATTGCCTATGGCGAGTCCAATACAATCGGGAGCTTCGAAGGAACATTCAACGTACCTGAGCTGGCTCTGGGTGTCTATAACCTGTGGATTGTGGATGAAAACGGCTACACTGCTCAGTTCCAGTTTAGTATAACTGCGGGCATATGGCTGAATTTAACGGCAGGTCATATCAGTGCACCGGTCATCATCAGCGGTACCGGCTATGCGGTCGGGGTAACGGTATCGATTTATTATGATGATGTCAGGGTTGCCCTAGCTACCGCCGATGAGTTCGGGTCCTTCTCGGCCACCTTTGAGGTTCCACCTGGTGTTAGCGGCGAGCATACCGTGACTGCCAGTGCCGGTAGCGTGACCCGCCAGCTTGTCTTTGCCGTGGAATCGACACCGCCGCTGGCGCCGAGACGGCTGCAGCCCACACTAAACAACGAAGAGCTGCCACCCGCAGGTTTCATCTGGGAGCTCGTTGATGATGACAGCCAGCCGGTAACCTATACCCTGCAAATTGCCAAAGAAGTACAGTTTGAGGATGTATTGGTGGAGAAGACCGGGCTGGTTGCCCCTCAGTATGCCCTGAGCGGTGCAGACCGGCTACCTTCGTCAAAAGAAGGGGCACCGTATTACTGGCGGGTGAAGGCAGTAGACGCCGCTTCCAACGAAGGCGAGTGGTCGACGGTGGGGTCGTTTTACTGGACCTCATTCTCGTTGCCGCTATGGACGATAATAGTCCTGATAGCTGCTGGCGTGCTAATAATCGGCTTCCTTGTCTACTGGATGATAAGGAGGAGGGCCCGCTACGGGGAGGATTGACGCTTCACGGCAGCGGGGCTAGGTATCGGCGTTGAGGATGCGTATGACCCTGGTCCTGGCACGGACTACCTGCAGCCTGTCCACTTCCTGCAGGGCTGCCTGAACATTCCCCTCGCGGGCGAGGTGGGTGGTCATCACCAGCGGCACGAAGTCTTTGGAGACCGCCTCTTTCTGGATTACGGCAGCGATGCTGATATCGTGCTTCCCGAAGAGGCCGGAGATTTGGGCAAGAACCCCTGCCTGGTCGAGGGCGCTGAATCTCAGGTAGTAGCGTCTCTGAGCGTCTTCGGTGTTACCCAGTACCAGTTGCTCGGCGGAACTGGGCATGGGCAACGGATTTCCCCCGGCAATGTCAAGGAGGTCTTTGATAATGGCGTCTGTGGTGGGACGTACCCCGGCGCCGGGTGCGACCAGGCCGGAGACCACCCCGTACTCGTCCTCTAGCTCGGTGCCGTTATAGGCCCCTTCGAGAGAGCCAAGGAGTGATGCCTGCGGTACCAGTGCCGGGTGCACGGCCACATTGAAGACCCCGTTGCTCTGCTCGATAACCCCCACCAGTTTGATGGAGTACCCCAGTTCATCGGCGTACTGGATGTCCTGCGGGGTGACGTCTCTAATACCCTCGATGGGGAACGGCGCCACCTTCTGGTAGGAGTTGGTTATCAGGCTGAGGAGGATGCGGATTTTGCTGGCGGTATCCATGCCTTCGACATCATCTGAAGGGTCGCTCTCGGCGAGGCCCTTGGCCTGGGCTTCTTTCAGGGCAACCTCAAACTCCGTGCCGTCGCGGGTCATGGTGGAGAGGATATAGTTGGAAGTGCCGTTGAGAATGGCGTAGATTCGGCGGAACTGCCTGGCGGAGACACCTGCCTGCTGGAATTCGTGGATGAGGGCATGACAGCCGACGAAACTTGCGCGGAAACCGACCCGGCGCTTTAGCTCTGAGGCCAGCGAGAAAATCTCCTGTCCTCTCTGGGCAAGCAGCATCTTGTTGGCGGTCACAACGTCCTTGCCGTTCCTGAGGGCCTGCAACTGGACACTCCCGGCCGGCTCGATGCCGCCGATAAGCTCAACTATTATATCTATAGACGGGTCGTTGACGACCGCCTGCCAGTCTGTGGAAAGGTATCCGGTCGGCAGGGTGACGGGGCGCGGCCTTTCCAGGTCGATATCGACCACCTTCACCAGTTCCAGGCCGGTGAAATTTTTTTCGTAGAGCGCCTCGACGACGCCGCTGCCGATATTGCCGAAGCCGATGACGGCTATCTTCTTGCTGTCTGCCATAACACGCTGGCTCCCTTATGAAGCGGTACGGGGATAGCCAATGTTATAGCGGAAGGCAGGGGGGTGTCAAATGGGGGAGGTTAATAGTCAGGTATTTCTATCTCACCGCTGAATTCGATGAATTGGCCGCTCAGGTGAGCATCAATGTTAGTAGCATCCAGTTCCCAGCTTAGATTGTCTTCGATGTCTTCCATGGCAGCTTCGGCACTTGCCGCGCTGTCAAATCTGAGCCAGCCATTCATATCCCAGACTTCATCGCCACTGGTCAGATTTCTTAGGCAGATGCCGCCGGCCAGGATTTCAATGTCGTACAAGTAGTCTGGCCCGAACACCATACTGATAACACCGGCGGGCAGCTTGTCTGCTACTGACTTCATATCTTCGTTATCGTACATCGAGGATTCCTCATTCCCGTGGATGCGGATACATACCTCGACTGTATCTTTGTTGCCAA
Organism: Dehalococcoidia bacterium; assembly: GCA_011171075.1. Lineage (GTDB taxonomy): Bacteria > Chloroflexota > Dehalococcoidia > Dehalococcoidales > Fen-1064 > W589. The sequence continues at coordinate 93,462 of DUFD01000046.1, read as the reverse complement.
GGACAATCATGTTATCGATAAAGGCAATGGTGTATTCGAAGTCATCCGTCCAGATTTCTACCCGCCTATATTCACTTTCTACAAAATAGTAATATTCCAGGGTATCGCGGACGTCTTCCAAGTTAAAGTCGCCTACCAACACGAATATAGAACCCCTAACACTTTCGACAGTGGCAAAAGCGGAGATAGCCGAGATAACTATATCCTCAAGGCCGAAATCATCGAGTAACTCGTAACTCAGGCTGTTAATAATTTCGCTATACATAGAATCGAAATCGGGGTCTTCTGCCAACGCTTCGATATCCACGCACGAAACCACGTCGGTATTTATAGGTGCAATCTTCATCACCTGTATCAAATAGCTGTTTTTGGGGGTGCACGCTGTAATAGAAGAAGCCAGCACTGTCAGCGCTATTAGCAACGTTAGTATTTTAACTTTCATGGGTGCCTATCAATGTTTGTAATACGTTATCTCCATGAACAAGAAGCTACACCAGGATACACGCTTTGTCAAGCATTATCCCTCCCCTTAGCCCCCCTCGGTGAGTAGCCATTCGCCGCCTCCACCAGCAATGCCAGGCTCATGAGGAAGTCATCGTGGCCTTTGGCTGGGTCGACGTAGAAGTTCATCGTCTGGTTGGGGCGGTAGTGGCTCCTGGCCGTCTCCATCTCCTGCCAGAACTCCTGATATTCGGGGGAGCCGTCACCGGCGTATATCTTCAGCCTGCCTGAGTTTACCGCCGCCAGCAGGTCGAAACCGAGCCTTGACTTGGAGGATGAGGTGAAAGTAAAGGGGATGACCCGCGAGCCCAGTGCCTTCTTCAGGAATGACGCCACCGGCTGGCCCACCCCGGTTGCGTCGACGACCACCCGCCGACAATGCCAGACGTTCTTCAGGATGTCGACCAGTTGGGGATATAGCTCCGGGTGCTTGCGGCCCGTCCACCAGTAATGCTCGACCACCCGAACGACAGGCTGATTAAGTGTCTCGTTAGCATGGGCAAAATCCAGTTCACCGATGGTGACCACCGTGGAGTCCTGGCGCGGTTTGATTGACCTTAGGACGGTGTCCTCGCCCTCTTCGGCCTCACCGGCCAGGTCGATACCGGCCACGTAGACCTTACCGCTCTCCGGGGCGTGTTTCCGGGGGTGCTCACCGTCGAGCTGGGCGTGCTGCTGGGCGGAGAGGAACCCGCCGCCGCCCCGAATCGGTTGCAGGCAATACTGCGTCAGGAAGAGGGGGTGGTTCTCCCCTAGGCGCTCTTTCTCGGCTTCCACATAGGCCAGGTAATCGGGATTGTGCTTGGCAACCTCCTGCCAGTCGTAGTGGAAGTGACGCCTGACACCGTCCCGCCTTTCCAGTTCCAGGTTGACCTGCTTTACCTCCTCCAGCAGGGTGGAGTCGTCCCAGGTGGTGCCGTAGTGGACGGTGGTCACGTTGGTGGTGGCCCCCATCGGCTTGAACTCCTTGGTATACTTCTCTTTGCTGACGTCCTGCGACTCGTCGATTTCGAGGAGGATATGGGCGGTATTGCCCACGACGTTGGCCGATTCATCCGCCGAGAGGAATATTGCCCTCGCGTTCCCCAGCCGGACAACATAGCCCAGTTCAGTTGTCCAGATGCCGCCAAAGCCGGCATCATTCAGGCGGTCCTTGAGGCGTGTCATGGAGATGACGGTCTGCGGCTTGAAGGTAGGGGAGCACTTCACTAGATTCTGTGGTTCGGCCATGTAGAGGGTCAGCAGCAGGAGTTCAAGCTGTGCCGAAAGCTCATTTTTGCCACCCTGGCGCGCGATTTCTACGGAGAAGGTGAGCCCTTTCCTGCCGAAGACGCTGTCCAGTATCGCCAGGGCAATCTCGCGCTGGTAGGGTCGCAGCCGTCGCAGCGAGAGCGGACTGGACGGTTCACTTGCCAAGGCCTGTGCCGATGCCGATGCCGAGCGGGAGCGCGACCTCCCTGAGGACATTACCGATTGCCTCCTTCAGCCCTTTCCTGTCTTCCTTACTGATGTTGTAGTGCGTTTTTACCAGCCTCACCAGCGTATTGGTCGCCTGCATTATCAGCTTGATGTTCTCCGGGTCATTTTCTAGGAGCGACTTTGTCTTCACACGTAGCAGGGCAATCTCGTCGTCAAGGCCCTCAACGCCGGTGGCCAGCTCGAAGTCGAGCTGCTCTGCCTCATTAAGAATCCTGGAATAGAAACCGTGTTTACGGGCGTTCTGGTTACCCTGTGGGGCGCCTCTTTTTCTCTTTGCTTTTTCTGGCATTGGGTTTATCTCCGTTGCGGAGGAGTCTGGCGGTGGCCAGCACGATGGTATGGGCAGCCAGGTCCCATCGCTGCGTTTCAACGGCTAACCTTAAGAGCCTCATTCGATTACCCCCGTTGATATATGGTTATATCATAGAACATGTGTACTATATTTACTATGGGTTTTTGTCGTTGCTATAGAGTGGGAGGCGTCAAGGGGGACACCCCCTTGAACCCCCGTTCCAAAGGGGTTACACCCCTCTGGACACCCCAAAACGGTGAGCAGGCTGTTTCTAGGCAAGTGCCTTTGCACCTCATGGACGGGCCTGACTATCAGGAAGGGTTGTGTTTTACCCAGGTTAAGCTATGAGGGGTGTATAAGAGGGGCGAAGCCCCTCTTTTCTATTTATGTCCCCTTCCCCTCTGGGGAAGGGGACTAAGGGGATGGGGCCTCCACCATCGAACAGGTAAAAAAGCCTTAGAGTGTCACCAATCATCTCAGCGTGTGGTTGAAATTGATATTGGCTAATGCCCGTTGTACAATACACCGAAGAGAAGGATGAGTATTGCCCAGCAGCTTTACCAGTTACAGGAGCTTGACCTGACGCTCGCTGCCAACGAGCGGAACCAGGCTAAAATTAAAGGACAGCTTGGAGAGAGTCAGGAAGTAACGCAGGTGAGGGCCAAACTGGCGACCGAGCGGAAACGACTTGAGGAGCTGGAGAAACAACAACATGCCGCAGAGTGGGAGGCCGAGGACCTCACGACTAAGCTGATAGCCACCGAGGACAAGCTGTTCGGTGGCAAGATACGGAATCCCAAGGAGTTGACTAATCTCCAGCGCGAGGCTGACGAATTGAAAACCCGGCGTAACGAGTTGGAAGACAGGGCGCTGGAGGTGATGGACCAGGCCGAGGCCACAACCGGCAGTATTAACGCTCTAACCGAGGAGCTTGGCAGGCTGGAAGCTGACTGGCGTGCTCTGCAGGAGAAGCTATCGGTGGAGCTGGATGAGCTCGAGGCGGCGCATACCGGACTTACCCGGGAGCGACAACTGATGGTAGTCGGGATTGCCTCAGGAACTGTCAGTGTCTATGAGCAGCTAAGGTCGCGGAAAGGGACAGCTGTGGCCAGAGTGGAGCAGGGGACATGTCGGGGTTGCCAGATAGCGTTGACCACCACCGAGTTGCAGCAGGCCAGGGGTGGCGGACTGGTGCGTTGTGGCAGTTGCGGACGCATCCTCTTCCTTGCCTGAAAACATATCATGACAGCAGACAGACTTATCATAAATGCTGACGGCGCTTCCCGGCACAATCCGGGTCCGGCGGCTATTGGTGCCACGATAAAGGATGAGCGGGGTCGTCTGCTGACTTCGATATCCAAGCGTATCGGGCGGGCGACCAACAATCAGGCGGAATATCAAGCTCTGATTGCTGCTCTGGAGAAGGCAATTGAGCTGGGTGCGAGACAGGTCGACATCCGGCTCGATTCAGAGCTGGTGGTCAAGCAGATGAAGGGCAGGTACCGCGTGAAAAATGCCGCACTCCGGCCGCTCTACCTGAAGGTAGGACAACTTCTAAGCCAGCTGGAAGGCTTCACCATTTCGAGTGTCCCCCGCGAGCAGAACACCGAGGCAGACCGACTGGCTAACAAGGCCCTGACAAGGGGCAGTAGCTGATGAAGGGCTACGCCCCGGGGTGGCGATTACGTTGCACGAAATGTGGTGCGACTTGGCCAGCGGCTGAATCGGGGATTATCCGCGTCAAGGCGGCTTCATGGAAGAAGGTTATCCTCAGGCGGTGCCGTTACTGTGGCAGGCTCTGGTTTCTCGTCCTTGAGAGGGTCAAAGATACAGGTTCCACGAATGGGTAACACCGGTTACAGCAGATTCACGAAGACCCGTGCCGTGATGTTGATATAGATGTGCATAATGACCGCCGGCCAGCAGGAGTTACTCCGGTAGGCTATGTAGCCGAAATAGATACCCATTATTATCGTGCTAATCATCTCTATTTCCGGCTTGCCAAAGTGGAGTATGACAAACGGCACCATCTGCACCAGGATACTCACCTCTCCCAGCTTTTCCTTAAGCCCGAAGAGCATAAAGCCGCGCAGGATGAACTCCCAGGCGAACAGGGCAACGGCTATCTCGAGGGAGTACCTGACCAGTTGAAATTCCGTTTGTGTGTAGTATCTTGCTACTGAGGGCATACGGGACGCCCCGTACAGGATTGGGAGTCCCAGGATAACGATAACAGCCAGGTGGACTCCCCAGAGTTTCCAGTTACCCAATCTCAACCCGAAGTCGAGGGGATTTTTTCGCAGCAGGAAGATAATCGACAGAATGGGTAGGACTGCGTAGTACACCAGCGAACTGGCCCAGTCAGGTCGGAATGAGTGGTACTCCTGAAGGGCCAGGCACAAAGAAGCTATGCAAACAACGAGTATCTCCCTGCCGTGCCTTCGGAGGAAGGCGTACAGCTCTCTGAGTTCTGTCTTCAACAATTTGAGCATTGTATCTTTTACGTACTGATATTTTCACAAACAGCCGGGGCTGTTCGATATACAATTTAGTGGTATGATATCTGTAATCTGCTGAAAGCACAACACGAAGTGGTGGGAGAGTACCGATGGAAGTGATGGAAGCCATTGCGAAAAGAGAAAGTGTCCGCAACTACAAGGATAGACCTGTGCCGGAAGACAAGCTGCTAAAAGTGCTGGAGGCAGCCAGACTAGCCCCCTCGGCAAGTAACCGGCAGAGATGTAAATTCATCGTCGTGCGGGACGAAAAAAGGCGTAGAGAGTTATCGGCGGCTACCGGAGGGCAACGTCATGTTGCACAAGCTCCCGTGGTGATTGCGGCGGTGTCTACCATGCCGGAGTATGTCATGCGATGTGGGGTACCAGCGTATGCCGTTGACCTGGCTATCGCCGTGGACCACATGACCCTGGCGGCCGCTGATGAAGGGCTTGGGACATGCTGGATTGGTGCCTCCTCTCAGGACGAGGCCAGGGCTGTGCTGGGGGTGCCGGATGATTGCAAAGTTGTGGTGCTGCTTCCACTGGGCTTTCCTAAACAGGACAGGCGTGAAAAAATCCGCAAGTCCCTGGACGAGATAGTCTGCTACGAGACTTTTAAAGAGTAGATTAATTCTCCTAAGTAGGTGTGGCATGAGAGCATTTGTTACCCATGGTGTTATACTTTTACTTGTCCTATCGACGATGATAGGATGCCGTCCTGCAGAACCATTGCTTGAATTTCGAGAGCAAGTGGAAGTAGAGGATGAAGGAGGGTCGGGTACCATACTCGTATGGGTGCCTGCCACTGGTGTAATTGACGGTGAAGAAGTGGTGCTAAATAGTAATCACTTTAAAAAGAACACCTATGTTGAGGAGAATCCTCATGGTGGTGGACCTATGTTATGTTTCGAGTTCACGGAAGAGGGCAGCATACTGTGCGAGCAAATCACCAGCCGGTTGTTAGACAAGCCGCTGGCCATCTTCAGAGGTGAGGGCGATGATGCCGAGCCCTTACTGGATAAGGAAGGACAACCAATTGCACCAGTTGTCAAGGCTGTGATTACAGATAAAGGTGTGATATCTGGTTTGAGTCTTGCTGATGCCAACGAGCTATCGCGGTTAATAAACGAGTCTCCCTAGCACGTAGATCTGTAATCTTGTGATACCCTTTCAGCCAGCCATTCACGTGGTCGGCCATTTTCACTCTCTGTGAATGGGAGACGGGCCAAGGGGGACACCCCCTTGGAATCCCCCGCCAAGAGGGGTTACACCCCTCTGGACACCCCAGAACGGTGGGAGGGTAATTCTCAGGCAAACGCCTTTGCACCTCTAAAAATGGACGGAGATCAGCGTGACAATATGCCGCTCGTGCATAATGTTATGAGGGAGTTCACGAAGTTCGCGAGAGGTTCAATTTCTGAATCCTTAAGGGGAGTTCAAGAGGGGCGAAGCCCCTCTTTTCATATCTTCCCCTTCCCCTCTGGGGAAGGGGATACAGGGGATGGGGCCTAAATTACCAGACAGGACCGTGATGCAGGTGAGATAATGACGAAGTGTCACCGGTGATTCAGGAGGGCGCTCATCCTTGACACCCCCTCTGGCAAACGGCTAAAATAGCCCTTACGCCGAGGTAGCTCAGTTGGTAGAGCAGTGGACTGAAAATCCACGTGTCCCCAGTTCGATTCTGGGCCTCGGCACCAGAATATATGCGGAAGTAGTTCAGTGGCTAGAACGCCTCCTTGCCAAGGAGGAGGTCGCGAGTTCGAATCTCGTCTTCCGCTCCAGAATTAGTACGGCATCACCAGCACCGCTTCCCTGATTAAAGCGGTGCTGGTACTGTCTGGGGTACCGAACTAAAAAAGGAGGTGCACGTAATGGCTACGGGAAATGGTACCTTGGCGGGGAAGGTGGCGATTATTACCGGCGGTGGTACCGGCCTCGGTAAGATGATGGCGCTGCTCATGGCGAAGGAAGGGGCCGATATCGTTGTGGCTGCTCGTCGTATCGGTGCTATTGAGCAGACTGCTGATGAAGTCAGGGAGATTGGTCCCCGGGCGCTGGCAATTCCTACCGATGTCACCGACCCGGCACAGGTCAACAATCTGGTGGAACGGACGCTGGTAGAGATGGGAGGGCTCGATATCCTGGTGAACAACGCCGGCATCGTTCGCGGCCAGGAACGCAGACCGCTCTGGGAAGTTACTGACGAGGAGTGGCGTATTGGGATTGACACTAATCTCAGTGGCGCCTTCTACTGCTGCCGGGCGGCGATAAAGCACTTTGTTGACCAAGGACACGGTAAAATCATCAACATTGCCTCCGGTAACGGCATGAGGGGTAATCGAGGCGACTTCATGTACGGTACCGCCAAGGCCGGGGTAATCAACTTCACCCGTGTCCTGGCGACTACATTCGCTCAGGACAATATCCAGATAAACTGCATTGCCCCTGGCTTTGTTAATGTACGGGAATTACAGCCGGAGCCGTCCACCAGAGGGTCGTTCCTCACCAGCGATTTCATCCCGGTGGGGCGCATTGGCGTACCAGAAGATATCGGGCATCTGGCACTGTTTCTGGCTTCCGATGCCTCTGACTATATCACAGGTGCACTGTTTGCCAACGACGGCGGCGGACTGGCTGGAGGTGTCTCACCGACCGGATACGCGCCAGTTATTGCAATGGAGGAGGACTAAGATGGTCGCTGGAGATTTCAGACTTGAAGGTAAGAAAGCCCTGGTTGCCGGGGACAGTAAGTACTGGAGCAAATATGCGGGGGCGGCTCTGGCTGAGGCCGGTGCCGATGTGGCCTTCGCCGCTCGGAACGCAAAGAGAATCGAAGAGGCTGCCGGAGAGGTAAGCCGACACGGACAGAAAGCATTGACCCTGAAAACAGATATGACCGATGCCGCACAGGTACAGAAGATGGTTGACCAGGTCGTGGCCGGGTTTGGCCGGATAGATATTCTGGTAAATGCCAATGAGCTGCTGCTTGCCAAACCTCTCCTCGAGACGTCGGAAAGTGAGTGGCACCGGATGATTGATGTCAACCTGAACTCTGCGTTTCATGGTTGCCAGGCAGTGGGCAGGCAGATGATTAAGCAGGAGAAAGGCAGGATTATCAACCTTATCTCATGCCTTGCCGAAAGAGGGGTCGCGAATTTTGCTGCATACTGCGCTGCCATGGGTGGCGTGCTGCAGTTGACCCGGGCACTGGATATCGAATGGGGCAGGCACGGTATAACGGTGAATGCTATCGGTACCGGCTGGATGTCCGAGACCGAAAAAACCGGGGCGCCGCAGGAGGAGCTCCTTCTGAAATACATACCGTTGAAGCGTTACGGTCGTCCCGAAGAGGTGGGTTCGCTGCTGGTATATCTGGTGTCTGACACCACGGACTTTCTTACAGGTCAGCTCCTTTATGTTGATGGGGCTGCTATGTGTCACCTGTAGTTCTGGCCAGTGTTTCTACACGCCATAGCTCAAACGGGCTGCAAGGCGCACGGGTAGACCGTGCGCCTGCATCTTTTTTTGCGTGGCACGGATATCGTAGGGAATGCGGTGGAGCCTTATCAGCTGCTGCTCGCTGTCGTAGATGGCGTAGGCAGCGTCCGGGTTGCTATCACGGGGCTGCCCCACGCTGCCGGGATTGATAATCAACCGGCCTTCATCTGTCGTCACCGGATTATCCGGCAGAAAGTATCGCGCAGAGACGTCTCCATTTTCCTTGCAGTAGAAAACCACCGGCTGATGGGAGTGACCAACCAGGCAGAACCGCGTCGTGAAGTAAGAAAGGTTCTCGCGGGCAGCTCCAGAGGAAAGCAGGTATTCGCGGACAGGCTCTCGGGGACTGCCGTGGACCAGTGTAAAATCACCCTTTTCGATCGCTAGGGGCAGATTACTGAGGTATTCCATATCTTCATTACTGAGCTGTTGCGCTGTCCACTGGTCGGCGTAGGCTGCGTCGGGATTGAATTCGGAAATGTCTACTTCATTCTTGCCACCGATAACTGCCCAGTCGTGGTTACCGGCAACGCATATATTTGTAGTCTGGCGGATGATATCCAGGCACTCCCGTGGGTCCGGACCGTAGCCGACAATGTCTCCCAGGCACCATATCTCGTCAGCCCCTCCAGTGTGTTTGATATCGTCCAGTACTGCGGTCAGGGCTGCGAGGTTTGAGTGGATATCTGCAATAATTGCGTAGCGCATTTCGCACCTCAGATATCTAAGAAATGCTCCTTTTTTCTCATTATAGCCCGCACTCACAATGACGACAATAGCGCATGATACCGAGGTAACGGCAGGTAGAACACGTAATTAGCCAGCACTTCCTTTTTCCTATACAACCTGAATTTGCGGGTGATATAATTCGAACTATGAAGGTCTCGGAGCTGGGGGAGTTCGGGCTGATTGACCGGCTTGCCGAAATGGTCAACAGTACCCGGGGTGAGCAGGGTAGTAATCTCATCATTGGTATCGGAGATGATACTGCTGCCTGGCAGTGCGACGGTGCAGTGCAGCTGGCTACCGTCGACTCCCTTGTGGAGGATGTACATTTCTCTCTTATAACGGCCTCCTGGGAAGAGGTGGGCTGGAAATCTCTGGCGGTCAATCTAAGTGACATCGCTGCCATGGGCGGCCAGCCAGAATATGCTCTGGTTTCGCTGGGTCTGCCCGGCGATACCGATGTTGAGGATGTCACCAGTCTCTACCAGGGGATGATTTCTCTGGCTGGGGAGTTTCAGGTGCGTATAGTCGGCGGTAATATCGTAAGTGCCCCGCAGCTTGTTATTAATGTCACTGTTTTTGGCAGCGCCATCAGCCGGGATAGTCTCCTGACCCGCTCCGCTGCGTGCACGGGGGAAAAAGTGGCTGTTACCGGCCCACTGGGGGCTGCCGCCGCCGGGGTTGAGATGCTTGGTAAGGGTCAGAAATTTGAACCACAGGTAACTGCTGCCCTGAGAAAGGCCCTTCTCCGACCTGTCCCGCGAGTGCCCGAAGGGCAATTACTGGTAGAGAACGGCGTGAAAGCAGCGATTGACATTAGTGATGGGCTGATTGCCGACCTTCAGCATATCTGCCAGGCAAGCCGGGTCGGTGCCCGGATAGAGGCTGACCTTGTACCCGTGGCGCCGGCCGTTAAAAGTAGCTTTGGTGAGCGCGCGCTGGAACTGGCACTGACCGGCGGAGAGGACTACGAGCTCCTATTTACCGCCAGTACCGGGTACATGGAAAAGATAAGCAAGACATTCTCATGCCCGATATATGTAATTGGCGAGGTCATCAGTGACGATAAGCGTCGGGTACAAGTTGTCGATAGTAGTGGTAACCCTGTGAGCCTGTCAGGGAAAGGCTGGGACCATTTCAGGGTGGAAAGGGGTCGGAGATGAATAACCTTAACCTGATTACCCACAGTCCGGAGCAGACCTATGAACTGGGACGGGGCATCGGAAAATTGGCCCAGGCCGGTGATGTTCTCCTTCTCGTTGGCGAGTTGGGGACGGGAAAGACCTGTCTTACTCAGGGTATTGCCTGGGGACTCGGTATTGAAGAGTACACGCTGAGTCCAACCTTCGTTATCATACGCGAACTACACGGTCGATTGCCCCTCTATCACGTCGACCTCTACCGGCTTGACGATATCAAGGAGATAGCCGACCTGGGGCTGGACGACTACCTCTACGGCAACGGTATCTGCGTGGTGGAATGGGCGGAGAAGGGACTCAGCGTGATGCCGGAAGAGCACCTTCTGGTCGAGATAAACCATCTTGGTGAAAACGAGCGAAGTTTTCAACTGAAACCCGGTAACCAGCACTACCAGGATTTGCTGGAGCAATTGAAAGAGACCATGCCCGAGCTTTAGAGAGGTTGCATGCAATTAGCGATAGATACCTCGACCGATACCGCCAGCCTGGCACTTGTCCGTGACAGGCACGTACTGGCCGAGTTGACCTGGCGCTGCGGGCAGAACCATACCCGCCAGCTAATGCCGAACCTGGAGCATCTTCTTCGCCAGCTTGAAATGAGCCCTGCGGAAATAACCGGCATCATCGTTGCCAGGGGGCCGGGCAGCTTCAACGGACTGCGTGTCGGTATCAGCGCTGCCAAGGGGCTGGCTTTCAGTCTGGGTGTCCCGATAGTCGGCATCAGCAGTCTGGAAGTGGAGGCCTACCAGCATGCTGCGACCGGTCTGCCTGTTTGCCCGGTATTCAACGCCGGGCGGGGGGAGATTGCCACCGCCATGTACCGGCAGCAGGGCGGGGAGTGGGTCCAGCTTACCGACGAGGGTATTACCACCGTAGATGTCCTGTGTTCGGGTATTAATACGAAGACCATTTTTTGTGGCGAGTACACGCCGACCATTGCACCACGAATAACGCAGCTGCTTGCAGAGAAAGCGGTTATACCGTCGGCCACTACCAGTCTGCGGCGGGGTGCTTTCCTGGCTGAGCTTGGCCTTAAACGACTTGAGGCAGGTGATAATGATGAACCGGCCACGCTGCAACCGGTCTACTTACGTCGGCCCTCAATCACCAAAGCCAGACACCGTTAGATGAGTGACGGGCAAATAAAGGAGTTTGACATGGAGAGGTCCCTGGTTCTCATAAAACCCGATGCAATGGAGAGGGGGCTCGGCGGGACCATTATTGGTCGTTTGCAGCAGCAGGGACTCAAGCTGCTGGCGCTGAAGCTGCTACACGTGGACGAAGACCTGGCGAAACGGCATTACGCCATTCACAGAGATAAGCCGTTTTTCAACGACCTGGTGGAGTACATCACGTCAATGCCCATCATTGCTTGTGTTTTTGAGGGTGAGGGGGCTATTGACTTAATCAGGCGGGTCATGGGGGCCACAGACCCGGCTAAGGCGGAAGCTGGCACGGTAAGGGCTGATTTCGGGTTGGATATCCAGAGGAACGCCACCCACGCTTCTGATTCGGAGGAGAACGCCCGCAAGGAGATTGGGCTGTTTTTCACTGACGATGAGATATTCGACTACTGAATCCTGACAACCGGGACTGCCTGGCTCCAGAGCTCGTCCAGCCGGTAGAAAGCCCGCTCGGTGGGGGCAAATATATGGACGATAATATCGCCGAAGTCGAGCAGCATCCAGCCTGAGTCCAGGGTGCCTTCGCGGTGGTGGGGCCGGATGCCTTCTTTCTTCAGTGTCTGCTCTATCTCATCATGAATGGCGCTTATCTGCCGTTCGCTCTCACCACTGCAGATAACAAAGTAACTGGCGAAGCTGCAGACCTCACTAACATCAAGCAGTACGACATCAGAGGCCTGTTTCTCGCTGGCGGCGGTTACCGCCTTTCTTGCTATCTCTATTGTGTTCAGTAGGCGAACCCCTCGGGTATGTCTGGCAATATTATACCACAGGCCAGTGATATCAGGCCGACGCAGATTTCCATTCAAGAAGCACAACCTCTATAATGGTTGGTGAACTCATGATTAAAAAGGTCTTCCCCATTCTTGCCCTCTGCGTTTTTTCCGCAACACTGGGCATCGGCATAATCTCCCCGCTGCTTCCCCTTTATCTCGACGAGATAGGGGCCAGTGGTGTTGGTCTGGGCGTGATTATGGCCTCCTACTTCATCTCTAACAGTCTGTGCGTACCGATTGCCGGTCGTCTTTCGGACCGAAAAGGCAGAAAGATATTCCTCACCGCTGGTCTTCTGATGTATAGCCTGATTGCGGTGGGTTATATCTATGCCATGGATGTTGTCCTACTCAGCCTGGTGCGTTTCGGCATGGGTATTGCCGGAGCGATGACGATTCCCATTGCCATCGCTTATCTCGGCGACCTTTCCCCGGTGGGTGAGGAGGGCAAGTGGATGGGTTATGCCAACGCCTTTTTCTTCAGTGGCTTTGGCTTCGGGCCACTCATCGGCGGGGTAGTCACCGAGCACCTCGGCATGACAACCGCCTTCCTTATCCTGATAAGTCTCAGCCTGTTCGCCTTTCTGGTGGCCCTTCTCTTCCTTCCGGAGGTCAGGGACAGAAAGGTTGAGAAACAGGAGGAAGGCCCGCGTTTATCTTACCGGGAGATGAGTGCCAGTGGCATGATACGGGCTTTATTCAGTTTTCGTATGGCCCAGTCGCTGGGCAGGGCTGGTATCGGCTCCTTCCTGCCAATCTACGCTGCCGCCATAGGTCTGAGCACGAGCACTATCGGAGTGTTGATTACGATAAATATACTTTCGGTTACGGTGCTGTCGCCCGTTGGTGGTTACGCCGCCGACAGGTTCGACCGCAGGATGCTGACTATCGTCTCCAGCATAATCTTCACGGCAATTCTGGTAGGTATCCCCCTGAGTGGTAATTTCTGGCTGCTGCTGCTATTGCTGCTGGTGCAGGGACTGAGCGCTGCCGTTTCCATGCCGGCGGCCACTGCTATCACGGTTGATGAGGGCAGAAAGTTCGGCATGGGCTCCACGATGTCGGTGCTGTTCCTGTCGCAGGCTATCGGTGCAGCGGTCGGACCGATAATCTCCGGCGGCATCCATGATGCAATCAACGTCGGCTGGGTGTTCTACTTCGGGGCAATCATGAGCGGCATCGGCACCCTGCTGTTTGCCTGGTTCAGCCGGGGCTATCGACATGCAGTCGCGCCCATCTCCTGACAGTAAACATCGGTTATAAAAACCCTTTAGCAGCCGAAGAGACGCCTTCACGCAGTCACGTACTCCTAGGCAACCGTGTCCATTGATCCCTTGACAACTCTTATTGAATGTAATATATTTCAGATATATTGTAAACTATTTCATACATACTGTGCCTGCTGGAGGCTAAGAATGAAACGCATTTTTTATCTGGGAGACTGGGCCATAGGCGTAATCGGCGGCCTCTTAATCGGCAATTTAATTTCAGCGAGCGGGATAGAGATTTTCCCCTCAACGCTTGTCGGGATAATAGTGGTGGTGATAGTCGGTCTAATTTTCATACTGGTTATTCTGTACCAGATACTGTGGCCGGGGAAACAGAGCACGCAGGTTGACGAAAGAGTAATAGCCCTCACCGATAGAAGTGCCCGGAACGGTCTGGTCGCTATCTACCTTGGTCTGTTAATCGTGGTATTAATGGACAAGCTGGACACGACTGCGCTGCTGGCTGTAGCCGGTGCCAGCTTAGTTATTCACTTCGCATCGTATTACTTGTACCGTTACCGTGCCGGCTAGAATTGTAAGGGCAGTTATCGGGCAAGCAGGAGGGGTGAAAAATGAGCAATCTTATCTGGGCACTATTGCCTATCGTGCTATTAGCAACCATATATATATTCATTTTCACGCGTAAGGGGGAGTTTGACAGAGCGAAAAAATATGCGAGAAGTCTCGACTGGATAACCTATCTCGCTTCTATCTTCGGTGGCGTAGCCCTGGCGTCTTCGCTGAGGGCATCCAGTGTGCAATTACCAGACCAGCCTTGGTGGTCGATAATTCTCGTGTTGTTAATCGTTCTATTTGTTATTGTCGTAGTGCGCAGGGCCAAAATAGGCAGACCCATCATAGGGCTTTTCGACGAGAGAATGCAGATGATTTACGCCAAGAGCGCCCGAAACGCCCTGTTTGCCACTTACCTGGTATTATTTTTACATCCCACCATTACCGAACTGGGTACGCTGGATGCAGATTGGTTGTCCATAACAATTGGCAGCGGTCTGTTCGTGTTATTAGCGTCAAGCTTGTTCTATTATTTCAGGGCGTCTTCATAGACTCCATACCGGATAAAGATATGACCGTTCTCAGAACAAGAATTAAAGAACTCAGGGCCAGATGTGATATAACCCAGGAGGAGCTGGCCGAAATGGTTGGCGTTACCCGGCAGACAATGCTCTATCTTGAGAAAGGTAAGTACAATCCCTCGCTGCTGTTAGCTCATAGAGTGGCTAGGGCGCTGAAATCCACCATTGAGGACGTTTTCATCATAGAAGAGAACGCGTAGGCACCCGCCCCCTGGCAGTGAACATCGGTTATAACAGCCATCGCCATAGCTGAAGATACTTCTACATATGCCACTAATCGCTGAGCAGTCTCTTCCTTTGTCATATAGATGAGCACACTGATTGCACTCACGAGTGGTCACTGCTATACTATAACTGGTTACTGGCCTTTCGTTTCCGAAGTGGGCGGGAGGTTTTCTTTTATTAAACTGGGTTCAGACTGATGGTTCCGGAGAGCAAGCAAGAAGCGGAAGCAAACGAAAAACTGGATGTGATGCGTCATTCCACGGCACATGTGATGGCGGAAGCTGTCCTGTCTATGTTCCCCGATGCGAAATTCGGCATCGGGCCGACCATTGAGAACGGCTTCTACTACGACTTTGACCTGCCGCGTACTCTGACACCGGATGACCTGCCTGTTATCGAAGAGAAGATGAGGGAGATTGTGGCGGCGGACACGCCCTTTGTTCGCGAGGAAATGACCAAGGCTGAGGCGCGGAAGCTGTTCGCGGGGCAGCCGTACAAGCTGGAACTGATTGATGAGCTTCCTGAGGAGATGGTAACCATATACCGGCAGGGCGCGTTCACCGATATGTGCCGTGGTCCGCATGTTGGTTCCACGGGTGAAATCGGGGCTTTTAAGCTTATCAGTATTGCCGGTGCCTACTGGCGGGGCAGCGAGAAGAACCCGATGCTCCAGCGGATATACGGTACTGCCTTTAATACACAGCGTGAAATCGAGGAATATCTCCAATACCAGGAGGCATTGAAGGAGAGAGACCATAGAAAGATAGGTAAGGATTTAGACCTTTTTGTATTCTCTGATTTAGTCGGGAAGGGTCTGCCCATCCTCACTGAAAAGGGGTCGATAATAAGAAGAGAGCTGGAACGTTTCGTAGTCGATGAGGAGATTAAAAGAGGGTATAAACACATTTACACGCCCGACCTGGCAAAAGTGGAACTATATAAAACATCCGGTCATTACCCTTACTATAAAGACACAATGTATCCAGTCATGAAAATAGATGAAGAAGAGCTTATCCTGAGACCCATGACCTGCCCCCACCATTACCAGTATTACGCCAGTCAGCCGAGGTCTTATAGAGAACTTCCGTTCAGAATTGCAGAGCTGGCAAAACAGTTCCGCTATGAAAAGTCGGGGGAACTACTTGGGCTGATGAGAGTCCGCATGTTTTGCCTGGCGGATTCGCATATTATCTGTCAGAAAGAACAGACTATCAATGAATTGCACCAGGTGATAGACCTGATAGAGCATGTGGCTTCAGTTTTCGGATTTGAACATGGTAAGGAATACCGCTACCGGTTGTCTCTTGGCGATAGGAAAGACGAGGAAAAGTACTATAAGGATGACGAGGCCTGGGATTATGCCGAAGCTGTCCTGCGGGACGTACTGATACAGAGGAAGACCAGCTATTTCGAGGCAGAAAATGAGGCTGCTTTCTACGGTCCGAAGATAGACATCCAGATGAAGAATATTGCCGGCAGGGAAGATACGGCTTTCACCGTCCAGTATGATTTTGTGTCGCCGAAACGCTTCGGACTTACCTATATTGATAGCGATGGGCAGGAAAAAGAACCTATCGTCATTCACCGGTCTTCAATTGGAGCAATAGAAAGGACTATGGCCTTTCTCATCGAGCACTATGCCGGAGCATTTCCCGTCTGGCTGGCACCGGTGCAGGTAATGGTAATACCGGTGTCCGACCGCCATCTGGACTATGCTAACAAAATAGGGGCGGAACTGAAGAAGGACGGTGTACGTGCCGACGTGGACTCCCGTTCTGAGAGGATGAACCTCAAGATACGACAGGCGCAGCTTGACAAGGTACCCTGTATGCTCGTCGTTGGTGACCGCGAGGTGGAGAATGGGACGGTCTCCGTGCGCCTGCGCGGTGGTGGTCAACTGCCCGCCGAGCCCTTCGGCAGGTTCAGCAAGGCTATCAAAAAAACGATAACCGAGCGGGCCCGGGAACTGGTCACGCTTGATTCATAAGCCGTGATGTGCTATTGTATTTGTCCGTGGTATACTAGTCTTATTGGGAGAGGTGAAATAGAACATAGTTAAGAAACAGCGCGTTAACGAGCAAATCAGGGCCCCCGAGGTTCGCCTTGTTGGTGAGAAGGGTGAACAACTTGGTATTAAATCTCTGGCTGAGGCGAGGGAGATAGCGCGCAAGAGTAACCTTGACCTTGTTGAGGTAGCGTCCATGGCGGATCCACCTGTCTGTCGCCTGCTCGATTACGGCAAGTACAAGTATGAACAGGCCAAGAGGGAGCGCGGCGATAGACGAAGCCAGAAGATTTCGCTATTGAGAGAGGTCCGATTGCGTCCCAAGATTGGTGACCACGATTTCAACTCAAAAGCCCGCACTGGCAGGAAACTGCTGACAGGCGGCGATAAACTAAAAGTAACGATAATGTTCCGGGGCAGGGAGGTCACTCATCCTGAGCTGGGCTGGAAGCTACTGCAGCGGATGGCCAAGGAGCTTGAAGACGTGTCCTCGCTGGAGAGGCAACCCTCCATGGAAGGGCGGCGGATGAATATCATTCTGGCCCCGGTGAGTGCACAGAAAGGTAAGGCTAAGGAAACAGCGGCCAAGGAACCACAATATGCCAAAGCTGAAGACTCATAAAGGCGCCAAGAGCCGCTTCCATATTACTGGTAGCGGTAAGATAATGAGGGCGAAGGGCGGTAAAAGTCACCTCCGACGGCGAAAGCCGAAGCGGGTGAGGCGTCTCTACGACGAGATGCTCCCGTTAAGCAATAGCGATAAAACACGGGTAAAGAGGCTTCTGCCCTACGGTGTGAAATAGCCTCCACCGATATCGCTTTTACCAGTCAGGTTTATATCTGTAGTTTGCCAGAATATCGTATATTACTGTTCCGTAGCGGACGAGGAGGAATAGATTGCCACGAATAAAGAGAGGAGTAACATCACACCGGCGACACAAGAAGGTGCTTGCCCTGACCAAGGGGCACCGCGCTACCAGACATTCCCTTTTTCGCCGGGCTAATGAGTCTATGCTCCACTCCTTGAGCTATGCCTATGCGCACCGTCGTGAGAGGAAAGGTGACATGCGGCGTTTGTGGATTACACGGGTCAATGCCGCCAGCCGTGCCGAAGGCCTGACATATGGTCAGTTGATACACGGGCTGAAAAAGTCCGGGGTGGAGGTTAACCGCAAGATGCTGGCAGACATGGCCGTCAGGGAACCGGAGTCCTTCAGCAACCTGGTCAGTGTGGCCAGGGAGCACGTCAAGGACTAAGTAACCACCATTATCCGGGTTAGTGAACCCCCCTTCTCTCTGGCAGAGGAGGGGGATTTTTTGATGGGGTGTTTGTTTTTCCCATGAGTGCGAAGAGTCCAGTTTGAAGCTGAAGTATAGTAGTGCCCACTATTATGAGTGTTCAAAATGCTTACAAGGTGGGGCTATCATTTGCATCCTTATTAATGCTTCTCCTTACGGATCTTATTACGGGTTTGAAATATTTTGGCCAAAATCTATTTGCGTCAGGATTAGCAGTTTCAAAACTCACATGAACAAATGATTTTCTTGCCTCAAGGCAATAACTGAGAACTTCCTTCAACAACCTCGTGCCAACACCTTTTCTCCGGTATTCCGACTTTACAAAAGCTCCTATGCGGCCTATATAACCGCTATCAGTGGTTGTCAGCTTTTCGAAATGATACCCCTGGTCGACGTTAATACTCATAACGCCTATCAAGCAATCATTATCCCAGGCCATATAGACCTGGTTCTGGCTAATGATTTGGGCGATATCGTCACTCGAATCTTCTTCTCTTTTTAAGAAAATGGGAGAATCCAGAAGGTATTGGTTAAATTCATTTTCTAATTCTAATAAGGCATCCGCATCGTCGTGAACTGCTTTTGTGATTCTATATGGGCAATTTGTCTGTAATATGTTTTGAGATACTTTTTGGCAAGCATCAACAACATAGGAACCAAAGCCGATATCATATAACATATCCTTTAAGCCGATATCATCATAGAAGGTCATCCACAAGTGGTTAAATCTGTTATCCTGTACCCACTTTTGCGATGAAGCAGTATATAGAGCATGATAAATGCTTTCTTCATTTTCCTCCATGGCAGCGTGACCAACGATGGGGCAAAAAGCTGTTTGTTCGTTGTGAAAGCTAATGCACATCCAAGCCATATATCCGACTAATGTTTTATCTGTTTTTGCAACAATGGCGTTTCCTTTATCAATTTGCTGCATAAGGTATGATTCTATTGTCTCTTTGCCGCCATTCCAGAAATCCGGGAACGAATCATTACTACAGTATCTCGTAAATTGCCTATGCCAAATTGCCATTACTTGCGGTATATCTTCCTTTTTCATTTGAATAATCTGATACATACTGAGACTCCAGCACTGCAAGTACCTGGAATATATACCTCGTCTCACCAGGCTGTCAAACCACTCTACCAGCAAGTTGTTTATGTTTGACATTTCAGATGATATAATTGCCCCTGAGGTGGGGGATGCCGGTGGTAAAGGACTTTGAGCTTATCGAGCACACGGCCGATGTCGGTATAATGGCCTACGGCGATGATTTGAAGGAGGCCTTTGCCAATGCCGCCCGAGGTATGTTCAGCCTGATAGTGGAGGTGGGGAGTGTCAGGGAAACGGCGCACCGGGATATAGAAGTGACCGCTCCCGACGAGGAGAGCCTGCTGGTGACGTGGCTGAACGAGCTCATCTACCTGTTTGATGCCGAAAATATGCTGTTTTCGCGCTTTGTAATTATTGAGCTTGACACTGCCCGACTCAAGGCCAGAGCATACGGTGAACCGGTGGATAACACCAGACACAGGCTGAAAACAGGAATCAAGGCGGCTACCTACCACATGGTAGAGGTTGACCGTAGCAAAGGCTGCAGGGTCCGGGTATTGTTTGATATATAGGGGGGCTCGAGAAACTGGTGTCGTGGAAAAAGATTCTCAATAAAATCGACGACTACTGCTGGGAAGTTCCTGTGAGCTATAAGGAGGGCATGCGTGTGCCCGGACGCATCTTTGCCAGCGAGGACATGCTGGAGCATATCTGGCAGGAGAAGGTCTTCCAGCAGGTTGCCAATGTGGCCTTTCTGCCGGGTATTGTACCGTATTCCCTGGCAATGCCGGACGTTCACTGGGGATACGGTTTCCCGATTGGTGGTGTGGCGGCTACCAGGATAAGAGACGGTGTGGTGTCGCCGGGAGGCGTTGGCTTTGATATCAACTGCGGCGTCAGGCTACTGAGGACAAACCTGACTGCGGAAGAGGTTCAACCTCGCATTGAAGAGCTGACCAACGCGCTTTATAACAACGTTCCCTCCGGACTGGGTTCCAAAGGTAGACTGCGGGTCAATGAGAAAGAGCTGGACGACGTTATGGTCAGGGGTAGCATCTGGGCGGTGGAAAACGGCTATGGAGATGCTGAGGATGTTGAGGCTACCGAGGAATCCGGTAGCATAAAAGGGGCGGACCCGCGTAAGGTAAGCGCCAAGGCCAGACAGCGCGGTATACCCCAGCTCGGGACACTGGGCTCGGGCAACCACTTCCTGGAGGTCGAGCGTGTTGCCGAAATCTTCGACCGTGAAGCTGCCCGGGCGATGGGTATTGAAGAAGTGGGGCAGGTGCTTGTTCTCATCCACTGCGGCTCACGCGGGCTTGGGCACCAGGTCTGTACTGATTACGTTGCGTTGCTCGGTAGGGCTGTGCAGCAGTACGGAATCAGCCTGCCGGACCGGCAGCTGGCCTGCGCCCCTATTCAGTCGCCGGAAGGGCAGTCCTATCTGGCGGCAATGGCCTGTGCCGCTAACTATGCCTGGACGAACCGGCAGTGCATCCTGCACTGGGTCAGGGAATCGCTGGTCAACGTATTAGGTAAAAGTCGGCGGGAGATGGGCCTCGAGCAAATCTATGATGTTGCCCACAACATCGCCAAGATAGAAACGCACACTGTTGATGGAAAGAGTCTCACTCTCTGCGTGCACCGCAAGGGCGCGACCCGTGCCTTTCCGGCGGGGCACCCGGACATTCCCAAGGCTTATCGAGAGGTAGGCCAGCCGGTGCTAATCCCAGGGGACATGGGCCGCGGTTCTTATATTGCAGTGGGCACGGAGGCAGCCATGCAGACAACCTTCGGCTCTACCTGCCATGGTGCCGGACGTATGCAGAGTCGGGCGGCGGCCAAGCGTAGCCAGCGTGGTGCAGACGTCGTCCGGGCGCTGGCCGATAGAGGGATAACCGTCAGGGCGGGCAGCATGGGAGGACTGGCCGAAGAGGCCTCAGAAGCTTATAAGGACGTGGATGAGGTTGTAGATATAACTCATCAGGCTGGAATCTCTCGTAAGATTGTCAGGGCGGTCCCCATGGGTGTTGTCAAGGGGTGATAAATTCATTTTAATGTCATATTCACGAAGTCGAATAACCGCGTAATCATTGGCTGAGAGGTTTGGTATCATGGCTGATTGTCCAAATTGTGGTCAGGCAACGGAGCGGACTCAGGACTGGGCCTGTCCGTGGTGCGGGTATCCGCTGGTGTCCGGGTCGTTTCGAGAGATGTCGAAGACCTATCAGGAAGCGAAGGTAGAGCGTCTGCAAAGACCGGTAGTGGTTGAGGTGGTGGATGAGACCAAGCAGGTGGTTGAGGCCGAGCTGGAACCTGAACCCGTCCTCGAGACAGAAACAAAGACAGAGGTGGAATCGGCGTCAGAAGAAGGGCCTGTGGTCGAGGTTGGAGAGGAGGAGTCGCCTGGTATAGTCCCCGTAACAATCGAGGAGCTGAACGAAGCCTGTAAGGCGGATAAGAAGGCGGCTGAAGAGAGGTTTGCCGGGAGCATCCTCCAGATAACCGCAGAAATAGGACGGATTCCACCGATGGAGTCCACCGAGAAGCCGTGCCTAATCCTGGTCAGTTCAGGGAAGTCCAGGGCACGGAATGTACTCTGTGCCTTCGGCAAGCAACATGAGGCAGCAATCAGCAGCCTATCAGTAGGGCAGCTGGTTACGGTGCAGGGTAAGTACGACGGCTGCGTGATAAACATCCTGATAAACGACTGTGTCTTGGTTGATTAGTCGTTGCACCGATGTGGCAGGCTACTTATCAGGTCATGGTGCGGGTACACAAACAGGTTCCAGAAGCGGCGTAATGCTGACTGAGAAATACAGCCTCTCATTCTGTTAGCTGAGAGACCCGGTCATATAGTACGCTTAATTTTTATATATTATAAGGCCTGCTGCTTAGTACTACTTCTGCTCACCGCTGAATGGTGGGTACTCATCTGTCAGGAAGCACATGTAAGCCTGGACGTTGAGGAGCCATCGTCGGAACCCTACTACAAAATCGAACATGCCTCTGGGGAATTTCCCGGCGAAAAGTATGGCCCAGAAGGCGATAAACATCACTACGGCTACAGCAATCGCATATAACGTGAGCATGAATCCGTGGGGAATACCTACGTACAGCCAGCCAAGAAATACCTTCAGCAGCAATACGCCACGAGAAAGTTTGTCAGGATGGTCTACACTTAGTATTACCGGGTAGCTTGCGTTTTCTTCACCGCTGAACGGGGGATAATCGTCAGTGAGTAAGCCCATATAGGCAGAGACATTGAAATTCCAGCGTGTGTACCCTACTACAAAATCGAACATGCCTTTGGGGAATTTCCCCGCGAAGAGTATTGCCCAAAAGACGATAAACATTACTATGCTTACCGCGATTTGGTAGAGCCACAATACGAACCCGTGGGGGATGCCTACGTACAGCCAGCCCAAAAATACCTTCAGCAGCAGTACGCCTCGAGAAAGCTTATCAGGATGGTCTACTGTCAGTGTTACCGGATAGCTCATGTCACTACCTCCTTTCGTGAATGATAGTGTATAGATAGTATGCGTACATGTCAAGGGTTAGAGTGATTCCTGGCGGGCAAATTAGCTTGTTTTTGGGGTGTTATTGCCGGGGCATCTCTTGCTTCAGCAGCCAGTACTCCAGACTGTCGGCCAGGGCCAGCCAGCTTGCCTCTATGATATCGGTGGAACTGCCGACGGTACGCCAGTCGTCGGTGCCATCAGTGGACTCAATCAGCACCCGCACCTGGGACTCGGTGCCAGTGCTCTCTTCGAGGATACGCACCTTGTAGTCGACCAGCTTGACGGCGGCCAGGCTGGGGTAGAACACCAGTAGCGCCTTGCGGAGCGCCTCATCAAGGGCGTTGACCGGGCCGTTGCCCTCGGCCACGGTGTGCATGATTTCATTACCAACCCTGACCTTGACCATCGCCTCGTCCAGCATCTCTTCACGACCTTTGTTCGTGGGAGAGCGTCGTCGATTCTCGACCACCACCATGAAGTCGACCAGCTCGAATGGCGGCTTATAGTCCGGCTTTGCCCGGTGTACCAGCAAATCGA
This sequence comes from Dehalococcoidia bacterium, assembly GCA_011171075.1. GTDB lineage: Bacteria > Chloroflexota > Dehalococcoidia > Dehalococcoidales > Fen-1064 > W589. Next base: position 70,306 of record DUFD01000046.1, on the reverse strand, counting down.
AGGAGGCCTCGGCATTTTCGTACTGGAAGCCACGGCTCTCCATCAGCTTAATCTTGTCGAACAGCTCTTTGACTTCTTTTTTTTCAGTAGGTATATCCAGGCCACGCTCCTGGGCCTTTTGGATGATGCTTCTCCTGCCCGCCTGTTCCGAGACGATAATCCGCCGCTTGTTGCCAACCTTGTTCGGGTCAATGTGGTGATAGGCGTCGGCCCACTTGGCGACGCCGTCAGCGTGATAACCAGCCTTGTGGCTGAAGGCGCTGGCACCAACGTATGGTAGGAAAGCGTCCGGAATCAGGTTGGCCGCTTCACTTACGTAGCGGGAAATGTCGGACAGCTTGGCCAGCTGTTCGTCGTTGATGCAGTCAATGCCCATCTTGAGCTTCAGGTTAGGGATTATTGAGCATAGGTTGGCGTTGCCGCAGCGTTCGCCGTAGCCGTTGATGGTGCCCTGGACGTGAATAGCCCCGGCACTTACCGCCGCCAGCGTATTGGCTACGGCCAGGCCACTGTCGTTGTGGGCGTGGATACCGAGCGGCACCCGTGTAATCTTTTTGGCCGCTTTAACAGCCCTGGTTATTTCGTCGGGGAGTGCCCCGCCATTGGTATCGCACAGCACAAGGCAATCGGCCCCGGCTTCGGCGGCCACTTCAAGCGTCCGCAGGCTGTATTCCGGGTTGCTCTTGTAGCCATCGAAGAAGTGCTCGGCATCGAAAAAGACCTTCATCCCTTTGGCTTTCAGGTAGCGGACGGAATCGTCAATCATGCTCAGGTTTTCCTCGAGGGTTGTCCCAAGCACCCGTTTGGCATGGAGGTCTGAGCTTTTGGCGACGATGGTGGCTATCCCGACACCGGCTTCGGTCAGCATGACGAGGCTTTCGTCTTCTTCAGCTTTAATATTAACTCGCCGCGTGCTCCCGAAGACAGCGATTTCAGCATTACTCAGCGAAAGGCCTCTCACTTTTTCGAAGAACTCGGCGTCCTTCGGGTTAGAACCGGGCCAGCCGCCTTCGATATAGTGAATGCCAAGCTCGTCGAGCTTCTGGGCGATATTCAGTTTGTCGACCACCGAGAAGGAGATACCCTCTTTCTGGGCCCCGTCTCTGAGCGTGGTATCGTAGAGTTCGACTTTCGGCATTATTACACTCTTTCCTGTACTCTGGCGGCTATCAGGTCACCCATCTCACGGGTGCCGACCTTTTTTTGTCCTTCGGCGACGATGTCATAGGTGCGGTATCCTTCCTCAAGTACCCGGTCGACCGCTTTCTCGACAGCCTCTGCTTCTTTGGGGAGATTGAAGGAGTAACGTAGCATCATGGCCACGCTCAGAATCAAAGCGCAAGGGTTGGCCATGTCCAGTCCGGCGCGGCGCGGCGCGCTCCCGTGAATCGGTTCGTACATGCCGAATATCCTGACCCCTTCCTGCGGTACCCCGGCCAGGCTGGCCGAGGGTAACATGCCCATCGAGCCGGCCAGCATCGAGGCTTCGTCAGTGAGGATATCGCCGAAGGTGTTCTCGGTGACAAGCACGTCCAAGTAGGTGGGGTTCTGGATAAGGCGCATGGCACAGGCGTCAACCAGCATGTTCTCCAGCTCGATGTCCGGGTAGTCCTCGGCTACCTCGCTGGCTACCTGACGCCAGAGGCGGGAAGATTCGAGCACGTTTGCCTTGTCGACCGAGATAAGGTGCTTGCGCCGGGAGCGTGCTAACTCAAAGCCGACCCTGACGATACGCTCTATTTCCTGCTCTGAGTAGACCATCGAATCGACCGCCCGCCGACCCCGCGATGTCCGCCACCGCTTTTTAGGTCGGCCGAAATAGAGGCCCCCCGTAAGCTCGCGCACAAAAATGAGGTCTACACCCCTGATGACATCCGGCTTCAGGTTGGTGGAATCGACCAGCACCGGGAAGACCTTGACCGGGCGCAGGTTGGCGAACAGCCCCAGCGCCTGACGCAGCGCCAGCAGGCCATCTTCGGGGCGGACACTCGCCTGCGGGTCGTCCCACTTGGGCCCACCGACAGCGCCGAGCAGGACGGCATCAGACTGCTTGCACATCTTGAGGCAGTCTTTCGTCAGTGCCTCGCCGGTCTCGTCAATAACGATGCCACCAATCAGGCCGTTTTTGAGGTTGAAGTCGTGGCCGAATTTATCCCCGACTGCCTTCAGTACCTTGATGCCTTCATTGGTAACGTCCGGGCCGATACCGTCGCCCGGCAGGACTGCCAGATTGAATGATGCCATTAAGCCCTCCTGCTCGCCAGTCTCTTTTTCGTATGCTCAATCAGCCCTCCGGCAGCGATTAGCTCGCTCATGAACTCCGGGTAGGGCTTGGCGGTGAACTCCGTGCCACGGGTCAGGTTCTTTATCCGGCCAGCGGCCAGGTCTACTTCCAGTTCGTCTCCGGTCTCTGTACCCGCGACCGCCTCCTCGCTTTCCAGCAGGGGCAGGCCGATGTTGATGGCGTTACGGAAGAAGATGCGGGCGAAGCTGCAGGCAATGACACAGGACACGCCGGAGGCCTTGATTGCCAGCGGGGCGTGCTCGCGGGATGAGCCACAGCCGAAGTTGGTGGTGCCCATGATGATATCACCCGGCTGCACCTTATTGATGAATTCCTCGTCGATGTCCTCCATGCAGTGCGTGGCCAGTTCCTCCGGCTCAAACATGTTGAGGTAGCGTGCCGGGATGATGGCGTCCGTATCAACGTTGGCCCCGTATTTAAAGACTTTTCCTTTTAGCATCTGGTTTTCTCCTGGTTATTGAGATTATATCACGAACCTTCATTATGGTTATTCTTCGGTTCTATTTGCTACTGTGCCAACCCCTCACCCTGTGTCCCTCTCCCCTTTCCAAGGGGAGAGGGAGATTTGAGGGGAAAGGGGCTTCGCCCCTTTCGAACCTTGATAATGGAAAATGCCCCTACATATGCGAGTGTGTATGGAAAACTACGAAAGTAGAAAATCTTGGGTGAGTAATTCTTTTTTGATCTCTCTTTCCGCAGGTAGGTATATCACCACTTGAATATCGAGGGTCTTTAGGTAGCGACACATTATTGGTCCAACATCTTTCCAATCCAACCTGCCTAGTCCGCAACCAAGTGCTGGGAGTGCAAGGGATTTAATACCTTCATTTTTGTAGTTCTCTATTATCCACTGCAGGCCTTCTTCAATACCTTTAATGTCAGAACGCTCTCTCCAATGGCGTTTGGTTGGGAATAATAAGAACCATGTTTCAGAGTTTCCGTTGGAAAGGGTTTTGGGATCGTCAGCTAATTGATAGTCTAGTGAAGTCTCACGTTTATACAATACAGGTCTACCCATGCGTAGCTTTCGACTTCTACATAGATCCTGATAGTGGACGTATAAGTCTGGTGAGAAGTATTTAGCTCTGGAGGCTAAACCTCTACCCATCACACCAACCGTGTTTACGCTGATTGTTAGTGTATGAAGACGAGCGAAAAACATGTCATCCTGTGCTAAAAATAGTTTCGGAGTGAGTCCTGATGCCCAAGTTGGTCGGAAGAACATTTTAGGATCAGGTACTATAGGCACACTTTTACCATGAATCATGCTCTCCAAATTTGCTTTTATTTCATGACTTACCACATATATGTTCTGTATCTTCTCTGGTAGTATCAGCTCTGGTACCAGACACTCTGCCATAATCCTACGCTTGGATCCGTCTTCCTCATACCAGAAATCTACCATGAGAGTGTCCTTAGTGATTCTACGGAGTTCTTTTCTTCCCACTCCCGCGGGCATAATCTCTGTCTGTGAATGTGCTGCATTCCCTGTAGTGATGAAGATGTCGAGTCTATCTAGAACGTTGGGTTGTACAGAGACGATTGCTATTTGCCTAACGTCTTTCTCATGTACAACGCGATACAACATCGGATTTCTAGGTTGGAAGTATAGGTTGGCGAAGTGCCAAAGTGAGTGACCGTCGGGTGTTTGTTTCTCTCGCCGATTGTTGACTATTTGCTCGTCATATATAGGTGTATACTCTACGCCCTCCTCAATTATCTTCTCGTGCGCTAGTATCCCCCGCTGTAAAATAGAGGGAATATTTTCAATATGTGTAATGTAATAAAGGCCTGTGATTTCAGGTATTCTCATTGCCCACCATCCAAATATGGGAGGTTTAAGTGTCTAGTCGTTACATTATCATTTCTGAGATCCTACGGCAACCTTACGACGCTGAGTTTATTGAACCATTATGCCTGTATTTGACAACCTTTCTTCACTCCCCCTTTGCCGTACTCCCCGGGCACATCAGTCTCATCTTGCAGCCGACGCAGCTGTTCCGTCGGCTGATATATCCGCTGTAGACGGCCATAAAGAGCAGCAGCACCAGCACCACTATCCTGGCGGCGGTGACTTCCTGTACCAGGCCGATGATAATCAGTACCAGCGGTATCAGGCTCAGCAGGCCGTATGTCAGCGGGGCCAGCTTCACCCCGATACCGGTGGCAAAGCATTCGATGTTTCCCTGCTTAAAAAGCATGGCGGAGAGCTTGCCCCAGCCGGTACCGCACCACTTTCCGTAGTAATAGCAGTCGACGCAGACCAGCCTCCTTAGCACCACCCAGACCATTACCACCGCCACGGCCAGATAAATCCAGGCTACGATAGGTGCCAGGAACCAGCAGGCAACTGTTCCCAGGGCTACCCAGGTAACCATGGCAAGGTTGGCCACCACTACCGTCCTCTTGGGGTAGCTCTCTATTCCCTGCTCATAGATGCATATCTCGATAGTTTGCTTGTCGGACAACTGGCCTACACCTCCACCAGGGCTTTTTCGTAGTCCGCGACGCGCGGGGTCTTCCGGCTACGGTCGATGGTGTGTCCCTCCGCTTCGAGTCGGGCTACCTGCGACTCAACCCCGCCGGGATATTTTTCGTTAAGTTCTCCTTTGGACTTCAAAGTCCGCCAGTAGGGTGTGATATCCCTTTCCCCCTCAAGAGCCATCTCTTCGGCCGCACGGGCCGCAATACCGGCAAAGATGCCGGTGGTTATCGGTCAGCCGAAGCTCGCCTTATGCCGCCTGGCCAGCACTTCACGTATCTGGTTGATGGTAATCAGTCTACCATTGGGTACCATCCTCATAATCCCGTCCACTTCCCTCGGTGCCGGGATAACCACGGTCCCCTCGCCCCAGAGCTTACTCATCTTTTCGTTAACTTCTACCACCTTCGGCATGTCTTTATCATCGAGAAGCTTTTCACGCCAGCTCTTTTTCAACTTTGCCATCTTAATCACCCCTTTATTAGTCTGGAATGATTCATTCTATCATCGTTGTTGCCCTCCGACCACCCATCCCTTGGTCCCTTCCCTGCAGGGAAGGGAAAAATCTATGTAAGAGGGGCGGAGCCCCTCTTAGACTCCCTTGGTCTGTACCTCCTCGGGGTGGGTAATACGACCAGTTATGGCGCTGGCGGCGGCCACTGCCGGGTTTGCCAGGTAGACCTCTGATTTGGTGTGCCCCATCCTGCCGACAAAGTTACGGTTGGTCGTCGAGACGCAGCGCTCGCCCTCGGCGAGGACGCCCATGTAGCCGCCGAGACACGGACCGCAGGTCGGGGTGCTGACCACCGCCCCCGCCCGGATAAAAGTCTCGACAAGTCCCTCTTTCAGGGCATCGAGGTATACCTGCTGCGTGCCCGGGATAACGATGCAGCGTACATCGGGGTGTACCTTTCTCCCTTCTATAACCCTGGCGGCCAGCTGCAGGTCGCTGAGGCGCCCGTTGGTGCAGCTCCCGATTACCGCCTGGTCTATTTTGATGTTACCCAGCTCGCTGACGGGGCGGGCGTTGGAGGGCAGGTGGGGCAGCGAGACCTGCGGCTCCAGAGATGACACGTCGTACTCAATGACCTCGGTATACCGGGCATCGGCGTCAGGCTCGTATACGGTGTAGGGTCGTCTGGCACGTGGCTTGACATAATCGATTGTCTTTGCATCAACGTGGAATATTCCGGCCTTGCCCCCGGCCTCGATGGCCATATTGGACATCGTAAACCGACCGTCCATGGGGAGAGCACCAATCGCCTCGCCGGTGAACTCCATGGCAGCGTAAAGGGCGCCGTCAACACCAATCTGCCCGATGGTGTAAAGGATGAGGTCTTTACCCCCGACCCATTCCGGCAGGGTGCCGTGATAGGCAAATTTAATGGTGGGTGGCACCTTCATCCAGATGTCGCCGGTGGCCATGGCAGCGGCAATATCGGTAGAACCCATGCCAGTGGCAAAGGCACCGACAGCACCGTAGGTACAAGTGTGTGAGTCAGCCCCCACCACAACATCGCCGGGTACCACCAGCCCCTGCTCCGGTAGCAGCACGTGTTCAATACCCATCTGCCCGACGTCATAGTGGGGTATCCCCTGCTCGTGGCAGAAGTCACGCATCATCTTAGCCTGCTCGGCTGAGGTAATGTCCTTGTTGGGTACAAAGTGGTCGGCCACCATGACAACCTTTTCGGGGTCAAGAACCCTGTCGATTCCCAGTCGCCGGAACTCCTTGATAGCGATAGGGGCGGTGATGTCGTTGGCCAGAATCAGGTCCACCCTGACGTTGATGAAATCGCCCGGGCTTACCCTGTCCTTATCGGTATGGGCTGCCAGTATCTTTTCAACTAATGTCAAAGCACTTTCCTTTCATGAATAGTCAGCAGGTACCTTATCCACACGGCTTACCGTGAGGACAGGTATTATGAAATAGTTTTCCTATCGGACAGCAGCCGGTTAAGGGCGTTGATATAGGCCTTGGCGCTGGCAACGATAATGTCAGTATCCGCACCGCGACCTGTATAGGTCAGGCCCTCACTTTCTACCCTTATCAGCACCTCACCGATGGCGTCAATCCCCTCGGTGACAGACTTCACCGTGAACTCGGTGAGCTTGCATGGTACAGCCACTATCTTGTCGATTGCCTTGCAGACTGCATCCACCGGCCCGGTGCCGATAGCAGCCTCGGAGTGAACCTTGCCTTCAGGTGCTACAAGCTGGACAGAGGCAGTAGGTATCCCCCGGTCGCCACAGGTCACCTGTAGGCGGTCGAGGTGGTAGACCTCGGAGACGGTACGCTGTTCCTCAGCAACTATCGATTCAATGTCCTTATCGGTGACGTTCTTCTTCTTATCGGCCAGCTCTTTAAAGGCGGTAAAGGCACGACTGAAATTTTCCTCGGACAGGCTGTAACCAAGTTCGGCCAGGTGTTCCCTGAAGGCATGCCGTCCGCTGGTCTTGCCCAGCACCAGACTGCTGGAGGGTACCCCTACCGATTTGGGGTCCATTATCTCAAAGGTCGTCCGCATCTTGATGACACCGTCAACGTGGAGACCCGACGAATGTCGGAAGGCGTTGGCACCGACAATAGCCTTGTTGGGCTGGACCGGGGTACCGGTCAACTCGCTGACCAGCCGGCTCGTCTTGTATATCTGGGTTGTGTCGATATCGGTATAGAGGTCGTAAAAGTCCTGTCGGGTTTTGATGGCCATGACGATCTCCTCGAGCGAGGCATTGCCCGCCCTTTCACCGATGCCGTTAATGGTGCCTTCCACCTGTCTGGCCCCCCGCTTGATGGCCTCCAGGCTGTTGGCTACGGCCAGGCCCAGGTCATTATGGCAGTGTACACTGACGATTGCCTTGTTGATATTTGGCACGTTCTTGAAGACGTTGTCGATAAGGCCGCCAAACTCGTCGGGCATGGCGTAGCCCACCGTATCAGGGATGTTCACAGTGGTGGCCCCGGCGTCTATTACCGCTTCAAGTATCTGATAGATGTATGCCGGGTCGGTACGACTGGCGTCCATTGCGGAGAACTCAACGTTATCGCAGTATTTCCTCGCCCTGGCTACCGTATCGCAGGACATCTTCAGGATTTCCTCACGGCTCTTCCTCAGCTGGTAGAAGAGGTGAATGTCTGAAGACGACAGAACGATATGGATGCACGGGTGTGCCGCTCCCTTGACCGCCTCCCAGCTCTGGTCCACCGCTTCGAGATTGGCGTGGGTGAGCACGCAGATTACAGGGGTGCGCACCTCTTCCGCAATGAGGCGTACCGCCTCGAAATCACCCGGCGATGTTACCGGAAAGCCGGCCTCAATGACATCCACGCCGAGCTTTTCCAGTTGTCTGGCTATTTCCAGTTTCTCCGAGACGTTCATTGAACCACCGGCTGCCTGCTCACCGTCCCGGAGAGTGGTATCGAAGATAATTACCTTTTCCATGACATCCTCCTGAGAGAAGACACAACCCAAAGGGCATTCCCCCTGCGGGTGTTGTGTTTCTCTATGACTGTACTAAATACACCAGCCATCATCCCCTCCCCAATAAAGGAGAGGGGCCAGTAAGGATGAGTTTGTATCTGCCGGAAAATCCAAACGCGGAATACAATCTCAGGTATTCACTTATTCTTTCATACTCAGTGCGTATCAATTTTGCACATTCCTGTAACTAGCCTTGCTTGAGCCAGGGCATCATCTGGCGTAGCTCAGCCCCCACCACCTCGATGGGGTGCTCTGCCTCGATGCGTCTCAGCGCATTGAAGACAGGTCGACCGGCCTGATTTTCCAGTATCCACTCCTTGGCAAAGGTACCGTCCTGGATTTCGGCCAGCACCTCGGCCATCTCCTGCTTTACCATCTCGTCAATGATTCTTGGCCCGCTTATATAGTCGCCGTACTCGGCGGTATCGCTGACGGAGTACCGCATATAGCTGAGGCCACCCTGGTAGATAAGGTCGATAATCAACTTTAGCTCGTGAAGGATTTCAAAATAGGCTATCTCGGGTTGATAGCCAGCTTCTACCAGCGTCTCAAAGCCTGCTTTTATAAGGCCGGTAATACCACCGCAGAGCACGGTCTGCTCCCCGAAGAGGTCGGTCTCGGTCTCCTCAGCAAAGGTAGTCTCGATGACGCCGGCCCGGCTGCAACCGATGCCCTTGGCGTAGGCCAGGGCAATATCCTTAGCATTATCGGTGGCATCCTGGTGCACGGCTACAATCGCCGGAGGCCCGACCTCCTCAGTGTATAGCTGTCTTAGCATATGGACGGGGCACTTGGGCGCTATCATGATAACGTTTACGTCCGACGGTGGTAATACCTGCCCGAAGTGAATGCTGAATCCATGTGAGAATAACAGGGTATTACCGGCATCCAGTCCGGGCAGGACTGACTCGTTGTAAATCCTGCCGTGCAGTTCATCAGGGACCAGAATTGAGATAATATCGGCTTCTCTGGCTACTTCGGCGGCTTTTGTTACTTTAAAGCCGGCTTCCCTGGCATTATTCCAGCCCGGGCTTCCCTCAGCCTCAGCGACGATTACCTGGCAGCCGCTATCTCTCAGGTTCTGGGCCTGGGCATGCCCCTGGCTGCCGTAGCCGATGATACCAACTACTTTCCCGTCGAGCAGTTTCAAATCACAATCGTTATCATAGTATATCTTTGCCATTGCCCCTTCCTCCCCGTTACCTCCTACGAGCCAGCTTGTTCCGGCTTGGTCAGTAGTATCGGGTTAGAGACTGCGTGCAGGACACTCTCGGTGACGCTGCCGAAGACGAGCCGCCTCAACCCGGTGCGCCCGTGAGTCGCCATGACGACGATGCTGTACGGGTTCTTGCTGACATATTCTATTATTTCATCGGCGGCCTGACCCACAAGCACCGTGGACTCTGCCTTAATACCCTGGTCATCGAGCTGTTTGGCTATATTCTCAAGGTAGTCACTGGCGTTCTGTTTACAGCGGTCCATCTCTTGTTCCATGAATTCTCCCCAGTTAAGGGGTACCCCGGAAAGCTCCGGAGAATAGTAGGACGGAGCTACCGGTGGATCGCAAATCCTGATAAGGTTTACGATTATCGGCTCGGTGGTGCGTTGCTTGGCCAGCGCTATAACGTGGGGAAGCACTGATTCCGCTCTTTCCGAACCATCCAGGGGGACTACTATTGATTTTGTTGGCCACTTGTCGTATGGGGTGGCGTCCTCAGCACCGGCTCGAATAAACAGTACCGGTACCTTCGCAGCCCTTAGCACCTTGTCAGCAACGCTCCCCATGCGCCAGCGCCGAATCCCCGAACGCCCGTGGCTGGCCATTAGAATAAGGTCGATATCGTTCCTCTCAGCGTAGCTCAGTATCTCATCAGCATAATGACCGTCAGCTAGTTCTCCCCGGACTTCCGCCTGTTTTTCCTGCGGTGGGATACCGAGTCTCTCCTGGACATCCGCTATCTGACTCTTTATTGTCTCGGCGGCACGCTCGATGTAGGCCTTGTGTACTGGTACGAAGTTACGTCCGATATCACCATAGACCTGCAGCATAGTCACGTCCAGATTTAGTCTGGCAGCGAGCTCCTTGGCGAAGGGGAAGACTACCTCAGAAAGCTCGGAGCCATCAAGCAAAACCAGCATTTTACGGAACATTCTGTACCTCCGGTGATGAATCCATCATTACATTACAGGATAAACTGGGCGAAATCAATGTAACAGTGAGTGACAATCTTCATCTTTTCAGGCCTAATCCTAGATCTCAGGATGCTGCCTTCTTTTGTCTTCTCCCTCCAGTTTTATCTTTGTCCTCTCCGAGAAGACTGGTGCCTCCACGGGTCATAGCAATTCGTCCTGTCCTGGATAACTCCTTAATACCGAATCCACGGAGCAGACTGAGAAGTGAATCTATCTTATCTTCGTCTCCGGTGACCTCGACGGTTACCGATTCTTCGGCCACGTCGACGATATCCGCGCGGAATATATCCACAATCTGTATTATCTCGCTCCGGGTCTCGGAATTGGCTTTAACCTTAATAAGCGCCAGTTCACGGACAACGATATTATCCGAGGTGATGTCCGATACCTTCATGGTAACCACCAGCTTGTCCAGCTGCTTTCGCAGCTGCTCAATCATGGCGTTGGTACCGTCGACGACGATGGTCATGCGCGAAAGGCGCGGTGTTTCGCTGTGTCCTACGGCAATGCTCTCGATGTTGAAGCCTCGCCGCCGACATAGACTGGCCATCCGGTTCAGTACCCCGGGTCTGTCCTCGACGAGGGCAACCAGCGTATGCTTGTTTCCGGTCATGATTTTACCACCCCTTTCTTTACGTCTTCACCTTCCAGTAGCTCTACCAGGCTACCACCGAGCTTAACCATGGGATAGACATTCTCTTCCGGCTCGATGCGGAAGTCGATTAAGAACGGCCCCGGTTCACTCAGCGCCTGCTCGATAGCCGGAATAACATCTTCTCTGCGTTTTGCCATTGTTCCCGGGATGCCATAGGCTTCGGCCACCTTGACGAAGTCCGGGCCGCTTAACGGCGTGGCCACATAGCGCTTGCCGAAGAACAGCTCCTGCCATTGCCTGACCATTCCCAGGAAACCATTATTGAGGATGGCAATCTTGAGTGGCAGTCTCTCCTGCTGGATTGTGGCCAGCTCCTGTATTGTCATCTGGAAGCTGCCGTCACCATCGAGGCACCAGACTATAGCTTCGGGACGGCCAACCTGCGCACCTATCGCCGCGGGCAGCCCGAAGCCCATCGTGCCCAGACCACCTGACGTGATGAGGGAGTTGGGGTGGTCGTAGTGATAATACTGCGCCGCCCACATCTGGTGCTGTCCCACGCCGGTTACAATGGTGGCCTCCCCCTTGGTGGCCTCGTAAATCTGCCGGACGACATACTGCGGCAGTACGGACTCGCTGTCGCGGATATTGAGTGACGGGTGTGTCCGGCGCCACTCATCCAGTTGGCTTATCCAGTCGATATGCTGGCTGGTTTCTACCACTTTATTTAGTTGTGTAAGCACGGTCTTGACGTCACCGACAATCGGAACGTCTACCTTTATGTTCTTGCCAATCTCCGCCGGGTCAATGTCGATATGGACTATGCGGGCGCGGGTATTGAAAGCGCTTACTTTGGCAGTGGCCCGGTCATCGAAGCGCATACCGATGGCGATTATCGTGTCGGCGGCGTCGGTGGCCATGTTGGCGTGGACCATGCCGTGCATACCCAGCCACCCGTAGGAGAGGACATGACTCTCCGGTATGGCGCTGATGCCCAGCAGGGTTGTTATTACCGGTATCTGCGCTTTCTCGGCAAGCTCTTTCAGTTCGGCGTACGCTCCGGAGACGATGACACCCCGCCCGGCCAGGATAACAGGTTGCCGGGCATCATTGATTACCTTGGCGGCCTTATTAATCTGTGCCGGGTGCCCCCTGAGTGTCGGTTTGTAGCTGGGCAGGTCGAACTCCTTGGGATAGTGGAACTCTGTCTCCTCCATGAAGACATCGCCGGGCACGTCAATCAGTACCGGGCCGGGTCGACCGGTACGTGCCAGATAGAAAGCCTCTCTGACAATCCGTGGCATTGAAGGAGTATCCAGCACTAGGTAATTATGCTTGGTAATCGGCAGGGTAATGCCGGTGATGTCTACCTCCTGGAAGGCGTCCTTGCCGATGTCGGGTCGGTTGACCTGACCGGTTATCGCCACCATCGGTACCGAGTCGAGAAAAGCATCGGCGATACCGGTAACCAGGTTGGTGGCTCCGGGTCCGGAGGTTGCGATGCATACCCCGACCTTTCCCGTGGCGCGGGCGTAGCCTTCAGCGGCGTGGGCAGCTCCCTGCTCATGCCGTGTCAGCACGTGATGTATCTGCGGGAACTGGGGCATGGTGTCGAATAGGGGGATAACCTTACCGCCCTGGATGCCGAAGGTAACCTCGACCCCTTCCTTGACTAGACCATCCAGCATCATCTGGGCACCAGTCATCTTCATATTGCATCTCCTCCTAACTGAACACGGCTCCGGTACTAGCCGAAGTCACCTTCTCTATGTATCGGCTCAGATAGCCTGTTTTTATTTTCGGTTCGAACTCGCTGAGTTCTGCCAGCCGCCGGGAAATTTCTTCGTCGCTGAGCTCTATCTCGAGCTTGCAATCCGGGATATCTATCTTGATGATGTCCCCGTCTCGGAGGGCGGCAATCGGTCCGCGACTGGCTGCTTCCGGCGAGACATGGCCGATGGCAGCACCACGGGAACCGCCCGAGAAACGCCCGTCGGTGATGAGGGCTACATCCTTGTCCATGCCCATACCGCTCAGCAGGGCGGTGGGTGTCAGCATCTCCCGCATACCCGGGCCACCCCTGGGGCCTTCGTTCCGGATAACGACTACATCGCCTTTCTTCATATCTTTTTTCATGATAGCGGTAGTGGCTTCCTCCTCGGAGTCGAACACCCTGGCCGGTCCCTGGTGTACCATCATCTCCGGGGCGACTGCTGCCTTCTTGACAATGGCACCGTCAGGCGCCAGGTTGCCGAAGAGGATGGCGATACCACCAGTGGCGGAATAGGCATTGTCCCTGGAGTGGATTACTTCTCTGTCAAGCACCTGGCTATTTTTAATGTTCTCCCCTACCGATTTCCCGGTTACGGTGGGTAGTTCCAGATTGAGGAGGTCACCGACCTCTTTCATCACCGCGGGAATACCACCCGCCCTATCCAGGTCTTCGATGCGGTTTTCGCCGGCGGGACTGAGCAGGCAGATGTGCGGGGTACTCTGGCAGAGTTCGTTCACCTTGGTCAACGGGAAGCTAATCCCTGCCTCATTGGCGATGGCCATCAGGTGCAGCACCGAGTTAGTGCTGCCACCCAGGGCCATATCAACCGTGAGGGCGTTGTCTATCGCGGCCGCGGTGACAATATCCCGTGGACACGTACCAGAGGCCAGGAGTCGCATAACCTCCTCGCCGGCTTTTCTGGCCAGTATCATCCGTCTGGCGTCGACGGCCGGAATGGTACCGTTTCCGGGCAAACCCATCCCCAGCACCTCGGTGAGGCAATTCATCGTGTTGGCGGTGAACATGCCGGCACAGCTTCCGCAGCCGGGACAGGTCAGTTCTTCCATCCTGGCCAGTTCCTCTTCGCTCATCTCACCTGCCGTAACCCTGCCGGCTGCCTCGAAAAGGGATATGACGTCAAACTTACGACCGCCCTCGGTGCCAATGTGTCCCGCGAGCATCGGGCCGCCGCTGATGAAGATAGACGGCACGTTGAGCCTCATGGCTGCCATGAGCATGCCGGGCACTACCTTGTCACAGTTGGGGATGAAGACAAGGGCATCGAAGGCATGGGCTTCGGCAACCGTCTCCGCGGAGTCGGCTATCAGCTCCCGGCTGGGCAGGCTGTACTTCATGCCGGCGTGGCCCATGGCGATGCCATCACAGACGGCAATGGTGTTGACCTCGAAGGAGACGCCACCACCCCTGGCTACACCCTGCTTGACCGCTTCGGCGATACTCCGCAGGTTGATGTGGCCGGGGACAATCTCGCTGAAGCTGTTGATGATACCCACGAATGGCTTATCGAGGTCGCTCAGGCTGACCCCGACCGCATGCAGCAGCGAACGGTGCGCTGCCCTTTCAATACCCTTCTTGACCGCATCACTTTTCATTATTTCCGCCTGCCTTTACTGCTAATAATAAAAAAAGCCGTCCCCGTGGGACGGCTCCCCGTGCGAGACGAACCCACTCACCGGTAACGGCTGATAACGATAAGTACTAAGGTTGCATACTGCGTGCTCATGATATGAAAATATCACAGTTTTTGTTTATTGTCAACTGTTCTGACAATAATTTTAGGACTGTCTTACCATCCGCGAATAACACAGTTCGTATATTTCCAAGGGGGTGTCCCCCTTGAACCCCCGTTCCAAAGGGGTTACACCCCTCTGGACACCCCGAAACGGTGTGGAGGGCAGTTTTCGGGCACAGGTCGTTCTCACCTTAAAGAGAGCCGATTTATGTGACAATATGATTATTTGAAAGGGAGTTTAAGAGGGGCGCAGCCCCTCTTAAAAAATCTTCCCCTTCCCCACTGGGGAAGGGGATATAGCGGATGGGGCCTCCACTATCACACAGGGGTGATGTCCTGTTTTCTCAGGAGCTTTCTATCTCCATAATCTTGTCGACGCGGCGCTGGTGTCGGCCTCCCTCAAACTCAGTGGTGAGGAAGGTCTCTAAAATCTCCGGTACCAGTTCCATGCTTTCTTCTGCAGAGAGGCAGAGGATATTGGCGTTGTTGTGCTGTCGCGCCCGGCGGGCGGCGAAGGCGTTATGGCACAGGGCAGCTCTTATCCCCCGCACCTTGTTGGCGGCCATGCTCATGCCGATACCGGTGCCACACATCAGAATGCCGTATTCATACTGCCCCCCGGCGACCGCTTCACCCACTTCTTTAGCGATGTCAGGGTAGTCGACCGGCTCATCGCTATTAGTGCCGAAGTCGTTATAATCGTGGTTCGCTTCGGCGAGCAGCCTTATAACTAATTCCTTGAGGTCTCGTCCCCGGTGGTCACATCCTACGGCAATACGCACGGCTCAGTCTCCTTTCGCGGTGTTGCTCGATTTAAATACTCTTTCTATCTCTTCTCTGGATATGGCGCCTTCTCTTGTTACCACCGGCACCTCTCCGGTCACATCCACGATGGTCGATGCCGTTCCGGGGCATGGCTTGCCTTCGTCGATAATCAGGTCGACTTTATCGCCTAGCTGGTTATACACCTCGTCGGCAGTCAGTGGACTGGGCTTGCCACTTACATTGGCGCTGGTGCCAACCAGCGGTGCTCCGATACCCTCAATCAGGGCGATGGGTACCGGGTGGGCGGGTATCCTGACAGCCACGGTCGTTCCTCCGGCGGTGACGATTTCAGGAACAGAAAGGGATGCGGGCAGCACGATGGTCAGTGCGCCCGGCAGGAATTTTTCTATAAGCTTGCGGGCAACTTCGGGCACCGTTTCGGCAAGCGCTTCGATTTGTGAAATGTCCGCCACCAGTAAAGGTAAGGCCATATCCGGGGGTCGTTGCTTGACTCGATAGATACGTTCTACTGCCTGTCGGCTCGTCATGCTGGCACCGAGGCCGTAGAGGGTGTCGGTCGGATAAGCGACTATCCCTCCCTGCCGGAGGATAACGATGCCCTTTTCTATCTGTTTTTTAAGTTTTGGAGAGAGCTTTTTCGACACTTGTTCCGTATCTGAGGGAGATTTTCCTGTCCGAGGCAAGTATAGCACAATACTGGTAACGAGCAGAATAAGAGGGAATTAAAGGAGAGGCGCAGCCCCTCTTATAATATCTTCCTCGCAAACATTGGTGCCCCTAATCACAGGAATGAGCACAGGTGCTTGAACTCCGCTGCTCCTGAAGTGTAGCATAGGAGGGATACCACGTAGATAGTACAGGGGAGCAGTATGGACAAAGTACTGGTGAGTCCGCAAGAGGCGGTAAAAGATATTCAGGATGGCAGCACTATCATGTTCGGGGGTTTTGGTGTGGCCGGTATCCCGTTTGCACTTATCAAGGCACTCTATGAAAAGGGCACGAAGGGCATCACGGCGATAACGAACAGCCCCGGCGGGCGGCTAGAGGACTTTGACCTGTCCATACTGTTCAGAAAGCGTCAAATAAGCAAGGTAATCGCCTCGTACCCGGTCTATGCGGGCAAGATCAATGCCTTTGAGGAGCTGTACCAGAAGAGTGAAGTCGAGCTGGAGGTCGTTCCTCAGGGGACGTTTGCCGAGAGGATTCGGGCTGGCGGGGCCGGTATCCCCGGTTTCTACACGCCTACCGGTGTCGGTGCGGTTGCCGGTGAGGGCAAGGAAAAAAGGATCTTTGATGACCGGGAGTATCTATTGGAGCGAGCACTGAGGGCCGACTTCGCCCTGATTAAGGCCTACAAGGCCGATAGGATGGGTAATCTCATATACCGCATGACGGCGCGTAATTTTAATCCGGTAATGGCAACAGCCGCAGCCGTCACCATCGCTGAGGTCGATGAGATTGTAGAGGTCGGTGAACTGGACCCCGAATCGGTGGTTACGCCCGGCATCTATGTCAGTCGTATTGTCAAGGGAGAGAAATATGATGTCGGGTTTAAGTAGGGAGCTAATTGCCTTGAGGGCGGCCAGGGAGCTTCAAAGCGGGCAGTACGTGAACCTTGGTATTGGCCTGCCCACTCTGGTATCGAACTTTATCACGGATGAGATGGGGGTCGTACTCCACAGCGAGAATGGTGCTTTGGGATTCGGGCGTATCGCTGACGAGGGAGAGATGGATATCGACCTCGTCAATGCGAGCTCGCAGCCGTTAACACTGAAACCTGGCGCTGCCTTTTTCGATAGCGCTACGGCCTTTGCCATGATAAGAAGCGGGCGTATTGATGTGACGGTGCTTGGTGCCTATCAGGTCTCGGAAAATGGTGACCTGGCTAACTGGATGGCGCCGGGGAGAAAAGCAGGCAGTATCGGGGGGAGCATGGATCTGGTGAGCGGCACCAGGCGTGTCATTGTTGTCATGGAGCATACCACCCGCTTCGGAGAGTTAAAAATAGTCACCAGGTGCACCTGTCCGCTGACCGGCTATGGCGTGGTAAATACCATTGTCACCAACCTGGCGGTTATCGAGGTAACGCCGGAAGGGCTTTTGCTCAGGGAGGTGGCTCCTTCAGTGACGGCTGAGGATGTCCAGGCTGTCACCGAACCCAGACTCCTGCTTGCCGACGACCTTCGGGAGATGCAACTTTGATTGTCCGGCCTGCTGAAGAGACACCGTATTTTTCTTTGACAAGGATGTACCGCAATGGTAATCTTTGGTAAGCAGGGGGGACATGAAAAAGGACAGGTCAGGGCGGACGGTCAAGGACAATCGTCGCGTAGCTACGAGCGGTGATATCGAGGTCTCCACCTACCTGGAGATTGCCGAAACGGGCGGTGAGACGACTCCGGTCAGTGAGGCCGTAAGCGCTGAACGTGAGACGATAGTAGTTATCGACTTCGGTTCGCAGTACAGCCTGCTTATCGCCCGCCGAATACGTGAGAACCATGTCTATTGTGAGCTTGTCCCCTATGATGCTCCCTGGGAGCAGATTACGCCCCTGAATCCCAAAGGGTTCATCCTTTCCGGTGGACCGGCCAGTGCCTACGATGTCGGGGCACCGCTGGCACAGCCCTATATCTATGAAAGCGGCCTGCCGATTCTGGGGATTTGCTACGGAATGCAGGTACTGGCCAGGCAGCTTGGCGGGCAGGTGGCTCCAGGAGTAAAACGCGAGTATGGTCAGGCATTGCTCCACCTGAGCAATGCCAATTCACCACTCTTTACCGGGGTGGATACCTCCTCGCAGGTCTGGATGAGCCACGGTGACCGGATTGAAGCGATGCCGGCTGGTTTTCAATCATTGGCCTATACCGAGAACTCACCGGTTGCCGTGATGGGTAACGATAGTAACGTCTTTGGTCTCCAGTTCCATCCTGAAGTGGTCCATACCCCCGAGGGGAAGAAGCTCCTGAAGAACTTTGCCTACCGGATATGTGGCTGCCAGGGGAACTGGACGATGGGTAACTTCATCAACGAGAGCGTGGAGCGGATAAGGGAGCAGGTGGGCGACGGCAAAATCATCAATGCCCTATCCGGCGGGGTCGATTCGGCGGTAGTGGCCACACTGATTCACCGGGCAGTCGGCGACCAGCTCACGTGTATCTTTGTTAATAACGGTCTGCTACGCCGTGAAGAGGTGGAGCGGACTTTCAACACCTTTCGGCTTAACCTGGGTATGCAGATTAACTATGTCGATGCTACCGACCGCTTCCTGAAACGCCTCGAAGGCGTAACCGACCCGGAGCGCAAGCGTATCGAGATTGGCGAGGAGTTTATCGCGGTCTTCGAAGAGGAGGCCAAGAAGCTGGGTAAGGTCGATTTCCTGGCCCAGGGGACGCTATACCCGGACGTTATTGAGAGCGCCTCTTCCGGGAGCAACGCGGCTGCCAAGATAAAGACCCACCACAATGTCGGCGGGCTGCCGGCAAGGATGGTGCTCAAACTGATTGAGCCGCTGCGCTATCTTTTCAAAGACGAGGTACGCCAGCTCGGGCTGGAGCTGGGTCTTCCCGAGGAGATGGTCTGGCGGCAGCCCTTCCCCGGACCCGGCCTGGCCATCCGCATCATCGGTGAGGTGACCCGGGAGAAACTGGAGATACTGCGTTCCTGTGATTTCATCGTGATGAATGAGATAAAGAAAGCCAATCTCTACCGACCGCTGTGGCAGACCTTCGCCGTGCTCACCGATGTCAGGTCGGTGGGTGTCATGGGCGACTACCGTACCTATGGATACCTGGCGGGCATCCGGGCGGTGACCAGCGAGGATGCCATGACCGCCGACTGGGCACGAATGCCCTACGATGTCCTGGCGCGGATTTCGAACAGGATTGTTAACGAGGTACCCGAGGTCAACCGGGTGGTCTATGATATCACCTCCAAACCCCCTTCTACTATCGAGTGGGAGTAGAATAAGGTGTCTAGCGAAGTTAGCAGGTCAGTAGAATGTAGTGAGTGCAAGTACGTCTTTCAAGATGATGAGATAGACCAAGATTCAGAAAAGCTTAAACCTTGCCCTAATTGCGGGTCTCTTAGGAGAAACATAAACTCGACTGTAAGAGAGACTCTGGTTTTACATGAGTACGTCGGGTTAAAAGTTAAGAAACCAGCCTCAAAACACAAGAAAAACAGAGCTGACTATGAATTAGAAGAAGGTAAGAAGAGGGGTAAGGACGGAAGATTAGTATATAAAAAATTAGTTAAAGATAGAGAACATGCTGATTCTAATGATTCATACCAAGAGCTTGTTGTAGATGCAGAAACAGGTGAGGTGATAGTCGACAAGCACGAAAAACTGTCTAAGCATTAGGGAAGTTTGAAGGGGCGAAGCCCCTTCAATATCTCTCTTCCCCCTCTCCTTTCAAGGAGAGGGGGACACAGGGGGAGAGGATGGCCGGAGGAAAACCAGCCGTAATAAGAGGGTATAAAGAATGCAGTCTCACGGGGATTATCCGAAGGATATAGTCACCGTCGAGAGATCGACAGAACAGTCGGACGGTAAACGGGTTGTCACTGCGGTGGCTAACCAGTCGGAGGAGAAGGCAGTGCTGGCGGCAATGTCCTTCATGGATGCGTTCAATGCTGCCGACCCCAAAGCCGCCCGTGAGTGTCTGAATTATCCACACGCCCGGGTGGGGGCAGACGGCACGCTGGTAATCAGCGAGACTGCCGACAACCAGATGCCGGCCGGTTTCTTCAGTATATTCCAGCAGCGCACCGGTTGGAACCATAGCTGTTGGGACTTGAGGGAAGTCATCCAGAGTAGCGAGACCAAGGTGCACTTGAAGGTCACTTTCTCACGCTATCGTGCAGATGGCAGTCTGATTGGTACATATCCGTCTATATGGGTGATGACAGAGCAGGACGGGCATTGGGGTATAAAGATGCGCTCCAGCTTTGCCGCCTGAATATAACCGCCGGAGGGAAGGCTTGAAAATACTGGTCGTTGGTAGGGGTGCTCGCGAGCATACCCTCGTCTGGAAACTGGCGCAGAGTCCCCATACCTCCTTAATCTATGCCGCACCGGGTAATGCCGGTACTGCCCGGATTGCCCGGAACCTTGATATCAAAGACACAGATATAGAGTCTCTATCACAGGCCGTGAAGCAGGAGGGTATCGGGCTGGTGGTGGTCGGGCCCGAAGCCCCTCTGGCTGCCGGTGCGGTCGACCACTTTCAGGCCCTCGGTGTACCCGTCTTCGGACCGACCAAACAGGCCGCCGAGATTGAGTCGAGTAAGGTCTTCTCAAAACAGCTTATGCAGAAGTATGATATCCCCTGTGCTAAAAGCGTTGCCTTCTCCGACTATACCGAAGCTAAGCGGTATGTAGAGCAACAGTCGCCGCCAGTCTGGATAAAAGCCGACGGCCTGGCGGAGGGTAAGGGAGCAGTAATCGCTGGATCGGTCTTGCAAGCCCTGGAAATACTCACCCGGTTCATGAAAGAAAAGAGCCTTGGGGTATCAGGCGAGAGGGTGGTTATCGAGGAGCACCTCACAGGGCGGGAGATGAGTGCTTTTGTCTTTACGGATGGTGAGACGGTACTCCCGCTGGGTTACGCCTGCGACTACAAACGGGTTTTTGATGGAGACAAAGGTCTGAACACCGGCGGTATGGGCAGTTACAGCCCGCCCGAGTTTCTCAATCAGGATCTGGCGGAGACGGTGCAGGATACCATTATGAAGCCCGTAATCAGGGCTATGGCTGAGGAAGGCAGATTGTATCGCGGCACGCTCTATGGTGGACTGATGATAACCAGCGAAGGTCCGAAGGTAATCGAGTTCAACGCCCGTCTCGGCGACCCCGAAACACAGGTTGTCCTGCCCTTGCTCGAGACCGACCTGGTGGAAATTATCCTGGCGGTAATCAATGGCAAGCTTGACCGGACAAAGATTACACTCAATGATGGTGCCTGTGTCGGTGTTGCGGTGGCATCGGGTGAATACCCCGGCAGCTACCAGACCGGCTATCCGGTCACCGGCCTTGATGACCTCGACGAAGATGTGCTGGTATTTCATGCCGGGACGAGACTCACTGATAACGGGCAGGTGGTTACGAGTGGTGGTCGGGTGCTGACGGTAGTGGCTCCTGGTAAGACTATTACCGAGGCCAGGGATAAGGTCTACGCCAATATCCCGCGGATTCACTTTGAGGGTGCTCATTACCGGAGGGATATTGCCGTCATAGAAGGCATGTCTTAGAGGGGTGGAGTAGAACGAATGCGGGTGAGCCAGTATATAGGTTGCCAGGGTTTCCCCTGCGCTGATGTCAGGCATGAATGCTACATCGTTCCGGACGCAGACTTGAACCCTGATAAGGTATCTGTCGTGATGATTTCGGAGGCTGCCCCGGAGAACCCTGACGACTATTACTATGCAAAGGGTGATTCTTTGTTCCAGCAGACCACGGTGCAGGCATTCAACGACGCCGGTGCCGATGTTTCATCCATGCAGGATATCCTTAATCTGGGTGTGTACCTCACTACGGCGGTGAAATGCGGGAAAACAGGTTACGGGATAAAATCGGGCACTATCGAGGAGTGTTCAAATATACTCGAAAGAGAACTGGCACTGTTCCCGAACATAAAGGTGTTTATGCTGATGGGTGATGTCGCCATCAAGGCGGTGAACTATATCGCTAAAAGGGCTGGTGAGGGCAGGGTAATTCCGGCGGGCTCCACCTATAAGATACGTGGGCAGGAGTACTTCTTCCGGGGCAGAAGGGCTTTTCCGTCCTACCTGCAGGCTGGCCCTAGCTTTTTCATTGAAAAGAGCAAGCGAAGGATGATTGCCGAGGATATTAAAGCAGCGTTGAATTTACTGGCATAGACTAACCGCCCCATTTACAAACATGGTATTATTTCTTCGTTAGAAATCTGGTATGTGTGAAGTGAGGTAAGATATATGTCTCTGGTAGGCGTGGTAATGGGTTCCAAATCTGATGCCGAGACAATGCAGCCGGCACTGGATGTGCTTGATGAGCTGGGTATCGGCTACGAGGTCTCCGTAATCTCGGCGCACCGCACTCCGGAAAAGGCTAGGGAGTATGGGCTTTCGGCGCGGGAGAGGGGGGTTGAGGTTATTATTGCCGCCGCTGGCAGGGCTGCCCACCTGCCAGGCGTGCTTGCCAGCTGGACGGTGCTGCCTGTTATCGGCGTGCCGCTGGCCAGTGGAGAACTGAACGGTATCGATGCCCTTTACTCGATTGTCCAGATGCCCGCCGGGATACCGGTGGCCTGCATGGCCCTGGGGAGTGCCGGGGCTAAAAACGCCGCCTACCTCGCCGCCGAGATACTCGGCCTCAAATACGATAAAATAAGGGTGGCCTATGAGAAATACCGCCGTGAGCAACAGGAGGGTAGCAAATGATTGAGCGCTATTCTCGCCCCGCGATGGAGCGGGTATGGTCGGACGAAAACAAATTTGACCGCTGGCTTGATGTTGAGATTGCGGCCTGTGAAGCCTGGGCGGAACTGGGTGTTGTCCCGCGGAAGGCCATCCCCAAGATAAAAATGGCCCGCGTTGACCTCAGGCGTATGAATGAGATACTTAAGGAAACCCACCACGATGTGACGGCATTTCTCGGGGCCGTAGCAGAGAGCATTGGTGAGGAATCACGCTTTATCCACCTGGGTCTAACGTCGATGGACGTCTGGGATACCGGTACCAGCTTACAACTGGTTGAAGCGACCGCGATAATAGAAGAGGATATCAAGGAACTGATTGCTGCGCTTGCAGAAAAGGCGATTAAATATAAGTACACCCCGATGGTCGGTCGTACCCATGGTGTCCACGCCGAGCCGATGTCCTTCGGGCTTAAGCTGGCATTATGGGTTGAGGAGATGAACCGTAACCGACAGCGGCTTCGCGAAGCCCAGCGCGAAATCGCCGTCGGTAAAATCTCTGGGGCGGTCGGTACCTATGCCACGCTATCCCCCCAGCTTGAAGAAAAGGCCTGTGCCCGGCTTGGCTTGAGGCCAGCCCCGGTGTCCAACCAGGTTCTGCAGCGGGACCGCCATGCCCGGTTCGTGACCACCCTGGCAATAATGGCGAGCTCGCTGGAAAAATTCGCCACTGAGATAAGAGGCCTGCAGCGTACCGAGGTACGCGAGGCCGAAGAGCCCTTCAGTGCCGGCCAGACTGGCTCTTCTTCGATGCCTCACAAGCGTAACCCCGAGCTATGCGAGCGGGTTTGTGGACTGGCGCGGTTGATGCGGGGTTACTCGTTAACCGCCATGGAGAACATCGCCCTGTGGCACGAGCGTGACATCAGCCATTCCTCTGCCGAACGTGTTATTCTGCCTGACGCCTGTCTCGTAATCGACTACGTACTGGCTATTTTTACAGGAGTAATCAAGGGGTTGCAGGTGTATCCGCAGCGTATGAAGAAGAATATGGATATTACCAAGGGTCTGCTCTTCTCGCAGCGGGTCCTGCTGGCACTGATAGACAAAGGGCTGAGTCGACAGGAGGCTTATGAACTGGTGCAGCGTAATGCCATGAAATCGTGGAAGGGCAACAAGCGGTTCCTGGGTCTATTGAAGGCTGACCCGGAGGTTGTGGCTGTCCTGCCTGCTGATGAACTGGAGTCTTTATTTGACTATCAGTACTACCTGCGCCATGTTGATGAAATTTTCGAGCGACTGGGGCTCACCGAAGCTCAGTGGAAGGACAAGATAGGGAGGACGAAGTCTGCTGAGCTGGCCCCTCGCAGTATATGATTCGGTTCAGGTCTGGCGATAATCTACCAGAACCCCCGGTGGCGGAGTGATGCGGTCTAGTGAGATTATACCCGGTGTCTACCGGCTTACAGGTGGAGGCACCAACCTGTATGTCATTGCCGAGCAGGAATTGACCCTGATTGATACCGGGCTTCCAGGCAGCTATACGGGTATAATGAATTTCGTGCGCAGTATCGGACGCTCGGTAGATGATATCAGTTCAATCATCATTACCCACA
This sequence comes from Dehalococcoidia bacterium, assembly GCA_011171075.1. Classification (GTDB taxonomy): domain Bacteria; phylum Chloroflexota; class Dehalococcoidia; order Dehalococcoidales; family Fen-1064; genus W589. The sequence goes on along the minus strand of DUFD01000046.1, from coordinate 45,929 downwards.
ACCATATCGACCACATCGGTGCCGTACAGGACCTGCGGAGGTTTACCGATATGACAGTCTTCATCCATAAGGCCGGCCTGGCTAAATATGATGCAGACCCGTCTTATCCCGAAGGTTTACGTAGGCTGTTGCGTATCCCTTTTCTTCATCGTGTACGAAAGCATTTCGTCCTTGAGCCCGGAGATGTCGATGTCCAGCTGGAGGGTGGTGAGGTACTGAAGCCCCTGGGTGGTCTGAGGGTTGTACCTACGCCGGGGCATACACCGGGCAGTGTATGTCTCTACGCTGCTGAGCGGGGGCTACTTTTTGTAGGTGATGCCCTGCAAAGGCGTCGTAGAAAGCTCCGCTTGCCTGCCAAGATGGTGAGTACTGACATGCAGGAGTCCGTAGCCTCGGTGAAAAAAATAGCTGAACTGGATATTAAAATTATCTGCTTCGGGCACGGCCGTCCTTTGTTTGAGGATGCTCACGGCAGATTAGTGACGCTTATCGAGCATAGCGGTGATTGACAGCAGGTACAGGTATTGAATAATATCAGCGAGGTAGTTAACAGTGCGGGTTATTACCGGCAGGGCTAAAGGGCATCTACTTGCAGTCCCGAAAGGCGTATATGTCCGTCCGGCAACAGACCTGGTGCGGGGAGCGATTTTTTCAATCCTGGAGAACACTGCCCATGACTGGTCGCGGGTGCTTGACCTGTATGCCGGTAGCGGGGCTCTGGGTATTGAGGCTCTGAGCCGGGGTGCCGGTTGGGTTGACTTTGTTGACTACGAACGACGTTGTTGTGGTATAATCAAACGGAATCTTGAAAAAACGAAGCTCGGTGCCAATGCGCATGTATACTGCTGCAATGTCACCAAAGCACTTTCTTTTCTTGATAAGGAGTATGGTATCATACTGATGGACCCTCCCTACGCAGATGTGTCGATAGGCAATGTGGTGGCGCAGCTGGCAAACTCCAAACTGGTGGGACCGGACACAGTTGTTGTGGTCACGCATTCTCCCAGACTTACTCTCGATTCCAGCTATGGTGTGTTGAACCTGCTTAAGGAACACCGCCATGGTGATAGTTGTATCTCAATCTATCTTAAGGGGGCAAGAACGTGACAATCGCCGTATACCCTGGAAGCTTTGACCCGATAACGAACGGACACCTTGATATTGCCATTAGGGCAGCCCAGCTCTTCGATAAACTGATTATCGGAATTTACGATACGCCGGATAAGCGTATTCTGTTTTCAACAGAAGAGAGGGTTGACCTGGTGAAACGTACCGTGGTCAGGATTGCCAACATTGAAGTGACCTCTTTTTCCAATCTGACCGTAGATTTTGCGAGGGACATGGGAGCCAAAGCACTGGTTCGCGGTCTGAGGATGGTCACCGATTTCGAGCGCGAGTTTGAGATGACACAGATGAATAGGAAGTTATACCCCGACCTTGAGATAGTCTGCCTGATGACCGGTCTGCAGTACCAGTTCCTCAGTTCCAGTCTGCTCAAAGAGGTGGCCGGATTGGGCGGTGATATTAAGAACATGGTACCGGAGCATGTAGCTGTTGCTTTGAAAAAGAAACTTAGCAGCAGGCAGTGAAGATTATAATAAGGGGGGATTCCCCAGGTAGGAAGGAGGCATTCTTTATGGCGTATAAGATTACGGACGAATGCATTAGCTGTGGGGCCTGCGAACCAGAATGTCCCAACAACGCAATCAGCGAGGGTGAGACAATCTACATTATCGACCCCGAGAAGTGCACTGAGTGCGTTGGCTTTCATGAGAGCTCCAAGTGTGCTGAGATCTGTCCGGTAGACTGTTGCGTTCCTGACCCTGACCATCCAAGAAAGGAATAAAGTTCCCCACAAAAAGTGAGAAGGTACGCCATCTGTACAGAACTCTGTCTGTTTGACAGCCAACACGGGTGGATACCGATTACGTAATGAATAACCAGCGGGGGTTTGGGCAACAACCCCCGTTCGGTTTGCGGTGGTGAAACAGCTAGCTCCCCAGCTGTTTAGCCCTCTCGTAGGCGGCTCTTACCGCCCGGGCGAGAAGGTCGGCGAAGTTCCCCTGTTCAAGCTCTCGTAGGGCTTCGGCGGTAGTTCCGCCTGGAGAGGTAACCATTCGTCGCAGCTCAGCGGGTTCTCTGTCCGATTCCTCGATAAGGTGACTGGAACCCAGCACTGTAGTCAGCACCAGTTCCTGGGCCATATCGAGGGAAAGACCCAGTTGGATGGCGGCATCCACCAGTGCCTCGACGAAGAGGAAAAGGTAGGCCGGGCCGCTGCCGCTGACAGCGGTAGCCATGTCTATCTGGTCTTCACTATCAACCTCAATCTCGTGTCCCATGACGCCAAGAATGGAGCTTGCCCATTCCTTTTGCCATTCACTGACGTCCTCGGTGGTTGTCCAGACCGTCATTCCCCGGCCAATCTGGGCGGGTGTGTTTGGCATTGCCCGGACGACTGCCCGGTGTCCAAGTCCCTGACAGATTGTATCGAGCCTGGCCCCGGCGATGATTGACAGCACCAGCTGCTCCGGTGTGAGGGTGTCCTCTAGCTCGGCCATTACCTCTGTCAGGTTTTGTGGCTTGATGGCGAGCACAACGATATCGGCATCGGCTGCTGCCTGCCGGTTGTCGTCAGTCACGGTAACATTGTACTCTTGCTCAAGGTACTGACGCCGCTCCGGGCTGATGTCACTGACGGTCACGGACTGGACGGTTGCCAGGTGCTTGTCCAGCACCGCCGAGAGTATGGCCTCGCCCATGTTGCCGCCGCCGATGAAGGCTATTTTTAAGATTTCTGTCAACCTCTCCCCCGTGTACTTCCCTCTCCTTCGAAGAAAGGGTGGACTTATCTTGAAAGGGCTTAAGATATTGCAGACTACCCCCTGAATGGCAAAAGTGTCAAGCGGCCGAAAATACGGCGTTGTTTCCACCCTCGAAAAGCACTGCTACCTTTGAGAAACCGGCTTCTAGCAGGACCTGTTTCTGTCTGGCAACCGAGAATGGAACATCTATATGGTAGCGCCTGTCGGGGAAAATAACTCCAGTCTTGAGTAACTGCTGGTACCGTGCTAAATCTTGTTCCTCCTCTTCCGGTGATACGTAATAATCGCCTTCGAGGTAGACACCGCCAGACCGTAGTGCCTTTCTCACCTTCGTGTAGAGTTCTAGCTTCTGTGGGTATGGGAAGTGATGCATCGCAAATACCGACACTACGTAATCGTAGTGCCTTTCCTGAAAAGGTATCTCCTGAAATGAGCCCTGAATTATCTCGAGCTGCTCCAGTGAGTCGGTATACTTGTGCCTCAACTGTTCGAGCATACCGTCCGATACATCGATACACGTTATCCGGGCGTTTGGCGCTCTGCCAAGCAGCATCTCCAGCTCGACACCAGTCCCACATCCGAGGTCGAGAATTCTCAGCCCCTGGCTGGTCTCTTCGAGGGCACCGGCAACGGCCATGTGCATATGCAGAAAGTGAGGACCTCTCCCTTTCTGACGATCTTCGTAGGTACTGGCTTTGTCATCGAAGAAAGCGCCCATCTCAACGGGTGTATTGTTCTCAGATTCTTCCATAGTGATATACCTGACCGTTAATAACGTAGTTCGTTGTTAAGGATTCTGATCCCCGGCTTCCACTTCCTGTCATACGATGAAGAGAGGTCCTGGAGCAGTGCAACCTCTCCCACAGCGTCGAAACCCAGTCTGACGTATAACGAAAGTGCCCGCTCATTACGGGCGACCGGTCTTATGCTCAGGAATCGGACGCCATTTCTCCTGGCCTGCTCCACAACATGTTCAACGAGCCTGGTACCTATACCTCTATCGCGATAGGGCTGAGAAACCACTACCGGTTCCACTTCTCCTCCCATTCTTGTGTCACCTTCTTCAGGATGTGAATGGGTGAGAAGTCCGGCAAGCGCTATGACTTTGCCTTCAATTTCAGCTATCCAGGAGCCCTTTCGTTGAGGATTTTCAAGGTATCTGTCAAACTCACGCCCTGGGTCGTCACCGCCGATGGTAGGGTCTCCGTAGATATCGCGGTGGTGCTGCGTTAGCTCCACCCAGAGTAAGCGGCAGATATCATAGTCTTTCGTCTCGTAGTCACGAATCGTGATGTTCATTTCACCACCAAATTCACCAGCTTATGGGGGACATATATCGCCCTCACCAGTTGCTTGCCCTCAATGTGAGGTTTGGACTTGGGGCTCTCCAGTGCCAGTTGTTTGGCTTCATCCTCGGTGATACTTATAGGGACAGTGATGCGGTCGCGCAGCCTGCCGTTTACCTGGACCACCAGCGTGACCTCTTCATCTTTAGCCAGCGCCTCGTCCCACTGTGGCCAGTCCTGGCTGTGGATGCTGTAGTTGTGTCCGGTCTGCTCCCAGAGCTCTTCCGTGATATGGGGAGTTGACGGTGCCAGGAGTAGCAGCAGAATGTCCACCACCTCTTTCCAATCGGCCTGGCTGACACTGCCAGCCTCTTTAATTCTAGCGAGGTAGTTGGTGAATTCCATCAGGGCGGCAATCATGGTATTGAAACGCAGTCTCTCAATATCACCGGTCACCTTCCTGATGGTCTGGTGAGTGGTCCGCCGTAACTCGGTGCGTACTCCATCGTTCTCTGCTCTGGGAGTGTATTCCTCCAGCACCAGATTCCAGACACGGTTTAGCCATCGTCTGACCCCGCTGATACCGCTGTCATCCCACTCGCCTCCCTGCTCCCAGGGACCGAGGAACATAAAGTAAACACGTACGGTGTCTACGCCCATGTCGGCAACGTACTCATCAGGAGTAATTACATTACCCCGCGACTTGCTCATTTTTCGCTGCTCGGCGATGATGTGTCCCTGGTTATACAGTCGGACACACGGTTCATTATAATCGGCTATTCCCATATCTCTCAGCGCTTTGACGAAGAAGCGGACATATAGCAGGTGCATCACGGCGTGTTCGGCGCCGCCGGTGTAGAGGTCTACCGGCATCCAGTACTTCACCTTTTCGGGGTCGAAGGCGGCCTGCGAGTAGTGCGGGCTACAGTAGCGTAGGAAGTACCATGACGAGCACATGAATGTGTCCATGGTGTCCGTCTCGCGTCTGGCCGGACTGGAGCACTTGGGGCAGGTGGTGTTAACGAATCCTTCATGGTAGGCCAGCGGTGACTCACCGGTGGGTTTGAACTCAGCGTCTTCTGGCAGCAGCACGGGCAGGTCTTCCTCTAGGACAGGCACGATGCCACATTTATCACAATATATCATCGGTATCGGCGCGCCCCAGTAACGCTGGCGCGAAATCAGCCAGTCGCGCAGGCGATAGCTGACGGTAGCATGACCGAAACCTTGCTGTTCCATCCATTTGGTCACCGTGCTGATTGCCTGGTCACCAGGTGTGCCCGTCAGCGGGCCGGAGTGAATCATCGTCCCGTATTCGGTATGAAACAGCATATCTCGGTAAAACTCCAGACCCCACAACATCTCCATTACGGTACGCCTGCTGCGAACGTTTGGCTCGAGCTCCTTGCATTTTGCCAGAATCGACCGCTCTGCCTCGATGGAATCAAAAGGTACTACGGTCGTACCCTCTTCGCTGGCGAAGATGAAGAGCCAGCGTGAGCCGACAATCTCGCTCCAGCAACCGGGGAGTAGATGTACCCTGACCATCTCAATGTAGTTGTCTATCTGGTCGTCACCACGAAGTGTGATGTAAAGACCGCCGTCACTCGTTTCGGTAAAGCTGATATTGGCATCCTCCAAGGATTGCTTGAGGCCTGGACGCATCGTCCCCGCCATAGCATAACTCTTGGCGATACCATCAGTGCGGTCAATCACGTGAATTACGGGCAGTCCGTATTTCAGGGCAAAGGCAAAGTCACGTTCGTCGTGGGCCGGGACGGCCATGACGGCGCCGGTACCGTAGCTCAGCAGCACGTAGTCGGCAATCCAGATGGGTACCTTCTCCCCATTGAGCCGGTTCGTCACATAGGCACCAGTGAAAACACCGTCCTTCTCCTTCTCAGTAGAAAGGCGCTCAATCTCGGTCTGCCGGCGCGACCTCTCAATGTAGGCCTCGACTTCCGCCTTTTTCTCAGGTACAGTTAGTTTGGGCACCAGCGGGTGTTCCGGGGCGAGTACCATGAAGGTCACGCCGAAGGTGGTATCGGGGCGGGTGGTGAAGACCCTGATTTCCTTTTCATCGACGCCAGGGTGGTCGAGGGCAAAGGAAATCTCGGTGCCAGTGCTGCGGCCCACCCAGTTACGCTGCATTATCTTTATCCGCTCCGGCCAGTCAATTCCTTCGTACTGCATGAGCTCATCAGCGTATTTCGTAATCCGGAAGAACCACTGTTCAAGGTCGCGGTGGATGACAGCCGTATCGCAACGTTCACAGCAGCCGTCCACTACCTGCTCGTTGGCGAGCACCGTCTGGCAGCTCGGACACCAGTTGACCGGTGCTTTCTGGCGATAGGCAAGGTCGTGCTCGTACAGCTTGAGGAAGAACCACTGTGTCCACTTGTAGTATTCGGGCAGGCAGGTGATAACCTCCCGGTCCCAGTCGTAAATAGCCCCGATGCTCTTGAGCTGGCGTCGCATATTCTCGATGTTCTGCATCGTCCAGGTGTAAGGGTGAATACCCTGCCTGATGGCAGCGTTCTCAGCGTTAAGGCCAAAGGCATCGAAGCCCATCGGGTGGAGTACGTTGTATCCCTGCATCCGCTTAAATCTGGCCTGAACATCGGAAGGGGCCATAGCGTACCAGTGACCGATGTGGAGGTCGCCCGAGGTATAGGGAAACATGGTGAGGGCGTAGTACTTGGGTTTCGGGCTGTCCTCGGTGACGCGGTATAGGCCGGTCTCCGCCCATTTCTCCTGCCACTTTTTCTCGATTTCGTTTGGAATGTACTTCGCTGCCATTTTTTCTTTCCTGAGTTTATTCTGGTTTCGATATTATAAAAAAAGACCGTCCCGTGGGACGGTCCCCTGTAAGAGACGAACCCACTTACCGGTTAAGGACTGCTAAGAAGGAGTATAAGTTCTTGCCTGTTCATGATGGTAACATAACATAGAGAGTGATTATTGTCAATAACGTCCGGTTGGCCGACCTGACATTGATTTGCAACGATATTGCGTAACGGCTACAATGACGGTATTGCTCGTACCGTGCCTCTGGTGAGCATGAGACCTCGGGACTGAACTTGAGTTATGGATGAAGCTGTGGGCAGGACACTGGCCGAAAAGATACTTGGCGATAAGTCAGGGGGAGAGGCACGGGCGGGAGATATCGTTATTGCCAGGGTAGACCTGGCCTTCGTTCAGGACACTACTGGACCGCTGACAGTAAGGCAGTTTCAGGCGGCCGGCTTTCAGGGAATAAGTGACTCGCTCTGTGCGGCCGTGTTCCTTGACCATGCCGCACCCAGCCCGAGCCAGGAACTCTCCAATGACCACATGCTCCTGCGTGACTTCGCCTGCGATACCGGATGCCGTATCTACGATGTCGGTGATGGTGTCTGCCACCAGATAGTGGCTGAATCGCTTGCCAGGCCGGGCGAACTGGTGGTCGGTAGTGACTCTCATACCGTTACGGCCGGCGGACTGGGTGCCTTTGCCTGTGGTATGGGCTCCACCGACGTGGCGGTGGTCCTCTGCCTGGGTAGAACATGGTTCCGTGTGCCGGAGAGTATCCGGGTGCTGGTTACAGGCCAGCTGGCTGGTGCCGTTTCCGGTAAGGACCTGATTCTTCACCTTATCGGACAGGTCGGAGCCGACGGCGCTACCTACCAGGCGCTGGAGTTCGGAGGGAGTGCTGTCGACCAGATGAGCGTCGCACAGCGTCTGACAGTAGCTAATATGGCTATCGAGGCGGGGGCAAAGGCAGGGCTGTTTCCCTCTGACGAAACGACACGGGAGTATCTCCGTGAGCAGGGCAGGGAAGATGACTATAAACCGCTGACCCCGGATGCCGATGCCGTTTATGAGAGGACGGTAGAGATTGATGCCAGCCGGCTGGAGCCGACGGTTTCCTGTCCGCATGCCGTGGACAACACGGCTCCGGTAAGTGAGCTAAAAGGGACAAAGATACAGCAGGTATATATCGGTACGTGTACGAATGGCCGCCTCGAAGACATGGCGGCCGCTGCCAGAATTCTTAAGGGAAGGCAACGTCATCCTCAAACCCGGCTGGTGGTTTCCCCGGCATCACGCAAGGTCCTGCTGGAAGCGATGACTGCTGGTTATATCGGGATCATGCTACATGCGGGAGCGGTAATTCTGCCACCAGGGTGTGGCGCTTGCCTGGGGATGCACCAGGGGGTGCTGGGTGACGGCGAGAGTTGTCTGACGACGGCCAATCGGAATTTTCAGGGAAGGATGGGGAACCCGAAGGCGTTTGTTTATCTCGGCAGTCCGGCTACGGCAGCGGCATCGGCGGTTACGGGTGAAATAAGTGACCCCAGGGAGTTCTGGTAATGGAGGATGCGAAGTTGCTCGAGGGTAGGGCCTTTAAGTTCGGGGACAATATTACGACCGACTACATTATACCGGGCAGGTATGCTCACCTGAGGAGCAACCTCCCCGAGCTGGCGAAGCACCTCATGGAGGACATCGACTCGACCTTCATTGTCCGGGTGCATGAGGGCGATTTCATTGTGGCTGGCAAAAACTTTGGCCTCGGCTCAAGTCGGGAACATGCTCCACTGGTCATCAAGATGGCCGGGGTCAGTGCCATCATCGCTAAATCGGTCGCCCGCATATTTTTCCGTAATGCTATCAATCTTGGATTGCCGGTATTGCTCTGCGATACCGATGGTATTGGCGACGGCGATAAACTGGAGGTGGACCTCAAGGCGGGTACTATCAACAATCTGACCGCCGGTAGCCAGCTTACATTCAGTCCTTTGCCCGACGTAATGCTGGCTATCCTTGAAGAGGGTGGACTGCTGCCCTATATTAAGAAATACAGCGATTTCGTGTTACCCACCGGTCGGAAACCGTAGGCAATGTGAGGAAGAGGATGTCCTATAACATTACCTTTATCCCCGGTGATGGGGTCGGACCGGAGGTCACGGAGGCAACGCGACGGGTCCTGGAAGCCACTGGTGTTAGCTTTAACTGGGATATTGGCACGATAGGTGAAGCTGCCCAGGAGCAATATGGCACGCTCTTGCCGGGGAGTGTTCTTGAGTCTATCAGGAAGAACCGGGTTGCCCTCAAGGGTCCGGTAACAACGCCGGTCGGTTCCGGTTTCAGAAGTGTCAACGTCGCCCTGCGCAAGGCACTGGGACTCTATGCCTGCCTGCGACCCTGCAAGACGTATACCGGCGTGCCGTCGCCATTTAAAGATGTCGATATTGTCGTTGTCAGGGAGAACATGGAAGACCTCTACAGCGGGATTGAGTTTGAGAAGGCGACACCGGATACAGCCCGGCTGATGGAGTTTATTCAACAGGCCACAGGTGAGGGTATCCTGTCGGACTCCGGGATAAGCATCAAGGCAATCTCGGAGACACGCAGCCAGAACATCATCCGTTTCGCCTTCGAATACGCCCGGGAATATCACCGCCGGAAGATCACGGCGGTACATAAGGCCAATATCATGAAGTATTCCGACGGTCTTTTCCTCTCGGTTGCCCGTGAAATTGCCGCGGAATATTCGGACGTAGAGTTTGAAGACAGGATTGTGGACAATATGGCCATGCAGCTGGTGCAAAAGCCCCGGCAGTACGATGTGCCGGTGACGCCCAATCTCTACGGTGATATCCTGTCTGACCTCTGTGCCGGGCTGGTCGGTGGACTTGGTATGGCCCCCGGAGCCAATCTGGGTGATGATATTGCCGTCTTTGAGGCAACCCACGGCAGCGCCCCTAAGAATGCCGGTATGAATAAGGTCAACCCGATGGCGATGATGCTGTCGGGGGTGATGATGCTACATCATCTCGGTGAAAATGAAGCAGCCGACCGTATGGAAACGGCCATCGCTGCCGTTATTACTGAAGGTAAGAACGTTACCTACGACCTCAAGCCCGATGCACCCGAGAATGCCGTTGGCACGTCACAGGTGGCCGATGCCGTAATTGAAAAGCTGAGGGGCTGAGCTTAATTCATTCTTTTACTTTTTCCTCTATGTGTGGATAAGACCAAGGGGGGCACCCCCTTGGAATCCCCCGCCAAGAGGGGTTACACCCCTCTTGGCTCCCCAAAACGGTGAGAAGGCACTTCTCAGGCAGGCGTCTTTGCACCTCTAAAAAAGGTCGGAAACTGGGCCGATGAATTCCCTATTTCTTTAAAGGAATTACTGGTTAGAAACTCGATTCTTTGTTTCTAAATGCTTATAGGGGAGTTTAAGAGGGGCGTGGCCCCTCTTTTCTTTATATGCCCCTTCCCCAGGGGGGAAGGGGATACAGGGGATGGGGCACCACCAGCAAACAGAGGGTGAAGCAATTAGTGAGTATTAAAGTAGCATCAACTCAATTATTCGGCAAATCATATTGCACTGAACCACGAAATACTGTATAATACATGCACCGCATTTAATTATTCGGCGGATATTGGCGTATAAATTGACACTAACCAAAACTAATAGCCGTATAATATACGAATAAGCGAAGAACCTGTGCTGGAGGATTTGATGGGAAAGATATACATTATTGACGTGACCAACCGGGATGGCGTTCAGACGGCCAAGCTGGGCCTTTCCAAGCTGGAGAAGACGATGATTAACATATATCTCAATGAGATGGGTGTTTTTCAGTCTGAGTTTGGTTTCCCGACGACTCGCCATGAAGCATACTACCTGGCGGCTAATCTGGAACTGGCACGAATGGGCGTCCTGCAACCAATGCGGCTGGAGGGGTGGATGCGGGCTGTAGCTGAAGACGTGGAGATGTGCTTCAAACAGGTACCGGATATTAAGCACCTCAATCTGTCTATTTCTACCTCCGACCAGATGATAACGGGGAAGTTTCTCGGGAAAAAGGGCAAACGTGACATCGTGAACATGATGGTGGAGGCTGTGGACGCTGCCAGAGCCCTCGGTGCGGAGACCGTGGGAGTAAATGCAGAGGACGGTTCCCGGACAAGCCTGGATTTCCTAATCCAGTTCGGCCTGGCGGCCAAGGAACACGGTGCTGACCGTCTACGATACTGCGATACCCTGGGTTATGACAGCCCGTTTACTATCTACGAGACGGCCAAATTGCTGGCGGAGAATGTCGGGCTACCGATAGAGATACACTGTCACGGTGACCTCGGGATGGCGGTAGCCAATTCCATTGCCGGGGCCAAGGGTGTGATTGATGGCGGACAGGACGCTTACATTAACACCACTATCAACGGAATCGGTGAGAGGGCTGGTAATGCCGACCTGGTGGCGGTACTGCTGGCGTTAACCAAGGCAAAGGGTATCGGTGGCAAATACGAGCTGGGCTACGAAATGGACCTTTCGAAGTCGTGGGAAATCGCCAGATTTGCCAGCTATGCCTTCGGTGTTCCCATTCCCATCAATCAGCCGGGGGTCGGGGCTAACGCTTTTGCCCATGCCTCCGGCATTCATGCCGATGGTGTCCTCAAGGATCCGGACAATTATGAGTTATACGGTTTTGAGGAGTTAGGCCGGGGTGAGCCGGAGTTAGTCGAGACCGGACGCGAAATATGCACCGGGCGGTACGGCGGTATCAGTGGCTTCCGCCACGTGATGAACGAGATAATGGGAGAAGAGGCTATTCGCTTCCGCGATGCCGAGGAGGCGGAGAAGGTCCTGGAACTGGTACGCTATGCGAACGTGCTTTCCCAGAAACAGCTGGTGGAGGACGAGCTTCTCTTTATCGCCGATTACCCGGACATTGCTAAGCAATTAATGACAATGACACCACTGGATTACTAGACAGGCTGCTTTGTAATTCAAGCAGGGTGTTAAGTTGGCAGTAAACCCTGATATTGCCCGGCTCATAAATAAGGTTCGGGACGACCGGACACATGGTGCCATTGAGCTCGCTCGGCAGGCTCTAGGCGTTTTGAAGACTACCGCCGAAAATAGCCAGGCCGTTACCGGTGAGCAGTTTCTTGGCGGGCTTAATGAAGCAGGACAGGAGTTAATATCGGCCAGGCCAACGATGACGCCGATACGCAATATCGTTAGCCGACTCCTCAGAGAAATTTCAGCTAAAGTTCCGGCAGGTGATGTGGCATTACTGCGTGAGTTAACCATCTCCACCGTTGATGAGAAAATCGACGAATCATTAAAGGCACTGACACAGATTGTAGCGTATGGCCGGGAGCTGATAGCTGAGGGTGAAAGGATAATGACCCACAGCTTCAGCTCCACTGTGGTGGCACTTTTAGAGGAAATCTCTCGCCAGGCGGGTGGTATTGAGGTGGTCGTTACCAGGTCGGGGCCCGGTCGTACCGGAGAAACAATTGCCCGGCGGCTGGACGATTCCGGGTTGCCGGTTACCTTTATAGATGATGCCGCCGTGGGGCTCTACATGTCAGATGTTAACAGGGTACTGCTGGGCGCCGATACGATATCTGCGGCTGGCGTGGTGAATGGCGTGGGTAGCTATCAGGTGGCCGTGCTCGCTGACAGGCATGGCGTACCTGTCTACGTACTGGCAGATACTCTGAAGTTTGATACGACTCGGGGTAACCGGCAATTCGATTTCGAGGACAGGGATGGTGGAGAGCTGGCCGACCCAACAGACGTAGGGCAAACGGTCGATATAAGGAATCCCCACTTCGATATTACACCGCTGGAGCTATTTACCGGGGTGGTGACCGAACGGGGAATCATGACACCCGATGGTGTTATCGATTATCTTAACGAACAGCCGGTAAGTTGACGTTATTACCCCACGGCGTTAGAATCATAGCAAATGGTACACGGTGAAACGTGGAGTATCACTGTATAGTAAAAAGGTATCCTGTCCGGCCGGGAAAAGATGAAAGACGAAGCGAAGTCTAAAAAACAACTCATCGCAGAGCTTGCCGAGCTACGACGACAGACTGCTGAACTGAACCAGCGAGTCAGCGAGCTGGAAACAGCGGAGAGCCAGCATGTGCTGGAAAGTGAACTGCTGAGGATCTTTCGCTCCGCCACACCAATCGGTCTCTTTATTGTCCAGGACGGTGAATTCCAGTTCGTCAACGATATCTTTCGCGGGATTGCGGGTGGCAAACCGGACGAGCTTATCGGTACCCCTTCGATGAATCTGGTCCTGCCGGAGGACCGTGAGATGGTCCGCGAAAGCGCGATAAAAATGCTCAAAGGAGAGCGCCGGGAGCCGTACAGGTATCGAATTGTTCTTAGCAGTGGGCAGGTACGCTGGATGCTGGAGGGTGTCTCTTCTGTTCAATACCGGGGGAGGCGGGCTGTCCTCGGCCAGGCCATGGATATCACCGAGCTTGAGCAGGCCCAGGAAAAGCTTGAAGAAGCCTACGAACAGGAAAGGAGTCTGCGTGAACAACTGGAGGCCGAGGCACAGTGGCGGATAGAGTTCACCAGGGCTCTTGTGCATGAGCTTAAGACTCCGTTGACCCCGGTGCTTTCTTCCAGTGAACTGCTTTATAGCGAGCTACATGAAGAACCCTGGATGAGTATTGCCGAGAACATTCATCGCGGTGCTACCAATCTAAGCAAACGGATAGATGAGTTGCTTGATTTGGCTAAGGTTGAGATAGGCACCTTAAAACTTAACCGTGAATCACTGGATGTCCTGCCTTTACTGCAGCGCGTGGGTGAGGATATGGCTGTAGTGGCCAAATCTGCCGGGCAGTCGCTGATGCTGGAGCTACCGCCTTCTCTCCCCCGGGTCTGGGCTGATGAAGAACGCCTGCGGCAGGTGTTGCTGAACCTTTTGATTAATGCCTCTAAATTCACCCAGGAGGGTGGCGAGATTACCCTCAGGGCCAGGGAACAGAATGGCTCTCTCGTGGTGGAGGTTGAGGACAATGGCCCCGGTATTCCCAAAGAGGACCAGGAACGTCTTTTTCGACCCTACCACCGGCAGTTGAGTGACCGTGAACGTCTCAGTGGTCTGGGATTAGGGCTGGCTCTGTGTAGATACATGGTTGAGCTTCATGACGGTGAGATATGGGTGGATAGCGAGGTCGGTAAAGGTTCAACCTTCGGCTTCTCGATACCTCTAGCCGCCACTTTTCAACAGCGGGAGGATGCCAAGCGGGAGGTGGTCACATGAAGGTCCTCCTTATTGAAGACGATCGCGAAATTGTCGATGCCATCTCACTTGCCTTCAAGATTCGCTGGCCAGAAGCCACGTTAATATCTACCCGTCTCGGCCAGAAGGGTGTTGAACTGGTTGAGAGCGAGTCACCGGATATTGTCATCCTTGACCTGGGGTTGCCCGATATCAACGGGTTCGAGGTGCTGCAGCAGATACGCCTCTTTTCACAGGTACCTACTATCATCCTGACAGTCAGGTCAGACGAGGCCGATATTGTTAAGGGATTGGAGTGGGGTGCTGATGACTATATAACAAAGCCCTTCCGGCAACTAGAGTTTCTGGCGCGGGTCAAGGCATTAATTCGACGGCAGGGTACTGCCGAAGCCGAAGTGGTATCATACGGACCATTACGGTTAGATACGACCATAGGACAACTTAACTACAACGGGAAGGATATCCCCCTCACTGTTACCGAAAGCCACATTATGGCACACCTGATACGGAATGGTGGTCGTGCTGTGACGCATTCGAGCCTGGCCGAGGCAGTCTGGGGAGACGACTACCCGGGGGCGGCTGATAGCCTCAAGGTTCACATCCGGCGACTACGCGAGAAAATCGAGGAAGATCCCAGTCGTCCGCGTCTCATCCTTACCAGGACGGGCGTTGGCTATTTCCTGGCAAGGCCAGACTAACCCGGCAGCGGGGCACTCTCTGACTTCGTAAGAATTGTCATCGGTTACCCGCCAGAAATGTTGTTCTTCATCCGTCCTGGTCAAACTGTAACTATTTTGTAACCTCATTGCGACCTCTCTTTAACAAATCTCGCCGTCTTTTTATTTTATTTTTACCTGCCCAGGCTACACTGTATATAGCGGTAGAGATAGGAAAGGAGGTAGAGAGATGAAACGATTTTTCGAATCAATGCACGTCTTGGGCCAGATTATTGGCTTGATGATGGGTAGTAATTTCACCGTACCTTGTGATGAGACGATAGGGTATTACCGGTGTCCTCGATACGAGTTCTAGTCGCACCCCGTCCTCTAAATCACGTCCCTGAAGTAAAGTAAATTAAAAAGTGAAGACAAGGAGAGTGATAAAGGACCTAGCCAGGCGAGTGCAATCAGTTAGTCGGACACTGTATTTACTTCCCAGCATCAATCTTACACCTACAAGAGCAGTGTCCGACTTTCTGTTTACCTGTCTGATTTCAATTCTTCGCGGGTCCTGTGAAGGCGTACCACTACCTGTCAAGATTTGCCATACACCTGTTGATAGCATTGACAGCCTGCGGCGCAGATAATAAACTGGAATTACCAGAAAGAAATGCTGCAGGCTTTTTTATTCCCGGAGATTTTGGACTTATGAGTATTGACGACCTTAGGAGAGAGGCTGAAGAGGTTAAGGAGAGGGTAAAGAGAGACATTTTTGAGTTCCGTGACATTCTACGCAAAATGTCCGAGGAAATTGAAGAGACCGGAAGACCTCGTGTTAACACATTGATACGACGGGCTGAGAGACGGATTGAGGAAACGGCTGAAAAAGTAGAGTCTCACATTGACCATGCCATTTCGATAATGGTCGGGCCTTCGGCTGGCAAAAGGAACGTCGTTACCAGAGAGATGGATTTCAGCGACTTTACTAATGTTGAGGTCGGTAGTTGTTTCAGGGTTGAGATTAAACGGGCGGATTCACACCATGTTACTATCGCTGGTGATGAGAACTTTTTCGATTACGTCAATGTTGCCAAGTCCGGGAACACTCTGAAGTTATCAATCAAACCACTCACCTTTATTGCGCGGCCGAATCTGCAAGCCAGCATCACCATGCCCAAGTTAAACAAACTACGCCTTGGCGGTGCGGCAACATGCACCGTCAGTGATTTCAGATCCGATGATGCTTTTGCCCTGAATCTCTCCGGTAGCAGCGTTTCACATGTTGATATTGAGGCCGGCAAGAGTAGGGTTGAGATATCGGGGGCAAGTCGCCTCAGGGGTAACATGAAGCTGGCCGATGCCGAGTTTACGCTTTCCGGAGCCAGCCGGGCGGAGCTGGGTGGTTCTGCCAACAACGTGGTACTGAGTGCCTGGGGGGCAAGTCGGCTGGACCTGACTGATTTCGTTCTTAATGACACCAGTATCAACCTTAAAGGTGCCAGCGAGGCAGCCGTAACCGTTAACGGTAAACTGGATATGGACCTGAGCAGCGGTTCCAGACTCTGCTATAGCGGTAATCCCACAATGGGCAAAATTAACGTGTCCGGCGCCTCCACACTAAGCCAGAGATAAATTCAACCTCAAAGTACTGATAACGGGGAGAAAAGAGGGGCGAAGCCCCTCTTTTCTTTATCTTCCCCTTCCCCAAGGGGAGCTTTGCCTTTTTAGACCGACTTGCCACAGAAGTAGGTAAGTTGCCCTAAAAGTACAAAAGGCGAAGCCTCCCAACAAAGGAGACGTAAGTTGAAAAACCCAACACTTAGTGGTAAATCTGTGGAACCTCAAAAACCACTGCCTACAAAGGAAGAACCCACAAAGATTCCCGTGCCTTGTGCGACATTAACTGAGGAGAGAGTAAGAGAGATAGTGAGGGAGGAAATACATAAGTGGGAAGAGGAGACATTTACTCCAATATAAACATGATACTAGGGTTTATGTCTAAAGGCATTTAATTTATATTTTTTGGAGCAATTTGTGCATTCACGTCTAAAATCTTCATACAAATCTATTGGCGATAGGGAGTTTTTAGCCCTCTCGCTGGCTTTAGTAGCTTCAATGGATATGTATTCCCTAAGCCGTTTTCGGTTCGGATTATCTGGTTTGAAGGTTTTTTCAATTGCCCTTTGCATGTGCAATCTCAAAGTAGTTATCTCATTAGTAGCTACAGTACGAGCCATGTCAATCAAGTTCGTGTTAATAGAGTCTATTTTTTCGCTGAGATTTGTAATTTGCTCTTGGAAACCCATCAGTTCCAATTGGTTAATTCGCTTCGTTTGCTTCCCAAGTTGTGTCTTAAGCGATTTCAGTTGTCCATCAAAGGCAGTTACCACTTTTTTAAAGTCCTCAACCTCAGCAAGACCTCTAATTAGCATTCCCTCAGAGTCATTTGTCATCTTGCACCCTGATTCACCTTATTCATTTCTCTACTGGTTTACGTCTCGGTACATTCCAATACGGAGATTTGCATTTCGGACATACCTTCGGCTCTTGGTTTATGTCATTCGGTACCCATTGATGACCGCACCTCAAACATTCAAATCCCTTAATTATGATGTCAACAATCGGCATATCAACCTCCGTATATACTATATACTTCTAGAGTATAATATTTTACAAAATAATTGTCAAGAGGTATTGACAAATACATACTTCTGTGGTAATATATTCTTAGAGTATATAGTGCTGAGGTGCATAATGGATGCGAGACGAGAAAAAGGGTTGGTGATTGCAGCGACTTCAAGGATTGAAAGGAATAAATTAGGGTGGAAAGTCCCCTCTCAGTCTGGTAACGGGACTTACATCGTGAACCTCGACCACGGCGAGCCGTTCTGCACCTGCCCCGATTTCGAGAAACGGCACTTGCCCTGCAAGCATATCCACGCTGTGGAGTATGTTATCCAGAGAGAGACCAAGCCAGACGGCAGTGTTACTTACACCAAGTCTGTCACGATGACTTGCACTCAGGAATGGGCTACCTACAATGCAGCACAGACCCACGAGCAGGAGCATTTCGTAACTCTGCTTAGAGACCTTTGCAACGGGATTGAGCAGCCAGAATATAGGTTTGGTCGTCCCCGATTGCCACTATCCGATGTCGTTTTCGGGCTTGCGCTCAAGTCTTACTCAATGATGTCAGGACGCAGGTTCACAACTCAATTGAAAGAGGCTCAGGACGCAGGGATGATTTCTAAGGCTGCGCATTACAACAGCGCATTCCGATACCTTGAAAACCCTGAATTGACCATGCTTCTCAAATCTCTCATTGAGCAAAGTGCCAGCCCTCTCAGAGCCGTAGAGACCGACTTTGCCGTTGATTCCTCTGGCTTCTCTACTACAACCTATGACAGATGGTTCGACCACAAATGGGGTAAAATGCGGAGCGAAGCCAAATGGATTAAAACCCACCTGATGTGCGGTGTCAAAACTCATGTTGTAACTAGCGTTGAGGCCACACCAACTGAGACATCGGATTCCCCTCAGCTTCCCCAACTGGTAAATACCACTGCCAAGACTTTCACCATCAATGAAGTGTCGGCTGACAAAGCCTACTCCAGCAAAAAGAATCTCCACGCTGTTCAGGCGGTAAATGCCACACCCTATATCCCGTTCAGAAGTTACTCGAAGGGTAGTCAAGGAGCCAAGCCCTTTGATGCTCTCTGGCAGAGGATGTGGCACTTCTACAACTTCAATCGGGAAGCCTTCCTTACTCATTATCACAAACGGTCTAATGTCGAGACCACCTTCTCCATGATTAAGGGCAAGTTCGGAAGTTCGGTACGGGCTAAAACCCCTATCGCTCAGGTTAATGAAGTCCTTTGTAAGATTCTCTGCCACAATATTTGTGTTCTGATACAGTCTATATATGAACTGGGGCTTGAACCAACATTCTGGCCTGAAGTGGGGAGTCTGTAAGATTATGATTTCTATGGTTAATTTTGCTCCTAATAGGTATTTCATCCCGTCATATAACTGGTTGGCTATCGGCATATGTGATAGAATTCTGCCAAAAGTGCTAGGCAGAATAACTTATGAGAGAGTTAGTTATCGGAATAGCATTAGGCAGTCTCATTATATTATTCCCAGAATGGCAAAGGGGGCATGGAATGTTATCTAATTACCCATTTGCATCATTCTATGTACTTCTATTTATATTGTTTGTGGCTATATTCTATAGGCCGATATTGAGACTATTCTTACTGATACCTAAAACTGATAGGTTCATTAAGTGGCTACTTAACGTCTTTGCGCCTATTGAAAAAGACAATCCCAAAAACGACAAAAGAGATAATACATGATGACAAGGGGTAGTTGCCATGAGAAATAATGATAAGGAAGTGCCATACGAAGCGCAATTAGGCCTCACCCTTTACAAGTTTGGTTTATTTACCAAAACAAGAATCCATGAAGGGGGCATCAGCCGTACTAAGGGTGACGTTATAATTCCGTGGAGCGAGATTGTGAGGATGTATTATTGCCCAGTTCGGCACATTACGAAGCTGAATTTCGTTCTTACAATCGACGAGCATGAGGATGCCACGTTTACAGTTATAGATAAACAGGGAAAGTCTATTCGTTTCAAGACTGATGGGCAGGATGGCAAATCTGTATGGCAGTTATATTTAGAGAATGTACAACAGGCTCGCTTTACAGAACTATCTCAGCACATAGCCAACACAAACAAAGCAGTGGTTTATGGAGAATTGGCTATTGGCATGGACTTTATAGCAAAGGCGCATTATTCAAGAAGCAAAAAGGCCGTTGAACTACGTGATTACATCGGACTGGTACAAATAAAAAGCATATACATAGAATCTGGCAAGTTCTACATCACATATGTGATGAACGGGGAAGGAGCAAACGTAAGAAGATTGGTACTATGGAGACAATACCAGATTTTTTCTTCCCCTATATGTTCATTCAAGAGTTGTGCAAGGGGAAATAAAAATGACAGGCTATCATATGCACATACTAACCCTTGATGAAGCCACTGATGTTGCTGTTTCTGTTTCGCAGAAAGCACCTCCGCCAGTTTTTATCCACTCGTGCCGTCTAGAGGAAAAAGTAAATGGGAATACCGATTATTTCATACCCGCAATCACGACTGACGGGCGTATCTTATTACTTGATGCAGGCAAGACGGAGGATTTAGAGAGGTTCCAACAGGCAGTATCGGATAGATTATCGGTTCGGTTTGCATCGTTGCCGAAGGGCATACACGATATATCCATAGGCAATTTTGCTGTGGTTGGGGTTGCCTTTCACTTTCCCGACATATCGGATGTGCGGTTTATAGTTTTTGAGACTCTGGTTTTTACTCAACCGCTACCCGAATTGGAACAAATATATTCTCTCGTTAAGGCTCACACTGCTGGGGATGGGGTCACTAGGTTGCAAATTGAGTCTTACTTCGCTGGTGGACAGCCCAAAAACTGGATAAACGGAGTTATTGATGGTTGGAGGCAAAGGCTTGATTGGGATAATTATGTCGACACACAAGTTAAAAAATGGAAGAGGGATAACAAATGACTTTTGAGGCAAAAGAGTCGGTTGCCCCTAAAGTAAGTAAAAAATGAGACTTATAAGGCAAAGCCCCCAAGGGGGAAGGGGATACAGGGGATGGGGCCTCCACTGCTAGATGAGGAGGGCTATAAAAGCCGGAGGTGGTTAAAGCCCTTCTGTGATTTTATACAGGTTCTCGTAGGCCTTCTCGAAATGAGGGTCCGTTTTCTCCAGTATTGCCTGAAGGGCGCTCATTCGGTCGGCAAAGCCCTGCCTGTCCTTGTTTTTCACCAGGTCGGCCCAGGTGGCTGTGTTTTTCAGGAATTGCTCTTCAATCTCACCGATACCGGGAAAGCCCATCTGGAGGGAGGCATAAAGCTCCGGGTCCTCGGAGATGACGCTCTCGACTAGGGTGTAGAGCACTTTGAAGGTGGTGCCCCCAATCGACTTCATCTGCTGGAATCTGTTCTGAGCAAGCAGGGTATCCGCGGTGACGATGGCAATGAAATGGGCCAGTCCCAGAATGATGGCCATCATCTCATCATGCTCTCGTGGAGTCATCAGGGTGACCCGTGCCCCGCGGGCTTCCAGATGGCCTTTTACCTTCTCAGCCAGGGCTACCTCTCGCTCACTGGTTGGTGTCAGAACGAAGTTCTGTTTGTCCGGGCTCTTTGCCCCCGGTCCGAATACGGGGTGCATTCCCAGGGTGACCGCTGACGTGATGTAGCGGTGCATGATGTCCACCGGCTGCACCTTGAGTGCGGTAACGTCCATGACAATCTGGCTGGAATTGGTGTGGGGGGCAAGTTGCCGGACGACCGATTCGAAGGCATCCAGCGGTACCGATATGATGATGACGTCAGTATCTTTAACCTGCCCGATATCAGTCGTCACCTCAACGTCAAGCTGCTGCTGGACTTTCCGGAGCTTATCCGCACTCCGGCCTGTCAACAGTACCTGCTTTCCCTCTTCACGCAACAGGCGGGCAAACCACTGGCCCATCTTGCCGGAACCACCGACTATAGCAAACCTCATGTTATGCTCCGTATGGCTTTATCGGGCAGCTTTGGGGTAGGAGCCAAGGACCTTAATAAACAGGGCGGCCTGCTCCAGCTTCCCGAGTGCCTCCTTTGCGGTGGCATCCTCACGATGACCCTCAAAGTCGAGATAAAAATTGTATTCCCATGGCCTCTGACGTGTTGGCCGCGACTCAATCTTGGTGAGGTTAATCTGGCTAACAGCCAGTCCCTTGAGCAGGTTATAGAGCGCCCCGGGTTTGTGGCTCACGGAAAAGACGATGGATGTCTTGTCATTTCCCGTTGGTGGAGAATCGTGCTTGGCAAGAATGAAAAATCTGGTGATATTGTTCGGGTTGTCCTCTATTTCCTGCGCCAGAATCGTCATCGCGTAGATTTCGGCGGCACGGACACTAGCGATAGCAGCTCCGTCCGTTATCGCCTCTTCTTTTATCATCTTGACGCTACCGGCGGTGTCGTAGGTGGGTATCAGTTCACAGTTGAGGTGCTTGAGGAAGGCACGACACTGTCCCAGCGCCTGGGGGTGAGAATAGACCTTCTTTATCAGGTCGAGCCTGGCTCCCGGATTGGCGATGAGGCAGTGGGTGACACGCAGTTCTGTCTCACCCTGAACCATGATGTTCGATTCCAGGAGCAGGTCATAGACCCGGCTGATACTGCCCTCCAGCGAGTTCTCAATCGGCACGACCCCGAATTGTGCTTCGTCCCTCTCGACGGCATTAAAAACGTCATCGAAGGATTCACAGGGCTTTACCTCAATCGAGGGGCCGAAAAAGTTGACGGCTGCCTCCTCACTGTAGGCACCAATCTCCCCCTGAAAGGCAACGCTGAGCCCTTCAACGTTTTTGGTGACGTTTACTATCCGTCGGAAGATACTCTCAATCCCCTCCACACTGATGTTCGCCTGCTCGGCGAGTTTGCGGACGTTGGCGAGCACCTTCTCTTCCCGGCTCAGGTCTTCTACCGGTTTCCCCTGTTTCTGTTTCTCCCGGCCTATCTCTTCGGCGTTTCGTATCCTCTCAGCGAGAAGCCTGACTATCTCGGCGTCCGTTTCGTCGATTTTCTTCCTCAGATCGTCCAGGCTCATCTAATTACCTCCGGAATAGTACCTGCCATGATGGCAAAATCACACAGCGTTACCGCCATCATGGCTGCCACGACCGGTACTGCCCGCGGAACGATACAGGCATCATGTCTGCCATGGGTCGATAGCGTGGCCGGTTCCATTTTCTCCATGTCCACCGTCTCCTGGTCCTGGCTTACGGAGGGCGTTGGTTTCACGGCGACTCTGGTGACCACCGGCATCCCGTTGCTGATGCCACCGAGAATGCCGCCGGCGTTGTTGGTCAGGGTCACTACCTTTCCGTCTTCGATAGCAAAGGGGTCGTTATTTTCCGAGCCGCGTTTGGTGGATGCCGAGAAACCCGAGCCGAATTCCACTCCTTTGACTGCCGGAATGGCGAACAGTGCCTTGGCAAGGTCTCCCTCCAGTGAATCGAAGACCGGGTCACCGAGTCCGGCTGGTACATTGAGGGCTATGCCCTCGATGATGCCACCGAGACTGTCGCCTTCAGCCCTGGCTTTTTCGATTGCCTGAAGCATCTGCTCGGTTGCCGCCGGGTCAGCACACCTTAAGGCGCTAGCATCAACGTTCGTCCGTATCACATCGAGTTCCGCACGTCTGGCTTTTATGCCTCCGATTTCCACGGTATACGCCATTATCTCGATACCCCGGAGTCCTAGCAGCTTCTTGGCGATTGCTCCGGCCATGACGAAGCCTGCCGTTATCCTGCCGGAGAAACGCCCGCCACCACGAAAGTCGTTGAAGCCGCCATACTTGGTGAAGGCGGTGAAATCTGCGTGGCCCGGTCGCGGTAGAAAGCGGTTCTCCAGGTACTGGCTGGAATCGACATCCCGGTTCCATGCCAGCATGCAGACAGGCGCTCCGGTGGTGCGACCGTTATAGACGCCAGAGAGAATCTCGACCCTGTCTTCTTCGGAGCGACTGGTGCTGGCGGGACCGCTACCCGGTCTTCTTTTATCGACCTCGCTCTGGATGTCCTCTTCGGTAAGCGGCAGTCCGGCGGGGCAGCCGTCAATAATGACACCGACACAACGACCATGGCTCTCTCCGAAGCTGGTTATCCTAAAAATATTGCCGAGGCTATTCCCCATCGGTTCTCACCTCTACGCCCAGGCTTTTCATTTCTTCCCAGAAGTCGGGATATGTTTTGGAGACACATTCAGCCCCTTCAATCACCGTTTCTCCAGCCACCGTACCGAGCAGGGCAAAGGCCATGGCAATACGGTGGTCGTCTTCGCTATCTATTGTGGCTCCCTTAGGCGGTGCGCCGGTAATTATCATTCGGTCTTCTTCCACGGTGACGGGAATAGCCATCCTTTCCAGTCCCTCGCGGACAGCCGCCACCCGGTCCGATTCCTTGAGCCGTGCCCGTCCAATGTCGGTAAGATGGCTGACACCATCGGCGGTAGCGGCCAGTACCGCTACTGTTGGCAGCAGGTCAATGCAGTTGGACAGGTCGGTCTTGATTGCCTTCAGTCTGGACTTCCTCACCGTTACCGAATTTCCCTTGACTATAACCGAAGCCCCCATATCTTGCAAGAGTTCTAGGATTTTTCGGTCAGCCTGGAGACTTTCCGGGCTGAGGTTATTGACGGTTATCTCGCCGGCAAGGGCCCCCAGCGCCAGGGGATAAGAGGCAGACGACCAGTCGCCCTCAACCTGGTACCGGGTCGGTTTATACGGCTGCGGCACCACCTGGAAAACGTCCATTTCCTCGGAAAAGGCCACCGATACTCCGAACCACTGCATGGTGTCCAGTGTCATCAGCACGAACGGGGCCGATTCCAACGGTGTCGTCAACCGGATGGTCATCTCTGCACTGGCCCGTGGGGCGACCAGCAGCAATGCCGTGACAAACTGGGAGCTGATGTCGCCCGGTAGCCCGGTAGTCCCACCCCACAGTCCCTCGCCATCGACTGTTACCGGGGGGAAGCCACCCTCGGAAGAGCAGTTAATCCCCATCTGCTGCAGGGCCTCGACCAGTGGCCCGACCGGTCTCAAGGAGAGGGTGGGTCCGGCGGTGAGGCGATGCCTTCCGGGTAGCAAGGCACTGACGGCGGTCATGAACCGGAAAGTGGCCGCCGACTCACGGCAGAAAAGGTCGCTGTCGGCCTCATGGAACTTGCCGCCGCTAACTTCCCAGCGGTCTTCAAGTTGACCGATGGATACCCCGACCTTGCTAAGTACCTCCGTGGCGGCCTCGGTATCATCGGAGCCAAGGGGATTGATGAGTTCACTGGTGCCGTGGGCCAGGGCAGCGCACATCAGCCCGCGTATGGTGTAACTTTTCGAGGATGGAGCGATTATGCTACCGGCCACTTTGCTTTTAGAGATTGAAGCCTTCATCTTCCTTCAACATATGAATTATCAGGTCGGCCAACTTATCGGTGCTTAGCCTTGATGTATTTACTATAATATCGGCGGAGCGCTCGTAGAAAGGCTTCCTGAAATCGAGTAATTCCCGGATGCGTTGCGCCGGGTTGGTCACATCGAGGAGAGGCCTGTCGTTCGCGTCTGCGGACGTCCTCTCCAGAATTTTACGGGGAGAGGCTTTCAGGTAGACCATCCGTGATGTTTCCCGCAGCCGGTCGACGTTTATTTTATTGAGCACCATGCCTCCACCGCAGGCAATGACCTGTCTGCTCCCCTGGGCCACCCTTTTGGTTGCCTCGATTTCCAGCTCACGGAAGGCGATTTCTCCGTCCTGCTCGAAGATATCGGGTATCGGTTTGCCTGCCATCTCTTCAATCAGCGAGTCCATTTCCACGAACTCCCGGCCCAGCTTTCCCGCCACAGCCTTACCCACGGCCGACTTGCCGGTGCCCATGAAGCCTATCAGGGCGATGTTACTCTTCATGCTCCTCCAGCTGCCTGATTGCTTCCTGCCTCATCAAATCGAGTGGAGCTTCCTGACTAGTGAACTTTTCGAAGGCAAGCGCCCCCTGCCAGACCAGCATCTCAATGCCGCTGATGGTCTCGGCTCCGGCGGTCTCGGCGTCCCTGAGCAGCCTTGTCCCGAGCGGGTTATAAACAACATCGAAGACGACCAGTCCGGGCCGGAGCAGGTCGTCATCAATCGGCGTACTATCAACATCGGGTGTCATGCCGACACTGGTGGCATTGACCAGTATGCTGATGTCGATTCTTTCCATGACACTGTCCAGGCTTTCGCGATTCAGTTGCCCGGCCTTGGCGTCCATGTTGTAGAGCATGCTGATGTTACCAGCCAGTTCGTATGCCCAGTCCAGCTCTTCAGCTCGATTCAGGATAATAATCCGTTCGGCGCCGCTGTCGGCCAGGATGAGGGAGACCGCCCGTGAAGCCCCTCCGGCACCGAGGACGAGGGCTTTCTTTCCCCGGGGCTCGATTCCCTTCGCCAGCAGAGCGCGCAGGAAGCCGGTTGCGTCGGTATTGTAGCCGGTGAGTATGCCGTTATCATTGACTATCGTGTTTACAGCGCCAATCTTCTCGGCGAGTGTATCCAGCTTGTCGAGGAAAGGGATGACACCGACCTTGTGCGGGATGGTGACGTTCAGCCCGCGGATGTTGAAGGCCCTCATGCCGTCGATGGCCCTGCCTAAGTTATCAGGCCTGACCCGAAAGGGGACGTAGACGTAGTCCAGCCCCATCTCCCGGTAAGCGGCGTTGTGCATCGCCGGTGACATGGTATGCTCTACCGGCTCGCCTATTAGTCCGCAAAGTTTTGTTTTTCCGGTTATATTCATATCTGTCATTCGATTATCATCTCGTAGATATTTTTCAGTTCTTCTACGTTCACCTGCCCCGGGGCCGATTCTTTACCTTCGGCCAGGGAAGCGTAGGTGAAGTCGCCCCCCACCAGCGGGCAGAAAATTCGGCTGGTAATGCCGGCGGTACCCATGGCAAACGCGACCACCCTTTTGTCCGGGAATGCCGGAATTAGCTGCAATACGCTCAGGTTATCCCCGAAGCTCCGGGCGGTCGTAACGACCTTGCATATATTTGCGCCGGCTTCTATCTGCTGCTGTATTAGTTGCCTCATGGTATCAAAATTGGGCGTTTTCTCCAAGTCGTGATAGGAGAGGAGACACTCGGCGTGCCGCTTGATGAGCCTGACGATGTTGGCCAGGTTCTTTGTTTTAAGCTCGATATCGACTATTGATGCCCCCATTTCCACTGCCTGGAGTAGCTTCTCCACCCTTCTTGCCTCGTTGCCCTGCCACTGACCGCCCTCGGCGGCGCTGCGGTTGCAAGCAATCCAGGGTTTATTCAGTCCTTTAACTACCTTCTGCCAGTTATCACCGATAAGGTCAATGCGTACCTCGAACAGGTCGACCTGCTGCTCAACTTGCCTGATTGCCTTGAGGTCGGCGGTAGTAATGGCGGCACAAATCCGGGGCTGTTTCATAGCTTCTCCGAAAGGACTTTTTCTACCAGGTCAAGGCTAACGTCATCGGTGACGGTGACTTCTCCGATCGTTTTAAGCAAAACAAACCTAATCTTGCCTCCAACAATTTTCTTGTCGTGGTGCATTGCCTCAATAAGTCTGTCCCTCTCTATTTTAGGGACTTTCCCCAGCAGTCCGGCCTGTGTGAGTAGCTCTTCAATTCTGGCGACGTCGTTTTTATTAAGCAGGCCCATCCGGTTCGAGATTTCGGCGGCCACTACCATGCCGATAGCCACTGCCCGTCCATGAGGTACCTGGAAATCGGAGACCGTTTCCACGGCGTGCCCGACGGTGTGGCCGTAGTTGAGGATGTTACGCAGACCAAGGTCAAACTCGTCCTGCTCGACTACCTCCGCCTTGATTTTCACCGACCGGTGGACAATGGTCTCCAGTGCCTCGTCGTCGCAGTCCATAATCCGGTCGAGGTTGCTTTCAATGTAGTCGAACAACTCGCCGTCGCGAATTGCCCCGTGTTTTATTATCTCGCAGAGACCCTCGCTGAGCTGCTCCTTTGTTAAACTCTTAAGCGTATTGGTATCGGAGATGGTTAACCTGGGCTGGTAGAATACCCCAATCCGGTTCTTCAGGCTACCGTGATTGACGGCGGTCTTGCCACCGAGGCTGCTGTCGGCCTGGGCGAGCAGGGTGGTCGGTATCTGCACCAGTGGTACCCCGCGCTGATAGGTAGCGGCCACAAAACCGGCCAGGTCGCCGATTACCCCGCCACCTACGGCCAGCACCGGTGTCGACCTCTCTGCATGCATGTCGGTCAGTTCAAGGTAGAGTCGACCGGCGGTCTCCAGTGATTTCTCCTCTTCGCTGTCAGGTCCGTTGAGAATGGTTACCTCGAAACCGGAGGCCAGAAGGGTCTGCTTCAGGGCGTTGGCATAGAGTTTTCTCACGGTGGCATCGGTGATGATAGCCAGTTTACCCTTGAGGCCGAGTCCCTTCAGGTGGTAGCCGCTCTCTGCAAGCAGTCCGGGTCCAACGATGACATCATGACTGCCGCTATTCAGTTTCAGAGTGACCGTTTTCATGGTATAACTCCATCTTAAGTTCTCTGGCAGTGCTGGACTGCCTTGTGAATCTGCCGACAGGCACTGATGACCTCCTTCAGTTCATCCGGCGTAATCTGCTGCTGGCTGTCAACCAGCGCCTCTACAGGATTGTGGTGGGTCTCTATTATAAGCCCACAGGCACCCACAGCGATACTGGCACAGCTCAGATCAAAGATGAGGTCGCGTCGTCCAGCAGCATGACTGGGGTCGACAATAACTGGCAGGTATGTCTCCTTCCGCATGGCCGGTACCGCACTGAGGTCAAGGGTATACCGTGTGTAGCTGCGCCCCTTACCTAGGGGCAGGATCCCCCTTTCGCATAATATGATGTCCCTGTTCTCTTCGGCCACGATATACTCAGCAAACGACAGGAACTCCTCGATACCGGCCCCGAAGTGCCTTTTATAGAGAATGGGTTTGCCTTTCCTGGCGACCTTCGTAATCAGGTCCTGGTCGTACATATTCCTCGCCCCAATCTGGATTATATCAACATGCTCTGCGACCAGGTCAACCTGACTCTCCCCGCGGATTTCGGTAACTACTGGTAGCTCGAACCTGTTACCAGCTTCACGCAGCCAGCTGAGGGCCTCGCTCGCACCCTCGCTGCCGTTACCACCGAGTCCCTGGAATGAGTGGACCGATGTCCGGGGTTTGAAGATGCCACCTCTCAATATGTGAGCGCCGGCCTTCTTGACGCCTTCGGCTGTCTTGAAAAGCTGCTCTTTGCTCTCGATGGCGCAGGGACCGGCGATGAAGACCGGTTCATCACCGCCAATCTCAACATCACCGACCTTAATAATCCGGTTCCCGGTCTCGCCTTCAGCCATTCGCGCATATTCACGGCTTATCAGCTTGTAGGGCGTTTCAACCGGCCTGGCCTCTTTAACGCCGGGGAGGACGGCAAAGTGAGAGAACGGTATTTTGCTCTCGTCACCGACGAGTCCGATTACGGTACGATATGCCCCCTGCGATATATCGGCCTTCAGGCCAAACTTCTTGATTTCCCTGACCACATTGGCGATTTCTTCTTTGGTGGCTTCACTGTTCATGATAATCACTTTCCATCCTCCGTTATATTATCTGTTTATACCCGAAAAGAGAAGGACCCTCTGCTTGAGAGGGTCCTTCGTTGTATGTTTGTTCCTGGTAACTAATTGCGCCTTGTTACGTGACTAGACCTCCCAAGCGCACCGGGTACGCTCTGCAAAATACCAGTAAAAGTAGAAGTTTTGGGAGGTATGGTAGGTCAACTTAACTCCTTCGTGTCGTCCTTTATAAGTCGAATTTACCATAAGTAACGGGCTTTGTCAACAGGTTTGCTTTTAAGTCCTGCTATGAATGTATAGAAAAGCACTTCCTTGACAGTCGAACGGGCTGTGGATATCATGCCTTTGGGGGCAAAACGAATCATGTCCGGATTACTATTTGGCACAGCGGGTACTCCTCATAGTTCGAAGGGGCCGTCCACCGCAGATGGTATTGAGCGTGTGGCCGAACTAGGGCTGGGATGTATGGAGATGGAGTTTGTCCGGCGTGCCAGCATGGGTGAGTCGACAGCCCGCGTTGTTGCGGAGACGGCTGTCAGGACCGGTGTACAGCTATCGGCTCACGCGCCGTACTACATCAACCTCAATGCCCGGGAACCGGAGAAGGTCAAGGCCAGCCAGGAGAGGCTACTGCAAACGGCCAGGATTGCGTCCTGGTGCGGGGCCCGTAGCGTGGCTTTCCACGCGGCCTTCTATCTCGGTGACCCACCGGAGCAGGTCTATCATGTGGTAAAGCAGCGTTTGCAAGAAGTGATGGAGCGACTTAAGCGGGAGGACATCCATGTCTGGATTCGACCGGAGCTAATGGGGAGGGAGACGCAGTTCGGTAACCTTGAGGAATTACTTGACCTGTCGCTTGAACTTGAGATGGTTGCTCCATGTATCGATTTCGCCCATTATCACGCCAGAGATGGTAAGAATAACTCCTACGATGAATTTGCGTCTATCCTTTCGTGGATTGCGGAACGGCTCGGTCGGAGTGCCCTTGATGATATCCATATCCACGTATCGGGGATAGCCTATGGGGGTAAGGGCGAAATCAAGCACCTCAACATGGAAGAGTCCGATTTCAACTATGTGGAATTCGTCCGGGCATTGAAGGACTACGACGTTAAGGGACTCGTAATCTGTGAAAGCCCAAATCTAGAAGACGATGCCCTTCTCCTGCAAAATACCTACCAAGCCCTTGCCTAGATATTCAGTTTTTGCCTGACTCAATCTGGTCATTCAACACGACTGAGGCTATAATGTAGAGAGAGCATGCGCATTTATCAGATAGGATTTTCAAGTTGGTTAGCAGCGCAGGAGGTTTTTCCGGATGGACGATGAAGTATACCGACAGTTGAGAGAAACGATGGCCAGGCGTGGTAGGGTTACGGATATCCCCGAGTTCTATGAAATGGCCAGGACGCTCTTTACCCCGGAGCAAGCAGAAATCCAGAACGCCATGCCGGCAGGGCGCTTCACACCGGGCGAGATTGCTAAGGAGACAGGTAAGAGCGAGGCGGGCGTCACGGCTATTCTGGAAGCGATGGCCGATAAAGGACTCTGCATGTCTTTCGTGAGAGACGGGACTCGCTATTACGCAGCGGCTCCACTGATGCCCGGCATCTTTGAATACCAGTTCATGCGGGGTACGAAGACCGACCGCGACTATGAGATAGCCAGGGCTATCAATGCTTATCGCAAGGCAGCGGCCAGAGCTGCTGCCATTCCACCCAGGGTCATTTACCCCGGTACACGGGTTATTCCGGTCGGTAAGACGATTAACGCTGAAGCGGCAGTTCAGACATTTGACCAGGTCCTGGCATATGTAGAGAGCTCGGAGCCTATCGCGGTCACTACCTGCTACTGTCGACACGAGGCGCTGCTGGTTGATGAAAACGATGTCTGCGGAATGCCAATGGAGGTATGCATGCAGTTCCGCACTACCGCAGAGTATCTCATCGAGAGAGGAATAGGGCGCCGGGTGAGCAAAGAGGAGGCCATGGACATTTTCCGCCGGGCAGAGGAAGCCGGTCTGGTTCATGTCGCTATCAATACTCAGAGAATTGACTTCATTTGTAACTGCTGTCCCTGCCACTGTGCTATGTTTCAGGATGTTCTCGTGCAGCCAAAGCCCGCCGAGGCCATGCTGCATAGTTACATACCATCATTCGATGCAGGCCTGTGCACTGTATGCGGGACTTGCGTTGACCGCTGCCCTACGGATGCATTGACTCTGAGGGATGGAAACGTACCGGACTGGAACGAGGACAGATGTATTGGCTGCGGTGTCTGCGTCTCCGGTTGCCAGGAAGAAGCGATTACTCTGGTGGAGAGAGTTGGCGATTTTACCCCTCCACTGAACCGAATGGCTTTAGGCGAGACAATGATGAAAAAACGTGCCGAGGCAGGTTTCTAGGGGGTTAGAGCCGGGGACAGACTTATGCATGAGATGTCTATCGCCCAGAGCATCGTTGATATTGTTGAGAAAGAGATGGCCAGCCACGGTGTTGAACAGCTCAAGGCGGTGAATATCTCCGTCGGGAAGTGGGCGGCTGTCGTACCGGAGCAGCTAGCTTTCTGTTTCAGCATGCTAACCGCGGATACCAACATGGCCGGAGCCACCCTTAGTATAAGAGAGGTGCCTCTTGGCTATACCTGCTCTGGCTGCGGGGCGGAGTTTACCGCCGGGGAAATGTCAATCGTCTGCCCCAGGTGTGGTGATACTCATATTGACCTGACCTCCGGCAGGGAGCTGAGTATCGAGAGCATCGAGGTTGCTGACTGATTCAGAATATACCAGGGGACACTCCCTTGCCACTCCACTGATAAGGGGCCAGAGATAGGTCAGCGAGGGGTCAAAGAGGGGCTGCACCCCTCTTTATTTTTAATTCCCCTCCCCCACTGGGGAAGGGGATTCAGGCGATGGGGCATCCACCACCAAACAGGCACGAGAGGTAGGAAAAAGAGGATATTGTAATGTCACCAATCATGTGGAAGAGTACGCCACCTTCCTCATCGAAATTTGTTCTGGTATGGTATAATGATATAAACAGGGTCTGAATTACCCCTTCTGGAGTGAGTATGAGACCGAGGTGGCAACGAGTTGGGCTGCTCTATCTGGTAATCCTGATTGGTGGGATTGCCCTGATTGCCTTTGCCCTTCAACCATCCGGGCCGAGGCCTGTGGAAGTTCAACTGAGTGAACTCATCCGGGAATCGCAGGATGGCCAGATAGAATCGCTGGTTGTGGATGGCGAGTGGATAACGGCAACCACCAAGGACGGTCGGGAGCTGGAGAGCTATAAAGGTGAAACCAGTATCTTTGAGATTACGGGGCTCGTTCTTGATGGCGTGGATTACGAGATTAAGCCCACCGGATTCAACTGGGGTAACATACTGATAAGCTTCCTTCCTCTTCTCCTGTTCGGTGGTCTGATATTCTTCCTATTTTTCCGTGCCCGGGGGTCCAACACCCAGGCCATGAGCTTCGGGCGGAGTCGGGCCAGGCTGTTCCCTGGGGACAAACCTTCGGTGACTTTTAATGATGTTGCCGGTGTTGACGAGGCCAAGCAGGAACTGGCGGAGGTCGTTGAATTCCTCAAGTCGCGTGAAAAGTTCCAGGATGTCGGGGCGAGGATACCCCGTGGCATCCTGCTGGTGGGACCACCCGGTACGGGTAAAACGCTGCTGGCCCGGGCTATTGCAGGCGAGGCGGGGGTACCCTACTTTTCGATAAGCGGTAGTGAATTCGTGGAGATGTTCGTTGGTGTCGGTGCCTCACGGGTGCGCGACCTCTTCGACCAGGCGAAGCGTAACACGCCATGCATCATTTTCATTGATGAAATTGATGCCGTAGGACGGCACCGGGGCGCCGGACTAGGCGGCAGCCACGACGAAAGAGAGCAGACCCTGAACCAGATTCTCACCGAGATGGATGGGTTTGATACCAATACCAGCGTGATTGTGCTGGCGGCAACCAACCGCCCCGATATCCTTGACCCGGCTCTGCTCAGGCCCGGTCGTTTCGACCGCCGCGTTGTGCTTGACCTGCCCGATGTGGACGGCAGAGTGGCGATTCTAAAGGTACACTCCAAAGATAAGCCTCTTGCGAAGGAGGTTGACCTCAGTGTGCTGGCCAAGGAAACGGTTGGCTTCAGCGGTGCCGACCTAGCTAATCTGGTCAATGAGGCTGCCATTCTGACTGCCCGGCGTGGAGAAAAATCCATCCATATGCCGGACTTTGAGGAATCAATTGACCGCGTGATTGCCGGTCCGGAGCGGAAGAGTCGCCGCATAAGCCCCAAGGAGAAAGAGATAACTGCCTACCATGAGGCCGGGCATGCTCTGGTGGCATGGATACTTCCGAACGCTGACCCACCACACAAAATCTCGATTGTGGCCCGTGGGATGGCACTCGGTTATACCAAGCAGCTGGCCGAAGATCGCTACCTGAGAACTGTGTCCCAGTTTAATGATATGATAGCTGTTTTTCTTAGCGGGCATACGGCCGAACAGCTTATCTTCAATGAGGCGAGTACCGGGGCCCATGATGACATCAGGCAGTCAACTAATCTGGCCCGCCGGATGGTGACCGACTTTGGTATGAGTGATAAGCTGGGTCTACGGACATTTGGTGACCGGCAGGAGATGGTCTTCCTCGGCCGGGAAATCTCTGAGCAGAAGGACTACAGCGACAGGGTCGCTCTTGAGATTGACCGCGAGGTCGACAGGATAATAAAGAATGCCCATGATGTAGCCACCAAGATACTAACGGAGAACAAGGGGAAGCTGGTGCACCTGGCACAGACGCTTATTGCCAGAGAGACCCTGGATAGCGAGGCGCTGGAGGAGGTATTAAAGGCACCGGTACCACCGGAAACAGAACCACCCGTGCCAACTGCTCCTGCTACTGTTACCCTTACTACGCCGGTGACCGAAGAGAAACCCAGGCCCAAGAGGAAGCCCAGGACGAAGAAAGCCCCCGTCATAGGGCCGGTCCTTACAGACCCGGCACCGTCTGACTAGGCGCTGACATTCCTGTCCCTGTCCCTCTTCTGATATTTATACGCGCCTGTTGATAATAAAGTCTGCCAGTTCATATAGCGACCTGCGGGCCTCGGTATCTGGCAGTCGGTCCAATCGCTGACACGCATGGTCACAATACCCGGCAGCAACTCTGAAGCATTCTTCGATGATTGGTGAGTTACGAGCCTGTTCAATTGCCTGCGAGACGTACTGACTCCCGCCCCTTGCTTGAAATAGCTGCTTTACCGGATTATCTTCACCGGGATAACGCTCGAGAAGCAGCATCGCCGGCAGGGTCAGGGTGCCCTGGGACAGGTCAGAGCCCACCGGCTTGCCCATTTCCTCTTCCGTGCCAATGAAATCCAGGATGTCGTCCACTATCTGGAAGGCGATACCAAGGTTACGCCCGTAGTCTATCATTATCCTGACCCCTTCTTTGGGGGCGTCACTTAGAATTGCCCCGGACTCCGTTGCCAGGATGAAAAGTGCAGCTGTCTTACTGGCAATCCGGTGCAGGTAGTGTTCGCGGGTTTGCTCCAGGTTGAAGGCACTGCGCGATTGGGCTATCTCACCGCTGGTTATTATCATCAGGGTATGGGGAAGAAGCTTGATTACAGCCAGGTTGTCGGTCTTGGCTACCAGTTCGCCCGCCTGCGCAAAGAGATAGTCGCCGAGGAGCACAGCCTGCTCGGTACCCCATAGCTTATTAATTGTTGGCCTGCCCCATCTGACCGCAGAGTTGTCAATAGTATCATCATGTACCAGGGTAGCCAGGTGCATCAGCTCGACTGCCATTGCCATTGGCATCAATGTATCGATATCGTAGTTGTAGGACCTGGCGGACAGCAATGTCAGAATAGGACGAATCCTCTTTCCGCCGCCTTTGAGACTGTATTCAAGCAGTTCACTAAGCCAGGGATTCTCGACCTGGCTAACCAGCTTCAGCTCTGCTTCTACTGATGCCAGGTCTTCCTGTACCGGTTGATAGATGTCGCTTAGCTTCAAGGTTGTCTCCCTTCATATAGCAGTTGGGTAATAGCTAATCTGTTGCTCTCAGTCGGGCATACTCCTCGTCGGCAACCTTCTCATCCAGTTTGGTGAACAGCGGTTGCGGTGATTGGAGCTTCTGTCCCGGTGGTACTGTTTGCAGATTCCAACCCTGGTCTTCAATATTGCCATTGAACCCCAGCATTTCATGTAGTTTCTGGCAGCTGAATGGCAGGAAGGGGTAAAGCACAGTCCGCAGCGCAGAAATTATCTGTATCGCCGTATAAAGGGAGTCGGCAGCAGCCTTACGGTCTTCATGGATTACCTTCCAGGGGGCCGTTTTATCAAGGTAACGGTTCGCTTCGTGTGCCAGGTCCATAGCCACCTTGATGGCTTCTTTAAAGTGACAACCATAGAGAAGCTCGTCAGTGCGGGCCAGTGTTGCATCAGTAGCGTTAATCAGAGCCTGGCTGCTTTCATCAAGCTCTCCCGGCGACGGCACGCAACCATCAAAATTACGGTAAGTAAGGGTGAGCACCCGGTTCACCAGATTGCCCCAGGTGGCCACCAGTTCATCATTGTTACGCCGCACGAACTCACGCCAGGAGAAATCAGTATCGTTGGTTTCCGGCATATTGACCGAGAGCAGGTAGCGCAGCGGGTCGGGGTCGTACCGCGACAGATAGTCCGGCAGCCAGACCGCCCAGTTCTGGCTGGTGGACAGCTTTCTGCCTTCGATGGTGAGGAACTCATTGGCCGGGACGTCGTAGGGGAGGTTGAGGCCCCCGTAACCCATCAGCATCGCCGGCCAGATGATAGTGTGAAAGGCGATGTTGTCCTTACCGAGGAAATAGTAGCTCTTGGTAGAATCGTTCTGCCAGAAGTCGCGCCATTTCTCCGGTTCGCCCTGCAAGTTAGACCACTCCTTGGTGGCAGAGAGGTAGCCGATAACAGCTTCAAACCATACATAGATACGTTTGTCCTCGAATCCCTCTACCGGCACCGGCACTCCCCAGCTTATATCGCGGGTGAATGCCCGGTCTATCAGGCCTTCTTCGAGGTAGCGGGTGGTGAAGTTCAGGACATTCGTTCGCCAGTGGGTCTGTTGCTTTACCCATTCCAGCAGCCTGTCTCTGACAGCAGGCAGTCTGAAGTAGAACTGCTCTGAGTCCCGGTAGACGGGGGTGGTGCCACATACCCGACAGCGGGCATCGATGAGGTCGGGTGTGTCCAGAAGCTTGCCGCATGCATCACACTGGTCGCCGCGAGCGTTTGGTGACTTGCAGTGTGGACACGTGCCCTCGACATAACGGTCAGGTAGAAATCGCTGGCAGTTCGGGCAGTACGCCTGTGAGATGGTTTGTCTTTCGAGATAGCCTTTTTCAAGGAGCCGCAGGAAGATGTCCTGTGCCACTTCCGTGTGGTTCTGGGTGTCGGTGGTGGTAAAAAGGTCGAAGGTAATGCCCAACTTCTGCCAGCAATCGAGAAATTCCTGCTGGTAGTAGTTAACTATCTCCTGTGGAGTCTTTCCCTCCTGCTCGGCCTTGATGGTGGTCGGTGTGCCGTGCGCGTCCGAGCCAGACACCATGATGATTTCGTTGCCCTTGAGGCGGTGGTAACGGGCGAAGATATCCGCTGGCAGATTCGCGCCGGCAATATGTCCGAGATGTAGCGAACCGTTGGCATAAGGCCAGGCCACACAGACAAGAATTCTCTCAGCCATTCCCTTCTCCTGCGAAGTATAGAGTTGTGTGGTTATACATTATAAGTCTCGCCGGGGAAGAAGGTGAGTACCCGCTCCCCCTTTTCCTCTCTGTACTCGGCTAAGCCCTTTTCCAGGCTGCAGTTGAGGCAGTAGCACGACCTCTTACCAGCTTCGGTCCCGGCGCCGTCTTCATTATCAATCAGTAGATAACGCTCTCCGTGCGGAATGAATATCTTACAGTTATCACATTGAATCATCCCTAACGAGATACAACCCTGTCGCAATGGTCCGGTCCTCCTCGGTATTTCTTACGTTCTTTATTTTATCAAGCTAACCTTAACCATGCTCGATAAAGCTCTTTCTTTGATAGATGCGTCTCCCCGGCAATTGTGGCGATAGCTTCCCGGGCGGATAGGCCGGACTGACGCATATACTTCAGTCGTTTCTTAATTTCATCAGTCAACTCTGCTTTTTCTCTGTCCCTCTTGCCTTCGATAATCAAGGTAAACTCTCCCCGCGGCGTGGTGAAATGCTCCTGAGCCTGACTGATAGAGCCACGGAATACCTCTTCGTGTAGCTTGGTAAGTTCCCGGCAGAGGGCAATCCTTCTGTCCCCGAGAACGGCCAGCATATCAGCCAGCGATGCTAACAGTCGGTGGGGGGCTTCGAAGATGACCAGCGTTGATGGTTCGTCGGCTATTTCCTCCAGAAGGCGCCGGCGGGTATTTGCCCGGCTGGGTAAAAAACCCAGGCACTTGAAACTGTCGGTGGGCAGCCCGGAAATGGCCAGCGCCGCCGTTACCACCGACGGGCCAGGAATCGGCACCACCGGAAAACCACGGTCGATGACGGCGGTTACCAGCTCATAACCGGGGTCAGAGATACCGGGCATTCCAGCTTCCGAGACCAGGGCAACATCCCCTTTTTCCAGTTGTTCAAGTATGCGGTCTATTTTAGGGGCCCTGGTATACTCGTGAAAACTGGTTGTTGGTGTCGTGATGTCGTACTTGGCCAGCAGGCGTTTTGTTTTCCGGGTATCTTCGGCAGCGATAAGCTCCACCTCATGTAGAGTGCGCAGGGCACGTAAAGATATATCTTCCAGATTGCCAATGGGGGTCGCCACAACATAAAGGATGGGCATCACCTATTCCCTCAGCCAAATTATTATAACATAACCTATTTGGAGTCGACAGTCCAGAGCACGATTCAGATATTTTGAGAAATTACCATTTTCGCCCGGAAATTTCCTTGACGGGGTCTGTGGCTTTTGGTATATTATTGATTAAAAGGGGTAGGAAGATGACTGCTCCCGCCTTCAAGCAGCTTCGACGTTCCTACGGCTTTGACGAAGTTGCACTGGTCCCCGGTGACGTAACCATTAATCCCGATCAGGTAAATACAGACTTCAAGATCGCTGATTCCACGTTTACTATCCCCATTCTCGCCTCCGCTATGGATGGTGTGGTCGATGTAAACATGGCCGTCCTCCTCGGCAAAATGGGTGGTCTGGCGGTCCTCAACCTGGACGGCGTACAGACCCGCTACGAAAACCCTGACGAAGTGCTGTCCGAGATTGCCCGCGCCTCAAAGGCCGAATCTACTGCCCTGATGCAGAAGATATACTCCGAGCCTATCAAAGAAAACCTGATAGGAGAACGGGTACAGGCCATCAAGCAGGGGGGAGTAGTATGTGCGGTATCGGTGGTCCCGGCTAATACCAAACGCTTTGCCCCGCTGGTAGCCGAGGCCGGCGGTGATATTCTGGTCGTCCAATCTACGGTTACCAGTGCTCGCCACACATCCAAGAGCGCACGAGGCCTTATCTTCCCCGAGCTTATCGAATCGTTACCGATACCGGTAGTTGTTGGTAACTGTGTCAGCTACAGTTCCTGCCTGGAACTGATGAAGACCGGAATCTCCGGAGTTCTGGTCGGTGTCGGTCCGGGGACAGCCTGCACCAGTCGGGCGGTCCTTGGAATCGGGGTACCACAGATAACGGCCACGCTCGACTGTGCCGCTGCCAGAGAGCAATACTATAAAGAGTCGGGCCGCTATGTACCGATTGTAACCGATGGTGGTTTTCATAAGGGTGGCGATATCTGTAAAGCGCTGGCCGCCGGTGCTGATGCCGTCATGCTCGGTTCGGTCTTCGCCCAGGCTGAGGAAGCACCCGGTTACGGCTATCACTGGGGGATGGCAAACCCGCATCCGGACCTGCCTAGAGGGACCCGAATCAAGGTCGGTACCACGGCACCGTTGAAGCAGCTACTCTTCGGCCCGACCTCAATGACCGATGGCAGCCAGAACCTGGTCGGGGCGATTCGTACGGCCATGGGGTTCTGTGGGGCGGCTACTATCCGCGAGATGCAGCAGACCGAGATGGTGATTGCTCCCGCAATCACCACTGAAGGCAAGGCCTGGCAGATGTCCCAGGCGTAATGCTGCTACTGTGCTGATGCCAGCTGGGGCTAGTCGTCTTCGTCGTCTTCGTCCTCTTCTTCGATTTCGGCCATCGTTTCCGTATCACGGCTGGTGCGAGGTAGTAAGGCATCCATTTTGTGTTGCTTGTGGGTAGGTGGTGGCTTCAGGCCGTCAATCATCTGGCGCAGACGGGTAGTTTCTCCGGATGGCTGGTCAGGTCCCGTCTCAACGACTACCCCGTCGATACCAGCATCTTGGAGGAGCTGTAATTCGTCAGCGCCGGTATTTGAAGGAATCGAGACCAGTATAGGCTTGGTCAGGAGGTCGCCAAAGCGCTGGAGGAGCATCAGCTGGTGCCAGGTGAGGGAGCTGTCTATTTCTGATTGTGGAGTAACCAGTACGGCATCCAGCGGTAGCTCATTCAGTGTCCGTAGCGGTCCCTCAGCGACTGATGTATCTATCTGAATAATGATACCGATACTGTCGTCGGGGGGTACTACCAGGGTGGCACCGGCAGGAAGGACAATAAAATCACAGCCCGACTTCATTCCTTTTTGTATTTCCTCCTGGGAGGTCTCCTCGGGCCAGATACCCCAGGGAATGTCCGATTTGGGCGGGATTGCCTTCTTCAGCGTGCTGGCACTTGAACCAATCTTGGAGACTCGCAGCAGGCCGGCATCGGCACCGGTAACATAATCAGTAATATTGTCGGTGGTACCCTTCGATACGGCAGCAACAAGCTGTATTCGATGTTTGGATTGGGCTGCTTTTGTTGTTCGGAAGCCTATAGCCTGCGCGGTCGTCTGAGAAGACCTGTTCAGTATGTCAATGAACCTGCTCATATAAACCACCATATATAGAGATATTTCCGGGAATACCTGTTAGTTTACGGGGCTAAATTGAATTTTAGTCTATAATATGGACTAATTCAAGGTGATTGCAGCGCTCTTCGTGTTTAGTTGAGGTGGCCATGCTTTAAGAAGTTCATAAGCCTGCTGTTTCGTATCAGCACCCAGAGGAAGATTATTATAACCACACCCCCGATAATTTCGGGGATATAAACAGCAGGTTCATGCAGCAGGGCGTTCCACAGATTACCTGGCCAGTCGGTGATGTCTGCTTTTGGGAACTCGAGGCCGTAAAACGGCCAGAGCAGTGTCGTTCGCCACTCCGACAACCACATCTCGTCTAGGATAAGATGAACAAATGAGCCAAGTGACAGGACAAGGAGCCATGTCTTTCCGGTGCGGTAGCGGAGAAAGAGTCCGCCCAGTGCTATGAGAACGGTAAACAGCAGGGTGTGAGCAAAGGTTCGGCCACCCGACAGGTATTCCCGGAAAAAGATGTGCCCCAGCGGCTTGTCTATGATGTCCGGCAAGAGGGAGCCTACCAGCAATATCCTTAAATCCAGGCGTTTGCCCAGGCGGGTAAACCATGAGGACAGGCCAGCAAGGAATGATTTTCCATGGGTATTGTTATCCGGTTCTGATAGACGGTATGCTTCTCCCCGTTTAGATACCACACCGGTAACGAGGCCATTGATTAATGTGACGGCGCCGAGGGTGATACCGGCATGCCCGAATACTAACAATCGCCCCCTGCCATTTCAGACTGCTTGCTCCTCGTACTGATTCTTCGCTTCCTGGTACCACCGGCTGCGCTCCGCGATGATTTCTCTGATGGGAAGCTCGTAGGGGCATCTCTCCTCGCAATCGCCGCACTCGGTACAGGTGGCCGCCCTTCCCATGCCCTCGCTTATCCAGCCGGAGAACATCCGTTGTGGCGGCAGGCGCTTGGCGAAGCCGGCACTGTTCATCACCATTGATATCGGGATTTCCTGGGGGCACGGCTGGCAGTAGTCGCAGCGACGGCAGAACCTTGTGCCCAGTTCGGCACGCAGGCGCTGCATTTCGGCCTCTTCCTCGGCTGTTATCCGGGCGCTCCCCTGGACTATCCCGGCAATCTCTTCAATCTCCCAGATATGCTCGATGCCTGGTATGTAGACGATATCGGGGAACTGGAGGAGGTACTTGAAGGCGACCGTGGCATTGTCGAGCATGCCGCCGCCCATCGGCTTCATGTCGATGAAGCCTACATCATGCTCGCGGCAGAGTGGTATCAGCTCGTCGGTGGGCTCAGTTGTAATGAAGTTAAAGGGGAACATCAATGTCTCGAACTGGTCGGTCTTCACTGCCTCCTTGGCAATGTCCATCGAGTGAGACGTAATACCGATATGCCTTATCTTCCCCGCTTTTTTAGCTTCTTCGACCACCGCTCGGGGACCTTTGGGGTCGAGGACTATATCCAGGTGCTCTCGGGTGCTCACGCCGTGGAACTGATACAGGTCGATGTAGTCGGTCTGCAGGTGTTCCAGGCTTAAGCTGAGGTGCTTTTCGGTTGTTTCACGGTCCCTGGCCCCGGACTTGGTAGCGATGATAAGCTCATTGCGTTTTCCAGCAATTGCCTTGCCGATGCGCTCTTCGCTGGTGGTGTAGGCGTTGGCGGTATCGTAGAAGGTTATACCTAGTTCAACACATTTCCTGACAACGGCCACGGCGTCATCCTCGGAGAGTCGCTGAATAGGAATACCCCCGAAGCCCAGCCTTGTGACCATCATGTCTGTCCTGCCCAACCTGATTTTCTCCACGCTTAAACCTCCGTATAAACGCTACTGAATATAGAATCTCTCTGACAATCATACCACAGTGTTTTTTATCGATACCACTCTGCATGTGCAGAGCGTCCCTACCTTAAGTACTGTACCAGTCTAGAGCTAACCTTTTTCCAACTTGTGCGTTATACAGATTATAACCGCGGTTCACAAAGAGAACCATCAAAGGAAAAAGGAGGAACACCCAGATGAAAAAGAAATGGTTCGCAATAATGTCGGCGCTGATGGTGCTGGTACTGCTCTTTACGGGGCTACCCGCCATGGCGCAGGATGGCACGGTTGAGGACGTGGAGGCGGTATCGCTGCCCAATGCCCTTGTCATCAGAGCACCACGGTTGGCCTACGTCGGCCAGGAGGTGACCATCGGCGTCTACGAGCGTGGTACAGGGGCGCCGGTAGGCGGTGCTTTTGTCTTTGCGCTGTCCCGTGAAAACGCCGAGGCTCTCCAGGCAGAGATGGCTACGCTTAGAGCGAGCGAAGCAACCGGCACGGAAGGTATCGATTACCAGGCCTTGGGAGAAGCCTACGGTGAGCTAATCGGCATTACCGGTAACAACGGCGAGGTATACCATGCTTTTGACGAGGCTGGCTGGTACCTGTTGCTGGCTGTTAAGGGTGGTTACTACCCCGGCTTCGCACCGATTGCCGTCAGGCCGGTAGTTAAGGCCCTCGGCATCAAGGCCCCGCAAAACGCCAGGGTTGGCGAAGAGGTAACTATTACTGTATTCGAGCGTGGTACCCAACAACCGGTAGAGAACGCTCTGGTCTTTGCAGTATCGCCGGGTGCCGCCGAGGCCCTCCAGGCAGAGATGACCACCCTCCGGGAGGACACTACGGTTGACGTCGCTTCTATTGACTACGAAGCCCTGGCAAGAAGGTATGGCGAGTTAATTGGTATCACTAACGAGTATGGCGAGGTGCACCATGCCTTTGATAAGGCGGGTAGGTATCTACTGATAGCCGTCAAGGCTGACTACCTCCCCGGCTTTGCCCGAATCAACATCTGGCCCACTATCAAGGCCCTCGGTATCAAGGCCCCGGATACAGCTCGGGTTGGTGAAGAAATCACTATCACTGTATTCGAGCGTGGTACCGGAGTGCCGGTGGAAGGTGCCGGTGTCTGGGCACTGTCCCGTGAAAACGCCGAGATAGTAAAGGAAGAGGTTGCCAGACTTCAGGAGGAAACCGCTACGCTTGAAGATATCGACTATGAAGAACTGGTGAGAATCTACGGCGAGTTTATCGACTGGACGAACGAGAATGGTGAAGTTTACCATGCCTTTGACGAGGCTGGCTGCTACGTGCTGGTCGCGGTCAAGAGGGGCTACCTCCCCGCCTTCCGCGTTATTCGTGTCGGGACTGTCCCCAAGGCTCTTGTTATCGATGCCCCGAAGACTGCTCCGGTCGGTGAGATAGTCACCATCGGTGTCTCCGAGCGACTCTCTGGCGAAGCAGTGGAAGGTGCGTTTGTCTTTGCCCTCTCGCGGGACAACGCCGTAGCCCTGAACGAAGAGATAACAAGAATACGTGAGGCCGGTGAAATCGCCGCCGTCGATATAGACTACAAAGCCCTGGCAGACTGCTATGGCGAGTTAATCGGCATCACTAACGGTGCCGGCGAAGTGTACCATGCCTTTGATGAGGTTGGCTGGTACCTGCTGCTGGCTGTCAAGCCGGACTACCTGCCTGGCTTTGCCCCTATCCGCATCGGCACACTCCCCAAGGCACTGGGCATCAGGGCCCCGCAAATGGCCAAGACGGGTGAAGAGGTGACCATGGTTGTCTTTGAGCGCAGGACTCAGAGCCCGGTAGAGGGTGCTGGTGTCTGGGCAGTATCAAGGGATAATATTGATGTCCTGAAAGAACAGATAGCCCAGCTAAATGAGACAGCCGTAGCGGCTGCCGCTGATGTGGACTATGAAGCAATCGTCAGACTGGTTGGTGAGTTCATCGACTGGACGGATGAGAATGGCGAGGTAAGGCACACCTTTGAAGAGCCGGGTCTATACCTGCTGGTGGCTATCAAGAAGGGATACTATCCCGGATGCACCCTGATTGTGATACGGTCGGTTAGCACGGACTCAAGTGGTAATGCCCTGCAGGCTACCAGAGCCAGGTTGGTCCAGGCAGTACAGGCCAACGGTCCCCAGCTAATTAGGGCACAGGTACAGGCTAATACATCTCTATCCCCGCATAGAATCCAGAGACTAATCGCTGTTAAAAACCAGATACAGGCAGTCAATCAGCCGGTTAGTGCTGAGGATACCGAGTGAGTCTTGTTTAGACATTAATAATACCCCCCCATCCTATGAAGAAGCCCCGCTACGAAGGCGGGGCTTCTTACATATTGGTTTGGTAGCAATTTTACTGAAAATGTTAATAGGATTTTAACACTCAGGTGTTATTCTTATATAAGAGATTGGTGGAAAGGAGGTACTGTGCCAATGTGGAAAAGTAAGAAGTTCATCCTTCTATTGGTACTGGCGGCTGTGATAGTAGCCGGGAGCGTAGCTGGCGTCGTTTACGCGCAGGGTGAGGATGAGGAGGAGGATGTCCCTTCCAGAGTAGCCATATTGGAGAGGGTTGCTGACAAGCTCGGTATCGAC
Source organism: Dehalococcoidia bacterium (assembly GCA_011171075.1). GTDB lineage: Bacteria > Chloroflexota > Dehalococcoidia > Dehalococcoidales > Fen-1064 > W589. The sequence goes on along the minus strand of DUFD01000046.1, from coordinate 1,491 downwards.
CCGCAGCAGCTTAAAGACGCCTTTACCGAGGTCATTAACGAGGTGCATGCGGAATTCGAGCTTAAGTGGATTGATAAGGCTGTTGAGGAGGGCCTGATTACTGAAGAGGAAGCTGCAGCCTACAGCGAATGGTGGTCAGCCAGGCCTGATGTTGATTTTGGGTTCGGTGGACTCGGACATCGTGGGCCGCTTGGTTTCGGCAGATTTCAGATGCGTGGCGGATGCGGCTTCGGTGTCTGGCATATTCCGGGTGCTGAGTAGGAATAGCCTAAACTCCCTGACATACACACAGGCGGGACTTACGTTGAAGAGGGGAGAATTACTCTCCCCTCTTCTTTTTTGGTACTATGGAAGGGACGGGATTTTAACATTTCTTTAACATTTGTGTTCTAACATTTGATTGGTACAAGAGTAGCCGGGGGTGTGACAGATGGCGGGTAAAAGGGTCCTGGTGGTTGATGATGATGTTAAGACGGTGGAGCTTGTCAAGCTATACCTGGACCGGGACGGGTACCGGGTGTTGACTGCCTATGATGGTATCGAGGCCCTGCGGCTGGCACGGGAAAAACGTCCCGACCTCATTGTTCTGGACCTGATGCTACCCGGCATGAACGGCCTGGAGGTCTGCCGGACTCTAAGGAACGAATCAGACGTACCGATTATCATGCTCACGGCCATGACCACCGACCAGGACAAACTGAACGGCCTGGAACTGGGTGCGGACGACTACATGACCAAACCATTCAGTCCCAGGGAACTGGCAGCCAGGGTGAGGACGGTGCTGAGGCGCATTCCCGGCGAGCGTGGCCCGGCGCAGGTCACGCAAGGCAATCTTACGGTGGATTTTCAGAAGCACGAGGCGACTCTTGATAGCAGGCCTGTTCACCTTACTTCGATAGAGTTCAGACTGCTTGGTGTGCTTGCCAAGGAACCGGGCAGGGTGTTCAGCCGGGCGCAGCTTATCGAGCAGGCCCTGGGGCCGGACTTTGAAGGCTTTGACCGCACTATTGACGTTCATATCCTGAAGCTGCGACGGAAGCTTGAGCCAGACCCTGCTAACCCGACGTATATCAAGACAGTGTACGGTGTCGGCTACAAGCTATCGGAGGTGAACGATGATACATAGTCTGCAGTTTCGTCTCCTGTTAGCTTTTACAGCGGTGATACTGGTCACGGTTGTTACCGTATTTTTCTTCGTTGACCAGTCCGCACGGGGGGAAATCCAGCGTTTCTGGGAGAGCAGCGAGGAAGCACGTGCTTCCAGAATGTATGTTGAATTGGGTCGTCACTATCGTACAGGGGCAGGCTGGACGGGAGTTCAGCCTGTGGTGGAGCAGATGGGGGGTCTGTCCGCTCGACGGGTCGTGCTGGTTGACCCCGACGGGATAGTGATTGCCGATTCTCAAGGTGAACTGGTCGGGGAGCAGTACGAATCGGATGTGCCGGGGCGGACCGTGTTTTCGCCGATGGGGGGGGAACTACTGGGTACGA
>DUFD01000045.1 GCA_011171075.1 Dehalococcoidia bacterium | reverse complement strand
AGCTCATCTATGCTTTTTGGGGTGTGGTCGCCCATGAGCTTTCTAGCCAGGGGGGAGTCACCGATTCTCTCGAGCTGCTGGGCCAGGAGGATTTCCTGGACGGCCATAAATTGCTCGGTGGTCAGGTCAAGGAAGCCGCAGTGTTTCTGCCAGATGCGGTCGCTATCTGAGTGCACAATAGGGTAGCGGATACTTCTCAAGCTGTCCTCCGTTTTTATTCAACCATGCCACAATTGCCCGCAAGTACGCCTTGACACGTGCCTGCTAAACGTACCCTTGAAAGTAACTATATGGCACTAGTGCCAAATAAAGTCTAAAGAACAAGGGAGAGATTCTAAATATTTTCTAAATATTTCCTCTTTTGTACTAGTACTTAAAGTCTAGATAGGTCAGGTCACAGGAATATCACAAAACAGCCTTCGGTCATCACAAAGGGGACACAATCGAGGAAAGGGTTACCGGGGATAAATACAGCATATGATATCTGGTGACTCTAGATTGTGGGAGAAGAGGCTTTTTCGAAGAGACAAACGTGGTTCTCTAATCAAGGCTATGCGAGGATTTCATCTCTGTTCGGCGACCACATACCTGTCGTCGTTTCACTGACGGGACTCAGGTATGGCAAGTAATTAGAGCCTCAGGAATACTAGGTGATTGAAATCACGCCTTGCTTGATGGCAAGCACGACCGCCTCAGTGCGGGCGTTGGCGTTCAGTTTGCGTAGAATTGAAGTTACGTGGTTCTTTATGGTCTGCTCACTGATGCCGAGTTCTATAGCAATCTGTTTATTGAGGAAACCCTTGGCTATATAGTCCAGAATCTCAATCTCCCTGGGAGTGAGTGGAGACAGAATGTCTTCAGCATCGCTCTTCCATGAGAGCTTCTGGAACTGGGACAGCACTTTTTCAGCTACTCTGGGGCGGACGGCCAGGCTCTCATTTATGGGGTGTTGCCCGCTGGCGATTTGCTCTACGGCTGTTACCAGTTCATCACTGTTTATCTCTTTGTCCAGACAGGCCGCGGCCTGTACCTTCAGTGCCTGGAAGAGCTGGTCGTCGTTGACATTCGCTGTAAGTAGAATAACACCAATACTCGGTGAGCGTTGCCTGATCCTGCGGGCCAGCGTCAGGCCATGCTCGTTTACCCCGTCAATATCAACGATGGCCACATCCGGTGGTGCGGTGTCTATACCATCGAGAATTTCATCGCTGACCTCGACCGAGCCTATGATTTCAATATGCTCTGCGTTTGCGAGTGAATGGGCTACTCCATGCCTTATCAGGGATTGCTGACTTACCACGAGAACCCTAATTTTACCTGTGTCCATGTCTGTTGCTCCTTATCATAGGCTCAGTTATAAGTAAAATAGCCCTTGAGTATTTATCATTATCGACTGCGTAGTATGTATTTCCTCTAGTTTGAACTATATTTCATAAAAACGCAACGTTTACCTGGTCGATGGTGGTATTGCGATGCTGGGCTCCCTTTTTTTACGACTATTTTTGAGACTGGTGGCGGTATTATTACTCTGGTTACGGCCATTTCGTTTGGCCTGATAAAGTGCCGTATCCGCTGCGTTGATGAGGTCGTTGACTTCAGGTCCGCAGTTGGGCCAGCTGGCCACGCCCAGGCTGCAGGTAATCGACACGCCTGTCTCGCTGGTGGCGGAGGCTATCCGCTGACGCACCCGTTCCGCGACCCTGGTGGCATCATCAATTGTGGTCTGTGGCAGCAGGATAGAAAACTCGTCTCCACCATGGCGAAAAGCCCGGTCGGTGCTCCTGACCGCTTTCTGGATAATGCTGCCAACCTGCCTGATGTATTCATCACCAACGAGATGTCCGTAGGTGTCGTTAACAGGTTTGAGGGTGTCTATATCCAGGATTATCAGTGAGAATACGCCTCCGTAGCGGGAGCAACGTTTGATTTCGCTGGTTATCATCTCGTTTAGTGCCCGTCGGTTATGTAGGCCGGTCAACTCATCGACCCGCGCCATTTCTACTGCCTCATTATAGAGATAGATATTCTCAACCTGGGCAGCTATCAAGGGGGTGAGTCGCTCAATAATACCGGTGAACTCGGGACTGTACGCGTTCGGTTTACGACTGGCCAAGGTGATACATCCGATGAACTTGTTTCCCCTCTGCAGAGCAAAGTGGGCTATGGAGCGGATTCCCTGCCTGATATAACGTCTATCATCAACAAATTGACTCTCTTGAGTGAGGTCTGGCTCAACGATGGATGTCCTTTGAGCAACCAGCCATTCATAAGCGGTGCCCTTAACCGGTAGCTGTTCGTCTACCTTGTGAGTCGAATTAGTATTCGCTAATACAGCCAGATAATGGATGTTATTTCCTTCTACTCGTGTAATGGCTGCCCAGTCAATATCTGCTGCTTTCTTCAGCTCGTCGACCAGGTTATGCAGCATCCGTTGGATATCTAGGCTGGATATGATAATTGCACTGACGTTACTGATTATCGATAGCTCTTTTTGGCTATTCATAAGTTCTCCACATACGTATATGGAAGCAAGCACGATGAAAAGAGGTTACTGCGGGTTACCGTATCGTGTACTCCTAATTACAAATTAGGCCTGAATCTGGGACTTGTCAAGGGCTGTTGGAGCGTGTTGACCGAAAGTAGTGAGTACTAAAGTACTAGTTAGCGGCTCCTCCGTCCGGATGTAGAAGTAGGTATTACTTTAGTCACCCAAAAAATACGGGTGACTTTTCTCTCATAGCATGGTATGACCTATGGGCCATTGAACTAATACATGGTTGTGATAGGCTGGATATGAGGGAGGAGTACTTAAACACAAGGAGGTATTGGGTGATGAAGCGGATTCTTAGGGGGTTCCGCTTCGGAGAGAAAGGTTTTACCCTGATTGAGCTGCTGGTAGTAGTTGCCATCCTCGGCGCACTGGCAGCTGTGGCCATTCCTAATGTTGGTAATTTCATCGGTAAGGGTAAGACCGAATCTTACGAAACGGAATTGCACAATGTCCAGACAGCAGTAATGGCCATGCTTGCTGATAGCTCTGCCGGTGAACTGGATACACCACTTCTGACGGGCGTTAGTGACATGGATACGGTAACCGCAGATAGCGGGGCAAAGTTGCTGAGCAGCTACATGGCTGGGCTTAACGCTGACGGTACTGTTAAATCGGGCTGCACCTATGACTTTGATGATGTCTATGGAGCTGTTACCCAGAACACACCGTAGCTGACTTCAGCCGGTCTGGCACACTAAAGTACTCCCCAAAAAAAAGAAGCCTGCAACCTGTGTAAGGTTGCAGGCTTCTTCTATCGGTTTACCTGTATTTTTTAACCGCTCTTTAACGGCGCTGGAGTAGCTGGTTGCTGCTTTTCGGGGGTAGTTGACGGGCTCCAGGAACGGGCTGAGGCTGGGATAAAGACTTCATTATCTTCGTCGGTCGGTTTATCTAGTTGTTCACCATCACTGGCAATATACCTCTCCACCTGTTCACGGTCGTTACAGAAATCAAATACGCTTTCACGGGAGATAAGTTTATCATGGAAGAGGTCGATGAGTGCCTTGTCGAGGAGTTGCATACCTTCACGACTGTGCGTTTGTATTAAGTTTGGCAACTGATAAATCTTCCCGTCCCTGATTAGGTTCCTCACGGCTGAGCTGGCCAGCATTATCTCTACTGCCGGTACGCGTCCTTTGCCATCAGTCTTTGGAATAAGGCTCTGACAGAGCACGCCGATGAGCAGGGATGCCAGTCTTGACTGGGCGAGATGGCGTTCGTGAGGAGGAAACAGGTCGATAACTCGTTCTATTGCCTGCGAAGCACTTGGGGCATGGCCAGTGGTGAGTATTAAATGCCCTGTCTCAGCGATAGACAGTGCGGCTGCGGCCGTATCGGCATCTCTCATCTCACCTACCAGGATAACGTCAGGATCTTGTCTCAGTACGTGTTTAAGCGCATCGGCGAAGGACCGTGTGTCAGTACCGAGCTCGCGCTGGCTTATAGTACACTTGAGGTTGGGGTATATGTACTCCACCGGGTCTTCAATGGTGACAATCCGGCGTTTTTCATGTTTGTTTAGGTAGTTTATCATCGCCGCTAGGGTCGTTGATTTTCCGCTACCGGTAGGACCACTGACGATAAGCATGCCTCGGGGTCGGCGGGCCAGGTCGCGGCATACCTCAGGCAACATAAGAGCGTTGATGTCAGGGATACTCTGTGGTAATAGTCGGATGGCGAGAGCAGTTGTTCCCTGTTGCTTGGATGCGTTACATCTTAATCTGCCGATATCAGGAATTGTACAACCGAAATCCAACTCTTTTTGCTTATAAAAATTCTCTCTTTCCTGTTCCTGGGTCAGCCAGTTGAAGGCCTCGTCAATCTCGTCGGCCGTAAGTGGCTGTGTCCCGGGTACGGGATGAAGCAGTCCGTGGATACGCATTATCGGCGGGTTAGAGACGACCATGTGTAAATCGGAGGCCGATTGTGATTTAGCTGTACGAAGCAATGATATGATGTCCATATTTATTCCGCCTCCATTTCCAATGTCAGGTAGAAGACCATTTCTCCCTCATATGTTCTCCTCATATTGAGTACATTAACTGCTGAAAATGTGCCATTGGCTTCAAGTTCCCGGGCATACTGAAGGACTTCGACTTCGCTGGCGGATTGGACCTCGATATCCAGTCTGCCACCGTCATGGGTGATGCTGGAGAGTATTACATCGGCGGGCAGGTAAGATGTTACTATTTCTAAGCCAAGATTAAACTCATCACGCTGATTGTACAGGGTCTGTAAGGCCGCGGTAAAGGTATCCTGCGATACCATTGCCAGTGAGAGAGCTTGTTCCGCTTCCAGTTCCTGAAGCTGCCTCAACTCCACGCGTCTGCTGATGGTTTCCAGGTCGTCGTTCATTGTGTCAATATTAGAAGCGTTAATACGTATCATCGTTATCTGGGAAATGACCAGGGCAACGGCAATTACGGCACCAGTCATGGCAAGTACCCTGGTAAAGGAAAACGATTTCGATTGGTAGGCGGAGGGCAGGGCATCCATGCCTGCCACCAGTGATGCCGCATTACTCTTGGATGAAAGTCGCTTGAGAGCCAGCCCAAGGTTAACAGTGTAGCGACTGGGGTACGACCCAAGTGGGTAGCTTACCGGCAGTGACAGCCGCATCACCGGACGTCCCAGTCGATCAGATAACGATTGGCATATTTCTGGTTCGTCAGCAAGCTCGCCAGAGACATATATCGGGACACTGGGGACGAGAGGGCTCTCCGGGTTTTTGGAATCGTAGAACTCTATCGTCCTGGTAAGGTCATCGGTTATCATGGGCAGCTTACCGTTCCAGGACAGCCTTTCCTCTGGAGGGATAGGGATGGTACGAATAGGCTGAGGGACCCCTTCCCCGATGATAACAATATCGTATTCGGTAGGCTGAACGTCAAGGATGATGGCCGTAGGTTCATTAACCATTCTGGCCAGAGCGAGGGGTTTTATATCCATCATATACGGGGTAAGTCCTGCTCTCTGGAAAGTCTTCAGCAGGGCATCCGCCGCATTCCGTGGTATGGCAATTGCGAATACCCGTATCCGTCTTTCGGCAGCAGGTATGGTCTGCCAGGTGAGGTAGAGCTGCTCGAGCGGTACCGGAAGTACCCTCGCCGCTTCCCGCATTACCGCTTCAGCCAGTAAATTGGGTGATAACTGCGGGAGATGGAGCACTAGAGTAAGCGAGTGTGCTCCGCTGAGGCCGACAATAACTTTTTTGGTGCGTATTTTACGGTCATCAAGAAGCTGGAGTATCCTGGCGGCGACTTCTTCTTCATTGACGACGATACCACCATCGACCAGTCCTGTTTCCAGCGGTGAGTGAGCTCGTTCAATGATGCTCTTACCATCAGTCACGAGGAGCCGGATGCTTGTATCGTCGATATAGACTGTGACTACTTTTTTAGACATGGCTATTCACCCTTGTAGGTGTAAATAATTAGTTCAATATCTGCTGATGGTTCACTTTCATCAGACACCTCGGGGATGCTTAGTGTAACTAATCTGACAAGTCCGTTTGTGAGGTCTGTATTGAGGCGCCTGATGAAATCGAGTAGCGCTGTTAAGTCTCCTTCTGCAGTGACGCTGAGTGGCAGGTAGGAGCAGGGCAGCTCTGCCAGCATGTCCTCATATAAGGGTGATACCATCATTGCTGTGAGTGTCACGGAACTGGACGCAGCAATCTTGAATAGGGAATCGTTGGCAAGAATACTGTCGATTGGTTGTGCAAGTTCCGCTCTGGCAGTATCGAAACTGGCCCGAGTTCCATCTAGCTGTGTGTCAGTTCCATTCTGCCAGGAGGATGCATACTTCGCATTCAATACGCTCAGGAGTTGCTCCGCCACTTCAATGTCGTCGTTCAGGTTGCTTCTCTCTTTCATTTGCTGAACCTGGATTATTCCCATGGTTGTAAGAGCAGCTACGAGTGCGATTATCGAACCGTAGATTACCCATTTTCTATTCAGATTTCTATTCAGATGCAAGGTTGCCCTCCTGTCGGATAATTCTGCATCTGCCCCGAACGGGACCATACTTTTTATCCCAGATCACGTATAACCACTAAATCCCCTGTCCGTATACAGAGTACATGGCTGATGTCAGCGACAGGGCAATTAAGCCAATAACTAGACCAATGATAATTGTCAGAGTAGGCTGTAGAAGCCCTATCACTGAACGGGTCTTATCTTCAGCTTCGACCTCGTAGTTCTGTGCAACTGCCTCCAGGTTAATATCCAGTTCTCCTGTCTCTTCGCCTATCCTGACCATCTGGACCATCAATGGCAGGAAGATGGGGTTCTTCTCCATGGGATGGGATAGGCCTTCTCCCTTGAGCATGTCTTCTTCAACGTTGCTGAAGGCCTCGTTTATCACCATATTATTGCTGGCTTGCGAGGTCAGACGAATAATCTCCGGCATCGGCAGACCGGCGTAGAATAGAAGTGAGATACTTCGGCAGGAGCGGGCGAGCTCTTTAAGGTGGACTATACGCCCGATGAGGGGAAGTCGGAGGCTTAGATTATTGAGCCAGTATCTTCCACCCGGAGTCCTTATATAGGCGACAGCGCCGGCGATAGCGATAATAAGTATCAGCAGCATGTAGACCGCGGCGCTGCGGAAGAAGTCACCTGCACCGATGAATATCTTGGCCATCATTGGTAGCTCGGTGCCAAGGTTGCTGTATAACTCGCCGAAAGCTGGCAGTACGAAGGTAATTAGAATACCGATGACAATAACAGTGACAACCAGGGCGACCGCCGGATACATCAGGGCGTTCTTGATTCCTTTTGCGGCAACCGCTTCCTTCTCCAGGTAGTCGGCAAGGTGCTTCAGCGTTGTTTCAAAGCTACCGCTCTCCTCGCCAATCTGAAGCAGCCGGCAAGATGTCTTTGTGAACAGTTCCGGATGTTTGCTCAAGGCCGCTGACAGACGGCTGCCACCCTGTAACTCAGCTATGACATCACCCAGTGCCATCGCCAGGCGGCGACTGGATGTCTGGATTTGCAGCAGTTCCAGGGCTTTAACGATGTCAATGCCGGAATTGAGCAGCAGAGCAAGCTGGCGGTAAAAGAGTATTATCTCGGTCGGCTTTATTCGGGTGAAACGTCTCGTCAGCCAGCTGACATCAAGGCGGCGTCTGATTTCGCTGAGGTTGACCACCTGATAACCGGAATAACCGAGTAGTTCAACTGCCGCTGCTTCGCTGGTAGCCGACAATCTACCCCTGGTTACATCTCCGTTCTTATCGTAGGCAACGTATCGATATACTATTGTTCCTTCCCTCCTCTTAGTCTCCGGGTAAGGAAGCTAACGAAGTAATGGCAGACTTAATCTCCGAGGTTCGTATTGCGTAACACCTCTGCGGGTGTTGTGATGCCGGCCTTAACCTTAAGCATGCCGTCCTTGATGAGGGGTACCATCCCTCTTTCAATCGACTTGGCACGCACATCTGCGATATCGGCGCCATTGATTAGCAAGGCTCTTATCTCATCATTGACTTGTAGCAACTCAAAAATGCCGGTCCTGCCCTGATAACCGGTATCAGCACAGGCCTGACACCCCTTGCCGACAGAGAATTCGGTCTCTTCTTCTCCGGTTTCCTTGGTATAGGCCAACCGCTCTATTAAGGGAATGTCCTCGCGATGGGTGCAATATGGACAGACGCGGCGTACCATCCGCTGCGCGACTACACCAATTAAGGCCGAGGATACCAGGAACGGTTCAATACCCAGGTCCAGGAGACGAGAGACCACCGTAAAGGCATCATTGGCATGGATTGAGGACAACACCAGGTGGCCGGTCAGTGCTCCCTGGATGGCTATCTTGGCCGTTTCAGCGTCCCGTATCTCGCCGACCAGGATGACATCAGGGTCAAGGCGAAGTATTGCCCTCAGGCCGGTGGAGAAATCGAGCCCGGCGCGGGTGTTTACCTGTATCTGGTTGATGTTCCTGAACCGGTATTCAACAGGGTCTTCAATGGTAATGACGTTCCTCTCCAGATGGTTTATGCAATTAACCGAGGCGTAGAGCGTGGTCGTCTTCCCGGCACCAGTCGGTCCACTTACCAGAATCATACCGTACGGAATCTCCAGCATCTTCTGGTACTTCTTCAGCATGTCGGGGAGGAAGCCTAGTTCTGCCAGCTGTAGATTTGAACGTGACTTATCCAGGAGACGTAGTACGGCCATCTCACCGCATACGGTAGGTATCGTGCCGACCCGCACGTCTACTTTACGCCCCTTCATTTTGAAGGAGAACTGACCATCCTGTGTATGGTGGTGGTCGGCGATATTCATGTTGGCCAGAATCTTCATTCGCGAGACAAGCGGTATGGACATTGCGGCTGGTAGCGACATCGTATTCTGGAGTGTGCCATCAATGCGGAAGCGTATTTGTAGCTTGTCTTCCTGGGGCTGGAAATGAACGTCCGAAGCCCGTGCTTTCACTGCTTCCTCGATAATCAGGGAGAATGCCTGAGCTACCGGAGCATCCTGCGCTGCGTCCTGTCTGGCCAGCTCTTCAGCAGCATCCTTAGGCAAGGTGATGCTGGAAACCTGCTTCTCGATTTCGTCGTAAGCCTGATAATTACGGTCGATTGCCTCACGGATTTCGTCACGACTGGCCCGATGAGGCTCGATGCGCATCCGGCTCTTGGCTGCCAGGGCTTCAAGGGCGAATATGTCTGCCGGGTTGGCGATGGCTATCAGCAGAGTACCACCTCTAACCTCCACCGGAATCGCGTTATACTTCCTCGCCAAGGCTTCCGGGATTAGTCTTATTGCCTCAGGAGTTGGGAACTGCTTTTGCAGCAGCGTAACGTGTGGCTTGTCGGTTAGTGTGGCAGCCACTTCGACATCTTCTACTTGTTTAGACATAATCTTACTAGACATACTCCCTCAACCTTAATGTTACCTTGCATATGCCTGCTCAACAATGAGGCATAGGTCATGGGCAATTAGTACCATGGGAAAATACGTAGTCTTACCTATGTACCATAGCGGTAATGCGAGTGTGCCAGGCAGACACGGGTACTGTGTGGTTGTGTGCTGCTTCGAGTGGCGAGCCGTCTAAGTCTGGCGTGTGGGTTGCGAGGTAGGGGGTATCATGAGGAAGAAGAACCCGGACAGGACAATCATAGCAATGAAGATATAAAAAGCGAGGCTATAGCTCTGTGTAGTGTCGTAAAGGTAACCGGCAAAGAGGGGAGCTGTTACCGTACCTATCATTGCCAGGGACATGGTTATCCCGGCGATAGTAGCGTAGTTTGTTCTGCCAAAAAGGTCAGCCCTCAGGGCGACTGTCAGGGGGATGGCGCCTCCGTATCCCAGACCGTAGACAACAACAAAGAGGTACAATAATGGCAGGGTTGAGGCGTTGATAAAGATGAATATGCCGATGCCCTGGAGGATACAGCTTAAGAACAACAGGAATCGTTTACTGAAGCGGTCGCCGAGCCAGCCGAAGAGGAACCGGCCGGGGATACTCATCAGTACCATCAGTCCCAGTACGTTTGAGGCGGTCTGATAAGGGATGCCGATGTCCGTTAAATGTGGAATCTGGTGTATCACAATCGAACTGAGGATGCAGGCCCGCAATATCATTGAAATAGCGTATACCCAGAAGGCGCGTGTTTTTAATGCCTCTCGCACGGTGAGGTTGACCTCGTCCAGTAATGCATCATCGGCGGATGAAGCCAGGCTATAGTCTAGCTCCGTAGTAGTATCCTTATGTTTGATGACTTCTCCGTCGGGTTGTAGGCCCATCTCCTCGGGTGTGCTCCTTACGATGAAGCTGAGGGGCAGCGGGATTGCCAGTGTGGCTATGCCAAGGATGATAGTGGCAACCCTCCAGTCGTACTGTGTAATAAGCCAGGCAATTACCGGTACCAGTATCGCTCCGCCAACACCGTTACCTACAATCAGGAAGGACAGGGCACGCCCGCGTTTCTTAACGAACCATTTGGCGACTGCTGCCGAGGTAGCATGCATGAAACCCAGGTTAAAACCTATGGACATAACGAGGCCAAATATAAGGTAGAGACTTACAATGCTGTTGACGGTTCTCAGCAGCATGAAGCCGAAACCGGCTATGATAACACCGCAGATAAGCATTTTTCGGGCACCGAAGCGGTCGGTTAGCCAGCCGGCAATCGGTCCCTCGATGCCGCCCTCGAGACGGGAGAGCGAAAAAACTCCGGACATCAGTGTTCTTGACCAGCCGAACTCGGCAATCATTGGGTTAAAAAAGGTGCTGAATCCATAGAAGAATGTGCCGACACCGAAGGCATTGATAATGAAACCAGCCGCTACTATCCGCCAACCGTAGAAGCTCCGCCTGCTCCTGTCTCTCAAACGACTGATTATATCCGCGCTCAAGTATTCTATCTCCGAGAAGATGTAATCATCAGGTGACTAAGATTCCGAAAGCAATAATTATGGCATTATTCCCTTCTCCGCTGCCAGTTCCTTCTGGAGGCGGTAGTACTCGTACAGCCTGAACAGGGCACGACAGGCTGCGTTCAGTGAGTAGTAGACAGGAATTCCCTTGCACGGTAGCTCTACCTGGAGTCGTGACCGCAGCTCGAACTCCTGGGGGTCATTGGAGAAGGAGTGAAATACGAGTACCACTGGTTTTCCGTGAGGATTATTCCGGCAGATATTAACAAGGTAGTCGATAACTTTGCTGGCGTCTTCTGAGTTACCAGAACTTACCATGTCCAGATGGGGTCTCATGATGAGCATGTCAATATTGGGGTCAGTTGTTACCAGCTCGACTTCCCGTTGCAGGTCGTCAATATTACGGAACACGAGCCCTGTATCCAGTGGATTACGCACGCTTGAGCCAGCTATCGGGATGAATTTTTTAAGCTCGGTCTGGGTCTCCACGGTCAGAGCCGGTACATCCAACCCCTCGCGATTGCATACATCGGCCGAGGCAACACTGGTACCGCCGCCGAGTCCAATAACGGACACCCTCTTCCCGGGTGGTTCCTTGACATAAAGAAGGGTCATCGCCATTTCTGCCATCTCTTCTAGGGACTCTACCGGCACAGCACCGGTCTGGGTGAAGAACCCCCGCCAGATGGCTTCTTGGCCAGCCAGCGAAGCAGTGTGAGAGGCTACCGCTCTTGTCCCATCCTCGGTGAGACCTGCCTTCCACAAGATAACTGGCTTGGTCCGGTTGATTGCCCGCACCTGACGTAGCAACTTCCGGCCATCTTTCACTCCCTCCAGGTACATGCAGATGATACGGGTCTCGGGGTCAGTGGCCAAGTATTCCAGATAGTCGGTGCTGTCGATGACATAGGCGTTACCGAAGCTGATGGCCTTGCTGAAACGGATGCCGTAGTTCTGACCGTAGTGGGAAAACCAGTTGAGGTGGCCACCGCTCTGGGAGATAAAGGCAACCGGTCCACTTTCCGTTGGGAGTCGGTCAAATGACCCGATACGGGCCTCGGGTACATAGAGCCCCATGCAATTGGGACCAATGATACGCAGACCGCCGCGCTCGGCTATCTCGCGCACCCGGTGCCCCAGTTCAATACGTTCTTCCTCGCCGGTTTCCTCAAAACCGGCGGTGAATACGTGGATGTTTTTGGCATTGGCCGTGATGCAGTCCTCAAGCACTTCGGGTAAGGCCTGGGCTGGTACTGAGACGACCACTAGGTCGACCGCTTCGGGTATTGAAGTGACGGTGGGGTACGCTTTGCGACCCATAATCTCGGTGGCCTTGGGGTTTACCGGATGGATGCGTCCCTTAAAACCCAGTTGTTCGTAACTGGTGATAAAATTGGCGCCGCCGGGACCGCGACGCATACCGGGCTGGGCGTTCGACGAAATACCAACCATAGCAACGACTTTTGGGTGAAAGGCCGTTTCTAGCGCAGGGTCCCAGGCCATGAGGACTCCTTTCAGGAAAGAACTGAACTTAAATCATTGTAGCCCTGACACCTGAGAGATGTCAAAGAACGGCATGGAGGCCGTTTCAGGACTAGGCTGTCGGGAAGATGGACTGGTAGCGTCTCGCCTCAAACACGACTGCTGCTTGCTCTTCTGAATTCATTGGCTGGAACCTCTCCGCGGAGTCGAGTAGCATTGGCCAGAGGGATACGTCGCTTGCCATCGGTGCGGTGGTAATACCCTGACTCAGGGCGTACCAGAGGCTCTTATCGATATCGGTCTGCTCGTCAAATGGTTCGTACCAGGTACGATATACATGTGTCGGTGACTGCCAGGGGCGCTTGGCTATCGCCTTGATGCCAATCATGCCTACATCCTTCTGCTTGGCCTGGTCGAGCAAGATTGAAAAATCGCTGTAGTCGTTGCGACGGGCAGCCAGCACACGGTTCAGAGGGAAGAGGACGGTATCAAACGGGAAGCGATTCAACGCTTCTACCTGGACAAACGGCCTGTGGCCGGTGATGCCGATGTAACGCACGAGGCCCTGTTCTCTGGCTTTCAGGACCGCTTCGAGGGCTCCACCGGGGCCTAGTACTGCATTGAGCGTCTCCAGGTCATTCACTCCGTGAAACTGAAACAAATCGAAGTACTCCACTCTGAGTCTTTGCAGACTACGCTGCAGGCTTTCCCATGCCCCTGCCTCACTCCTCTCGGTTGTCTTGCAGCCGAGAAATATTTCCTTACGATTTTTCTCCATCCAGGGGCCGAGGCGTAACTCGGCTTCCCCGTAGGTGGGGGCAACGTCGAAATGGTTGACCCCGTGCTTAACTGCAAGTTCGATAGCAGCGTCCGCTTCTTGCTGAGAGACCTGCCCGAGGGCGGCGGCGCCGAAGGTGAGTACGCTGCTCATATGTCCCGTCTTACCGAGTCGTCTCTTCTCCATCATAAGCTCCTTTCGGGTAGAGAAATGGACTTAGAGCATTGTAGCCCTGCCACCTGAGGGATGTCAAAGGAACGATAGCTGGAAGGCGGCTGTATCCGGGTTGGGCCGCATGATATTGCCAGGCATTCAGATTGCTTTTACAGAGCATTCATACTGTTACCCTGAACTTAGATGATATATTGCAACAATCAAATCGTTGTGATACAATATGCACAGCCTTTAAGCTAGTCCGGTGAGGCTGGCAAGGAAAGTAAAGAGTTATTTAGCCAGACACCTCTTGCCAGCCAGGGCAGGAGGTTTTTTTATGGGAAGCAAAGTCATCATGTCCGAGGGTGACATCAAGCGAACTCTGGCACGTATTGCCCACGAAATCATTGAGCGACACAAAACCATGGAGAACGTTGTACTGGTCGGGATGCATACTCGTGGCGTGCCACTAGCCCGTAGGTTGGCCGATAATATTGAGGAGTTCGGGGGGCCGTACATGCCGGTCGGCGCTCTCGATATCCGCCCGTATCGAGATGATTTGTCTTTCCTAGATGAAAAACCCACCGTACAACGGACGGATATCCCAGTCAGTATCGAAGGCAAATCGGTGGTGCTGGTGGACGATGTGCTCTACACGGGACGCAGCATACGCGCCGCGATGGATGCCCTGATTGACTTGGGTCGGCCCTGGGCAATTCAACTGGTGGTGCTGGTGGACCGCGGGCACCGGGAACTGCCGATACGGGCTGATTATGTGGGTAAAAATGTACCCAGTGCCCGGCATGAAGAGATAAAGGTAAGATTGAAGGAAATCGATGGTATCGATGAGGTTGCCATCATTGAAAAAGTCGCTACTGGCGTGTCCTGAGTGGACATGGTTCGTAGGATCGTGAAAGGAGAATCATGTCACTGGTAAACAGAGACCTGGTTACTGTGGACGACCTGTCATACGGGGAGATGGAGGCTGTTTTTTCTCTAGCTGATGAGATGTCGGACTCGATGGCAGAGCAGCTTAATACCTGCCATGGCAAGGTCATGGCGTGCCTGTTCTTCGAACCGAGCACACGGACGCGGTTGTCATTTGAGGCAGCGATGCACCGTCTTGGCGGCAGCGTTATCAGTGTTTCCGATGCCAGGGCAAGCTCGGTTGCCAAGGGGGAAAGTCTGGCTGATACTGCCAGGATTGTCGGCAGCTACGCAGACATTATTGTTATCCGACATCCCTGGGAGGGTGCGGCCCGTGTTGTTGCTGATTATGCTGATGTGCCCGTGATAAATGCCGGAGATGGCGGCCACCAGCATCCTACCCAGACTCTTTGCGACCTCTATACACTGAAGAAAGAGCGGAAGAACATTCATGGACTTAAGATTGCCCTCTGGGGCGACCTGAAATACGGGCGTACCATTCATTCCCTGATATTCGCACTGGCGAAGTTCGGGGCGGACATGCTGTTCTGTCCCAGTCCGGGCCTGGAAGTCCCGGACAACATTATCAGGAAGCTGGTTGCTGAGTATGGCGGGCAGGTGGAGCGCGTTACCACACCTGAGCGCACGACCAGTGGCGTTCCATTTCCGCTGGATGCTGTCTACATGACACCCAGTAGCCCGCACCAGCTGGCCATGATGCCGGACGTGAATATTGCAGTCAGACTGGGAAAAGGCGTTGACGCGCTCTATGTGACCAGACCCCAGAAGGAGCGTTTCGTCACTACTGAAGAGGAGCAGGGACTGGAAGGCAAGTACCCTGTCGTCGATAAACAGCTGCTCAAAGGGAAGAGGTTTGAGCGGGCACTCGTCATGCACCCGCTACCACGTGTCGATGAGCTTGCCTATGACGTAGATGCTGACCCGCGGAGCATGTACTTCAAACAGGCGGCGCGTGGTGTGCCGATAAGGATGGCACTGATTGCCCTGTTACTCGGTGCCAGGGAAAGCCCTGCTACGGTAGAGGAAGATGTATCGGCACCAACTCCAGAATACCCTGTTTACCAGCGAGATTACGGTGCAAGGTGTCCCAACCCGGCCTGCGTATCTACCAAGGAGAGTGAGGCCAAGTACCTGAAATCGGAGTTCAGGATAGTAAGTCGTGAACCGCTAACGCTGCGGTGTGTCTATTGCGAGCACGGCTTCCAGCCAGAGTACATTGCCAGCAGTGACTGGCATGAGGGCAGGCTTGATGCAAAGCGATATCACCGGGCTGACAGCTACTGGGCGAAAAAAATCAGGCCGGAGAACCTGATTGTATTTGGTTCGGTGGGCGATGCTGAGGCTAACGGATTCAAACCCGGTCGACATGAGGGGAAGAAGAAGGCCAGGAAGTGAAACCGTTACTTATCCGGGACGGCCAGCTATTTGACCCCGGCCAGGGTATTAACGAACCCTGGAGTCTGCTTATCAAAGACGGTGTAATCTCCTGGCTTGGTGAGACCAGGATGATGCCGCCGGAGACAGACTGCGATATTATCTCTGCGCGGGGACTGTTTGTCGTTCCGGGGTTCATTGATTTACACTGCCATTTCCGCGAGCCCGGTTTTGAAGAAAAGGAGACGATTGCTACCGGGGCACAGGCGGCTGCAAATGGCGGCTTTACCACTGTCTGCTGCATGCCTAACACACTCCCGCCTCTCGACAACCGGGAAAGCGTAGAATTTGTTCTGGCGAAGGCGGCTAAAGAGGCGGTGGTTCGGGTGCTTCCGGTGGGATGCATCACCAGGGGCAGGCAGGGCGAAGAGCTGGTGGATATGGCCGACCTGGCCTCTGCCGGTGTCGTTGGTTTTAGTGACGATGGTGATTCGGTGGCTAATGCAGACCTGATGCGCCGGGCTCTTGAGTCGAGTCACATTCTCGGGCTGCCGGTTATTGAACACTGCGAAGACAAGGCCCTGAGTGGGCGTGGTATTCTCAACGAAGGTATCGTTTCGGCCAGACTGGGACTCAAGGGAATACCTCCGGCGGCTGAGGAGAACGTGGTTGCCCGCGACCTTGAGCTTGCCCGGTTAACCGGGGGCCGAGTCCATATTGCTCATGTGTCCACGAGCGGTTCGGTGGGGCTGATTCGCCATGCTAAGAGAGAGGGCATCGCCGTCACGGCCGAGGTCACTCCCCACCACCTGACCCTGACCGAGGAAGAAGTGGTGGCTCATGGTACAAATGCCAAGGTAAATCCGCCGTTGCGGACAAGCCGGGATATAGAGGCTCTGGTTGACGCCCTGAACGACGGCACGATTGACGTTATCGCGACCGACCACGCACCGCACACGGTTGCCGAGAAGGCACTCCGGCTGGAGGAGGCACCCTTCGGAATAATCGGACTGGAGACGGCCTTTGGTAGTCTCATGGGCCTGGTAAATTCTGGACAAGTGTCGATAGACACGCTTATCACCAGGCTTACCAGTGCTCCAGCGTCGATTCTGGGTGAGAGGTTCGGCAGACTGGGCACGCTAACCGTTGGGGCACCGGCGGATGTGGTTCTGGTCGACCTCGCTAAGGAATGGGTGGTTGACCCTGATACCTTTGCTTCAAAGGGCAGGAACACCCCGCTGGCCGGAAGGACCTTGAAGGGCAAGGTGATGGCGACCATTTCACGAGGCAAGATAGTCTACAAGGACGATTCGCTCGCATGACAAAACGTGCCAGACTGGTGCTTGCGGACGGCTCGGTCTACGAGGGTTTTTCCTTCGGTGCCATGACTGAAGCCATTGGTGAGGTGGTCTTTAATACGAGCATGACCGGCTACCAGGAGATGCTTACCGACCCGTCGTATGCCGGGCAGATTGTCGTGCCCACCTACCCGCTAATCGGGAATTACGGCACCAACGATGATGACTCTGAGTCGGCGCGTATTCAGGTAAGGGGCTTTGTTGTCCGGGAGGAGTGCCTTGAGCCAAACCACTATCTCAATACCCGGACGATAGACGAATACCTGGCCGATAGTGATATCCCAGGACTGTGTGGAGTGGACACGCGTTCGATAACACGCCGCCTGCGTTCGGTAGGGGTGATGATGGGGATGATGACCTGTGAGCGTACGTCGGAGGAGGCCTTAGAGGAGTTGAGAAAGGCGCCCGACTACGGAGAGATTGATTTTGCCCGGCAGGTGACTACCCCTGAGCCTTATGAGTGGGAGCCTGACAAGGCGGGTGATGGCTTGTTGCCAAGGGTCGTTGTGCTCGACTGCGGGCTGAAGTACACCATCCTGCGTATGATGCGGAGTCGGGGCTGCAGGATAACGGCGGTGCCCTGCACCACGTCGGCTGACGAGATACTGGGGATGGGGCCGGATGGCATAATTCTTTCACCCGGTCCTGGAGACCCGGCCGTGCTCGACTATATCGTGGAGACGATAAAGGGATTAGTCAGGGAAAAGCCTATCATGGGAATCTGCCTCGGCAACCAGCTTATCGGGAGGGCCTTTGGGGCAAAGACGTTCAAGCTGAAGTTCGGACACCGCGGTGGCAACCACCCTGTCAAAGACCTGAGGGACGGCCGGGTGTATATCACTGCTCAGAACCACGGCTACGCCGTCGACCCCGCCACCCTGCCGGATGAGCTTGAGGTGACCCAGATAAACCTGAATGACGGTACCGTGGAGGGCCTGCGGCATAAGGAGCTGCCGATATTCAGTATCCAGTACCACTCCGAGGCGTCGCCCGGCCCCTACGATAATACCTACCTGTTCGACAGATTTGTGAATATGATAAAGGGTGAAGGGTGATTTCTGCGTTCTTGTTCGGTGGGGAAGGCCCTATCCCCTGTTTCCCCTTCCCCAGAGGGGAAGGGGAAGTAAATGAAAAGAGGGGAGTAGCTCCTCTTGGACATCCCAAGAGTGTAGAACTGGCCCTCTCATAGAGGTGCGAAGGGCCTGTGCTCAGAAAATGCCTCCCCACCGTTTTGGGGAGTTTAAGAGGGGTGAAATCCCTCTTAGCGGGGGATGCCAAGGGGGTGTCCCCCTTGGGAAAGGGTGCATGTAAAGAGGGGTGTCCCCCTCGGGAAATAATATATGGGAAATAGTGAAAAACCTAAAAAAGTCTTAATCATCGGCTCGGGGCCAATCGTCATCGGGCAGGCGGCGGAGTTTGACTACGCTGGCACCCAGGCTTGCAAGGCGATGCGCGAGGAGGGGGTCGTCTCGGTGCTGGTCAACTCCAACCCGGCCACCATCATGACCGATGAAGACATCGCTGACGTCGTCTACATCGAGCCGCTAACGGTGGACATGCTCACCCGCATCATCGGACGGGAACGGCCCGACGGTCTCTTGCCCACGCTCGGCGGTCAGACCGGCCTCAACATGGCGGTTGACCTCCATAATGCCGGTGTCCTTGATGAGTATAATGTCCGCAGTCTGGGCACACCGATAGATACCATCCGCAAGGCAGAGGACCGCGAGCTTTTCAAACAGATGCTCATTCAAATCGGGGAGCCGGTGCCGAGGAGCTCCACCGTCACCAGTATGGAGGAAGCCCGCCGGGTGGCCAAGGAGATTGGCCTGCCGTTGATAATACGCCCTGCCTATACCCTCGGCGGCACCGGCGGTGGCTTTGCCAATAACTGGATTGAGCTTGAGCAAGTTGTGCCTGTGGGACTGGCGGCCAGCCCAATTCACCAGGTGCTTCTCGAGGAATCGGTGGTCGGCTGGAAAGAGATAGAGTATGAGGTGATGCGTGACGGCGCCGATAACTGTATTACCATCTGTAACATGGAAAACTTCGACCCGATGGGGGTGCACACCGGCGACAGCATTGTGGTTGCCCCCAGCCAGACACTGACCAACAAGGAGTACCAGCTCCTGCGCTCGGCCAGCCTTAAGATTATCCGTGCCCTCGGTATCGAAGGGGGCTGTAATATCCAGCTAGCTCTGGACCCGAAGAGCAGCAGATACTACGTAATCGAGGTCAATCCGCGGGTGAGCCGGAGCTCAGCCCTGGCGAGCAAGGCCACGGGGTACCCTATCGCTCGTGTTGCCGCCAAGATAGCCGTGGGCAAGCACCTTGATGAAATCCCCAACGCCGTCACCGGCAAGACGATGGCCTCGTTTGAACCGGCCCTCGACTACGTCGTCGTTAAAATCCCACGCTGGCCTTTTGACAAGTTTGCCTCAGGCGACCGCGTTATCGGTACCCAGATGAAGGCCACTGGCGAGGTGATGGCCATCGACCGCTCCTTTGAGGCGGCCTTGCAGAAGGCAGTGCGCTCGCTGGAGTTTGGAAGGCGGTCGTTGCTATGGGAAGACCGCAACTGGGAGGCGGGCACGGGTATTGATGAATACCCCCTGCATCCCAACGACCTGCGACTCTGGGCGCTGATGGCGGTCTTGCGGAGAGGTATCAGCCCCGAACAAATCGCCGAGAAAACGCATATTGACCCGTGGTTTCTGGCCAAGCTGCGTAATATAATTGACATGGAGAACAAATTGCTCTCGGAGCAGCTAACGCCGGAGTTGATGCGGCGGGCGAAACGTCTCGGCTTCTCCGATGAGCAAATCGGTACCCTGGCTGACCGGCTCCCGGAACAGGTACGACAGCTAAGACACGACTTGGATATCCACCCCGTCTACAAGATGGTAGATACCTGTGCCGCCGAGTTCGATGCAGCCACACCGTATTTTTACAGTACCTATGAGCAGGAGAACGAGGCAGGGTCGCTTTCGGAGAGCAAGGCCCTCGTCATTGGTAGCGGGCCGATTCGTATCGGTCAGGGTATTGAGTTCGACTACTGCAGTGTGCATTCTGCCTGGGCGTTGCAGGAAGCTGGCTACCAGAGCATTATGGTCAACTCCAACCCGGAAACGGTCTCTACCGATTTTGATACGAGCAGTCGACTTTACTTCGAGGCACTGGACGAGGAAAGCGTGCGTGATATTCTGGAGAATGAGAACGGCAATGGCAAAATCGCCTCCTCGATTGTCCAGTTCGGCGGTCAGACGGCTATCAACCTGGCAGAACCGCTTAATCACAGTGGGATGCCGCTGATTGGTTCCAGTGCCGAGGTCATCGACCTGGCAGAGGACCGCCGTCGTTTTGAGAACTTCCTCGGTGAGCTTGGTATTCCCCAGCCGCCTGGTGCAGGCGTAACCTCGCTCGACGAAGCCCTTAATATCGCCCAGCTTATCGGTTACCCGGTACTGGTTCGCCCCAGCTATGTCCTTGGTGGACGCGCTATGGAGATTGTGCAAAACGCCAGCGAGCTTATCCGCTATGTGCAGCAGGCGGTTGAGCTTGATACAGGCCACCCTTTTCTTATTGACAAGTACCTTGTCGGGAAAGAGGTGGAGGTCGACGCGGTTGCCGACGGCGAGCGTGTCTTCATTCCCGGTATCATGGAGCACATCGAGCGGGCGGGGGTGCACAGTGGTGACTCCATGGCGGTCTATCCAGGTGTAAACCTCACAGATGGCGAGGTGAGGAAAATCGTTGATTATACCATCCGCATCGGGCTGGGTCTGAAGGTCATAGGACTGATGAACATCCAGTTCGTGATTGTCCCGGGCAGAACGGCGCGTGATGCCACGGTCTATGTATTGGAAGTCAACCCACGGGCGAGCCGTACTATACCCTTTATCTCCAAGGTAACCGGTGTGCCGATGGTGAGTCTCGCTGTCAAGGTTATGCTTGGCCAGAGCCTCAAGGAGCAGGGCTACGAGACCGGTCTCTTTGCGGAGCAATCATTGATAGCCATAAAAGCCCCGGTCTTTTCCATGTCCAAGTTGCTCGGGGTCGATACTTACCTGGGACCGGAAATGAAGTCGACCGGTGAGGTGATGGGTATAGACTATACGTTCGATGCTGCCCTGGCCAAGGCACTGCTGGCTGCCGGGCTGATGCTGCCGCAACAGGGTGGCATACTCCTCAGTATCGCTGACCGCGATAAACCCGAGGCGTTACCTATAATCAGAAAGTTGCATGAAGTAGGTTATAAGCTTTATGCTACCGAGGGGACGGCGGCACTGATTGAGGTCCTCGGAATGCCGGTGACGATGATAACCAAGAAATTGAGCGAAGGCCATCCAAACGTCGTCGACGTGATTATGAGCGGTACCGTTAATGGTGTTCTCAATACCATTACCGGCGGAGGCAGCGCCCTCAGGGATGGCTTCTACATACGCCGGGCGGCTGCCGAGAAGCGTATTCCCTGCTTTACCTCGCTCGATACTGCCAGGGCGGTGGCAGATACACTCATCAGCAGTGGGCAGGCCTACAGCGCCCAACCACTATCGGAATATCGCAAGCGGGGGTAAGGTTGAAGCAGGTAATGGCCTCCGTAGTCTCTAATAAACAGGTGATGACTGGAACCTTTTTAATGTGGCTGGAATGTGCCGGAATCTCTCTGGAAGCCAGACCAGGGCAGTTTGTTATGGTGCATTGCGGGGAAGAGACCGTGCTGCGGCGACCCCTCAGTATCCACCAGGCCGACGGCGGCAAATTCGCCCTGCTGTACGCTATTATTGGAAAGGGTACTCAGTGGCTATCGCAATGTAGTCCTGGCGTTGAAGTTGACATCCTCGGGCCGCTGGGTAATGGGTTCATGGTATACCCTGATTCCCGAAACCTCCTGCTGATAGCTGGCGGAATAGGAATTGCACCACTAATGTCTCTTGCAGATAGGGCTATATCTGACGGTAGAAATGTAATCCTGCTCTACGGCACGGCCAATAAGGACAGGTATCATTTACCGTCAGGTGTTACAGAGGTGGCTGCTACCGAAGATGGCAGTATTGGCTACAAAGGGATGATAACTGAGCTTGTGCCTGAGCATGTTGAATGGGCTGACCAGATATTTGCCTGCGGGCCGCTCCCGATGTACAGAGCAATGGCAAAAATGTCTGAGCTAAAAAATAAACCCGTGCAGGTCTCTCTCGAGATGAGGATGGGCTGCGGTATGGGTACATGTTATGCTTGTACTATAAGGACACGGCAGGGCCTGAAGCAGGTGTGCAAGGACGGCCCGGTATTTGATATGAATGACGTTATATGGGAGGAGATAAAGACATGACGCAGGAGGAGATGGCATTACGGTACGGCTGCAATCCCCATCAGGTGCCGGCGAGGGTCTATAGCGACGGTGTGCTGCCCTTCAGGGTGCTGAACGGCTCACCGGGATACATCAACATGCTCGATGCGCTCAATTCATGGCAGCTTGTTAAAGAACTGAAGCAGGCACTCGGCCTGCCGGCGGCGGCGTCTTTTAAGCACGTCAGCCCCGCCGGGGCAGCTGTTGGTATTCCCCTGAGTGATACTCTCCGTAAAGCATACTTCATTGGCAATATGGAGATATCGGCGCTGGCCGCTGCTTATGCCCGTGCCCGTGGGGCCGACCGGCTTTCGTCCTACGGCGACTGGATAGCCCTGAGTGATACGGTAGATATCCCCACGGCCAAGCTGATAAACCGCGAGGTGTCAGATGGTCTTATCGCTCCCGGCTATGAGCCTGAGGCACTGGCTATGCTTAAAGAGAAAAAGCAGGGCCGTTATCCGATTGTTGAGATTGATGCCGACTACGAGCCGCGGGAGATGGAGGTCAAGGAGCTCTTCGGCGTCTGGTTTGAGCAGAAGCGTAATAATCTTCAGGTAAACGATGACCTGCTGAAAAATATCGTCACTCGTAACCGGGAACTGCCGGACTCCGCCGTTAGGGACCTTATAGTAGCTACCATTGCTCTCAAGTACACGCAATCGAACTCTGTCTGCTTTGCCTATGAGGGTCAGGTTATAGGGGCGGGAGCAGGACAGCAGTCGCGCATTCACTGTACCCGTCTGGCGGGTGGTAAGGCCGACCGCTGGTTCCTGCGACAGCACCCGGCTATACTTGACCTACGCTGGCGGAAGGGCATCGGCCGACCGGAACGTGATAATGCCATTGACCTCTGTTTCCAGGACGAGCTTACTTCATCTGAGCAGGAAAGCTGGGCATCGGCCTTTGAAGAAGTGCCCGCGAGGATGTCCCTGCAGGAAAAGAAGGGCTGGTTGAGCAGGTTCAGCGGGGTGGCCCTGAGCTCGGATGCCTTTTTCCCGTTTCGCGACTGCATTGACCGTGCTTACCAGAGCGGCGTGAAGTATGTGGTCGAGCCTGGCGGTGCCCTGCGTGACGAAGATGTTATCAGGGCCTGCGATGACTACGGGATGGTGATGATTTTCTCGAAGACTAGGCTGTTCCACCATTAATTCAAATCGGCTTATACGTGAGCAGGGGGCCAATATGATAGTTACGGACACTATCAGCTTTCAGACGGGGGGAGACTGCGATATAGTAGACATAACGTCTCAGGTGGCGAGACAGGTTGCCGAATCGGGTATTAATAACGGGACAGTTACCGTGTTTGTTCCCGGTTCGACGGCGGGCGTAACCACCATCGAGTATGAGTCTGGCCTGGTAACAGACCTTCAGCAGGTGTGGGAGAGGCTCGTGTCCAGGAACATCCCGTATAACCACGACCGCCGCTGGGGCGACGGCAACGGTCACTCGCACGTCCGTGCCTCCCTGCTGGGGTCTTCATTGGTGGTGCCCTTCACTGGCCGCAAACTGACTCTCGGTACCTGGCAGCAGATTATACTGGTGGACTTTGATAACCGGCCACGCTCCCGGAGGGTGATTCTACAGATTATGGGAGAGTAGACTCCCTTGACTCTAAAATGAGGCTAGGCGTATAATATAGCGGGGAAACAATCTTCAGTAAGAGGGTGGACATAGAATGGCTAACCAGATTGGAAAAAGGTACCAGTGTACCAAGTGTGGTAACGAGTTTATCGTTACCAAGGCGGGCAATGGTGAAATTCACTGTTGCGGACAGCCCATGGAGCAGAAAAAATAGGTCCGTGGAGCAAGCAAAGGAGGCAATTGTCCTGTGGCAAGTCAGTTAGGTAAGCGGTATCGGTGTACCGTTTGCGGTACGGAGATACTCTGTGTAAAGGCCGGTACCGGCGAGGTCACTTGCTGTGGCCAGGCAGTAGAGCTTCAGGAGCCGAAGAAAATACCATCTTCGGACTAGGCGCATAACTCAAACACCCTGCAAATAAGAAAGTCACCTGTTTCGGGCAGATTGTGAGACCCGGAGGCAGGTGACTATTCATTATCTGTTTTGAAAAAAAGGCGTCTTGGAAGGGCGATTACTTATTATTATTGCTCTGTATCAATGAGAAGAACTCCGCCCGGCTGGCGGGTCTATTGCGGAACATACCCCGGATAGCAGAGGTGATGATATTGCTCCCCGGCTTTTTAACCCCACGCATCACCATACACATATGTTCCGCCTGGACAACTACGGCCACTCCCTGCGGGCCAAGCCCCTCGTCAATGGCGTCGGCTATCTGAGTGGTCATTCTTTCCTGAATCTGGGGTCGCCTGGCGATAACCTCTACTACCCTTGCCAGCTTACTGATACCGACAACGCGCCCGGTTATATCCGGGACATAGCCAACGTGCACCACCCCGAAAAACGGTAGGAGATGATGCTCGCACATGGAATAGAACGGGATATCCTTAACGATGACCATCTCGCGGTGCCCCAGCTCATAACCGACATTGAGTTCCTCCGTAGGGTCCATATTGAGTCCGGAGAAAAGCTCGGTGTACATTTCAGCGACGCGTCTCGGTGTATCTACCAGTCCTTCCCTTGTCGGGTCTTCTCCGATAGCCTCGATAATAGTCTTGGTCGCGCTTTGAATCGCTGCCTCGTTAATCACTTGAATCCTCCTTTAACACGCAACCCTTTGAAGCAGTGGGTTTATGCCAGTCCCAGAGACTGCTCGACGGCTGCCGGGTCGCCGGGTAACTGGGTAAATGAACCGGCATCCTTCAGGGCAACATCGGCATCCTTCAGTCCGGTGCCGGTGACGATACATACAATACGCTTCTGTGAAAAGTCCATGCCGCTGCGGGTCAGCTTAATCAGTCCGGCCAGGGAAGCCGCTGAAGCTGGCTCGCCGAAGATACCCCCCTTGCTTGCCATGTGATGGTAGGCGGCCATAATCTCCTCGTCGCTGACCATGTCAATAATGCCGCCTGATTCATCACGGGCGGCTATGGCCTGCTGCCAGCTTGCCGGATTGCCAATGCGGATTGCGGTCGCGATAGTGTGGGGCTCTTCGATGACGTAACCACGCACAATTGGTGCTGCTCCCTCAGCCTGGAAACCCATCATTACAGGTTTCTGCGATGCTTTCCCGAGCCGGTGATATTCGACAAAGCCCTTCCAGTAGGCAGTGATGTTGCCGGCATTTCCCACCGGAATGAACAGGTAGTCCGGGGCATCGCCGAGGACATCGACAATCTCGAAGGCGGCTGTTTTTTGTCCCTCGATGCGGTTGGGATTAAGGGAGTTGACAAGGGTAATCGGGTGCTTGTCGGTTAGCCAGCGTACTATCTTCAGTGCCTGGTCGAAGTTACCGTCGATGGTGATTATCCTGGCGCCGTAGACGATAGCCTGGGCCAGCTTACCGAGGGTGATTTTGCCCTCAGGAACTATAATGACTGCCCTCAGTCCGAAACCGGCGGCATAGGCGGCCGCTGAGGCGCTGGTATTGCCAGTTGAAGCGCACATAACGGTCTGGCTGCCTTCCTCCATTGCCTTGGCCACGGCAACAACCATGCCCCGATCCTTGAAAGAGCCGGTGGGATTACACCCTTCGAGCTTAAAGTATAGCTCGCGGCAACCTATCTCCTCCTCAAGTTGATGACACCTGACCAGTGGGGTATCCCCCTCCCCCATGGTGAGAAATGGCGTATTCGGGGTAATCGGCAGGTACTCCTTGTATATAGCTAGCACTCCAGATTTAATCAATCTCTATCCTCCGGGGGTATACAATTTCCGCGATGATATTCTATTTATACGGTAAAAGCACAGACTTTTCAAGTACAGGTTTGACGTTTTAATTTGAAGTTTGTTATGATGCAAGGCAGAGTAATCTTAAAAAAGGGGGCAAGAGATAGAAAACTGGATTTCATGTGTTATAGAGTACAGATTGTAGGTAACACAAGGAGGAATACAGATGGATTTTCGTTTTACAGAAGAGCAGGAGGAGCTCAGGAAAGAAGTTCATGACTTCTTTTCTGAGAATCTACCTTCTGACTTCGAGTCACGTGGTAGTGGTCCAGGGACCACTATGGAGCAGTTCAAGTTCTGGATGGAACTGCAAAAGAAAGCCGGAGCGAAGGGCTACCTGACCCCTGGCTGGTCAAAGGATAGCGGTGGTCTCGGCCTGACTGATATGGAACAGGCTGTCTTCATGGAGGAAAGCTCCTACTGGGGTACAAGCTGGCCGGGTACCATGGGACAGCGAATTTGCGGGCCTCCACTACATGTCTTCGGTACCGAGGAACAAAAGAAGAGGTTCCTCCCCGGTATCGCCAAAGGAGAGGCGATATGGTACCAGTGCTTCACCGAACCAGATGCTGGTTCTGACGAGGCGAATGTATCACTGAGGTGTGTTGAGGAGGGTGACCACTATGTTCTTAATGGCCAGAAGACCTTCATCACCTCACCTGGACCCGCAGATTATCTCTATACGCTGGCACGGACACAGGACATTATACCGAAGCACAGAGGTATCAGCCTGTTTTTGGTTGATGCGCACAGCCCCGGTATAAGCTATGGTGCTTTACCCACGCTGGGCATCTTCACCACTGAGATATTCTTTGACAATGTCAAGGTTCCAAAAGACCGTCTGCTGGGTGAGTTGAACCGTGGTTTCTACCATGCCATGGTAACCTTTGAGTTCGAGCGGAGCACCACCGGTGCTGCCGCTGGTGCCAGGAGGAATTTACAGGAGCTCATTGAGTTCTGTCGGCAAGAGAAGCGGAATGGTCAACCCCTGCTCAAGGACCCCGCCGTGCGCGACCTGCTGGCAGACCGTGCCATTGAGGTAGAACTGTCCTGGCTCCAGGGCTGGTTTGCTGCCTGGCATTTCAGCCAGAGAGATAAGCTGGGCTCGCCACCTCCGGAAGCCGGTGGTCTTCATGCCAAAGTGGTGTCTGCGGATAGAGCCAAGCAGCTTATAGATGCTATGGGACTCTACGGGCAGTTACGCTCCGGCTCGAAGTACTCTAAGTACAGTGGCCGTGCTGCCCAGCAGTGGCTGTCGTCACGGAGTACACATCCGGGTGGTACCATCGAGGTACAGAAGATTGTTCTTGCCGGTAGAGGTCTTGGCCTCCCCAGGATACCGGCGAAGTTCAATAAGGAAATCAGAGCAGCTATCGAGGGAGTGGGGGTGTAGTCCGCCCGTCAGGGTTAGGCAACATCAACTCATAAGGAGAAGGATATGGATTTTACTTTTACTGAAGAGCAAGAAATGCTGAGAACATCCGCTCGTGATTTCCTCGAGACGGAGTGTACCGAAAAACTGGTCAGAGAGGTAGAGGATGGTGACCTCGGTTACTCTCCTGAGTTATGGAAGAAGATTGCCGACCTCGGCTGGCTTGGACTTACCTATCCCGAGGAGTACGGCGGCGCTGGCATGAACGTGATTGACCTGACGGTTCTCTACGAAGAGATTGGCCGGGCAATGATGCCATGTCCGCATCTCTCAACGGTGGTCCTCGGCGGAATGACGATTTTGGAAGCCGGTAGTAATGAGCAGAAGTCGGAAATCCTGCCGGCGATAGCCGCGGGTGATAGGATAATCGCGCTGGCCCTGACAGAGCCGGAATCAGCCTGGGATATGAAGCAAACCTGGGATGCGGCGGGGGTGAACGTAGGAGCCACCGCTGATGGCGATGGCTACGTTATCGACGGCATAAAGCTTTTTGTGCATGATGCTCTGCCCGCTGACACTTTACTCGTAGCAGCCCGAACGAAAAAGGGCGGCAATCCCGAGGAAGGTATAACCCTGTTCCTGGTGGATGCCAAGAGCCAGGGAGTCAGCATTACCCCGCTGATAACCATTGCCGGCGACAAGCAGTGTGAGGTTGTACTAGATAAGGTAAAGGTGCCCAAGTCCAGCGTCGTCGGGAAAGTCAACGGTGGCTGGGCGCCACTGGAAAGGTCGATGCAGATAGCAACGGTACTGCTCTGTGCTCAGATGCTAGGAGCCGGACAGCGGTTGCTGGAACTATCAGTAGACTATGCCAGGACCAGGATTCAGTTTGATATGCCAATCGGCATCAACCAGTATATCCAGGAGCACTGTGTCTTCCTGCTGCGGGATGTCAACGGGTGCCGCTGGTCTACCTACCTGGCTGCCTGGAAGCTGGCCGAGAATGAGCCCTGCGACATGGAAGTATCCGTAGCTAAGGCCTGGAGCAGTAATGCCTACGAGCATGCCTGCTGGTGCGCTCACCAGGTTCACTCGGGCGTAGGTACCACTGTATATGACGGTGTTCTCCCGCTTTACTCACGCCGTGGTAAGACCTTCCAGCTCTACATGGGCGACACTACCTACCACAAGGAGAAGATTGCCACACTGCTCGAGGACTGGTCTCCACCGGAGAGGCCCAAAGGAGCACCGCTTGGCCTGTGGGAAGAAAAACCGCCGTTCTGGATTCCCGATTGGTGGGCAGAGTTCGACAAGGGGACATAAAACTGGTTATTCTGCAAGAAGACGAGCGGCACTTCCTCATGGAAGTGCCGTTCTAGTTTAATATTAAAAACACCGTATACTATGTCTTGCCGCCGCCGGGCTTTTCCAGCGGTACCCGGGCGGCGCACAGGGGACAGTCCTCTGGTGAATAGGTCTCAGCAACTGTACGCAGGCAACTGAACATAGGTGTCCCGAAGTCGACGCTCTTTTCGGAACGCTCAACGAGTACACCGACACCAATAACGTTACCACCGAGGCCAGTCACAGCGGCGATAACGTCTCGTATCGAGCCGCCGGCGGTGAGGACATCATCAACAACCAGCACCCGCTCGCCGGGACTAATGGTCTGGCCACGCCGAAAAGCCCTTCCCCCGGTTTCCGCCCTCTCGGCGTAAATGGCGCGTGTGCCAAGCTGTCTAGCAACCTCGAAAGCAAGAATAATCCCACCGGTAGTCGGGCCGGCAACAAGGTCAATAGGCTGGTTGTGGAAGTGGTTAGCAATCATACCACAAAGCCGGGTGACGTATTCAGGATGTTGCAGGATGCGGAATTTCTCCCAGTACACTGGTGAGTGCCGTCCGGAAGCAAGCAGGAAGTGCCCTTGCAGTACAGTCCCCGTCTTTAAAAACATCTCTTCAATATTATCCGTCATCAGGCCCTCTCAGCTTTATAATCTGCTCAGGCAATAACGTGAAAACTGGTTGAACCAGCCTAGTCACCGGCAGCATTGGCGACCTCTTCAGGGAAGGGATAGTTGGCGGCCATTCCCCACTGGCCGGGTGGCCAGATTGTAATCCATGCCTTGCCAATGATGTCCTCGGCTGGCACAGTCCAACCGTTGCGCGAGTCGTCAGTATTGTTACGGTTGTCACCAAGCACGAAATACTCACCTTCTGGTATAACGTCGCCGTAGAATTGCCATCTGGCCGGCTCCTCGATGTAGGGCTCTTCAAGTTCCAGAACATTACCATCGGGCTGGTGAATATATACCTGTCCCTGTCTTATCTCAACAAGCTCACCGGGCAGGCCAATTACGCGCTTGATGAAGCTGTCCTGCCCTTCGTATGGGGGGCGAAATATGATAACGTCTCCTCTATCCGGCTCGTGGAAGTTGTATACCAGCTTGCTGACCAGTAACCGCTGGTGCTCGTAGAAGTTCGGCTGCATACTAGGACCATAGACAACGTATGTCTGTATCGTGAGTCGTAGTCCGACGAAGACCACCACCGCGATTGCAATCATGATGAGAAAATCACGGATAGCGGAATTTTTTATGCTAAAAATCGGTGGCTCCTCCCCGGGTTTTATCCCCATTATACTCGCTTTATAGGCTCTCTACCAGTTTGGTAAAATAAGCTATCAGCTCCTGGTACCATTGTGGTCCGTTTGACTATTGTTGCACTTGCTCTCGGCGTGGTGCTAGAATGGCAGCAAGATGGACTATATGGAGCAGGCTCTTTCGCTAGCCGGACTGGCTCTAGGACAGGTCAGTCCTAATCCGGCGGTCGGCGCGGTTATCGTTAAGGACGGCGAAGTGGTCGGTCAGGGTTACACCCAGCCCCCCGGCTCGGCCCATGCTGAGGTTGTTGCCCTGGAGCAGGCAGGAAGTGCTGCGCTGGGCAGTACGATGTACGTTACTCTGGAGCCGTGCTGCCATCAGGGACGTACTCCACCATGCACTGCGGCGATAGTTTCCGCCGGTATTGCCGAGGTGCATATGGCGATGCTTGACCCTAACCCTCTGGTCTCAGGCAGGGGAGAGGAGGAGCTGCGTAAACATGGTATGAGCACGTTTGTGGGGGACCATGAGGAAGAATCACGGCAAATAAACGAGGCTTATATCAAGTACATCACCACCAATATTCCGTTCGTCACTGCCAAGTTCGCCATGAGCCTGGACGGGAAGATTGCCACACGAAGTGGCGATTCCAAATGGATAAGCAATCCGGAGTCGAGGAGATATGTCCATTCCCTGAGGCATATTAGTGATGCCATCATAGTTGGCGTGAATACTGTCCTTGCTGATAATCCACAGCTTACCTGCCGTTGTGGGGAACGTGGTGGCGTGATAAGAGAGCAGCCCTTACGTGTTATCGCAGATGCAAAGGGGCGGACACCGGTAACGGCACAGATATTTGGAGTACCGGGCAGGGCGCTGATAGCGTTGGGAGAGGGGGTTGAGCCTGGGATTATTGAAGGTTATAAAAATGTGAATGCTGAGGTAGTGGTGTTGCCTTCAAATGAGGGGCTGGTAGATATAGGGCAACTACTTAAGCAACTCGGTCAACGTGAGATAACCAGTGTTCTCGTAGAAGGCGGTGGTACGCTCCTCGGATACATGTTTGATTATGGACTGGTTGACAAGGTTGTTGCGTTTGTTGCCCCGGTCATTATTGGCGGTAGTGAAGCAGAAACGGCGGTCAGAGGCAGGGGTGTTGAGAAAATCGCTGAGGCAGTCCGCCTCGAGCGTGTTACTGTTACCGAATGTAATGGTGACGTAATGGTCACCGGGTATGTTGGAGGTCAATAGTTGTTCACCGGAATAGTCGAAGAGGTCGGCAGGGTTGAACATGTCCAGTCGGGTAAGCTCACAATAAGGGCGGACCGGGTGCTTGAGGACATGCACGTTGGTGACAGTATCAATATTAACGGTGCCTGTCTGACCGTCACCACGTTTGATGCCTCCTCGTTTTTTGTTGACATAATGCCAGAGACGGCGAGGCGCTCGAACATCGGCCAGCTGAAGACTGGGGATAGCGTCAATCTGGAGCGGGCGCTAGCGTTTGGGGGTCGTCTGGGTGGCCATCTTGTCCAGGGGCACGTTGATGCCATAGGTCGGTTAGCTTCGATTCGGTGGGAAGGCGATACCCTGGTGCTGGAAGTCGAAGCCCCTCCCGAAGTGATGCGTTACGTGGTGGAAAAGGGCTTTGTTGCCGTCGACGGTCTTAGCCTGACAGTGGTGGATAGACGGGCGACTTCTTTCAGCGTATCAATCGTGGAATATACGCGTACCAACACGACAATAGGCGATAGATATGTTGGTGATGCGGTAAACCTGGAAGCGGATATCCTTGCTAAATATGTGGAGGCGTTGACCAGACCGGAGAGCTCCGGCATCACCGAGGAATTCCTGCGGGAGCACGGGTTCCTGGTCAGCTGATTCGCGCTCTATAATCTGGGGGGAAATATGTCACTATCAACGATTCCTGAAGCCATAGAGGACATCAAAGCAGGCAAGTTCGTTATCATTGTCGATGATGAAGACCGTGAGAATGAGGGTGACCTGTCCATGGCGGCAGAAAAGGTCACGCCCGAAGCGATTAATTTTATGGCAAAACATGCCCGGGGACTCATTTGCATGCCGATTATCGGCGAACGCCTGGATGAGCTAAATATACCGATGATGGTGCAGAACAACACCGCTAAATACGGGACCGCCTTCACCGTATCCGTGGAAGCCAAGCACCGCACCAGCACCGGTATTTCGGCAGCCGACCGTGCCGAAACAGTAAGGGCTATTGTTGACCCGAATACTAGACCTGAAGACCTTGTCCAGCCGGGACACACCTTCCCGCTGCGTGCCCGCGACGGTGGTGTTCTGGTTCGGGCAGGGCAGACCGAGGCGATTGTTGACCTTGCCAGGCTGGCCAGACTCTATCCGGCGGGTGTTGTCTGCGAGATTATGAATGAAGACGGCACGATGGCACGCATGCCCCAGCTGGAAGTAATTGCGGACAAGTTCGGGTTGAAGATAGTTAGCGTAGCTGACCTGATAGCCTACCGGCGTCGCCATGAGAAACTGGTACACCGTGTCGCCGAGGCTAAGCTGCCAACCAGGTATGGCGAGTTCATGGCAATTGCCTATAAAAGTGATATTGACCCCGATGAACACCTTGCCCTGATAATGGGAGACATTACTACCGACGAGTCTGTACTTGTGCGGGTCCACAGTGAGTGTCTTACCGGGGATACCTTTGGCAGTCTCCGCTGCGATTGCGGGGAGCAACTGCAGATGGCCATGCAGATGATTGCTGAGGGGGGGCGGGGTGTTGTCCTGTACATGAGGCAGGAAGGACGTGGCATCGGCTTCCATAACAAGATTAAGGCTTATGCTCTCCAGGATAGCGGACTTGATACCGTCGAGGCCAATGAAGCCCTGGGTTTCCCGGCCGATAGGCGGGACTATGGTATAGGCATGCAAATACTGGTAGACCTGGGACTGAAGAATATTCGTTTGTTGACCAATAATCCAAAGAAGTGGGCTGGCCTTGAAGGCTACGGCTTGAAGGTAGTGGAGACGGTACCTATTATCTGCCCTCCGAACCAGTATAACCTGCATTATCTGGAGACGAAGCAGCGGAAAATGGGGCACCTGCTTAGACTGCCGGATAATGATGAAGATAAACAGGTCTGATTAGATTGACTAATATGTATCCCATGTCCGGTTAACTATATCTGTAATTAAAGACCGGCCGGGGAACCGGTCAAGCCGGTAATAAGGAGGGAATAGTGAGTCTTTATGAGGGAATGCTACTGGGGAAGGGGCTAAAGTTTGGGATGGTTGCCTCGCGTTTCAATGAGTTTATCACGAGGAAGCTGCTTGAGGGAGCGCAGGATGCCCTGCTTCGCCACGGTGTCAACGAGGGAGATATTGATATTGCCTGGGTGCCAGGCTCATTTGAGATACCTCTGGTTGCCCAGAAACTTGCCCAGACCAAGCGGTACGATGCCGTTATCTGCCTCGGGGCGGTAATTCGCGGGGCAACACCTCATTTTGAATACATTGCTGCCGAGGTTACCAAGGGTATCGCCAGAGCTAGCCTGGAGACAGGACTACCGATTACTTACGGGATAATTACTGCCGATACCTTGGAGCAAGCGATTGAGCGAGCGGGAACCAAGGCTGGCAACAAGGGTTTTGATGCTGCCGTAGACGCTATCGAAATGGTAAACCTGCTCAAGGGTATTGGTTGAAGTATCCGGTAGCTTTTCAGGTGACCTTGTAGACGGTATCTCCCCGCCTTACACGGTCCGGGACTTTGATGCCGACCGAGTCCCCGGCATTGGCTTCCTGCACGTTTACGTTGTTGATTTGCATTGAGTCGATTGTTAGCTCGAGGTCCGTAGTGTGTCCCTGGATGTGGATGCTATCGCCAACCTTTAATTTGGCCGTCAACTCAATACCGGCTACGACTGGTCGGGCAAAGAAATCGCTAACCTTACCCACCGCTTCTTCAGGCATCATGACACCTCCTTTTTGTTTTCACAGTATATTGTATTCGGCTGTGACAAATCAAGACTCTATGGCATAAAAACCTTTGACATGGTGTTCGCTCTCCCATATAATCGTAATCGCCGTATAGTGAGCGCAATTCCTAGTAACGCAGGTGGCGTCTAGAGGGCGGGTGGTGGTCTGTACAGCAATAGGTCAGTGAAGGAGGGCAAAGATGACGTTTAAGCGTATCCTGGTACCCCTCGACGGCTCGAGAGTAAGTGGACAGGCACTTTCTTATGCCATCGATATCGCCAAGCGATACCAATCCAAGGTGATTGCTATGCGAGTGGTGCCACCAGCCACTGTCGTTCCCAGTTCAACAGCTACGGAAATAGGGATTGACCCGGCAGCTGCCAGGATAGCCGTGCAGTCGGCACGAATTCAGGACCGTGCCAATGTAGTGCGTGTCCGCAGGTACCTACAGCAGAAATTGAGAACAATTACCGGTAAAGGAGTAGAGGGTGCTTATCATATCGCCGTGGGTGAGCCGGGCAAGTCAATTGTTCAACATTCTGCCGACGCAAAGGTCGACCTGATTGTGATGATGACCAGTGGTAAAGGCGGGCTGAAGAGGGCGATACTGGGTAGCGTGGCTGATGAGGTTACTCGAAAAGCTGGAGTACCGGTGCTGCTTGTGCCGAAGAGAAAGCGCCGGAAACAGGGGAAAGGCTCCTAGCTCAGGACGTGCCCCTATGCAAGCAGTGGATAGCCGTCCCAATTTGCTATGCAGAAGAGTATTTTATGTGTTATATTGGGATGACCGAGTTCACCTAACTGGTAAGATGATTCACAGTTCGTGGAGGTTATAGACTTGGCTGACGAGGATAGAGACACATCATTGGCTGAAGAAGTGGCGGAGGACATCGAGCGTCTTAAGAAACACCTGGATATGCTTGACCAACGCCTTGATAATATCGATTCAATGGTAACGGCCGTTGCCGAGCGGGTGATGAGCCAACCACTTACCCTTAATATTACCTGTCCTCACTGTAACAGAAACCTGGAGATTGCTATCATCGGCAAAGAAAAACCGACCCGTTAAATATTGCGGGGCCGGATAGGGTGCTTCTTCCCGAGACGGCGTTCATGTTACGGTGTATTGCTGAACCTTATTTCCCCTAGTTTCTATGTCCCTGTTTTACTGTTTTCTATGCCATTGCAGAATGTCATCGGAGAGTTGAATGTCCTCTCTGGGTATGCTAAAGTATGCGTTGGCAAAACACCAGGTAGATAGCAGGGACCGAAGTCAGGAGGTACGCATGGAAGTAGCCGCGAGAATTCAGGATATAAAATATGATGTCTTTAGATGGCGGTACGGGCTGAGCATACCGATGAAGCTGAGCCTGGCTCTGGGTATTGCCTGTCTTGCCGGACTCCTTGCTCAGGTCCGGTTCGTTCTCCCCTGGAGTCCGGTGCCGGTAACCGGGCAGACGTTCGCTGTGCTGCTGGCGGGTGTTCTCCTGGGGAGATGGTGGGGAGGCATCAGCATGGCCCTTTATGTGGGACTCGGTATTGCCGGGGTTCCCTGGTTTCAGGGTCTGAATAGTGGCCTGGGTTATCTGGCCGGACCAACCGGTGGCTACATTATTGGCTTTATAATGGCAGCTCTGTTCCTGGGGTACTTCACCGATAAATACGTCAGGTCGCGTAGCTTCCTGAGTATGCTGGGGTTGATGCTGTTTGCTAATTTCATACTGGTATATGTTCCGGGTCTCCTGCAATTGGGATTATGGCTTAACATAGTTCAGGGAGAACCAGCGTCATCCACAGCGCTTCTCGGGATGGGGCTTGTCCCGTTTATTGCCGGCGATATTACCAAGGCTGTCGTGGCGGCGGCTATTGCCCGGGGAGTGACGCCCAAGCGTGCCTACGGCCGTGAGGTAGACGGTGATAAGTGGGCAAGCTGGCGTATTCCTTAAAAACGCCGGCACTATATGGTCTTGATAGAAAAAGGAGGGGGTAGCTCTCTGGGACTACCTCCTCCTTTGCATACTTGATTAACTAGTACGGTGTCTGCTAGCATTATGGTAATGGGCGGTTAGCTCAGTTGGTTAGAGCGTTGCGTTGACATCGCAGAGGTCACTGGTTCAAATCCAGTACCGCCCACCATCGCATCAGTTCTGTCTGAGGAAATACCATTAAGGGAGCTTCTGGAATCAATCTTAGGACCCGAAGGTAAAAGAAGGTTAAGATTGCGGCACATGAATAATGACGAGCTCTTCCGTCTATACGATGATGACTTGGTACTCAGGCTGCATAACGAAAAGAATCTCAGCGATACCAGGAAGCTACTAGACCGGTTCAAGCATTACCTAGGAGGTTATCCACCCTCGCCCGAACTCGCCAAGGGATTCTTGGCCCAATACGTGACCAATAAACCCCGAACACTATACCGCTACGCCCAGATGATTAGGGTATTTATGAAGTGGTATGGTGAGCCAATGGACGATTTCAGGGTTAAGATTCCGAGGACTCTACCACGGTACACAAAAGATAGTGAGGTTGACAGGTTATTCGATGCCATTGAGAATAAAAAGACTCACAAAGGCTGTACAGTGCGTGACAGTCTTTTAGTCGCGGTTGACCTTAGGACTGGTATGAGACGCGCTGAGTTGGCAAATCTCGAGGCAAGGGATGTACACGATGACTTCCTAGTCGTAAGAAATGGCAAGGAATGACCAGACAGACCAGACAATGACCGAACCGATAAGACAGATAACTGTGCCCCAAATGGACCACATCCCTGCCATTGCAAACCAGCCGGCTATACCGATGCCAATGCTTATTGCCAGACTGGCCAGTACAACAACAAGAAATGCCTGCCTACCGGCTTTTCTATCTGTCTTTAACTCATTGTAAAGGCTGGTATCCAGCCTGGCAGCCCGGAATACTTTACTTACAAACGACTTCACCTACATAACCTGTTTACACTTGTCCTCGATTTCTATTATTGTACTAGTTCTTCATGGTTAGCCTATGAATCTTCAGATTTAGTATCAGCGATCTTGGTAGGAGTCGAACGCGCAACGTACAGACTAGCCAGTTTCTTATTCGAAAAGTACCACAAATCCTAAATTGTTCGGTTGGGTAACATCTTTCACTTTTGTCATGTTTTAATATATTAGTATATTGGCAGGCAGCCAATTACATTCTGTCTTACCACACTAACAAAAATTGAGATACAACGTTCTTTACTCGTGCGATTTAGCTGCTGATGACGAGATTGTCAGTCTTTTACCTGAGACTGACAATTAGAGTGTAATTCAGTCATCTCGGTGGCAGGAAGATGATATCAGCCCGGCATCGTTGACAACGATGGAACTGAGGGATGACTTCCGTGCATTGTCGTCTTGCATTCTGAAGCTCATTACAGCTGGGAGACCGGTAGTTTTTCATTTTGCCCGCGGGGATAAGAGGCATGATATTCATGACAGTTACCCCGGTATATCGCAGTCGGCAGGCTAGTTCCAGCATATATAAATCGTTCACACCGGGTATGAGCACGGTATTTACCTTGACATGAAAACCAGCAGCTACAGCCATTTCTATACCGATGAATTGCTTCTCAATAAGGATAGCGGCAGCTTCTTCGTCCCGGTATGTCGTACCCTGATAGTGTACCCGTGAGTATATATCCTTCCCCACCCGACTGTCGGTGGCATTGACTGTCACTGTAATAGTCTTGACTCCTGCTACCGCTATCTCTTCCAACCTGTCGTCAAGGAGTAATCCGTTGGTGCAGAGGCAGGTTGTCAGCTGAGGGTATAATTCATTAATCCGGGCGAACGTGTGGAAGGTCTCGTCGTTGGCCAGGGCATCACCGGGTCCGGCGACGCCCACAACGAAATCGCAGGCCTGCCGCTCAGCTATAACTGACCGCACCAAGCCAACCGCTTCGGCTTCCGATAGCAGCCTAGCCGCCCAGCCGGGGTGTTGAATGTCGGCGCATATACGGCGCTCACAGTAGTTGCACTGGATGTTACAGCGGGGAGCCACTGGAAGATGAATCCGTCCAATGCGGTCATGTGCCTCGTCGCTAAAACAGGGATGTTCCAGTAAGCTCTTCACCGCTGCTGGTTCAGTTATATTCATCTATCGATTATCCAGGTGCCGGCGGTACAGTTCCTCGAGTTCAGATAATTCTTCCACAGGAGTTGGGATAACGGGAGGGTCACTGTTCATCACCTTTTGTGCCATTTCCTGAAATCCCCCGGCCTCTACAGAGTCAGGAGAAAGCTCAATAACAGTCCTACTCTCTACCTCACAAGCCTGGATGATGGGACTACGTGGAACGAAGTGAACAAGCTTGCTACCAATCCGCTCAGCGAAATCAGAGATTACTTTTTTTTCAAGGCCCTCGTCGCCACCGCTGTTACAGATGACACCGGCCAGACCGGTCTGCCCCCGTCTCGCCAGGCGCTGAATACCCTTGGCGATATTGTTGGCGGCATAAAGGCTCATAAAGGCTCCTGAGCAGACCAAGTATATCTCCCGGGCAAATCCCTGACGGATAGGCTGTGCGAAGCCGCCACAGACAACGTCGCCAAGGACGTCGTAGATAACCACATCCAGGTCATACGTCTCGTAAGCCTTTAGGTCTCTGAGAATCTGAATTGCTGTTAATACTCCCCGACCAGCGCAGCCAACCCCTGGCTCAGGCCCGCCGGACTCCACACAGTACACTCCACCCGGCCCCTGGAAGACAATGTCTTCAAGAGAGATAGTGTACTGATCCTGCCCTAGCCTCAGACGCTCCCGATAGGTCTCGAGGACGGTAGGTATAAGCCGGCCGCTAGTCAAAGACCTAGTGGAGTCTCTCTTCGGGTCGCAACCAACCTGCATCACCTTCAATCCATTTTCGCGGAGGGCCATGGAGAGATTAGATGATATCGTGCTTTTACCAATGCCACCTTTACCGTATATCGCAATCTGTTTCATTATCTACCACCTTGCCTGGTACCGGCGCTGCCGTGACCGATACCTTTCTCGCCAATCATTCTGAATAAACTCAATAAGATTAAGCATACCCGTATAGCCGAAATACTCGCGGTCAATCATACGGAAGCGCATTGTCGGGGAGGCTATCAGGAATATAAATGGTATATCGAGTTCCTCAATGCCATGTTTCTCGATGTTGCTGCCGAATACCGCCTCTGGTCGGGACTCTGCTAACGCCGTACTGGATTGATAGACGTCAGCCCCATATATTACCCGGGGATTGAGGCTGAGCTCTTTTAGCTCTTTCTCCAGGATCTCTTTGGACTTTTCCTGCGATGACCGGAGGCAGATCAGCTCGGGAAGCATTTCCAGGTCTTCGCTGATGAAGCGTACCAAGGGGATGCCTATGGTGGCATCAGTAACGATAGCTGACGGAGCCCGGTGCATGAAAAACTGTTCCAGTCCCTTCCGCCGACATACCTCAACTACCATCTTCTCTCCCTCGGTAATCAGCCTGTCAGCCACCTCGCCGGCACCGAAATGCTCAGCCAGCTCCGACAACCAGCGGCGAGTATTGCCAAATCCTACAGGAAGTGGTATATCCTTGCATACCTGCTCAATTCCAAACTCTGTCGACAGGTAGTCTACTGCCTTCTGTCCACAGTCAAAGCTGAGCAAGATTGAAGCCTCACTTGCAGATATCTTCTCGAAGTCACTGAGGGCTGTCCCATGAGTGATAGTGGCAGTCACTTGGACTCCCATTTGTGCAAGTACATCCTGTACCCACCTTAAATCACCCACCCAAGTGGGGTTAGCATTGGCATGAGGAGCGATGAGGCAGACAGAATTAGCTATCTTCTGTCCCGTGTCCGTCACCAGGTTCTTCAGCAGTACTTCCAGAGCGATATCCGTGCCATCATATTGAGAGCCACGGAAGCCAGCACACTGGATGGGCACCAGTTTAAAGTCCACCTGGCTCTGCACCTCTTCACAGACAGCCGTAATGTCATCACCGACAATCTCCGGCCCGCAGGCACTCAGTATAAACATGATTGGTATACTGAATTCCCGGGCTTCAAGGATTGTTCGTGTAAGTAGTTCTTCACCACCGTGGACGATTTCATCCTCACAGAGCTTGGTGCAAAGAGTTAGTGTTTCTGTGTAATCGGCGTCCTGCCAGCCAAAAGCCGAGTTGACCAGCATGTTACAGCCCTGCGGTGCGTGGGCCAGAACGCAGCACCCACTGATGCCAAGAACGGCCTGGGCTGCTCCGTACAGGGCGCAGCGTAGATAGGGGTCGTGACACCTCTCTGCTGTACGTGTCAGGAATTCATGTTCAGTGGCCATAAGTCTTAACCTCCATACAGGACCTGCCGGAACAGCTTGGAACGCGGTCGGGCGGCATGAGCCACAGCAGATTCAACCAACCTAGCGATGTTACGAATTCCTGGAAATCCGTACTGGGGGAAGCCAGTACGGGTGGTCAGATTTACTTGTGGTATACCGGGCTGTCGCATCGGGGTACCAAGGAAGATAGCATTATCGTAACCGGTGACAAGTTGCCGTATTTCAAGCTCTGTTCTTCGTGAAGAACGAAAGGTACCAAGTGAGAACAGACCTTTTGTCAGCACTACCTCCGGGTTCTGCCCCGATTCTATAAGGAATTTAATACTTGGCATCCGTTCTTTGATGGTATATGGATGAATGTTGACCACCACAGGCTTTGCACCAAATTCCTCTGCCATCCTGGCCAAAGAAAGGGCCCTGATGGGGCCAGGGAACTCGGCCACTTCAATAATGGCAGTTTTACCGCCGAGATTCCTTCGCAGGGACTCCAATTCGGCCCTGACCTGGTCTGTTTCTTTTCCAAGAAGCTCTCTCGCCGGCTTCTCCAGCCCTAGTGGTTCCGCCACACCCATAAGCCATTCCTCGGTTGCTCGCAGACCATAGGGCTGGCCAGTACGGCTATACGGAATACCGAACCTCTCCTGCATGAGGTCGCCCAACTTCTGTCCCCAGTCGTAGCACCACGATGCATTTAGTTTTACCTCACGGGCCCGTCGTATCTCGTCCAGCGTACACCCTCCACAGAGAACCGCATTGATTTCGACGCCGATAGCACTGACTAGCCTCTTAATCTCGTCCAGGTCTTCCAGCCACTCAGTGTAGGTTGGTCCCACGCGAGCACCAAGAATATTGATAGTGTTCTCCCTGGTCTGCCTTGGGGGTTCCATCAGGTCCATAACAGCCCTGAAGGCATCCTCGAAACCGCTGCGGAAGTCGCCTCCAAATCCTTCGCTGCGTATCGCAATGACCCTAGCATTGACTGATTTCTCTGCATCCCTGGCTATGGTCTCAACGTCATCGCCGATAATGCCGGAACAACAGCAGGAAAGGACAGCAATGAGTTCCGGCTGGTATCTATCCTCCACCTCCTTGATAGCTTCAACCAGCTTACCCTCCCCGCCATAGACGACATTACTCTCGTCCAGTGCAGTACAAGCGGTAGGCTCCAGGGGAACGCCGCGGTATTCGCAGCTCGTTAGTTTATATGCGTTGGCGACGCCATAGGTACAACCGGTGGGGCCGTGTATGACCGGTGCCATATGCCTGATACCGTTGACCACCATAAAGGCTGTCCAGAATTTACATGGGGGAGCATGCGAAGCCTGCAACTTGGGCACCATTTCGCCGCTTTCCACCTTCTCCAGTAGCTGCTGTAAACTACCCTGGAAGGCAATATAGTCGTTATCCATTCTTTTTACTGCCCTTTCCTTTTACCATTGTCAGAGCAACTGTCTTGCCAATTGATATCAGTATACCACGAACCTTTGCTTATTCAGAATACTGCTGCAATACAGGGAGGGTAACAGTTCGTCATATTGTGACTTGTATTCTTGGTAAAATGTTTGCGGTATGCCGCATAGACTGATTTAGCCTCAACGTCACACATTAATACCCTTGACATCGCTTTAGTTTACCTCTAGACTGTGAGCACCGAGCCTGTGCCTGCGAGTGAGTCGTGAAATGCCCAAAGTGCTAGACAGAGAATCGTGAAGGACGTAAGTTCTGCTCTAAATGTGGTTCGCCGCTCCAGATACTATG
Organism: Dehalococcoidia bacterium; assembly: GCA_011171075.1. Taxonomy (GTDB): domain Bacteria; phylum Chloroflexota; class Dehalococcoidia; order Dehalococcoidales; family Fen-1064; genus W589. The sequence continues at coordinate 72,610 of DUFD01000045.1, read as the reverse complement.
TCCATCCTGTCACGCAGTTAATGAACCTGGAGAGGGCTACTGCGGTGAATGTGGCCACCCGCTGGCCGAACCAGCACCCGCGCCGATTCCCGAAACGCCACACATACCCGAACCCACCTCCTTTGCCAGCGGCCGCTACATAGTAAAGAAATTCCTCGGTGAGGGCGGCAAGAAGAAAGTATACCTCGCCCACGATAATACCCTCGACCGTGACGTCGCCTTCGCCCTGATAAAGACCGAAAAGCTCAACAGTAAGGACCGCACCCGCATCAAGCGTGAGGCCCAGGCAATGGGACGCCTTGGAGACCACCCCAACATTATCACTGTCTACGACTTCGGTGACCACGAGGGCCAGCCCTATCAGGTCGCCATTTTTCAGCGGGTAAGTCTTGCTTGGTTGAATCCGTTCCTCATTGAGAAACGTCCCATTCCTCGTCCCTCCATCTCTCTCCTGCATTATATAAGCGTCTTCGCTCTCGATGTAGGTGATACTGAGGTGACTACGAGACACGAAGTCATCCCTGATTTCTATGTCGGGATGTTTTAAGTCAGTATCACTGCGACCCGGCGAGCGACCTATAACTGTTATATATGCGCACAACGGGATCGCGTCATACTCGTCATAGCTCTCAACACGACCCTTTTCCAATCGCAGAAAGCCTTTCTTCTCAGTCACGTTCACCACCCCACACGATTTATTCTTGTATGCTCTTGGAAATGGTATAACCAGATGAACACTCTTTATTGAATACTATACATTGGAGTGTCGTTATTATCCTGCATATCAGAACACGTTTCAATACTAAATCAATAAATAGAGTTACACATTTTCGATAAAGATGGTAACACGGTATGCACTACGCAAGGATAAAAAATAAAGAACCTTTAGAATCTCAGAAGAATTACTGTGTTTTAGACCAAGCATCAGACCACAAACCACTGCAAAGTCAGAATCAATTCATTTCTCTTAAAACCGGATCGGAATGTTTCCAACGTGAGCTAATCTTCTTTCACTTGACGTCTTCAAACAGCCTCTGAAGAATTCCTCTATACGTTCAACGAAATTTCTATAACCTCAATAATGACTTTCGATTTTTTTAGTGTTAGAATGGCTAGCATTCTAGTTAGTATTAGGAGGAGGCGTCTATGTGCCGTGTAAATAACCAGGCGTACGGTTCGGCATGCTCTACCTCGGGCAATCGAACATTGTGCATAAACCTACCGTATTCCAGCGTATAAGAGTGATTAAATCACTTAATGAGGGCAATGATATCAGTCATAGAAAGGAGGCGAAATGGGCATAAATGGCAAAGAGCTACAATTTGACCTCCAGAAGATGTTCGATACCCGCGTGTCCTTTCGCAAGTTAGAAAGAAAGCTATACGGGCACGATATCGCCGCAATACCTGGGCTGGTTAAACCCTTTATAGGCAATACTGTTCCAGATGCCGTAGTGCAACCGCAGACAGAGGCAGAACTGATAGAACTGGTCAGATGGGCAAGCAGTAGAAGGGTAGCCCTGACCCCGCGCGGCGGCGCCTCTTCAGGTTACGGTGGTGTTATTCCGGTCAAACGAGGTGTCGTCGTCGATTTCTACCGCATGCGTGCTATAAAAGAGATTGACACGACCCAGAATACTGTAACAGTGGAGTCCGGCATCGTCTGGGAGGAGTTGGACAGAGAATTAATGAAGCAAGGGCTGACCCTTCGACTCTACCCCTCCAGCTACCCGTCGGCCACTGTCGGCGGCTGGCTTGCGCAGGGAGGTGCTGGTATCGGTTCGTTCGAGGCAGGGTGGTTTCGTGATAACGTCCTGAGTGCCAGGGTAGTCATGCCAGATGGTTCGGTCCGGGTGTTTAGTGACGATGACCTCGACCTTATATCATCTGCCGAGGGTATAACTGGGCTCATTAGCGAGGTCACATTGCTAGTACAGTCGCTAGAAGACCTGGACGTTGTTGCCATCGGTTGCCCTGATATCTATGGTCTGCAGAAGATGGCAGAGAATATTATCGAGCAGAAGCTTCCCATCTGGTCGTTGATTTTCATCAACCCGCGTATGGCCGAACTCAAGAACAGGGCACCATTACTGGAACGCTTCGAGTATCCCGTGGAAGAAAGGGTGCTACTGCCAGCCTCCTATATCATGACACTGACTTTCCGTAGAAGGTACAGAAAGGCAGTGATGGATAGACTTGACGAGGTTATGAAACCGTGCCAGGCGGAGTTACTCAGCCAACGTATCGCCGAACATGAATGGGAGAACCGGTTCAAGATAATGCTTGTGAAGCGCCTGGGGCCGAGTTTGGTGCCAGCGGAGGTGGTCATACCACTCGCCAGACTGGGCGATGTTATGATCGAGATTGAAAACAAGATTGACCAACCGGTGGTAAAGGAAGGTATCGTTATCCGTGAAGGTGCCTGCGGTGAGCCTGAGGTAGTCATACTCGGCTTTATCCCCAGCGACCAGCGTCACCTTTCCTATAATTTTATCTTCGGGTTGGCGTTGACTGCCATGAAGATAGCCGAAAAATACGGGGGGTATCCCTACTCCACCGGGATTTATTTCACCGGTAAGGCTAAAAAGATAATGGGTAAGGATATTTTACTCCGCCTGAAGGATTTTAAGAGAAGAATTGACCCGAAGGGCATCCTCAATCCCGGTAAGGTTGTTAACGGGGGGGCTGTCGGCAGCCTAGTGAGTATAGCGGGAGTTTTCGAACCCATTATCCGCTTCCTTGGTAACCGCCTAATTACACGTGTCGGGGAAAGGACGACCAAACCAGTTCGGTCCATACCTGCCGACATCGTCTGGTATGCTTATGGCTGCTCGCAGTGTGGATACTGTGTCCGCGAGTGCGACCAGTTCTATGGGCGCGGATGGGAAAGCCAGAGCCCACGTGGAAAGTGGTACTGGCTACGCGAGTATATGGAGGGACGGGAGGAATGGGACCAGTTCATGGTGGATACAATCCTCGTCTGTACCACGTGTGAGCTGTGCAATCTGCGTTGCTCGGCATCGTTACCTATTGAGTCCTCCTGGATGAAGCTACGCGGTCAGCTCATCAATGAGGAAAAGAAAATGACCTTCCCACCGTTCGAGATGATGGCAGCCTCACTTACCAAGGAGGGCGATATCTGGGCCGCTTATCGTGAGAACCGCTCCGACTGGTTTCCCGAGGAGCTCTGGGAGAAGCACGGACCATCGCATAAGGCGAAGGTAGCCTATTTCGCCGGCTGCACAGCCAGCCATGTGGAGACAGATATCGCCATTGCTGCGGTGCGTCTTCTTGACGCCGCTGGAGTAGATTTTACCTACGCTGGTAATAAGGAGAACTGCTGCGGCACACCAATGCTCGTCGCTGGTAAGTGGGATATCTTCGTCGAGACGATGAAGAAGAACATCGCTGCTATCAGAGAGGTCGGTGCCGATACCGTGGTTACCTCCTGCCCTGCCTGTGACATGATGTGGCGCCAGATATACCCCCGCTGGGCGGAGAGACTGGGTATAGACTACGGCATTACCGGCAAGCACTATAGCGAGGTTATCGCCGAGCAGATAAAAAACAGCCAGTTCAGTTTTCCAGAAACAGGCAAAGAGATTACAGTCACACTACATGATTCCTGTCATATAGGGCGAGTCTCCAGTGTTTATGATGCCCCTCGTGATATGGTCACGGCCATACCGGGCGTAGAGCTTGTCGAAATGGAGCACAACCGCGAGTGGGCACATTGCTGCGGTAGTGTTCTTACCCTCATTAAAGAGCCACACGTAGCTGCAGAAATCGGTAAGGCACGCTTGGACGAAGCAACGGCTACTGGCGCAGAAAAAGTATTGGCACTATGCCCCTGCTGCCAGTTCCAGTTCCGCGTCACTGCCAAGAAGAAAGGGTCATCTATAGAGATAGTTGATCTGGCGCGCTTCGCTGCTGAAACACTCGGCTATGAGCTACCTAACTCCAACCCAGAGGTACAGCGGCAGTGGGCCGTCTTCGAGGCCATGATAGCTCTAATGACACCCGAAGGCTTTGCGGCATTGATGGGTACGATGTGGCCGGAGCTTATCGATGCTATGCCCTTTGGCATGGGCAAGATGATGCGTGTTATGGGCAAAATCCCTGGTGCTCTCAACCTCATGAAGCCGCTGTTCCCTGTATTATTTCCCAGACTGCTCCCGATGATGATGCCCAAGGTCATGCCAGTAATGCTGGAAAGAGTTGCTGAGCGTATACCTATGCCCCAATACATGCGGGAGCAGATGCCGGAACTGATGCCCAAGGTCATGGACAACCTCATACCACACATGATTGGCGATGTTGTCCCGCTGGTTACCGGCTCGATGATAAGCTATCTCAGGGGGAAATGAGCCTGAAAGTCAGCATTAAGTGACAGTTAGCCAGAATGTGATATTCCGGACATCTGTTGCTTAGCTAAACAAAATACTATTTTATTGGATTACTACACACAGTCAATTAAGTGCTTAACGTAGTACCGGACAAACAACCTGAGTTCCGTGGGATGAAGATGCAGCCCTCGCTGGAGAGGGCACTGAGGCATAAGGAGATACTCGGGGCGTAGGTGGCATAAGTGTTATGCCCACACTGCCTCGTAGAATTAGCTAGAACTCAATTTCTTTGACATTATTAGCCAAAATAAGTTGAGCGTCAGTCTGTGCTTGGACCTCATGCGGAGTCCACCCAGGGGCATACTCCTTGAGCATCAAACCACTGGATGTCACCTCTATTACGGCAAGGTCGGTAATAATAAGGTCCACACATGCCCTAGCACTGACGGGCAGTGTAAGCTTCTTCACTACCTTAGATACTCCGTCCTTGGTGTTGTGGGTCATGAGGACAATCAGTCGCTTCGCACCCCAGGCGAGATCCATAGAGCCGCCAATTTGCGGGAATTTGTCTACGCTACTGAGGCTGTGTATCGCCAGATCCCCCTTCTCTGAGACCTGGAGTCCGCCCAGGAAACTCTTCAGTCGACCACTTCTAATCATCACAAATGAAGTCAGAATATCAAAAAAAGCCATTCCGGGAGCAGTGGTAAAGAAACTGCCACCAGCATCTATGAAATCAAGGTCCATCTCGTCCACATTATCCAGACCTACCAGAGGACCGTAACCCAGTGTACCGTTCTCAGCCTGCACAATAGCACCTGTAGGCACGTGTGAGGCACAGAGTTGGGGAAGACCAACACCCACATTGCAGTAATCACCTGGTCTAATCTCCTGAGCTGCCCTCATAGCAAGCAGCTCCTCAGTCAGTCTGTCTTTCACAATTCACCTCCTTCGGTAGCAGCTGCTTCGACCTAACCCCCCCGAGCGAGCATGACTTCGGTTAAAATTTTCATTAACTCAGGGCGCCTTTTCCCGCTATATACATCTTCATCCGGTATCCTCACAACACGATCAACAAAAACCCCAGGGGTTACTATCATCTCCGGCTCCAGCTCTCCAGGTTCAACAACATCAAATACCTCGACAATGGTATATTTTGAAGCCATGGCAATTACCGGGTTCGCGCCTCTCGCAGAGCCCCGGTATACCAGGTTACCTAATGTATCTGCTTTATCGGCCTTTATCAGGCCAACATCCGGGCGGAGTGGCTTCTCAAAAATATAACCAACCCCGTCGATAGTACGCTTCTCCTTACTCTTTGCGATAATTGTGCCGACACCCACCGGGCTATAGATACCGCCAAGTCCCATGGCACCAGCATATAGTCGTTCCATAAGGATACCATGGGTGCTTGTCTCAATCTCTAGCCTTCCCTCCTTGGCCAGAGTGCTAAGGAATGTTTCGCTGATGCTGCTCAGGATACCACGGGCACCGATAAATGGTGAAATTATCTTCTTCAACTGGGGTATAAGTATGGTCGGGTCAGTCAATCCTCTTTCCACGAATCCTTCTGGTAATGGGATCAGGTTGGGGATGCAAAGCGTCAGGTCTTTCACACCGCGCTCAACTAAGGCACGGAACAGGTATCCAGGACTCCCGGATATACCCCAATTGTGAGCAGCAATCATGTCGCCGTCATCGACTATGGCCATTGCCTCACCCGCAGTACAAATCTTACTCACTGTCTGATATCTCCCTCTCCTAAAGTATTAGGACAAGCTGATTAACATCCACTAAGGATCGGATTTTTAAAAATTTGTCAGAATAGTAGAATATATCCTAATTAATTTGTGCGCTAATTATAATACTCGTGTCAATATGAGAGTCAAGCAATATGAAGAAGCGGCTGTCTCTCGAGCGTGTTTTGAGGCGTAAGGAGTTTCTAGGGTCTTTACTCCCCCCACCCACACCAGCGTAAACACTCTGGTAGATAAACCACGCTAAATTAAAAATCTAGCGATGAGTTCACACGTCATTCAACTCAGTAGCCTGTATAGTAAGTATCCTATACATTCATTAAAAAGAAAAATATTCAGTGTATCCAGCAAGCTTGACAGTGGTGAAGCGTGGTACTAAGATTGCAAAGCAGGTTTTTATATCGGGGAATATAGAGCTTGGCGAGACTGATAACAGAGAATAACAAGGAGGTATTTTGGTATGGACTTTGAGTTACATTACACCGCAGGACAGGAAGAATTTCGCAAGGAGGTACGGGCTTTCATCGAAGAAAACGCCTACAAAGAACCTCTGGAAGTGGTCGACCCGATGAAGATACCTCCCGAGATGTGGAACAAAGGTCGGGAGATTCAGCGCAAACTCGGTGCCAAGGGGTGGTACGCACCTGGCTACGCCAAGGAGTATGGTGGTGGCGGTCTGGACCGCGAGCACCGTGCCGTGCTTGCTGAGGAGTTTGCCAAGATAAGGCTGGAACGCCGCTGGCCGATAGCATCGGCTGGCTCCACGGAAGTCTCGGCAATACATTCCAGCGGTTTGATGTCTTATGGTACTGAGGACCAGAAAAAGAGGCTTCTGCCCCATCTGTTGAAGGGAGAGTGGTACGGGTTCCAGGCTTTTACCGAACCCGATGCCGGGACAGATGAGGCCTCAATGAAGAGCACCGCCGTCCGTAAGGGTGATGTCTACGTCATCAACGGCACAAAGGTCTTCGTTGGTCACAGTCCGCCGCCAATTCATCCCGATTACCTTTACTGGCCGGCAGTCACCGACCCCAAGGCACCCCGCCACGAGAACATCAGTGCCTTCTTCGTCCCAGGAGACCTGCCGGGTATTACCTATACGCCCCTGGAGCTCATCGCTGCCGAAGGCAGCAAGTGGGAGGTCACCTGTGAGGACGTTCAATGTCCTGCCGACCGCCTTATCGGTGAGGAAAACAAGGGGTGGCTGGTAACTCAGGCAACCCTGGCCGCCGAGCACGGTGGAGGAGGTGTGGTTGCCCCCCATCTGAGTTCATTGAGCCTGAGATTTATTGACTATTGCAAAAACACAAAACGGAACGGCCAACCGATAAGCCGTGACCCGAGGATTCAGGACTTACTGGTACACCTCTATATCGAAGACCAGATAACCCGGCTCTGGGGGCTGCGTAACCTCGCCATGGCTTCAGGTCAGATACCGAGGGTACGCTACACCGGCACACAAACCTCTCTCCACAACAAGCGTCACTCTCCCGAAATGGGTAAGATATTCATGGAAATCCTAGGGCCGCATTGTCTGATTGACGACCCCGAGTTAAAAATCTTGGTTGGTGAAGTGGAACACCAGGTCCGGCTGGCTGATGTCACCCATATCGGTGGCACACCGGAGACACAGCAAATCATGATGTCGCGTGGTCTGGGTCTGGGCCGTGGTGCGAGACAAGCCGCCAGATAATTGGTGAATAAGAATGCAGACTCCTAGAGGAGGGTAAGATAATGGATTTGTCTTTAACGGAAACACAAGAAATGCTCAGGACGACTGCCCGGGATTTCATGAAGAGAGAATGCCCTTGGACACTGGTGAAAGAGATCGACGAGACTGATACCGGGTTCTCGGAAGACCTCTGGCGTAAGATAGCCGACCTTGGTTGGCTGGGAATGATACTCCCGGAAGAACACGGAGGCATGGGTAGCAGCCTGACTGATTTAGCCGTGATCTATGAGGAGATGGGGCAAGCCCTGTTGCCTGGCCCACACTTCTCCTCGGCTGTGCTTTGTGGTTCAATCATCCTTGCCATCGGCAGTGAGGAGCAAAAGCAGCGGTTACTTCCAGCCATCGCGAGTGGAGAGATTATTCTTGCGCTGGCCCTCACCGAGTTGGACTATGGCTGGACGCCAGAGTGCATCCACTTATCGGCAAAACAGAAGAATGGTAGCTTTGTCCTCAACGGGATAAAGATGTTTGTACATGATGCGCGGATCGCCGACCAGCTAATCTGTGTTGCCCGGACGAAAGAGAGCAGCGACCGTGCCGACGGAATTACTCTGTTCCTGGTTGACAGAAATTCTCCCGGACTGACCTGTCGCAATCTTTCCGGCCACCTGGGTGAGAAGCTGTATGAGGTCAGCTTTAAAGACGTCGAAGTCCCAGCGTCCAACGTACTCGGGAAGGTAGACGGCAGCTGGCTGGCTTTGAGGGAACCTCTGAACAGGGCTACAGTGATTCTGTGTGCGTACATGGTAGGAGGTTGCCAGCATCTGCTGGATATGACAGTTGAGTACGCCCAGACCAGAATACAGTTTGGTCAACCAATTGCTGCTTTCCAATGGGTGCAGAGTTACATCATCGGCCAGGCTAATCATCTGGAGAAGGCACGCTGGCTCACCTATGAGGCAATGTGGAAACTGGATGTCGGTAGACCCCAACATGAGCAAGACGAGGCGACGTCATTGGCAAAGGCTGTATCCAGCGAGGCTTTCCATGAGTGCGGTCATCTGGGACATGAAGTCCATGCCGGAGTAGGTGTTGATAAAAAGTACCCACTCTATCTTTACTCGAAGAAAGCCAAGACGCTGTATTCTTTCCTGGGTGACCCATACCATCATCGCAGGCGTATAGCTGAGGTGCTAGAACTCTAGTTAATCCTATCCTGTACTATCTCGATCCGAACGCACGTAGAGTCCGAGACAGGGACTTTACTGGCTAACAAATCAAGAGGGGGTTTCGAAAGCCCCCTCTTGATTTATTAGTTGGTAGACCATATTGGAAGCAATCCGACTTGATGTTGAAAAAGAGACTCACACCGACATTACATCAGCTCATGATCTTATGATCGGTTTAAATACGCAGTAATGCATCATGGATTTCAAAGGTTTTCATACCGCTACCACTGGGTCAAACATCCCGATATTTGTTTATCTCGGAATAATACTAGATGGCTCTTTGTCATCCGGATTATTATAGGTGCAGGCCGAGCAAATGTCCTAGAGAAAATACGAAAGTGCAAAGGGACTTTTTAGATAACCTGTTATCTGATTATTACCCGTTGACAAAATAGTTATTAGTGCTACTGTATTAGGAGGTTTAGCATTATTTAAAAACCGGAAGGTATCAATGTGTTTTTCGGCTGGAGCTAGTTTTGCAGGAGGCGTTGTAATATCTGCAGTTGGCATTGCTACCGTGAGGAAAGTCGGAAAGCCAACACAGAGACTTTTTGCGGGAATACCGCTCTTGTTTGGTTTCCAGCAGTTCGCCGAGGGCGTACTATGGGTCACACTGAGAGCGAGTGGGTATGACTGGCTTCAGTATGTTGCCACATATATCTTCTTAATAACAGCACTGGTTATCTGGCCTGTATTGATACCACTATCCATGTGGTTTATGGAGGAGGTAAAAAAGAGGAAGAAAATCCTGGCCGGCCTAATAGTGACAGGCGGTATCGTGTCACTATTTTATGCTATCTGTCTGGCTTTTTATGATGTCACCCCGCAGATAAACGGCTTCCATATAAAGTATGTTGATGAATTTCCTAAAACCCTTGTAGATATCGTATTTATATTCTACCTGGTTTCAACTATCACGCCTCTTTTTATCTCGTCCATCAGGCGGATGTGGTTGTTTGGTACTCTAATAGCGGTATCATGCGTTGTCACGGGAATATTTTTTGCACAATATTTAACATCTATTTGGTGCTTCTTTGCGGCTCTAATAAGTGCAGTGATTTACTTGATACTAAACGAATCTCAGACTAAAGTGCCTGCCGAAGCCTGGGTGGGAAGAAAGAGCTCATAGCTCCTAGTTAATGATTCTCTGTCACTAGTTCTCGTTAGGGACAACGCTAATGGCCCTTTTATCAATTAAATTGACATAGTACAGTGCGATCATGCATCCCGATACTTGTTTAGTAACCCTTTCATCTCTTGACATCACTTTATTTTACTTCTAGACTGTGGGCACTGAACCCGTGCTTTCGAGCGAGTCATGAAGTGTCCGAGCTTTCAAACATAGAACCTTGAAAGGGCAGAGTTCTGTTCAGATTATGGTACCCAGCTCTAGATGCTATGTCCAAATTGTCAGGTGAGAGGTAAGGCCGAATGAAGAACAGACTAACGCTAGTAATGGTTACGGCACTTATCGTTGTGTCAGGAACTTCAATCGTGGCTTGTAAGACAGCATCTCCTCCGCAATCGTCATTAACTGCAGCGCAGGTAGTTCATAACTCGGTGGAGAGGATGGGAACAGTCAGCGCCTTTCACTTCGAACTTGAGCAAGCCGGTGGTGGGACGCCTATATCTGAAGGTTTAGAACTAAACAGGGCCACTGGTGATGTATCCCGACCGGATAAACTAAAAACGACAATCACAGCAACTGTAGCTGGAATGCTTCTTGAGGTCAGTGTCATAACTGTTGGAACAACAACATATATGACAAATCCTTTTACCAAGGAATGGGAACTTCTACCTAGCGAGTTCACTGCTGTTAGCCTCTTTGATCCGGGTACTGGTATAACTGCGATTTTGGATAGCATCTCAGGTATTAACCTAGTCGAAGATGAATCTGTCGATGGCATTACTTGCTATCATATTACAGGAGAAATTTTCTCTGAGGATTTACAGCCAATTACCTTGAGCTCCTTAGTAGGTACTAGGATCGACATTGAAATTTGGATTGACCAAGACGAATTCTTACTTCACCAGGTAAGGCTTGAGGGCAAGATTACCGAGGATGAGATACCGGGGATTGTAAGAGAAATAAAGTTATCTAGCTTTAATCAAGAAGTGGAAATCAACCTTCCAAATTAAGGGTAGATAATGCAGGTCATCCTTAAAAAACCCTTACACCGCAATACATCTCCATCCTTGATTCTGGTCATTGTATGTATTGGTATTTTCTTCGGTGCCCTTGATCAGACGGTGATATATGGTGCTCTAGCTGATATGATGCCAGACCTTAGTATTACCGTGCTAGAGTTAGATCGAGCGGCATGGATTGTCATTGGATATCTAATAGGTTATACCTTTGCCATGCCGTTAATGGCTCGAGTTTCAGACGTATACGGTCACTATCAAATCTATATCTTGTCTTTAGTGCTTTTCACAATTGGATCAATCTTCGTAGCCTTGGCACCTAACTTTGAATGGATAGTTGCCGCACGGGTGTTACAAGCCATTGGTGGCGGTGCGGTGGTACCCATAGCTATGGCAATTGTTGGTGATATTTTCCCTGAGGGGAGAAGGGCTGTTCCCTTGGGAATTATCGGCGGGGTAGTAGAGGGTGGAGCTGCACTCGGACCCTTCTATGGTGGTGGTATAGTAGAAATCCTCGATTGGCGCTGGATATTTTGGATAAACTTACCCGTTAGTCTAATAGCCATCCTTTTCATCCTCTTTATTCTGAGTCCCAGCCCTAGGAGTCGAGTCAGGATTGATTACCTTGGTGGAATTTTACTCGCTATTGGACTTGTCCTGGTCAGCTTAGCTCTGTACCAAAGATCAGAGCAATCACATTTTGTAGCCTATGCTACTTCCTTATGGATTGGGTCAGTGTTCTTTTTCATCCTTTTTATATTTCGGGAGATGAAATTTCCCCAGCCTCTAGTCACTCTCAATATGTTTAGGAATGTTAAATTCAGTAGCGCCAACATAACCAATTTGTTCGTCGGGGGGGCTTTGATTATGGCCTTGGTAAATGTGCCCCTCATGAGCGAGACAATTCTGGGCTCATCACCTTTAGAAGGTGGGTTGAGGTTATTCCGACTTACAGCCATGATCGGTGTCGGTGCTGTTATTGGCGGGTTTCTATGTCGTCAATTTGGTTATCGCATACCGACGATACTTGGATTGGTCTTGAGTGGCGTTGGTTTCTTCTTTCTGAGCCGCTGGAATCTTCAAATTGCCGATCCGGAGATGACACTCCATTTAGTTGTTTGTGGTCTTGGATTTGGCCTTGTTGTTGCGCCACTTGCTACAGCCGTTATTGAATCAGTCGGAGAGAATCAAAGAGGGATCGCTTCATCATTGGTGGTAATTATGCGTATGATAGGGATGATAATTGGGCTTTCAGCATTAACATCATGGGGGGTAGGACGTTTTTATGGCCTGACTGCCGGTTTGTCACTATCAGAAATGATATCCGCTCCGGAGGAAGTCATCAACCTGGCCCTAAATCTGTTTCACGACTTTTTTCTAGTTTCAATGGGAATATGCTTTGCTGGGATATTGCCGGCATTATGCTTGGGAAAGAAAGAGAAATAGTCGAATTATTCTCCCTATTTGCCTCTACGCAGGATAAAACCATTAAGAACAGGAATATTAAGTATCTTAATCTTCAGATAAGATACTCAGGCACAAGGAGATATCGGGGGCATAATACACCCTACGTAAAACTAGCTGATAATTTCCAGGGCTCGAAAAGTTTCAAACTAACCGTTCTCCTACCCGCGTTTAAAAGCTCTATATATCACTACTTGGGTCAATTTAATTAAAAATCGACATTTTATAAACGTCAGTACATGATCGTATCTACGAACAGCTTATTTCCAGATAGAGTGTGCCGTATCTAAGGTTATAAGAGGCATATACCGTGGAAAACTGGCCACACGCGCCAGATGGGGCTCCACAGAGGGGTCGATTCTAGTCTGAATTAACTGCAAATTCGATAGTGCCGTTAACTACAAAGTTATTAGCCAGACATGGCCATTTCCCCAGAGCATTTGTTCTAGCGGGGCAGGTGGAGGGGGAGTAAGGGCTTCTCTATCCAATTAGGCATATCCTGATTTATGATTATTTCTGCAAACGAATATTGGCGACTCAGATTTACATGTGCAGCACTTTGCTGAGGAACTTCTTGGTACGTTCGTTATCAGAGGTAAAGAACTTTTCGGGCCCGGCCTCTTCGACTATCTGGCCCTCGTCAATTAGTATCATGCGGTCGGCGGCGGCACGGGCAAATCCCATCTCGTGTGAAACAACAATCATTGTCATGCCTTCCTTGGCCAAGTCGAGCATGACATCCAGGACTTCTTTAATCATCTCGGGGTCAAGCGCACTTGTTGGTTCGTCGAAGAGCATGATTTTAGGATTCATAGCTAAAGCCCGTGCTATGGCCACACGCTGTTGCTGCCCGCCGGAGAGCTGGATCGGAAAGGCCGCGACCTTATCTTGAATACCTACCTTATCTAGAAGTTCCAGAGCGATTCTCTCCGATTCTTCTTCGGAACGTTTGCGCACCACACGCTGCGTTAGAACTAGGTTTTTCAGTACCGTTAAGTGAGCAAACAGATTAAACGACTGGAACACCATCCCAATCTCTTGACGAACAATATTGATATTCTTGGCATTATCTAGTGAAATACCGTCAACTACAATGTGACCTGCGTCGTATTCTTCAAGACGGTTGATGCAACGTAACAGGGTGGACTTGCCTGAGCCGGAGGGGCCGATAATAACAACTACTTCACCCTTCTGTACATCCAGACTTACCCCTCGTAGCGCATAGACCTTACCAAAGTGCTTATGAACGTCCCTAATCTGGATGATTGGTTCAACTGAGTTCATCTTTCGAATTTGCTCCTCTTCTCAATCCAGGCTACACCGCGAGCTGATAGTAAGGTCATCACTAGATATATCAGAGCCACCATTGTCCACGTCTCGATAGGGTTGAAATGCGTGGACATGTACTCACGCCCCCGACGTGTTAAATCAGTTACGGCCACTACACTGACCAGGGAAGAGTCTTTGAGGAGAGCAATAAACTCATTACCCACTGGCGGGAGAACAACGCGTATTGCCTGTGGCAGGATAATGTGACGCATGGCCTGGAAACGTGTCATCCCCAAGCTGCGGGCAGCCTCCATCTGGCCCCTGGGGATACTCTGGATACCAGCGCGGTATATCTCGCTCATATAAGCACCGTAGCAGACGGTCATACCCAAGATAGCCATGGCAATAGGATTGGCTTTATAATCAGCCAGGGCTGTGATACCCAGCCACCCACCTACCTCACTTATCACTGCAGGAAAGGCGAAGTACCACCAGATTAGCTGTACCAGAAGAGGAATACCCCGGACAATCTCAACGTAGACCGTGGCCAGTGCATAGATGAGGCGGTTCCGCGAGAGTCGACCAAGGCCGCCGAACAGTCCCAGCACCAGCACGAGAACGAACGATGATACCGTGATAATGACGGTAATAACGATGCCATCGCTTACGAAGCGTAGTATATTCCAGAAGGGGTCGGTACTGACTAAGCACAGTACCACGATCAGGACGATTACCAAGACCACCAGACCCCACCATGGGTCGATACGCATGGTGGACTCAACACCAAGACTGCGTAACAGCTTGCTGCCGTTGGAACTGGGCTCCAGTTGTTCTGCCATAAAACTTCGGAGTGTAGCGGTAGGCCCGTCAAGGGGCCTACCGCTACCTTATTGCCCTAGTTGCCCACAAGCCACTTCTCAACCAGGTCGTCAATCAGACCTTCTGCTATAACGGCTTCCAAACCCGAGTTGATTTGATCCTGCAATTCTGTGTTGTTCTTACAGATAGCTATCCCGTAATTTTCGTCAGTAAAGACATCACCAACTGTCTTCAACTCATCTGGATTCTCACCAACATAGCTTAGAGCCAGTGGATTATCAGCGACAACGGCATCGATCTGCCCGTTCATCAGGTCCTGCATGGCCAAACCGATATCGTCGTAAGTCCTGAGCGTTGCCCCTCCGATCTTTTCCACCTCAATGGCGCCGGTTGTACCGATTTGAGCCCCGACCACTTTACCAGACAGGTCGTGCTTGCTGTTGATGTCAGTGTTGTCGATTTGTACGGTAATAATTTGACCCGCAAAGAAGTAGGGGGCAGAGAAAAGGAATTGCTCGGCACGTTCCTCGGTGATAGTCATGGCTGATATTGCTGCATCATATGTGCACTGGGCCATACCAGCCAGCAGCGGGTCCCACGCCACGTTGATAATCTCTATTTCGAGACCCTCCTTCTCGGCGATAGCATTTATCAGGTCGATGTCGAATCCGACAATCTCTTTAGTATCCTCATCAACGTATTCAAAGGGTGGCCAGGTGGCATCAGTAGCGATGCGGATAACTGTTGTCTCTCCGTTACATCCACCAATTACTAGGCCGAGCATTATTAACCCAACTAAAACAAATCCTAAGTATTTTTTCATATTCCCACCTTTCCTTTAGAATTGTCTGCGATTTTATCATATGTACACAAGTGATGTCTACATACGTATTGTATTATTAAAACCAGTTACGCCAGAGTAAATAGCATAGATCCATGTCCGAGATGTGCTCCTAATCTAGCGTGCCAGCTATATTAATCATACTATGGCAGTTCGTAGTACCGTTCCGTTATAATCGAGTAATGGACAAAATCACTTATAAGCTGGTCGAGAATGATTACGAACTCGAGGGGGCTTTTACAGTCCGACGGGTGGTATTCGTTGAAGAACAGGATATCGAGGAAGATGAGGAGTATGATGGCCTTGATTACGAAGCACTGCAAATGGTCGTCATTCTTGACGGCCAATTTGTTGGTACTGCCCGAGTACGGTTTTTAGATAACGGTGAGGCTAAGATCGAGCGGATGGCTGTACTGAAGCCTTTCCGTCGAAGGGGAATCGGCAGCGGTATGATGTCATTCCTAGATAATGAGCTCAAGGCGCGACATATCAAGCACGTAGTCCTGCACGCGCAATATATCGTCATTCCTTTCTACGAAGCCTGTGGCTACAGCGCAAGAGGCTCCCCATTTTGGGAAGCCGGTATCAAACATATCAAAATGGAAAGGCAGATCACCAATTGATTATTTCGTCTACCTTATCTCCTATATCATCATTACTCTGTTGATATTGAGTAAATATCAGAATAAAAACGTTAGCTTAGTGTTCTGTAAGAATTCCCTTTGGCCACAGTCCAAACCAGCTAACCAAGTGTCGTCAACTGAAATGAGTAAAAATAGCTGGCTCCCCACATAGGTCAATACACAGAACTTTTCAGGCTATCTTTGAGATACCAGTCGTCCCATCTAACCATAACCTCATCAAGATTGGCAACCGACGGTACCGGAATCCCATCTTCCTAGCAAAAGAGTGGCGTAGAGCTTTAGACAACGGTGAATATGCATCTTGCGCTGTCCTTGCAAGGCATCTTAAGGTCTCAAAAGCCAGAGTAACGCAGATTATGAATCTTTTAAAGCTGTCGCCAGAAGTTATTGAAATAATTGATTCTTTAGGTGACCCAATTAGTGGTTCGATGGTAACTGAGAGGAGATTGAGGCCATTGTTGAATCTGACTGCTGAAGAACAAGTGGCACAGATTAAAACAATGCTGTCATAGGAGCGCACAACCTATCTTGGGAGTTCGAATCATTTATAGCGGACTTTACTGGACAGTTCCCGAACTTCTATTTGAGAAGAAGGAACTGGTTCCGACTATTCAGCAGCTTCTCACAACCTGTCTGTAATTATCTAAATAGATTAGCTAAATAACAGATGGATACCAGTTTGGTTCAAGCTCTACTGCGGGACCAGATCTACTGATAGATAGAATGATTAAGCTGACATTCGACCCTAGTTTGACCAACTATCTAATTCTTCAATAATCCACCCAAATTATCCAATACGTGACCTTTGAGCCCTACGCTTTCGCAAAAGTCAGGGAAGGCATTATTGGTGTCGATATTATGTGACAGTAATAGCCCCCCGGGCCGCAAATGTGTCCAGGCTGCCTGATACTCAAAGAGCATATTCTGGTAGGTGTGCTCACTGTCATGCAGGAAAATATCAATCGTCTTCAGGCCACCGAGGAGAGGTGGTAGTTTATCGGAACTTCTCCCCATAATCAACTGCCATCTATACCGTAGATAGTCAGGGACTAGCCAGCCACTTTGCCCTTCTCGCCAAGATAAGTCAATTGAGTAGAGAACACCGTTATTATTTTCATGCAGACCGCAGAGAATGTATGAAGATGATACACCGCTGGCTACACCAGTCTCGATAACTACATCAGGCTTTACCTTTCTGCATAACGTGTACAAAACTGTGCCTAATGTCATCCCTATACCCCACCCCCAGCCTGGAAATTGGTTCCTGCCATAACCGGTCCGGTTCTTTTCCAGACTAGCATTGAAATCATTGTTTTCCGCAATTTCGGAAAGATATCCCTGAATTTCGGCATAATCAGCCCGGGTAAGGCCTCTTATGAAGCTATGAACGCTTCTTTGTTTGTTATACAAACTCTTTTCCGTGATGTCCTAGCCCTTAGCTACCTGCAACCGGCACCAAGCATACAGAGCATCATAAACATCGAATTGGTACGACAGGTTCTCCTCGTCGTTGGGATAACGCGTACTGTAACCAACGGCGATTGCCTCTAGGCCACGGGCAATAGGATCCTTGTCAATATCTTGGGCCGAATCAGCGGCATGGACTATCTCAGCAAGGCGTAGAAGGGCTCTGTCCTTCAGCTCATGCTTCTGGATGATTGACTCGAAGGAGCACCGGCCCTCGTGATGGTCCAACTCTGCCTTCCCCATGCAGTCGAAAGGAATGGCCCCAGTCTGTTCGGCGATGGCCATTACCTGGCTGGGGGGAGCAAAGACAAACTCGGCTTCATTATCAACGAACCTCTTGATAAGCCAAGGACAGGCCACGCGGTCAACGTGGACATGAGAACGAGTAACCCATTTCATGATACTTACCTCCTTCAGATTGTAAATCAAGTTCTCCGAATGTTAAAAGATTCATAATCTACCACTTACCAAGTTCTTGCAGGACTTTAACCACCCGCCATGTTTCGGCACTAACAGCCGTCCCACCCATTACCACGGCCACAGATACAGCTTCCAGGACTTCCTCTTTAGTGGCTCCCGCGCCGATAGCGTCCTTTGTCTGCCCTTGAACGCAGCGAGTGCAACCTGACTGTAGACCACAGGCCAGAGCGATAAGTCTTTTACTCTTCAGACTTAAAGCCCCGTCTTGATATACTCCTCTGCGGAAAGCGGTATAGGCGGACATTACTGGTAGTCCCCGGTCAAACTCGTCCCTTAATTTACCGGTATCTGCATAATAATCAAGCTGGTTATCCATATAGGTACCCTCCTTAGTGTAGTTAGTGTAGTTGATATATGCTCTATGGAAAACTGGATGAATGTAACAGTTGTTACATAGTAAATCATATGCTAGAATGGCTGTCAAGAGGTTTTATAGATGGATTGGCTATTGTTCACCTACTGGCTCCCGGCAGAACCATCTCGAAAGAGAGTTTTTATCTGGAGGCAGTTAAAGAAGCTCGGAGCCCTTTCTATGGAGGGGGCAGGCTGGCTCATACCAAACGCAGAACCGTTTGCGACAAAAATCAAGGACATATATCAATCTGTGGAGGAACTGGAGGGCATAGCGAACCTATACTCAGTAACCGACTTCACCGAGGCGCAGGAGAAGCGGGCGATAACGAGGTTTCAACAGGAGAGAGATAGAGAATACGCTGAGATAATCAAGGAATGTCACAAGATGCTACGCCATATAGAGCGAGAGCGCCAGCATCAAGAGTTTAATTTTGAAGAAGTGCAGGAACTGGAGGGTGACCTGGGGAAGATAAACCGCTGGCTTGCTGAGGCCAAAGAACGTGACTTTTGGGACGTTACCGCTCGGGAAGAAGTGGAAAAGCTAATAAGAGAAGCTGAAAAAGGCCTGGCGGCATTCACACAAGAGACCTTTGAAAGAATGCAGAACCTTGAGTCGAGAAACAACGATGCTAGAGCTGATAATAGTGAGACTTAATTGAAGCTAAGAATCTCACCATTTATTCTCCTTTGTATTATGGGTGGACTGGCCATTCTCAGTTCCACTATGGCCAAAAACCCCGTGTTACCTCTGTTCATCCGTGCTCTTGACGTACCAATGGGCACGGTGGGTTTTATTGCCGCCGCGTCTACTGTGGTCGGAATTGTTGTCAGCCTGCCTGCGGGTATTCTTTCCGATATCATCGGCAGGCGGCGGGTCATTCTTATTGCCGCTATTGTTTTCGCCAGCGCCCCGTTTTTATACCTTCTCGTAACGCAGCCCTGGCAACTCGTGCTGGTACGTATCTATCATGGATTTGCCACTGCTATACTCGGCCCGGTAGCTATGGCAGCGGTGGCTGATACCTTCGACGAAAAGCGCGGCGAACGCATGGGGTGGTATTCATCGGCGACCATGGTGGGCAGGTTTGTCGCTCCTTTCGTTGGTGGGGCGCTTATTTTCGGGGACGACTTCAGGTGGGTTTATATAGCGACCGGAACTTTCGGAACACTGGCACTTATTGCAGCTATCAGATTATCACTCGCTACAGCAACCTCTGACTCCTTAGGAGCAGCATTGAAACGAGGGCGAGGCGATATATGGAGTGATATTAAAACAATACTGACTCATCGCGGCATTCTGGCAACAAGCGCTATTGAAGCGGTTCAATATTTTGCTTTTGGTTGTCTGGAGGTATTTTTACCCATCTTCCTTGATGAGCAGGCGGGCTTTTCAACAATAGAAATTGGCTCACTTTTCACAATACAGATAGTAGTAGCTACATTGACCAAACCGATAATGGGACGATTTTCAGATAAGTATGGCCGTGTGCCGGTGATAATAGCCGGGCTTCTACTGGGCGGTATAACCATGGCCTTTATGACCTATTCGTATAATTATCCGTTATTAGCTGTGCTCATTGGATTTTTCGGCCTCGGGTTGGCAACTGTTACTGCTTCAACTGCGGCGCTGGTTGCTGATTTGTCCAAGGCATCTAGTCATGGCGGTGCCCTTGGTGTACTGTCCAGCGTGATGGACGTGGGACACTCTACAGGTCCTATGGTGGGTGGACTGCTAATCAGTGCTTTAAACTACAAAGCAGCTTTTGGAATAGTCGGTGGATTGTTAGCTGTCGCCAGCATGGCTTTCGGTCTCATTATGCGATGTACGCCTGGAAGTAGGAGTTCGCCTTATCAAGCGGCTGAATAAGGAACAAGCGCCCGTGATATTCAATTAATTGTAAAATTGGTGTGTTGGGTAACATTATTACCTTTAGTTGAAGTCAAAATCAGACCGGATATTCCAGTGATTTAGAAATCTGAAGCTAAGGAATGGTGATATTATGGTGATATCATTACCTTAGTACACCACATGCGACAGTTCCCGAGCTGCTATTCGAGAAGAAGACAACTTACTCTGAGTCTACAGCAGCTGGCTTGACATCACTTCGGTTTACCCTTAGACTGTGGGCACCGAGCCAGTGCTTGCGAGTGAGTCGTGAAATGCCCAGATTGCCGATATGAGAATCGCGATGGAGCTAAGTTCTGCCTAGAATGTGGTAAATCACTCCAAGAACCAGTCCAGGCAGAGCTTATTTGTCCACAATGTGGACACACTAATCCTCAAGGTGGCAGATTCTGTGATGAATGTGGTTACTCCCTAACTGAAGAAGTACCCGAACCAACTCCTGAAGCACTCCCCTCCCCCGAACCCACCTCCTTTGCTGGCGGCCGCTACCATGTGAAGAAACTGCTCGGCGAAGGCGGTAAGAAGAAGGTCTACCTCGCACATGACAACACGCTCGACCGAGACGTCGCCTTTGCCCTGATTAAGACCGAGAAGCTCGATGAAGAAGCCAGGACACGCATTACCCGTGAAGCCCAGGCCATGGGAAGGCTCGGTGACCACCCGAATATCGTCACTGTCTACGACTTCGGTGACCACGAAGGCCAGCCCTACATTGTCTTGCCTCTGATGTCAGGTGGCGATGTCGAGGGGCTTATCGAGAAGGCATCCGAGCACCGATTACCCCTAGAACAGGCTATCGGCATCACCAAGTCTGTCTGTCAAGGACTGGAGTTCGCCCACGCTAAGGGAATCATCCACCGCGACCTGAAACCGGGCAATGTGTGGCTGAGTACCGACGGAACTGCCAAGATAGGCGACTTCGGCCTGGCGGTAGCGGTTGACCTCTCCCGATTAACCCAGGAAGGCATGATGGTGGGCACGGTGTCCTACATGCCACCGGAGCAGGCTATGGGTGGCAAGATAACACCCAAGGCCGACCTCTACTCACTGGGAGCGATGCTTTATGAGATGGTTACCGGCAGACCACCCTTTATCGGGGATGACTCGGTGGCTATTATCGGACAGCATATCAACACCTCGGTGGTATCACCTACCTGGCACCGGGCTGACCTGCCACCGGGACTAGAGGTGCTCATCCTGCAGCTACTGGAGAAAGACCCGGATAAACGTCCTGACTCCGCTGGGGATATCCTCAAAGCTCTGGAATCCATCGAACAGGGAAAGGTCACTGAGTCGGTGTCACAGGTGGCGGCTGCCCCGGAGAGTCCCCTCTACCGCCGCGTCTTCGTTGGCCGTGAACCGGAGCAAAAACAGCTACAGGCGGCCTTTGACGGGGCCATGTCGGGACAGGGTGCCCTCATGATGGTAGTTGGAGAGCCGGGTATCGGCAAGACCGCCTTATGTGAGCAACTGTCCACTTACGTGACGCTGAGGGGCGGCAAGACCCTTGTCGGCCACTGCTATGAGGAAGGGTCTCTGTCGCTACCATATCTAGCCTTTGTCGAAGCGATGCGCTCCTATGTCATGACAAGAGAAACCAGAGACCTGAGGAAGGAGCTTGGTACCGGGGCAGCTGATGTTGCCCGTATTGTCTCCGAGGTAAGGGAGAAGCTCAAGGTAGAGCCAAAGCCGTCTGAGAGCCCGGAGGAAGAGCGCTACCGGCTGATGCAGGCCGTCACCAGTTTCCTCACCAGCGCTGCCAAAGTCCAGCCGCTGCTGATTGTATTAGAGGATCTGCACGACTCCGACAAGGGTACGCTGGAGATGCTGACTCACGTCTCACGTAACCTTAGTGGAGCAAGGCTCATGATAGTAGGAACTTACCGTGATGTTGAAGTAGACCGTACCCATCCCTTATCAGCATCCTTAGCCGAGCTACGTCGGGTTGCTACCTTCGACCGTGTCCTGCTGCGGGGTCTCAATGCCGATGAGGTCAGAAGGATGCTGGAGAGTATTACCAGGCAGGATGTCCCCTGGGGCCTAGCCGAGGCGGTGCACCGCCAGACCGAGGGCAATCCTCTCTTTGTGCAGGAGGTGGTGCGCTACCTGGTTGAAGAAGGTCTCATCAATCGGGAAGGGGGGCAATGGAAGGCCACACAACTTGAAATGAGCATCCCCGAGGGACTGCGTGATGTTGTCGGTAAGCGTCTCTCGGGTCTAAGTCAGGAGTGTAACCGAATATTGAGCATTGCCTCTGTCATCGGCCGGGAGTTCCAGTTAGCTGTCTTACAAAAAGTAGCCGATATATCTGATGATGAGTTATTTGTTGCCTTAGAGGAAGCGAAAGCGGCTGCCGTAGTAGAGGAACGTTCTACTGTAGGGGCTGCCGTGACCTACCGCTTTACCCATGCCTTCTTCCGTCAGACCCTCTACGAAGAGATAATTGCTCCACGGCGGATACGACTTCACCAACAGGTAGGAAAGGCTTTAGAAGAGGTTTACGGAAAGCGTCTTGAAGAGCATGCCGCTGAGCTGGCTGAGCACTTTTCGTATTCACCCGATACTGAAGGATTGGCTAAGGCGGTCTCATACGGTGAGATGGCAGCCGAAAAAGCAAGTAGTGTCTATGCTTATGGTGAAGCGATACGATTGCTGGAGCAGGCACTCAAGGTGCAGGAGGTACTGAATCCGGAGGATAAGGCAAAGCGGTGTGACATCCTTCTGACTCTTAGCGACACCTTAGTTAATGCAGGCGAATCACGACGTGCTCTGGATGCTGAACTTCAGGAAGCCTTTTCGCTGGCCGAGGGAATTAGTGATGAGAACCGTGCAGCACGGGCCTGTGAACGTGCTCTACCCGCACTCGTCTACTGGCGACATGGTACGGTAGGAGCTTTTGGTTCTGGGGAGGGTATGGAGTGGGCGAGTCGTGCTGACCTATATGCCCAAGAGGGTACGAGGGAAAGGGCTGTGGCAGATATGTTTCTAGGTCTGGTGAGGTACTCCACAGGGCATCCCAGAACGGGATTTCAGTTAATGGATCAAGCTATAGACCGGATACATAAGCTAGGAGATGATGAGACCTTTTGGATGTTGGTACCTTTGTGGTTAATCTATACGACTGTACCGCAATATACTGAGCAGCGACTACAGGTAACTAAGGAGCTTTCGATGCGCTCTCGCGCCGGTGTGGACACGCGAGCGATTGTGGGCGGGCTCGCGGTACTCGGTATCACTTTTCTCGAGTACGGGCAACGCGAGCGATGTGAGGAAATCTTGCGTAAGCATAGAGAATTCGCAGAGCGTAGTGGGCAGACCAACTTCTTAATTCAATCCTTGCAGTTTCGGGCTATGCTGAGAACTCTGGACGGCCGGTTAGATGAGGCTGTGCAATTAGCGGATGAAATCCAAGTACGTGGTGAAGAGTGGGGTCTGCAACGATTTACAAGAGTATCGTATAATTTCTCCAGATTCAGGGCTGGAGTATTGCTGGGAATGTCCGATTCCATGCTTCAAACCATGTTACCCAATGAATTCAACTCCCATATCGGAACCCTCTGTCTGGCACATCTTAACCGGCACGATGAAGCAATCACCATATTGAATGAGTTTCTTGGTGGACGTCGGTTTATTGGCACCGTTGACGATTACACTTTCTACTGGACTGATACAATCTGGCTTGAAGTAGCTGTACTGGTTCGGCATAAAAAAGCAGCCGAAGCCTTACTAAACCAACTTGCAGGGAAAACGCCACATATGACCGGTTACTATTGGCCGACGTGTGTAGACCGCCACCTGGGTGGAGCGTGCGCGCTCCTGGAAAGATACGAAGAAGCCCGTAAATACTACGCTGATGCCCTGGAGGTCGCTACGAATATCAAGTTCCGCCCTGAGCTAGCCCTCACCCGGCTCCAGCTCGCCGAGCTTCTCCTGGAGCACTACCCGGATGAAAAGCCAGAAGCATTAGAGCACCTTAATTTCGCCATCAATGAGTTCCGCGAGATGAAGATGCAGCCCTCACTGGAGAGGGCACTGAGGCACAAGGAGATACTGGGGGCGTAGAGTCTCCTCCTCTACCAACAAAAGGAGGATAATAATGGCCGGTACAGTTGAGATTTATGGGCATTGCGACGACAGGTTTTCACCAGTTAAGGACGCGTTTGCCAACAACTTCGAGCAGGGTCTGGAGGTTGGTGCATCATTCGCAGCTACGATAGAAGGAAAGTCCGTAGTCGATATCTGGGGCGGTTACGCTGATGAAGCCCAGACGCGCCCGTGGGAGAAGGATACTATTGTATGTGTCTTCTCGACCACGAAAGTGATGACAACAATCTGTGCACTGATGCTTATTGACCGCGGCTTGCTTGACCCTGATGCACCAGTTGCCAAGTATTGGCCTGAGTTTGCACAAGCAGGTAAAGAAACCATGCCAGTTCGGTACCTGATGAGCCACACGGCCGGTCTACCCGCACTCGACATGCCTGTTCCTATGGAAACACTGTATGATTGGGATAAGGTGGTCTCATTACTGGCTGCAGAGAAACCCTGGTGGGAGCCAGGAAAAGAATGGGAATACCATGCTTTGACCTCGGGTTTTCTTGTAGGAGAGCTGGTGCGTCGTATTACAGGAAACACACTCGGTACATTCTTTCAGGGGGAAGTGGCCGCGCCACTTTCAGCCGATTTCCATATTGGTCTTCCGGAAGAACATGAACCTAGAGTAGGCGAGATGATTCCGCCACCTGAGTACAAACCTGGCGACCCTTCGTACATTCCACCAGATTCAGTGTTGTATCGAGCCATGAACTTCCCCTTCTTTTCAGCCCTGAATGCGAGGGACAGAGCATTCAGAGCTGCCGAGATTCCGGCAGGTAATGGACATGGAAACGCTCGTTCAGTCGCTCGTATATCAGCTGCTGTCGCCTGTGGGGGCGAACTTGATGATGTCCATCTATTAGGTTTGCCGACCATTGAGAAAGCACTAGAAGAGCAGTACTATGGACAACCCCAGTCCTGGCCATCACCCGTGAGGTTTGGCCTCGGTTTTGGACTTACTAGCAAGGAGATACCGATTGGTCCGAATCCTCGGATTTTATACTGGGGTGGATACGGTGGTTCAGTGGTGGTAATGGACATCGATGCCAAACTCAGTTGTTCTTACGTGATGAATAAGATGGGCAGTACTCCGAATCTACGCATCGTTCCCATCATTGGTGCCCTGTATGCTGCTCTCTGACTAGAGTCCATTGTTTAGTCGGGCACAAGGAGATACTGGGGGCTTAAATAGATACCACAACCTCATCGCGTGAGGTAATATTATCTTTCTTGGCTGAATGTCTCTAAAAACCCGCCAAACTAGAAATTCGAACAGTTGGTCAACACTATGGCCGAATGTCAGCTTAAGAGTTCTGTGTATTAACCTACGTGCCCCCCCACATCTGAGCCTGGCTCCCCGCCTAGGACTCGAACCTACAACCTAACGGTTAACAGCTAATAATTTTTTCGTTGCTTTCGGTGAATTATCGCTATCCAACATTTCATCTTTCTGTGTAGTTGCCTACTCCGTCCCCGATTAACCTCTCTTGTACTGGTTAAATTTGAAAGGCTGCACCTTCGCTGGTTCTACAAGATTGTCACCTTCAGCGTTCTCAAATTACGCCTGCGTTGACACCTTCTGTTACTCTCGAATTACCTTTCGCAGGGGAATGTTTTCTGTTACTCTCAAATCAAGTTTGAAAAGTATTACTTTCTACACTCTCATTTTGCTTTCACAAAGAACTACCGTCTGGTACTCTCACATTGAGTTTGCTGAGTAATACTTTCTGCACTCTCGATTAACTTTTATAGAGTACTACTTTCAGTACTCTCAATTTGACTTCGCAGAGCACTAACTTCTGGTACTCTCACATTGAGTTTGCTGAGTAATACCTTCTGCACTCTCGATTTACTTTCGCAGGGTATAGTCGCAGAGCAGGGTTGCAGAGTCCATAGAAACGCCTTCGCAAGGCAGGTTACAGAACATAATCTCCGAACCCACACAAATACCTTCATAGAGCAATGACTTCTGTACCTTCGAAACAGCTTCTATAATGGTTAACGATAGTACCTCACAGCAGCTTCTAGAGGATGTGTTCTGCACCTTCAATACGGATTCAAGAGGGGCTGTCTATGGTTACTCTCAAAATGACTTCAACAGATAGTATGGCGAAGCCGCTGTATATCGAAACTTAACTACATTAACTTGAGTATTTTGTTTATTTACCAACCAAACAAATACTGCTTCAGGAAGAGACTGATTCTGCTCAATCTCCCCGTCCAACAATTGCTTATATTGTGCAATTTGATATTGTGGTGGAGCTGCTGTACCCTGTCTCTCTTTACGATATATGAGATGTTTTAAATACTTGGCAATATCCATCACTTAATTTTAAAAACTAAGCTCTTAGGTGGCTCTATGATTTTGGATATATCGAAAAATAATGGGTATTATCATACCTGTTTTGAATTAATGTATACTTCAGATAGATTATTGGAGGTGAATTTATGAAAAATCCGAACAATCACAACCGGTTAATTACCGGTTCCTTAGAAAACCAATGTCATATCATCGCAGAGGTCACTGGTTCAAATCCAGTACCGCCCACCATAGTGTACAATAGGCAGAATCTCCAATCTCTCCACATTGAGTCCATCCTGTGTTAAACGTGGGGTGTAGACAATCGGAGAGCAATCCTTGCAGTTCGGCTTTCCGCTACCTAATGGTGCCCTACCGTACCCTGTTCCACCGTAGCCCGAAAGGATTGGAGATGACGGTAGTCTTCTGATGTGCCTGATTCCGATAGCACCGGCTGTCGTTGGAGAATTTGCTGGGACAGTTCATAATGCCGCCGGACTTGATTATCCCAGGAGTATTCCTCAGCATAGTCCAGGGCTTTTTCCGAAATGTCTTCGGAGAGTTCCGGGTTTATTATGAGGCTTTTCATTTTAACCATTAGCCTGGCTAAATCGGTATCAATGATAGCCCCAGCGTCTTTCAGGGTCTCACCGACGCCCTCGATGTCGCGACTGGCGATAACAGCTCCGGCGCCTAATGCGTGGGCAAGGACGCCGCTCTGAGTACATTCCACCGGCCAGTAGAAATTCATATCAAAAGCACGCTGGGCTACCGGCAACATCGCCTGAGGCAGCCAGACTTTCAACAGGAAGTTAGGCTTGCCATCCTGCGCTTTTTGTAGTCGGGCGGCATATTCTTCCTGGTATTTATCACGGGGGGTACCAATCCGCAGTGCCGCTATTCTTTTTTGTGGGACTACTCTATCAAGGCTATTCCTGACAGTGTAGAGAAGTTCCGAGCCTTTTGCCGGCGAGAGGAAGCCCGTTTGACCGAGAACGATTGTTTCCGGGTCAAGGAGAATACGCTGCTCGTGCAGTCGTTCTCTGGTTCTTGAGTCAAGGTCAGAATCGTAGAGCAGATAGTCGTTCAATTTTTCCTTGGCTTCGCGGCGTGCCAGGCGGCTTACCTCCGGATAGTGGTGTATGCCGTGCTTGACGACGTGTATCTTATCGATATATTCAGGGAACGCGGCGGCTACCGCACCATATACTCCCCGGCTGAAGACGGTAATGCCATCAACATAGGGTAGCAGCGTACGGAGAAAGTCAAATTGTTCCTTGCGTAGTCCGTACCTGGTCTCAGTACTCTGGAAGTGCAGGGTATGAAAAGTTACCACCGCCGGTATATCCAGCCCCTTAAGCATGTTAACGAACAGCGCATTGTGTGGCCAGATACCGAATTCGTGTTGAAACCAGACAACGGAGTCCCGTGTATCTACGCCGAGTATATCAAGTCCCTGCTGAATAACTGCAGAGCCGTAGCTGTGCCGGTCGGGTATGCCGTACCAGACCGGACCTTTCTGTGGCGTACCATTGCTGACCAGTGGTCCGCCATATGCACTCAGATTGAAGGACAGTACCCCCCACCTGGCGCCAGGGCTTTTTCGGGTGAGGAACTCCGTGTAATCACCTATTCCGCACATGATGGGCTTGTACGGTCCTGCAAAACAAATAGATGTCATTGCTATTTTCCTTTCTTCAGTTGGTAGTGAACAGACTTATCTTGCTTTTAGAACCAAACATCAAGCGCAGCATCTGTTTCACCGTAATCTCTTATCCAGTCGAGAAGTCCTTTAACGCTTGTGACGGCTACCGCCACGCACTTGTCGGCTCCTCCATAATAAATATAAAGTGTGTCACCGTCGTCCTGCAGCGTGTATCCGGTGACAAAGACCACGCCCCCCACGTCGCCGACCAGCTCGTAGTCCTCTTCAGGCCCAAAAACCCACTGGCTGCCGCGGAGCAGACATCTCTCAGGGTTCTTCAGGTCAAGGAGGGCTAGGCCCTGTCGATACAGGCTCCCTGAGGCGGTCTGCTTAACGCCGTGGTAAATCATTAGCCAACCTTCCGGGGTCTCTATAAGGGGGGCCGAAAGACCGATTTTACCCGAGTCCCACCAGGCTCCACGTCTTGCCATGAGAATAATCCGGTGTTCCCCCCAGTGCTTCAGGTCAGGCGAGTAAGAAATCCAGATATGCGAGTCCTGTCCGGGAGTGCTGGGCCTGTGTATCATTGCCCAGTGTTCGTTTGGTCGTCTCGGGAGAAAGGCGGCATCCTTATCATGTGGGGGCATCACCATTCCTAACCGCTCAAAACTCCTGAAATCGCTAGTGAGGGCGAGTGATACACCCGGTCCACCCCTTGACCAGGCAGTGTATGTTATCGCATACTTCCCCATCTCTTCGAGGAAAACGATTCTCGGGTCCTCAATTCCCCATATCTCTTCCGGGTGATTGTCAGCATCAGGCATCATGGCTGGAGCAGCGTCTATTCGCCAGTCATCAAGACCATTGTCCGACCTCGCAATACAGAAATGAGAGTGCCCTCGAAGGTCCTCCACGCGACACAGTAACAGGGTTGTGCCGTCCTTGAGACGAGTCGCCCCGGCATTGAATACCGAGTTGGCAGGATATGGCCAGTCCCTGGCAGTCAGTATGGGATTTGCCCTATACCTGGCGAACAGGGCCGTTTTTTCACTGGTTATCGTCAAAGAAACTCCTCTCTTTCTGTCAGGGCATAATCCTGCCCCGGGCGTCTTGCTATTTCGCGGAGATGTGGTGTAAGACCTTGTTATGACGCTTGTTTCTGTGGCTGCTTGGTAGAGAATTTACTTTTACAGCTCTTGCCTCCTGCCTTAGTCTCCGCTCGCTCTTAATACGATTGTCCACTTGGCACCTCTCAAATGCACGTTCTATTTTTGGTTGTCCATATATACCATAGCCTCTGGGTGGGAAGGCACATTTGGAAGCCTTTCTCCAGTAGCATAGAACGCAAACCCTCAGCCCAATCGGACACCTATCTCTGTTTGTGACACGTCTCTGTTGCAATGCTCGCCACACCTCAGGTTACAGCCCGACACTCTGTTTGCATAGGACATTTATCACATTTCATTTTTCGACAGTAGCTTCGACCGAGCCTCGTGAGGGCGGTTTCCAGGACCGAGAGCTGTGTCTGGTTAAGCCCGCTATCTTCCCACTGGATTCTCAATTCCTCCAGGGCAAGTACCGGCGAAGTAGTATCTACCAATCGTAGTTTCTCCAATGCCAGTAGCACATCCTTTGCCAGTGGGGGCTCTGCCTTTTCCCAGAGTCCCCTCATTTCTCTAAGGAAAGGCCTTACTACTGCCGGCGTAACCCGTTCGCCCAGTCCCTGTAATTTTCTCTCGAGGTCTGCTTCATCATTAGCGAAGAAGTGGAGCCGGTTAAGGTCACCCTGATACTGCTGGTTAAGGGTCCAGGTCGCTTCTATTAGTCCTGTAGCGGTCCTGAAGTTGTACATTATGTACCCGCTACGGTCCAGGGTATCAATCAGGCTTTGCCAGTCAGCGGTTAACAATCGCTCGGGTGCGAGCAATCCAGCCTTTTCAAACTCACGATAAGCCCTGATGGCAACATGCTGACTCGTGTTCACACCGAGTAGCATCGATGCCACAAACCACTTGAAAATTTCGTCCGACTGCATGCTCACCAGGTCAATACCCAGGTCTGCTGAGCAGCTGTTACCCAGTTCGCTTACCAGTTTTTTTAGCAGTATCTTTTTCCGGCTTAAGCTACCAGGAATCAGGCTACCTTCGGTACGGTGGTTGCCTGTGTTGATTGTCTGCATAGCCTATCTGTCCTTCATCTTGTACAAATAAGTACTGCTTAATTGTCCCTAGCCAGCTTGTAGCTGGTTAGTCTTACTGTTGGAACCTCAGTGCCTGGCGGATGGTACGAAGTGTTTCTTGAGGTAGCCCACTTTACCTTTGTTGAGACGCCCGTAGAACAGTACCAGCTCCGGGTAGCTGTCTAGGTCACGGTATTTCCTGACGGTAATGTTCTGGGCTCGGACCTGGTCGGGGTTGAAGACGCGCACGTAAAAAGATGACGTGCCCACTGATTCCTGGCGTGCCACGTACCGTAAATTTGCCACCTCCATGGGGTCCATCCGAAATTGCTGCACCAGGTATGTCTGCATGTCCCCGCGTAGCACTTGGTGGCCGTTGCTTTCGATTGATGTCTGCTTGCCTTTTACCTTGTCTAGAATAGAATTAAGAAAGTTAGCCATTTCTGTTCCTCCTCTCTCCTGCCACGTAGTTTTAACCCTTATGTGAAGGTCTTTACTACGGTCTTCCAGTGTCTATTCTAGTGGTGCCTGTGATAAAATAAAGCTAGAAAATAGTTGAAATCAGCATAGAGAAACCTTAGATTTTGTTTAGAGAGCGGGTGCAGGGTATCGTGGCGAAAAGAGAGAAATCACCAGAGTTAGCAAAGAAGGATGTGTCAGCCTTACAGGTAGATACCAGCTCCGGAAGTCAAGCGGAATCTGCCAGGGACACTGTTGGCGCCGACTTCGTCCTTGAAAATAGTGCCGATGCTATCCTGACACTGGACCGGGAACGTCGTATACTGACAGCAAACCCTGCTCTGGAAAAGCTCACTGGCCTGACCAGAACAGAGATAATCGGCCATTATTGTTTCGAAGTACTCAGATTAGAAGATAATCAGGGGGCCAAACTCTGTCAGATTAAATGTCCGCTTCTCCAAGAGGTCAGCGGCTACTATGACCTTGAGGGGATGCTTACTACCAGAGACGGTCATAAGCTTGACGTGGCGATTAGGTACTCCCTGCCTCATTCAGATAGTCAATCATCACTTCCTGTTGTGGTCAATATTCGGGATATGAGGAGGCTGGCCAGGACTGAAAGCCTCAGTTCCACTCTGGTAGCTACCGTATCACATGAGCTCCAGACGCCAATCTCTATCATCAAGGCGTATGCCGGTACCCTTGCCCGTCCTGATGTCAGATGGGACGAGGACACAATCAAGGACAAGTTACAATCCATTGAAGAAGAGAGCGACCGTTTAAGTGAACTGGTGGGAAGGCTGCTTTACACGTCCCGAATTGACGGCGGAGTAATTCCCCTGAACAGAATGGTGGTCGACATAAAGAAAGAAGTGCGTAAGGTAGCAAAAAGGTTGACGAGCAAATCGGATATACACGAAATAGATGTCGAATTCCCTCCTGATTTCCCGCCGGTCCTGGCCGACCCGGAGAGACTTGGCGATGTGCTGACCAATCTTCTGGACAACGCAATTAAGTTCTCCCCGAAAGGGGGCAGAATCACCGTGAAAGGTGCAATTGGTGATGATGAGGTAGAGATTACCGTTGCAGATGAGGGGATTGGGATTGCGTCTGGTGAACGGGAACTCATCTTCGACCGTTTCTACCGGACAGGAGATGCTGTGGTGAAGGCTGTTCAGGGTGTGGGACTGGGATTGCATATCTGCAAATCTATAGTAGAGGCGCATGGGGGCAGGATATGGGTGAGGAGCAGCCGCGGTAAGGGTTCGGAGTTCACTTTTACGCTGCCGATTGCTGTAAAGCAGTAGATAAAAGGGTAATCATTGGTGGTTTTGTTATGGAAGAACTGAAAACAACGCAGACTAAAACAATTCTGGTTGTGGACGACGAACCGCGCCTGATTGAGGCGGTCTGCATGAACCTGGAAGTAGAGGGATTTGAGGTCTCGGTAGCATCAAGCGGTTCCGAGGCTCTTGGCAAAGTGACCTCGGAGTTGCCAGACCTGGTCATTCTTGATGTCATGATGCCGGAAATGGATGGCTTTGAGACACTGAAGGCCATTCGTGAGGTCTCTAATGTACCGGTCATCATGCTCACCGTCAAAGGTGAGGAGACGGACAGGGTAAAGGGACTAGACCTTGGGGCTGACGACTATATCACCAAGCCGTTCAGCCCCCGAGAGCTCGTTTCGCGGGTCAGGGCGGCATTACGACGAGCTGAGATGCCTACCGCTGCACCAAAGACCGAGATACGGGTGGATGATTATCTTACCATAGACTTCGCTCGGCGCAGAGCACTGGTCAGGGGTAAAGAGGTTAAGCTTAGACCTACCGAGTACCGTCTTCTTTACCATCTGGTTAGCAACGCTGGTCGTGTTCTCACGCACGAGACGCTCCTGAGGAGGGTATGGGGTTACGAGTACCGGAATGAGGACCAGTATGTCTGGCTTTACATAACATATCTGCGTCAGAAACTGGAGGAGAATCCCAAGAAACCCAGGTATATTCTGGGTGAGCGGGGGATTGGTTACCGTTTTGCCGAATTTGGCGAAAA
This sequence comes from Dehalococcoidia bacterium, assembly GCA_011171075.1. Taxonomy (GTDB): domain Bacteria; phylum Chloroflexota; class Dehalococcoidia; order Dehalococcoidales; family Fen-1064; genus W589. The sequence continues at coordinate 39,489 of DUFD01000045.1, read as the reverse complement.
CTGAGTCTAACAGGGCAGCAGCCTCTTTCCATCTAGTCGGTCTTCAGTATAATTGCTTTAGTTATTGTGTATTATGGGTAAGCCAGGGTCAGTCGGTTCGAGCTATGAGGGTAATTTATCGTATTGCACGTATATGTTATAATCATTTTTTATTAATGATAATTTAAGAGTAACTCTGTCCGAGAAGGCCTGACTCTATCGGTATAGTGTCAGGCAAGGAGGTGTGTGATGCCGGTAAAAACCTATGACTTCGTTCTTTCCAGTCCCTTCTCCAACTACGACTTCTTTGCGCACCGGATGCGTGAGATGTGCGGCCAGCTCAACCATACCTTCTTCCCGGCGGATGAAGTGTGGGTGGGTGATTTCCTCCAGAAGTTACGGAACAGGGAAGTCGCCGTACGGGTGCTCTTCGACCTGAGTAATAATCAGACCAACCCGGAGGACCCCTTCCTGATGCTTGCCAAGGAGGCCAAGCGGCAGGGGGCTTATGTGGTGGACGACCCTGACATTACCAGTGTAGTATCACACAAGGCCTTATTTCACCAGATCATGCTGGAAAACAACATACTTGTTCCGGAAACCGTCATCGTCGACCGTAAAGAACTCAAAGATTTCAAAATCACTGACGATATCAAGGCCCGGGTGGGAGAGCCATTCGTCGTTAAACCTGCCTGGGGAGATTCCAGTATGGGTGTGATAGTCGAGGGTCATTCCCACGAAGACTTGCTCCATTCAGCGGAACAGGTCCCGAACTCCAGCGCCTTCCTGGTACAGCGGCGGCTCGCTCCGAAATGGTTGGGGTCACATAAGGGCTGGTTCCGCATGTTCCACATCATCGATGAAGTAATCCCCTGCTGGTGGGACCCCTCAGACGGCGAGTACCAGATGGTCACACCCGCACAGAGCCGATATCACGGTCTCGCTCCTTTGGGCCGTATTATGAGAGACATTGCTCGCGTCTCCAAGATGAAGTTCTTCACTTCGGAGATATGCCTTGACGAGGACGGTAATTTCTACGTCGTGGACTACATAAACGCCGACCCTGATATGAATCCCAGGTCTTACTTTGCCGACGGCGTACCCGATGAGCTTGTCCGGCACATCGTCTGGATGCTGGTCATGGATGGCAGGCGCGTTATTATGAAAAGACGCGGATTCTTTGACGCCAGCCTCGAGGCATCGCACACTGACCGGTATGAGAAGCAGCAGCTCGCTAAACGGAAACCGCGGGTACGTAAGTCCGGTGTGATATAAGGTAACGACAGTTGATGACACCAATTCTCCTCGGATTGGCGGGGCTAGTCCTCCTGGTCTTGCTGGTCATACTAGCATATGCCACCTGGGTAGCCCACAAGTTGACCATGGTTGAGAGGGTATCTGTGGGTGGGCATCCCTCCATGTTGGGGCTCTCGTGGGAAGACGTGACTTTCCCCAGCAGAGGCGATGAAGTTCAATTGAGCGGTTGGTATCTGCCGGCTACCGCGGACGACCGGTGTGTCATTCTGCTCCAGGGTACGGGGCACCACAGGAACAGCCCGCAGATTAGGGCCTTGCGACTGGGAAAGGACCTGGTTGACCGCGGTTTTAGCGTGTTGCTTTTTGATTTTCGGGCTCGCGGGGAATCCGAAGGGCAGCGCAGTTCGGAGGGAGACCGCGAACAATGGGATGTGTTCGGTGCTATTGATTACGTAACTGGACGCGGCATTCCAATGGAGCGTATCGGGCTGCTGGGATTTTCACTGGGAGCCGGAGTAGCGCTCCTGGTGGCAGCACAGGAGCCTCGTATTCCAGCGGTTGTCAGTGATGGTGGATTCCTGGATTACATGATAGACCTGCAAAATTGGTACGTGGGACCGTTCCACCTCCCCTCCTGGTTCGCCATCTTCGTGGCGTTTACCGGACGTGTTTTCTTTAAGGCAGACTTCAGTAGGGTAAGGCCGGCTCAGGTAGTAGAAGAGGTGGACCAGCCAATCTTTTTCATCCATGGTGAGGATGACCAGGTAATATCCGCCGACGAAACCATTGAGCTTCACGCTATCTCCGATAACCCGGAAGACAGGATATGGATTGTGCCTAATACCGAGCACGTTAACGTCTATCGCAGGATGCCGGATACATATGTAAGTCAGGTCTCCCAGTTTTTCCAGCGGCATATTGTCTGAGTCCGTAGCTGGTATTGGCTTTAGTTCGGATGATGTCAGAGCTAACGACCTGCCTCAGCTATAATGAAAGAGTATGGAATCTGAGGACGGGAAATTACTTAGACTAAGCGATGGGAATAAGATGGGAATAATATGAAATGAGTGATTACCAGCATTTCAGGGCTGTAAAGAGCAATGATTTTACAGACCTGAAGTCTTTACCACCAGATACGGGTGGGAGGCATATTTCATACATTCTGGATAAAACAGACGCGCCGTATGGTTTTTTCATATATCTTCCGGGGGGGTATGAGCAGACTTCAGCTACTTATCCGATGCTGTTATTCCTTCACGGTGATGGTGAGCAGGGGAATAGCTCCAAGATTGGCGGGGTTATTGACTTGGTATTAGTACACGGCCCGCCGTACTTAATCCGCCAGGGCAGATGGAATCCCGCTTATCCAATGCTCGTCGTCAGTCCCCAATGTCATGATAAATACTGGCAGGCAAAAAAGGTGGACAAGTTCATTCGTTATATTATTAAGAACTATCGTGTTAATAAACGACGTATATACATGACTGGCTTGAGCGGGGGGGCAGATGGTATTTACAGGTATCTGGCTGAGACGGGTAACAGAAGTCTTGTGGCGGCCGCCGTAGCTATCTGTGGTGAAGGAAATGCGGCTGAAGCAAAAAAGGCCAGGGTTCCAATCTGGATTTTTCATGGTGCCTTTGATGACGTGGTGCCTTTACAGACGGCCATTGAAATGAAAGAAGGCTTCAGTAACGTACCCGAGGCAAGATTAACTGTTTATCCGGATGTAGACCACGGTGGCTGGCACAGTACGTATGATTTAACCGGAATGGGCAAAGAAAGCAAGGAATATGACCCGTTTGATATCAGTATATACGACTGGTTGTTAACGTATTCGCTGGCAGAAGAACAATAGACCTACGGATGTGATGCGAAATCAGTGCTTCATGAATGGTTGGAATGGGCCGTTTCTTCTTAAATCAGGTTCAAGACTTGTCTGGCAAGGCCCATCATCTAGATAACTAAATCTTATTATAGTTGTCGGTTGTACAACTCATGGCGAAACTTCTATGATGTCCATAGACACATGACTACCCGATTTACTGGCTTTCTCGTATGCCAGTTTTGCCACAGCTAAGTCCTCGATAGCCACTCCGGTAGAGTCGAAAACGGTAATTGTGTCGTTGTCCGTCCTGCCCTGCTTCTCACCGATGATAATTTGTCCCAGAGTTCCGTAGACTTCGTCAATGGAAAAGATTTTCCTGGTGACAGGAACATTGATTTCTCCGGCAATGCTGGCCTGCCTTATATCGTCGACAACTACCATCGCATCTCCCAATATGGCGGGTTCCAGCTCTTCCTTTCCTTCTGCATCAGCACCAACAGCGTTAATATGTGTTCCCCGGGCAATCCATTCCTTTTTCAGAAATGGTGCGCGCGCTGGCGTCAAGGTGCAGATGATATCGGAGGCTGCCGTTTCTTCCAATGAACACTCTTGGAGGTTATAGTCAGGGAGATGATTAATCAACGCCATGGTGGCATCTCTGGAACGGTCAAATACCCTGATTAGCTCGAGGTCAAACAGCTGCATATGAGCCTCAATCTGGGTATACGCCTGACGCCCGGCACCAATAATACCCAGAGTACGAGAGTCTCGTTTTGCCAGGTATTTGGAGGCGATGGCTGCCGTAGCTCCGGTTCGAAACGCGGTAATGTAAGTGGCATCCATCACCGCCAGCGGGTAACCTGTTTGCGGGTCATTATAAATCATAATAGCCATAATCGTGGGCAAACCTTGAGATAGGTTTTGAGGATGTACATTCACCCACTTTACTCCGGCAGCCTGTGGCAAGGCCGCCGGCATCGCCCGGAAGTCACCCTGGTCAAGGAGCAGGTATGCCTTCGGTGGCATGCTGCCACTACCCTGAGCCCAGTCTCTGAAAGCCTGTTCCACCGCTCCAATGACTTCTGGCATACTGATTAGGTCACGTATTGCTTTCTGGTCTAGAATAATTGTCGACATGTCTTTATTCTCCGGTGAATCTTAAAAGGGATGTAATATCCTGGATAATCACGACCGTGGTACCCAGAGTACCATGCGCGGTTTCTTGCTCAGTTCCCTTGCGAGGTCCTCGATTTTCCCGTATTTCATACAGGATGCCATGCAGTGCTTGACACAGGCTGGCTCTAGCCCTTGCCTGGTACGGGGCGCACACAGTATACACAACTCGGTAGGAAAGGGTAGGTAGGTGAGGTATGCCCTGTCGTTGGGTAACTTCTGCTCCACTTCAATGACCCGGATTCCTCCCATCCCCGCTGGCCATTTGTATTCCTGGGCACAGGCGACCTGACAGGCATAGCAGCCGGTGCAGTATTCGTAGTCTATCAACAGGCCGTATTCACATTTCTCCGGCATCTCAGGACTCCTCTTATTCGTCGACCTTGTAAATCTTGCAGAGCAGGTGTTTCATCGGGGAGCCCAGGCCGTCCTTCCCCTGGAAACCCATGGGGATAAGCTGGTTGATATTAGATTTCCACACGCCGAATAGAGAGGGCTCTTCACCGGCCTCCTCGGGGAACCACCAGCCATGAGCGGTCATCACCATCCACTCGGGCACCACCAGGGTAATCTTCGCCCTGAATTTACACCTGCCAAGCCAGTTCTCGACCCATACCCAGTCGCCGTTGGCAATGTTGTGTCTTCCGGCTGTAGCCGGATGGACTTCCATTATTGGGTCGGGGTCTATTTCCCTCAGCCAGGGGATATTCCTGTGCTCGGCATGAAAGTAGACCGGCGACCTTCTCCCTGTGGACAATATCAGGGGGTACTCTTTTAGCATTTCCGGCTGGCTGACAGGTGTGAAAGGCGGCTCTTCGTAATGGGCCACAGGTTCCAGTTCCCACTCTTCACGCAGCGAGGAGTACAGCTCTACCTTACCTGATGGGGTCTGGAAGCCGGGTTTTCCGTCCGGGCGTAGCAGCCCTTTCTGGTACCTGTTATATGGGTGGCTGGGATGACCTTCCGGTGGGAAAGCCCAGCCTTTCTGTTGCAACTCCTTGAAGGTCAGGCCGGAAGGCTTGATAATCTCGTCGAAAAGCTCGTGGATATTGTTCCAGCGAAAATCGGGGTCGAATCTTCTAGCAAGCTCAAAGTTGATTTCAATATCGGGTTTGCACTCGCCGACGGTAATCGCCTTGTTAATGCTCTGTAGAGGTACCCACCAGCTCCGGACGCTATCTTTCTCAAGGAAGGTGGTTGCTGGAAGGACCACGTCGGCCAACTGGGTGGTCGGGTTCATGAAAAGGTCAACAGCCACCACGAAGTCAAGTTTCTTCAGGGCTTCGACCCACTTTTTAGGCTCAAGTCCGATACCGGCTACAGGGTTACAAGCCTGTAGCCACATGCCTTTAATGGGATAGGGGTCTTCGGTAAAGATTTGCTCCAGAGTGAGGTCGGTCTGCGCCCGCCAGATGAATTTGCGCAGCGGACCATACTGGTTGGCACCTATCCTTTTCGCGTCATCCTCTTTAGACTTCAGCTTGATTACACCCTTCGCGCCGGGCAGCGCATAGGCAACGGCATCAAAGGCATAGCGGGATATTACGTTTCCGCCGGGCACGTCCAGGTTTCCGGTGAGGCACCACAGATTGGTAATCGCCTGCACTGTCGGCGTAATCGCCGGTGTCATATCGATCGGTACGCCCCAGTGTATCGCGGCGGGTTTGCTTCTGGCATAAAGGCGTGCAGCCTCGACGATGTCTTTCTGTGGTACCAAGGTTATCTCGGATACGCGCTCTACGGGGTACTGGTTGACCTGCTCGACAAATACGCTCCAGGCCGTCTTCACAGGCGCTCTGGTACCGTCGGTAAGAGTGACCTCATACTCGCCTGCGATAGCTGGTTTTAAATCGGCAGATTTGTAATCTACCTGTTCGGAGTCCCATACTACCGGTGACTTACTGGCTGTATCCCATACGACGAAGTTTGACGGAGAGCCACCCTGAACCAAATCGCTTTCCCGGAGCAGTTTCCCTGTGTCTGCTCTGATAAGGTGAGGCGCATTAGTCCACTTTTCGACAAACTCTTTGTCGTACAGGTTCTCGTTAATAATTACGTTGAGAAAGGCCATGGCCAGAGCGCCATCTGTACCGGGACGGAGCCTCAACCATTTTTCCGCTCTCGAGGCAAACCAGGACAATCGTGGGTCGATAGCGATAATCTTGGTACCTTTCTTCATCAGGTCGATTATCCAGTGTCCGAAGACGTTGTCGGGGCATGAGGCCGGGATATTATAGCCCCAGACCACGATGCATTCCGGCACTTTATAACGCGGGTCTTCGTAGCGTTTCGGGAACCACTGGGCGGCGTCAAGGATGCAGTAGTCGCCCTGTACGGTCTCTACCGCTGAGATTCTCGGGCTGTAGCAGGCAATTCCACTCAGGGCGAACATGACGTTGGGACTGCCGTAGGCATAGGCAAGCATGCATATCCAGGCACCGATGTCCCGGCCAGTCCCCATGGAAAAGATAACACTTTCCGGTCCGTATTCCTCTCGAATCCTGCCCAGCCTCTGCTCTATAAGGTCGAAGGCTTCGTCCCAGGATATCTCCTGCCACTTACCCTCACCGCGCTCCCCGACTCTTTTGAGGGGACGGGTTAATCGGTCGGGATGGTTGATATACTGTGTCATGGCCAGACACCGCGAGCAGAGACGTCCCTGGTTCCATGGATGCTCCGGGTCGCCTTCAATCTTGACCAGCTTGCCATCTTCAATGTGTGCCAGCACACCGCAGCCGCCGTGACAGCCGGGCCCGGCAGACCAGGTAGTGGTGCGCACAATCTGGCGGTTCTTGCCCCTAGCCATAGAATCTCTCCTTGCCTTGCCGATTATATCCCGCTTGAGTCAGCGAGCGCAAATGAGGGACAAGTTTAACCTTTGTCTGAAGGGCGACTTCAACCGTGTGGTACGAAAATACCATGTCTAACATGACTAACGAGCAATTGATACCTTCACCTTCACCGTTGATAATTGTAGGTACAGATGGGTATCTAGTAAGCACTTGGGGATATACGTAGAATTCATACGTGTATTTCCTTATTGAAGAATATGTATCAATACCTAAGTATGGAGATATCTTCAGGGCATGTGAATCTGGTCGGGGGAGTTCGGGCAGATGAGTGGTGAGAGGGGAAATACACTGGTTGAAGCGGCGGTAGCCCTGGCTCTAATTGGCATCATCGGGGTCTGCTTTCTCAGTGCAGTCGCCACTTCATCTAGTTCCCGTATGATTGCCGATGAGCAGACCTCCGGTAGAATCCTGGCGGAAAGCCAGATGGAGGAGCTGCGGAAGATGAGTTATGCCCTTACGTATGATCCTATCCCTATCTCAGACGAGTATGCCAGCTACTCCGCCGTAGTAGATATCGACCCTTTTCGGAACGGCAGCATTCAGAAGATTACGGTAACAATCACCCATCGTAACAAGGAAGTGGCTACTCTGGAAAGCTACAAGGTAAACCGATGAAGTTCAGGCGATTGATAAAGAAAGAGAAAGGTTTTACCTTAATCGAGCTGGTGGTGGCCCTCGCTATAACTGGCATAATCGGCCTGGGCGCCGGCGCAGCTACCTACCATGTTATGACTCAGAGCGACCAGAATACGGCTGCAACCTCGGCGAGGCATCAAGCATTAAATGCCATTCACTGGATGAGCCGTGATGTTCAGATGGCGCAGACCGTGTCTCCGGAAGGGGCTTCTGGATTCCCTCTCACATTGAGGTGGGTTGCCTGGGATAATGTCGGGCACGAGGTGGTCTATTCAATTGTAGATGGTAACCTTACACGGTCGTATTCGAACGATAGTGGTGAGGAGACTGAAGCCGTGGTGGCTCAATATATCAACCCGGATGCTGAAATGACCAACTGCACGTTCTCAGGCGAGGTACTTACATTGAAGATAACCGCCACTATTGGTGAGGGATTGCATGCAGTTAGCGTGGGTAAGGTGCGCGAGGTAGCACCAAGACCCGGACTGTAACCGGGTGTGTCTGTTATGATTAGAAAGATACGAAGTAAACTTAGAAGAGTCCTGCCTGAACAGAAGGGCCAGGCACTGATTCCGGTCCTTATCTTGCTCCTTTTGGGAAGTCTCAGCCTCCCTCCTCTCCTGTCATATATGCAGACTTCACTAAAGTCTGGACGCCTATACGAGAAGAAGACAGACGAGCTTTATGCGGCTGACTCTGGTATTGAAGACGTCCTGTGGTGGATAAACAACGACAGTCTTGAGTCTCTGCTGACCGAACCTGCTTACAGCCCTTATGATTTCGATACGACCTGGAGCTACGGTCTCAGTGAGCAGATTAACAAGAAGGACACCACTGTCAGCATCGAAAATATCTGGATTCCCAAGGATGTTCCCGCCCTAACCAAGGAGGAGGGAGAGACCATCATCGATTCGGGCAAACTGGTGGTGACTGGCAACTCTCCTGAAGTCTCTACTTATCAGATTCAGATAACGTTCTATCCGGAAGCGGGAGAAGAGGATGATTTAAGGATAGAGACTATCGGGATATGGCTCCCGCTCGGTTTTACCTATGTGCCCGGTTCCAGCAGCCTGGAGGATGACGCCTTTGCAGATTACTACTCTGTACCGGAGGTTGAATCCCACTGTGGCGGACAGGCAATTATCTGGAACTTCATGTCTGTGCCGTTCACGTCTTTTCCAGGTGCCGGCTCAGTAGGCTCACCCAAGATTACAGAAATTACTCTCGAATACACGGCGGCTGAAGAAAATACCAGTCCTTCAGCTGTGTCATGGACAACCACCAGTGGAGTCAGTGATGTTCCCCTTTCGTGGGATGCTGAGACCAAGGTATTCCGTGTCGTCTCTGTCGCCGGGGGAACCGAGATAGAAGTCTACTTTGTCAAATACGGGCTTCGTAAGCTCGGTTCAGCTTTAGAGGGCGACTATCGTGCCATCGGCAATTCACTGATGATAGATATCAATGGTGACTCGAATGGCATCCGTGACCTGCTTCTTGCAGACAGCACCACGGCGGTTACCGATATCCCTGACGATGCTGATGTGGTGGCCGCTTACCTTTACTGGTCGGGCTGGCTAGATTGCGATGTGGGCGTGATATATCAGAATAGCTGCTCTAATTTCGGCGACTGGGATAACCCGGCTAATGATTGGGGTATTAGGAACTGGGGAGGTGGCGGGAAGAGCTTTGTCGGGCATCATATCAGCGAAGCCCCCGACTGGCACAGGTATCTGGCCCTGAAAGACGGTGTCGTTGACGACCTGTCCTCATATGAAGAGGGAATGGTGCGTATCCAGTGGCAGCAGTACGAGTGGGGAGACCTGGAAGACTTCGATGCCCTCCTGTTCCAGTTCTCGGGGGATGGCGGCGTGACCTGGGGGAGTATGAATACAGCCTTCGCGGGTAATATTGGCAGCTCACCGCAGGTCTTTAGCTATATCATCCCTAACGATTTCTTAACTGATAGTTTCAAGATGCGGTTCTACCTGCAGGGTTTTGGTGGTGGTGATGAATACTGCTATATCGATAATTTCTCGATTACCTTTGCCGAATATGCCCCCGACACCAGTATTGTCTTTGAAATAGACGGTAACCGGGTGTACTTCGATGGCGATGGTCAACCTGCGCAGGGTACTCAGGCGCTGATAGCCGGTGGCAGCCAGGTCCTGCCAAACTTCGATTCCGATGGTGACCCGAACGGTTTCTCTTATGCCTGCTTTAGAGATGTAACCGCCCTGGTTCGAACATTCAGTGCCAAAGCCCCTGACCCGGCTACCAATTACCCCGGTAACGGGAGCTACACCGTGGGTGGCGTTGACGGCGATACCGGCAACGATTGGTCATATGCCGGCTGGTCTCTCCTTATAGTTTACAGCAGTGTTGAGACCGAAGGGCACCAGCTCTATCTCTACGACGACTTTATCTATGCTCATAATGCCTCCAACATCGACTTCGATGGTGATGGCGAGGCAGGGGGCAATATCACCGGTTTCATAGTGCCGGAGCCTATCGGGGGTGAGGAAGTGGACGGTAATGCCGCCAAGATGACCATCTTCGTGGGTGAGGGCGACTACGTCTGGTGGGGTGACTCCCTGTACTTCAACGGGGTACCCCTTTCCAACGGGCAGAATCCATGGAACAATGTCTGGAACTCCCGTTCGTACGGGATGAGTGAAGACGGCGTGGACATTGACACCTTCGAAATCAAGTGGTCGGATGGTTTGCTTGAGCCCGGCGATACCTCCGCACAGCTTGAACTGCCCACCGGTGTCGACTCGTGGAACCTGGTATATATCATCCTGTCACTTCGCAGTGAGACCGTGACCGGGGGCACCACGCACTACGTCATACGCTCAAGCTCATAGCGCCATCTGAACATCGTGCCGCCAAGTATGCATACCCTTCAGTCTAGCCTTTCCTATATATGGCTTTTTATCCGTTTGGATGATACCCACTTTTTTACGAGTGAGATAAAAGTCATATTTAAAACACCTGTTATCGTTCACAATGTACGTGTATGAATCGGTGCAGGTCACCTATATCATGTTCTGGATTCAGATTGCACGTGTGGGGGCTGGAGGTAGAGGTATGAGGAAGAAAGTCATAGTTGCGGCGATTGCATTTTTTGCTGCTTTATCAGTCGTGCTGCTGGCTATCAATAGCTGTACGACGAACGTAGTAGAGGTGCTTGAATCTCAGGAAATCAGGGAATATCAGGGTGAAGACCTTTCCTCGGTGAACGATTTCAGAGAGAATTCTATCAGGGGGCCGCAGTACGTTGATATTGAGGATTACGGACTTGAAATCACAGGGCTGGTCGAGTGCCCTCAATCTTACACCTATGACGAGGTTATAAGAGACCACCAGAGCTATAAAAAGGTTGTCACGCTGAACTGCGTCGAGGGGTGGGATGCCACCATTTTGTGGGAAGGCTTTCTGGTCAGAGACCTGCTCGCCGAAGTCAAGCCTACGGATGATGCCAGGACAGTTATATTTCACGCCTATGACGGCTACACCACCTCTTTCCCGATTGAGTACGTAGCGAACAACGACATCATCATGGCCTACAAGATGAATGATGTTCCACTGCCCCCGGAGAGGGGTTTCCCCTTTCAGCTGGTGGCCGAGAGCAAGTGGGGCTACAAGTGGATAAAGTGGATAACGAAAATAGAGCTGTCTGATGACGTAAACTACCGGGGCTTCTGGGAGAGCCGGGGCTATTCCAACAGCGGTGACCTGGACAAGAGCTTCTTTGACTAATATGTAGTTATGGTCCAGCCAGTATGAAGAAAAAGGGGAGCAGAGATGCTCCCCTTTTTTGTTTGGAGAAAAGTTTATTGACAGAAGAATCCCTATTGACAAACTGAATCATTTATGTGATTATTCCGTACATTAAATGTGGAGGGGTACTGATGTTAAAGGATTTTAGGGCATTCATAACCCGCGGGAATGTGGTTGACCTGGCTGTCGGTATAGTAATCGGTGTAGCCTTTGCTGCCATTGTCAATTCATTTGTGAAAGATGTTATTATGCCACCAATTGGACTGGCACTTGGGGACGTGGATTTTGCCAACCTGTTTGTCGTCCTGAAAGAGGGTACCGTGGCTGGCCCCTATGCCTCCCTTGCTGCCGCCCAGGAAGCCGGAGCCGTTACCATAAATTACGGTATTTTTATCAATGCCATAGTCAGCTTTCTAATCCTGGCGGCTGCTATCTTTTTCTTTATAGTGCGGCCAATAGCCAAAATGCAGGCACGCCAGAAAGCAGCAGAGGTGGCGGCGGAACCGACCACTAAAGAATGCCCGTATTGCTACACAAATATCTCAATTAAGGCGACAAGGTGCCCGAACTGCACTTCTGAACTGCCGTCGGCGTGATAACAGTACTCATGCAGGGATGGGAAAGCAGTCATCTACCTAACGGCATCAACATCGTAGTAGCGTCTGGTATAATGCTTGCCGGTCTCGTCTGTGTAAGAGTTAGAGGACGCCTTAATCTGGAGTTGCCCGAAGCGTGAGAACAGATGGACAAGCTCTTCTCTGGTGGTATAGTGGTGTGGCACGTCCTCTTCCGTCTTCTTTTCACCGAGAAAGGTGTTTTTCTCAATCTCCTTGCCAGTCCCGTATGTATCATCGTTGACCGTCAGAAAGTCAGTAAGCACCATCCCGCCCGGATTCAGAACCCTGTATATCTCGTTGATGGTCTCCTGAATCCTGTCCAGTGTCCCGTGATATATCGTCCATATACAGATGACAGCATCGAAGAAACAATCTGTAAAGGGGATCCTTACCATGTCATGCTGCTTGAAATGGATGTCATACAGTCCTAAAGATTCGGCTTTTTCTCTGGCTATTTCAATGCCGGTCCGGGACATGTCGGTGGCGTATACCTCGAATCCTTCCTGTGCCAGGAAGACGCTGTGCTTGCCGGTGCCACATCCGAGGTCGAGGACATTCCTGTAGCCCTTCTTCTTGAAAAGTCTGGACGCTTTCTCTATCTTGGGCAAAACGTCATACTGGAGGTCGCCCTGCTCTCGGTATATCCTCTCCCAACCGGTTGCCTTCACAGTTAGTAGCTCTTTTCAGTGTTGCCCTGGTGCTTAATCATTATCGCTGCGTATCGCGGCAATGATGAAGATGATGGGGATGATTGCCATCAGGACAGCCCGTATCCAGATGATATCGATAAAGATAACCGCCAGGGCTACGACAATTGCCTCGGCTATTATATAGGCGGATATGACCAGCAGGAAACGACTCAATAGCTGTTACCTCTGTTAATCCTGTGCTGGCAGTCTAACACTCCGCCCGATATATTTCAATAGCACTATCGGACTATATGCCCCGTTGCAGATAGTCTTGGTCGACCGTGCCGGTAAGTCTGAACGCTCAGGTTAGGGGAATGATTGACCCTCCTCGCCCCCTGTTATATAATGAAGGTGGACAAGCTGAGCGAAGAGGGGCAACCTTGCACGAGAGTTGCGGAGTTTTTGGAGTCTATAGTCCCGGTGAGGACGTAGCCCGACTCACATACTTCGCTCTTTTTGCTTTACAGCACCGCGGTCAGGAAAGCGCCGGTATCGCCATTGCCGACGGCAAGCGGATGCAGGTTGCCGGTGATATGGGGCTTGTCTCCCGCGTCTTTGATGAAGAGACCCTGAGTGGCCTCATCGGGCACATTGCCATTGGCCATAACCGTTACTCAACCCGCGGTTCGAGTCGGGTATCCAATGTGCAACCCTTCCTCGTCGGAAAAGGCAATCATACCATTGGCATCGCCCACAACGGTAATATCATTAATGCCGAACTTCTCCACGAGGAACTTGTCCAGCACGGCTATACCTTCCGCACCTCCACAGATACCGAAGTCATCGCCAGCCTCATTATCTCGTCACCAGGAAAGGACTGGGTGGACAGAATTCGCTATGCTATGCACCGGCTCCAGGGAGCGTATTCTCTCTGTCTTCTAACCAGGGATAGCCTCTACGCTGTGCGTGACCCCTGGGGTGTCCGCCCTCTCTGTCTCGGGGTGATAAACGGCGGCTGGGTAGTTGCCTCAGAGAGTTGTGCGCTAGACCACATTGGAGCGCAGTTCATACGTGAAATCGAGCCTGGGGAGATTCTTCGTATCAGCGAGAACGGCCTCGATAGCTATCAGGAGCAGGTTGAGAGAAGGGCCCTGTGTATCTTCGAGTATATCTACTTTGCCCGACCCGACAGTATTATCAACGGCAAGCTGCTTTATCCCATACGGCAGGCCATGGGTGCCGGTCTGGCCGAAGAGCATCCGGTCGAGGCCGATATGGTGATGGGTGTGCCGGACTCGGCGACAGCCGCTGGCATCGGTTATTCGCTTGCTACCGGTATGCCATTCTGTGAAGGGCTGATGAAAAACCGCTATATAGGGCGTACCTTTATTCAGCCCGACCAGCGGATAAGGGACCTCGGTGTCCGGCTGAAGTTCAACCCTCTACCTCAAATGCTGGATGGCAAGCGACTGGTGGTGGTGGATGACAGCATCGTCCGGGGTACCACTACCCCGAAGGTCGTTGACCTGCTGAGAAAAGCCGGGGTCAAAGAAGTCCACATGCGTATCTGTGCTCCGCCAATACGTTACCCGTGCTTCCTGGGTGTAGATATGGCCACCCGCCAGGAACTCATCGCAGCCCGTAAGAGTGTTGAGGAAATTCGCAACTTTATCGGTGCCGATTCCTTGGGCTACCTGAGTGTTGAAGGATTGCTCAAGGCGGTAGCTATGCCGAGGGAGCTATTCTGTATGGTCTGTTTCACCGGCGACTACCCGATGCCTGTCCAGCTGGAGATGGACAAACTGGCGCTGGAAATCCCGGACAGAGCACTTCAAGAGAAAGGGCATCAAATAGCCAGCTTTACATAAGCATATTATGTTATGCTTTAAGCGAAGGTCAAACTTGTAGAGCTGGCAGCACATAAACCGAGAGGGGGAGAAAATGCCAGGACTTTTCGGATTAAGTATAGAGCCGAAAGAATACGATGGCGACTTCTTGCAGGACCTTTTTTGGGAGACATTTTACCAGCAACACCTTGGTGAAGAATATGCCGGACTGGCTTCCTATGCTGGAGAAAGTATCAAAATACGCACACACCGGGGACTCTTTAGGCCAACCTTCAGTGAAGACCTAGCTGGCCTCGAGGGTACAGAAGGAATAGGTTATTGTGGCGATACTAGAGAACCAGTCCTGGCTGATTCTAAACTGGGTGAGTTCGCGGCTTGTTTTTCCGGCAATCTCATCAATCGAGAGGATTTGGTAAGTGCATATAAAGCAGCTGGCCATTCCTTTGCCTGGGAAGGGAAGTGTATTGAGATAATTGTGAAATTAATTTCTCAGGGAGAAGGACTGGTTGATGGCATAAAAAGAATGACGAAAGAGATACTGGGAGCTTATGCGCTCCTGGTTTTAACTCATGAAGGTATTTACGCAGCTTGTTGTCCCACGGGTCACTGGCCGCTGGTTATCGGAGAAAAGAAGGGGGCAGTAGCCGTTACTACAGACCCGAGCGGTTTTCATAACTGCGGCTTCACACCTCTTCGTGATGTAGAACCAGGCGAGATTGTATTATTGAAGAACGGGGGCCTGGAAACGATAGAAAAGATGCCAACTGCCAGGACTCAGATTTGCTCTTTCGTATGGGTCTATACCAATTTCCCGGGAGCAGTCTTTCGGAATATCCCGGTCACCGCGGTCAGAAAGAGGCTGGGAGCTATTCTGGCTCGTAGAGACATTGAGCGGGGATTCATTCCAGACATAGTTACTCCGATTCCTGATTCTGGCAGGTTCTGTGCGATAGGTTATGCTCAGGAGTTTGTCCGACAGAAGAATGAGGGGAAGGTAGAGAAAGCTCCTGTATATGATGAGGTTCTGATTAAATATCCATATGCCGGTAGGAGCTACCTGCAGTTAACCCAGGAAAAGAGAGAGACTTACGCTCACACCAAACAACTCGTCAGCGGTGAAGATTACAGTGGGAAAGTATTAGTGGTTTGTGATGATTCCATCAGGCGAGGGACTCAGACTCAACGAACCACTATACCGAAGATCAGGAACCTGGGTTTTACTCAGGTTCATCTAAGGGTTTCTAATCCAGACTCCCTATCTTATTGTCCCTGGGGTAAAACCATTAAAAAGGGTGAGCTTCTGGCTGCCAGGATTCCTGATTTCAAGGAGAGGGCTGCCTTTCTGGGCGTTGACAGCGCAGAACACCCTACAATTGAAGAACTGGCTGAGGCTGTTGGTCTCCCTGTAGAGATGCTCTGTGTCGATTGCGACTTACCCTCTTCTGATTGATTTTTTTCAGGTAGTGGTTCGGCTACAGAATGAGAAAGGCCGCCATCTTTCTCGATGTAGCTGACCGGTTGTTTTCCCATTACAGCAATGGTGCGATATATTTACATAATATGTCATCTGGGTTGTCGTGTCGGCCTTCCTGAGATAGAATAGAGTAATCTGCCAGCTCATAACGAGCGGACTACAAGCGTGAATACTCAGAGGTGATGAATTGAAAGCAGATTTGTCCAAGCTGGAGAGGGCTTTCAATCCCAAGGTGCTGGCTGTGGTGGGGGATTCGGGATTCTTCCAGTGGCTTCGTTCCAGTGAGAATTTCAATGGCAAACGCTATTCCGTGCAGGTAAACCCAAAAACCATCGCGCAAATTGAAGAGATGGGCGTGGAGAACTACACCAGCCTGCTGGATATTCCTGAGCCGGTGGACCTGGCGATAGTCACCGTTGGCCGGAAGTATGCCCTCCAGATACTGGAGGACTGCATTAAAAAAGACGTAGCCGCTGCCCATTTCTTCACCGCAGGATTCGCCGAGACCGACACCGAGGATGGTATTGACCTTGAGCGTGCTTTAACCACGCGTGCGATAGAAGCCGGCTTTCATCTTATCGGTCCTAACTGCATGGGAATATTCAATCCGGCAGTTGGTTTGAGACAGAACATGGGGCAGTATGTGGGAACAACCGGGCCAATAGGCTTTATTTCACAGAGTGGTACCCACGCTATCAATTTCAGTCTTGAAGCCCACCTTCAGGGGATGGATATCAGCAAGTCGGTCAGCTTTGGCAACGGGACCGTGCTCGACTCGGCTGAATACCTCGATTATTTTGGTCGTGACGACACTATCAAGGTGATTGGTATGTACTTAGAGGGTGTCAGGGATGGAAGGCGACTCCTCGAGGTGCTCCGGGAGGTCTCTAGCAAGAAGCCCGTGGTTGTCTGGAAAGGGGGGCGTACGGAAGGTGGTAGTCGGGCGGTTGCCTCGCATACAGGCTCATTGGCGGTCTCCCAGACCATCTGGACTTCAGCAATGAAGCAGGGTGGCGCCATTCCGGTTCTGGGGATGGATGAGCTGATTGATACTCTGAAGGCCCTTTTCTATTTGAAGCCAGTCTATGGAGACCGGGTAGTTTTAGCGGGTGGTTCGGGTGGACAGTCGGTAGCGATTACCGATGCCTTTACCGAAACAGGACTGGAGGTGCCTTCGCTCAGCCAGGAGTCCTTCGATAAATTTGAGGAGTTCTTCACCGTGATTGGTGGAAGTTATCGGAACCCGATAGATACCGGAAATCCAAACCGCGCTCAGATGAAGCGTATCATTGAGATTATTGAGCATGATAGCAATACGGATAACATCGTGATGCTGATGAATGCCAGTGGTGCCGGCCCGCCGGGTATGGATGATCAGCGTGATAGCGATATAAAAGCAATTGCCGAGATGCGTAATAGGACTTCAAAACCGGTGATGGTATGCCTCCAGCTGACCATGCTGCCGCGTGTTATCGCGGATGCACGGACAATCGTAAAAGAGCTTCAGGATAAAGGAATCCCGGCGTTTACCAGCCTGGAACGGGGTGCCGTGGCATTAAGAAACGCTCTGGACTACTATAAATATCGCCAAGCTTAATGTCCGGTTAGTGTGTGTCTATTTCGGTGCGTGTGATCCTTCCGACTGCTGCTTCCACTCATTGCGATAGATTTCCATAAGCAGGAACTCGTATCCGTCCCTCTGCAGATAACCGCAGGGCTTCATGTTGCATTTCATGAAGCACCTGTGCGCTCGGGTATTTGAAACAAGGGTTTTCAGGTAAATGCGGTCCAGTGCTGTCCGGCGGAATATATGGTTTATGAGGGCGGATACGGCATCCGTACCGTAGCCTTTATTCCAGTACTCGCGGTCACCAATCATGATACCAAGCTCGGCTTCGCCCCTTCCCTCGTCTACGTTGTAATAGACACAGTTACCGATGTGTTTGCCGTCCAGAGTCTCCACGGAGAAAGGGTAGCGGTAGGGGGAGGGGTACTGGATTTCATCGGTATAGTCCGTCAGATATTCCTGAAAGGAGCAGGATATCGGTGTGGTCGCATCCAAACCGGCCAGCTCGTAGTCCCTATGCCATTCGTAGTCATTCCTGGCATCGGAGAGCCGTTTATTACGCAGTCTTATCTTGCTATCGTTTGTCATATCAATAAAGGATTTCTAGGTACTGAAAGATTGCAGGTCTTCTTTACCACCCACCGAATCAAGGGCTTGCTCGGCGGCAAGGCGTATGGTTTCTTCATCGTCGTCAAGGCATAGCTCCAGGCACTCCCTGGCTTCGGCGCCGCCTATCTCCCCCAGTGCCCGGATGGCGGCTATCTGGACGTCGATGTCATCGTCATAAACGAGCTCGGCTAGCTGTGGTACGGCGTCTTCCTCTTCCAGTTCGCCAAGTGCGGAGGCCGCAACACGGCGTCTCTCGGCATCTGGGTTGGTCAACTCCTCGAGCAGGGTCGGCAGCCAGGAAGGGTCACAGCTTATGCCCATGGCACAAATAGAGCTGAGGTTGAGCTGGTCATCGGCACATTGATAATTTTCGCTGATGGCGTTGCTAACTCCGGGGAGACTTAACGGGGCGACTGCCTCGAGGGCGCAGCATCTGATATTTACTGGCTTATTTTCGTCACTAATTATGGAGAGCAAGGCCAGACCAAGGCTGGTTGTCGTGGTTTCATGCAGCTTGCCATGTTCGGCGAGCATGGCGAACCTGCCCAGAGCAGCGGCTGCCTCGGTCTGGACCATCTCCGAGCTGTCATTCTCGAACAAATCAATAAGTGGTGGTACCAGTGAGGACTCCTCGCATTCCCACAGCCCTTCGATGGCCTGTCTTCTGACCTCGGCATCAGGGTCTGTAAGACATTTCTTGAAGATGACGTTGAAGTTAAGTCCGACATTTTCATCGGCCAGCTTCACGAGTTGGCTGACTATCCGGCACCGCTGTTCCGTTTCAATTTTCCCCCAGGCCTGCTCGAATAGCGCCAGTTGTTCGGTATCGAGTCCTGATAGTTCGGAAAGGTCGGAATCTAACAGGTCGCTGTTAGAAAGCCTGGTCAGAAGCTCTTCGATAGACATTTAATCATTCCCTGACCGTGAGCTTTGCCTAGTCCTCCTCGTCGTCATCTTCATCGTAGTCGTTCTCTTCGCCATTTCCACCCTGTTGCCAGATGGGCTGGGTGAAATGCTCAATGTACTCTCCCATGGCGATAGAGGTTGCCTGTTTAATCTGCTCTCTTGTTTCACTGGCGGTCTCGGAAAGCTCGGCAACATCCACCTCGATACCAAGTATTCCGGCGAGGACTTCTATAATCGCGAGAGCAGCCATCGGGTTCTCGATTCGTGAGGCGTGTGCGGGCACCTCACCCAGGAGGCAAATACCGTTTATGTCTCTCTCTTTAGCTGCCCCGAGTAGCAGGCCGTTCAGTCCGGCAATCTGGATGTTGCCCCGATCTATAAGGCCACACTCCTGTAACTCTGAGGTTATCGATTGATTGGTGGCTACCCCCCAGACCCTGGGCTGCTCCGTGAAATGGATACGTGTCAGGGCAGCGGCACAGGTGATTACCCTTTCGACCTGAAAAGCAACGCCGACATCGAGGACGGTGTTTGCCAGTTCGTAGACTTTAGAAGACGGCTGGTCATCGCCGATGAAGAGTATCAGGTCTCGTTCCGTCTCACTTGTGGCCTTGCGATAGTAGAACTTGCTTTGTGGAAACTGCGGGGCTTCCACGACATTGTTACGGGCAATGACACCAATCGGGTCAAAAAAGTAGGGGGCATTTATCTCGCCCAGCTCCTTGAAATCCAGCTTGTTAAGAAGGTAATTGGCCAGAACCATCGAAACATTGCCGACACCGGGCCAGGCAGCCAGCATAACCGGCGATTCGAGCTTTGGCCGGGCCTTGATTCTGGCAAGATTACTCATTGCAGCAGACGCCTCTACAGAGAGTTCTACCTAAATGGTACAACGTCGGCCTGAGGCGGTCAAGAGAACATACTGTATATGAGTGTTGATGTTGACCTACCTGCTTGCCACAGATACTGACGAACAGTATATGGAGGGGGTGCTGAGGAAGCCGCCTATCCATCTGGTGTCGCTGCCGATGGCAGCTACATGCTTGAGGAGCTGGTAGATATTACCGGAGACCATAGTGTCTTTAACCCGCCCGATGATTTTGCCGCCTTCCACCTTGTACCCCAACAGGACGTTACCGCTGAAGTCGCCACCGAGGACGTTCCCCTGAGTGGCCCCCATCAGCTGTTCTACCACCAGTCCCTCCTTGATGTCACGTACCATGTCGTCGAAACTGGTATCGCCCGGGGTGACCACAAAGGCACCGGGCGCCGGACTGGGCTGTCCCCCCTGGTTCCTGTGGCCGTTGCCGGTGCTCCGCGTGTTGGCCAGGGCGGCGGTCTGCAGGTCATAGAGGAAGTTGCTGACCTTCCCTTCGGCAATCAGAGGGGTGACCTCACTGGGGACAGCCTCATCATCGCAGGGGCTGCTGCCGGGTCGGTAGTCTATCGTCGGGTCGTCCCTTAGTGACAGCCTTTTATCAAAGACCAGTTGCCCCTGCTTTTTGCCGATGGGTGAAGCCCCTTCGAGGACGGTTTTGCCGTTGAAGGCGGCTATCAATGGACCGGCGAAGGCGCTGACTATTCCGTGAGGCGTAAACACGACTGGCATTGATTTGGTGGATACTGGAGCATTCTCCCGGGCCCACTCAAGCTGCTGGAGCACTCTACGGGTAATATCATCGATTTCCAAGAGCGGGTGGCAGGAACTCTGGTGTTCGCCCACAAAGAGCATGTCCGTATCCCGAATTAGCTGCCCCTCAATAGCTGCAATGAAAACGCTCTGCTTGTAGTCGGCCTGTCCACCATGGGAATTTATGATAGTGACATCGGTGACGGTACGGATTACTCTGGCCTCGCAGATAAGCTCTGGTGTGTGCCGTGTCAGTATATCAATCATGCCCTGGCCGAGTTCCGCCATCTGCTCAAGAGTAACCTTCTCGATATCAGGGTTGAAAATCTTAATTTCCGGGTAAGGTGTCAGCGGTGGAAGCGTGAATCGTGCCTCGGTGCCGAACTCGGCGGTGGCCAGGGCATTACTAATCAGTTCTTCGATGTCATCTAATCGTGTGGAAGTGGCGTAGCCAATCCTGCCGTTTTTGATTATGCGGAGCGCCACGGTGCTGTTCTGTTTGCTCTGGATGTGCTTGAGACGGTTGGTTTCAAACTCTACCGGCGTCTCCTCCGAGGTGACCAGAAAGACCTCGGCTTCCTCGGCGGCTTTACTGGCACGGGCAAGGATTTCCTCCATCTACCTGCCTCCAATCAGACAGGTGCTAATCCTAATGTGGGGGCTACCGTTGCTGCAGGGCAGCGGGGACTGACCCCCCTTACCACAGCCGCCTCCCTGGTTCATATCGAGGTCATTACCGATGGCGTCGATATGAACCAGGGTATTGAAGACATTGCCGGTGAGTACTACCGGCCGCAGCAGCTCGGCAATCTTACCGTTGCGTATCATATAGGCTTCGCCTGCGGAGAAGGTGAACATTTCCATGCTGGTGACGCCTCCGTACCAGTTTTTCGCATAGACCCCTTCTTTAATATCGCCTATCATATCCCCGAATGAAGTAGTGCTCGGCTCGATATAGGTATTAGTCATGCGCACTATCGGTGGGTGGCGATAGTTGATAGCACGGGCGTTGCCGGTAGGTTTCTCATTCATCTTGGCGGCTGTCTCGCGAGAGTGCAACCGGCCTACCAGCTTACCTTCCCGAATCAGGTAGTTCTTGGTGGCGGGGACACCTTCGTCGTCGTACTTGTAGCTGCCGCGCAGTCCGGGCAGCGTCGCCGTATCCACGATGTTGAGATGGGCTTCTCCGAACGTCTTGCCGAGTGTCATTATCTCGCGAAGGCTGTCGTTTTCGTAGACGAAGTCGGCCTCGGACAGGTGCCCGAAGGCCTCGTGGGTGAAGACACCGGCCAGTATCGGGTCGAGCACCACGGTATACTCTCCGCCTTTGACCTGGGGTGCAGAGAGCAGGTCGACTGCCCGTTTGGCCAGTTGTTCGGCCTGCGAGTGCAGACCACGGACGGCACCGAAATCGTTTAGACCACCCAGGCTAATTCCTGCCTGCTGTACCTCACCGTTGCTGGCGGCGATGGCTGCCAGTCTCAGGGCGGTATCCCTACGTTCCTGCTCAATCCGGCTCCCTGCCGAGTTCAGGAAGATGGTCTTTCTATGACTGTCACTGTAGCTGACCATGGAGGTCTGTATCTTTGGATAACCACAGATGATGTCATTGTACTCATCGAGAAGCTGTTTCTTCTCGGCAAGCGGTACGGCTTTGGGGTCTTCACCGATTGTTGAGGGGACGATTTCAACGGCAGGTTCTATCGGGGCAAGCTGGCTCGTTTCCTTGCCGACAAAACGAGCTTGATTGACCGCCAGGGAGACCTTCTCCGGAAGGTTATCGAAGTCGTTAAAGCAGACGAAACCCCACCCGCCCTTCACCAGGGCGCGTACGTTGCCACCGGTGGCGGTGTTTCGCCCGATGGACTCCAGCTTTCTACCGCGATAGGTAATGCTGCTGCTCTCGCCCTCGGTTAGCCGGGCCTCAACATAGTCGGCGTCCTGCCCTTTGATTGCTTCCGCCAGCTGGTGGCTGATTGCCTCGATGCCTGCCATACCAGAAACAGTTTAAGTGACACAGGAGAAGGTTGTCAATTTGTGTGTTGCCGAATGGCAGTTACGTCAGTCTCGTTGACAGGTGATAGCTGGTGCACTAAAATCAGACATAATTGGCCCCATAAAAAATCCGGAGTAATTATTTGAATAGCGATGAAATACGTACGGCATTTCTGAAATATTTCGAGGAAAAAGGGCATAAGGTTGTCCCAGGTTCTTCGCTGATACCACACGGCGACCCGACCCTGCTGCTTACCAGCGCCGGTATGGTGCAGATGAAACCTTACTTCCTGGGTGAAGCTGTGCCTCCCAGCAGCCGACTGGCATCGTGCCAGAAATGTTTCCGGGCCACTGACATTGAGTCGGTAGGTGATTCGACACACCTTACGTTCTTCGAGATGCTGGGTAATTTCAGCGTGGGCGATTACTTCAAGAAGGAAGCGATTGCTTGGGCGTGGGAGTTTGCCACAGAACACCTGCGTATAGACCCAGAACGACTCTGGGCGAGTATTTTTCTCGATGACGATGAGGCTTTCAAATACTGGCGAGAGACAGGACTTCCTGAGGAAAGAATATTGAGATTTGGTGAAGAAGATAACTTCTGGGGGCCGGCCGGCGACTCAGGGCCTTGCGGACCAGATACCGAAATTTTTTATGATTCCGGCGAAGAGTATGGTTGTGGAAAGTCTTCCTGCGCACCAAATTGCGCCTGTGGTCGTTTCAACGAAATTGGAACTCTGGTTTTCATGCAGTATGACCAGGATAAGCAAGGAAACCGTACCCTGTTACCCAAACCAAGCATTGATACCGGTATGGGAATAGAGAGGATGGCCGTAGTTTTACAGGGCAAGGCGACGGTATACGAAACAGACCTCTTTGCTCCGCTGATTAAGCGTATCGCCGAACTGAGCGGTAAGGAATACGGGATTGATGAGGAGACAGACCATGCCATGCGGGTCATCGTGGAGCACGGTCGTGGAATTACCTTTCTCATTACTGATGGTGTCATGCCGAGTAACGAAGGGCGGGGCTACGTACTGCGGCGTCTGCTTCGGAGGGCGACGCTGTTTGGACTGAGGCTGGGGCTTGATAAGCCGTTCCTTGCCGAGATTGCCCGGGCTACCGTGGAGAAAATGGGGCATGTCTATCCAGAACTGAAGGAGAGGGAGGACTTCGTTACACGCGTTATCGAGCTTGAGGAGGCCAGGTTCAGCGAGACGCTCAGGTCTGGGTTAGAAGTGCTGGCGGAGATAATGGATGAACGTGAAACTGATCGGATGGGGGAGATTACTGGCTTTGATGCCTTCCGCCTGTACGATACCTACGGCCTGCCGGTGGAGCTTACGAAAGAGGTCGCCGCTGAAAAAGGCTTTTCCGTGGACATGGAAGGTTTCGAGTGGGAGATGGAGGCACAGCGGCAGCGGGCCAAGGAAGCCCAGAGATTCGAGAATATACAGGAGAGGACTACAACAGTAATAAGCCATTTTGTTGGGTACGAATGCCTCACAATGGAGACACGAGTGGTGGCTATCCTTGCTGGAGATCAGACTGTTAACTCAGTTAGCAATGGAGAGACAGCTGATATATTCCTTGATGAAACACCATTCTACGGGGAAATGGGTGGGCAAGTTGGGGATACAGGTGAGATTCACGGACCAGCAGGCCTGTTCCAAGTTACTGGTACGATTCGGATGCCTATAACAGGTAGCATCTCTGGCACTATTATGGTGCATGTAGGCGAGGTAAAAACAGGAATCATATCGGTAGGCGATGTAGTTACCGCTACAGTAGATAAAGAGCGCCGACTCGACATCGCCCGTAACCATACCGCCACGCATTTATTGCAGGCAGCCCTGCGCCAGGTACTCGGTAACGAGGTGCAGCAGCGGGGCTCGCTGGTGGCCCCGGAGCGACTCCGCTTCGATTTCTCGTATCTGACAGGCATGATGCCGGAGGAGATACAGCAGGTGCAGGAAATCGTAAATGAGCATATCCGACAGAACCTGCCTGTCTGTGCCGAGGACATGGCCTACCGCGAGGCGATTGCTCAGGGGGCGATTGCCCTTTTCGATGAGAAGTACGGGGACACTGTCCGCGTGGTGAAGAGCGGTGAGCCAACGGTCAGTGCCGAGCTGTGCGGCGGCACGCACGTGACTGCCACCGGTGAGATTGGCCTTTTCCTGATTACCGGTGAGAGCAGTATCGGTTCCGGGATGCGTCGGATTGAGGCCGTCACCGGAAGGGGCGCCGAGAAGCTGGTAGAGCAGCGTTTCGCAGGACTTGAGAGGATTGCCCAATCAATCGGCTCTTCTACAGATGATGTTGAGGAAAAGGTATCTGGAGTGGTCTCCGAGTTGAATGCCGGGCAGAAGCAGACGCTGGCCCTGGAGCGGGAACTATCGCGGATGGTGGCCGAACGCCTGCTTGATAAAGTAGAGGAAATCAAAGGGGTGAAGGTACTGACCACAGCCGTGCGACCTTTCCCGCAGCAGGTACTGCGTGAGATGAGCGACTTCCTGCGGGACAAACTGAAGAGCGTAATTGTGGTGCTGGGGACCGTCCATGGCGACAGGCCGTTTTTCCTGGCGGCGGTCACGCCTGACCTGGTGGAGCGTGGTTACAATGCCGGGGACATCGTGAAACAGGTCGCACAGGTGACCGGCGGCGGTGGCGGCGGTAAGGCTACGCTTGCCCAGGCGGGCGGTAAGGACAAGAGTAAGCTGGAAGAGGGCCTGCGACTGGTCAAAGACCTGATATAAGACGATAGTTATACATGCGTATCATGGGACTGGACATTGGAGATAAGAGGATAGGGGTGGCCCTCAGTGACCCCGGTGGGATAATGGCCAGTCCGTTTACTATTATCGAACGCACCGGCGAAGAAAGGGATATCGGGACTATTTTTGACATAATAGAGCAACGTGAAGTCGGTAAGATAGTCGTGGGGCTGCCACGCTCGATGGATGGCACAGTTGGTCAGCAGGCATCTAAAGTAGAGGAGTTTGTCGAGCAGCTACGCCACCACACACAAATACCGATAGAGTTCCGTGATGAGCGTCTCAGTACGGTCTCTGCCCGGCGGCTGATGCAGCGTACCGGGCGCAAGGCGAAGAAGAAGCCCAGGTACGATGCGGCTGCGGCGGCCGTTATACTTCAGGCTTATCTGGAAGAGGGGCGTTAGGTAGAGTTTTCTGGATTGCTTTCTTACGAAAAGGTCTCAAGCCGAGATGACAGACAGCCCTGTTAGCTTTCAAATGTTAAAGACGTGCCCTGGCAGCCGGGCACGGGCTGGCGAGCTGGTTACACCTCACGGGATTGTACCCACACCAGTATTCATGCCTGTAGGCAGTCAGGGTTCGGTGAAAACATTGACTCCTGAGGAAGTCCGTGATGTCGGTACGACAATGCTGCTGGCCAATACCTATCACCTGTATCTACGCCCCGGTATCCCGGTGATTGAAGGGGCGGGTGGTTTACATAAGTTCATGGCCTGGGACGGACCTATTCTCACCGATAGCGGCGGATACCAGGTCTTCAGCTTAGCGGGACTGCGGCGCATCAATAATAAAGGGGTCGTCTTTCGCTCACATATCGATGGTAGTGAGCACACTCTAACACCCGAATTGGCAGTGCAGTATCAGGAATCGCTCGGCGCCGATATTATTATGGTACTTGATGAATGTACTGCCATAGATAGTGATTACGCCCATGTCGAGCAGGCACTAAGACGGACAAACCACTGGGCCGAGAGGTGCCTGAAAGCGAAACGGCGCAGTGACCAGGCGTTATTCGGGATTGTCCAGGGCGGGATTTACCCTGAACTTCGAAAACAGTCAGTTGAGTTTCTGACATCAATGGACTTCCCCGGATATGCCATAGGCGGGCTGAGTATCGGTGAGCCGAAGCAGGTAACCCTGAGTATCACAGAGGAGACGGCTGCCTTGTTACCTCAGGACAAACCGCGCTACCTGATGGGGGTCGGTTCCCCGGAGGACCTGGTCGAGTGTGTTGCCCGCGGAATTGATATCTTCGACAGCGCTCTGCCGACACGGGTCGCCCGGAACGGTGCTCTGTTTACGTCTTCGGGACGGGTCAATATCCTTAACGCTGCCTTTGCTGAAGAGCAGCGGCCACTGGACCCGGCGTGCGACTGCTATACCTGTCGTACCTTCTCAGCCGTTTACCTGCATCACCTCTTCAAGGCAAAGGAACTGCTTGCCTATCGGCTGGCAACCATCCATAACCTGACCTTCATCAGCAACCTGGTGTGCCGTATGCGTGATGCTATCCTCAATGGTACCTTTCCATTGTTCAGGGAAGACTTCATGGTACGCTACCGTCCTACCGATGAGGCCACGCGGCTAGACCAGAAGCAGAAGTGGCTGCAATCACGCAATAACGATATTTAGGTTGCCTGCTCTCAGTTGGCGAACTGATTGGCCATCGTTTTCTGTATCTCTTCGGCTTCCTTAACAGTACGCTCAATGACCTCGGCTACCGTGGGGATATCTTTTATCCTGCCGGCAGTCTGTCCCATCATCAGGATACCGTTCACGGGGTCCTCCAGGGCTACCCTGAAAAGCCGGCTGCCAACGGCGAAACGCATTGATGAAGCCAGGCCGCGCTGACCACCCCCGACACCTGACGGCTGTTTCCGCATATTATTGGCAGTACGGAGAAACTCTCCCCAGGACATGTTCAGTGTTTTCTTCATGTGCAGGCCCGCTGAGATGGAATCAAACAGCGGGAAGGCTTTCTTCTGAAGCAGGTCTTCGGCGGCCTTGTTCCTCAGCACCCGGCAGTTGATGCCGTCGAAGGCCGGGTCGATAACGGTATCTTCTTCACTGGCGTTGACCCAGGTCTGCTTGACAGCATCGGATACTTCGGCCTCCTGAGTGGCCGCCAGACGGCTACCCATAGATATGCCCTCAGCACCCAGGGCCAGGGCTGCCGCTAGGCCACGACCATCCGCGTAGCCGCCGGCCCCGATGCAGGGCACTTTCACCGCCTCAGCGATGGTGGGTACCAGCACCAGGGCACCAACATTTCCAGAATGAGAAGCGGCTTCATACCCGGTGATAATAAGCGCATCAGCCCCAAGCTGCTCGGAGCGAAGAGCGTGCCTGAGCATGGCTATCGTGCCGATAACCTTGCCCCCGTAACCATGGACTGCCTCAATTAAAGGACCAATCTCCGGGGGTCTGCCCAGTGCGTAGTTCAATACCGGTACCTTCTCCTCTAGCACTACCGGTACACGCTGGGCGGAGCCGATTCCCAGGGTGAGGTTGATGCCGAATGGTTTATCGGTTAGCTCCCTGATTTCTTTAATCGCCTCTCTTAATCCGTCGGGGGTCTGGTGATTCCCGGCTAAGACACCGAGGCCACCGGCATTAGAGACGGCTGCAACCAGTTTCGGGGTGGTTAGCCAGTTCATCCCGGCTATCATGATGGGATATTTTATTCCAAATAGCTCGGTCATTCTTGTCTTCATGACACACTATCTCCTTATATCAAACGTCTATGTTAAGACCCATCCACCCGTCTCTCCAGCAGTAATTAGATACAAAACGCTTATTTATCACCTCCTGTTGCTCTCTGGCGTTATTATGCGCTCAACCCCAGCTTCTCCAGGCGTTGCATAATGGTTCTAGAATCACTGACTATGCCGTCCATAATCTCCTTAACGGTGGGAATGCTATGTATCAGGCCAACAACCTGTCCTACTGATATTGCCGCTCCAGAGCCGATGTCGCCGGTAGCATAAACATTCTGCCCGCGCCGACCGCTAATCATGGGCATTAGCTCTTCCAGGCTGGCACCGCGGTTCTCCATCTCCAGTATCTTCTCCGAGTGTTCTGTCCTGACAACACGGGAGGCGTTCTTGATTGACTTCTGGATAAGGATGGTGTCCATTTCGCCAAGTGTCAGCAGCCACTCTTTGACGTTGTTGTGGATGAGACACTCCTTGCTTGCCATGAAGCGCGTGCCCATAAGCACACCATCCGCTCCCATTGCCAGGGCGGCAACGAAGCCACGGGCGTCCGCGATACCTCCTCCGGCAATGACAGGTATCTTTACCGCGTCACAGGCTATCGGGATTCTGACCATAGTACCGACCTCTTCCTGTCCTGGATGCCCGGCCGCTTCCATGCCGAGAATAGTGACCGCATCTACGCCAACCCGTTCCGCCGTTTTGATATCCTTGGTTCTGGTTGCCCGGTGCAGCACAGTCGCTCCAGCGTCCTTGAGCAGTTTGATGTACGGCTCAGGACTACGCCCTGATGTCTCGACAATTTTTACGCCTTCATTAACAATTGCCTGGAAGTATTCTTCATAGTTGACCGGCCTGGCCGAGGGCAGCAGCGTAACGTTGACGGCGAAGGGCTTCTCGGTGAGGCTCTTGGTCTTCTTGATGGCTTCCCGCAGCTCATCTATCGTCTGATAGGTCAGAGAGGCTATGATACCAAGCCCACCAGCATTGGAGACGGCCGAGATTAACTCGGGCCCTGACATGTAGGCCATTGGTCCGGCGAGGATAGGATACTCAATACCGAGTAGTTCTGTGATTCTGGTCTTAAACATAATTCTCCTTCTTTTCCCCTGACTGTTTAGTATTAATAGTTTCCGTAGGTTGTTCGTTACGGTTATTAGCCACCACCGAGGAGATAAAACACGTGGAGCTCATCTCCGTCATTGACCGGTTTGTTTAGTTCGTCCGTGTTGACGAACTCTTTATTGAGATAGATACTGATGTAGCTGATAAGTTCACCCCCTTCGTTGAATAGCTTATTACCTATATCAGGGAACTGTTTGCTGAGATTTCTAAGACACTCACCGGTAGTGGAACCGGTGACTTCAACCACTTCGTAACCGCTGGTAAAGGGTTGCAGATACGAAGGGATGTTAACCTTAACACTCATAACGTGACAGCCCCCTCCTTCCTATCAGCTTTCGGTGATACAGGGTTATGCTCTGGTCAGAAATGTAGTTCCATTGCCCTGGGAGGGCATGATTTGATACACAGGCCGCAGGCGATGCATTTGTCGTTGTCAAAAGCGACCACACGGGTTTTCTTGTCCAGCTCAAAGGCCGCCGTAGGGCAGATGGTGATGCAGGCACCGCAGTGGGTACAGCGTATCTCATTACGGGTTACGTTCTGGCTAAGTGCCTGGATTTGGACCCCGGCCTCGTTGAGGTAATTAATGCCCTGGTCATAATCTTTCTGGTCGCCCTTGAGCTCAAGCACCATCAGCCCTTCCTCCTCCGGGGTGACCGATGCTTTGAGGATATTAAACTCCAGGTCATAGTCCTTAATCAACCTGTATACTATGGGTCGGTCTACCAGTCGACGCGGGAAATGAAGCACAATTCTTCGTGAAACAGGCATTCCACCACCTCCACAGTTGTTATCTATTCATGAAGTCAGGCCTACGCTTTCTGGTGAAGACCCGGACGGTTCTCTACGGTATAGACGGGTGTCTTTTTGTAATGTGACTTGCCTGAATAATAGTATTTCACGGTGAGTTTGTCAATTTGGTAGGGCTGGAATCAGCTATCCCGTTTTGACATTACAGGCAATGCTTGCTAACCTAAATAACAGACAGACTTGCAGACCCTACTTTATGATACGACGGTTGATTCAGAGAGTTGGTATTCAGGAAGATAGATTTACACGTGCATACCCCGAAATCGGCCTGCTTCAGTGACATGTCAGTTACACCTGAGCAGATAGTGGATGCCGCTCTGGCTGCTGGTCTTGAGGCGATAGCTATAACTGACCATAATTCGGCTGAAGCAATAGATGAGGTACGACAGGCATCTAATGGGAAGGGGCTCATCGTCTTCCCTGGTATCGAACTGTCTACGGTCGGCGGGCATATCTTGGCCCTTTTTCCGCTGGACACTTCACTGGTGGAGCTGAGGGACTTTCTTGGTTATGTCGGGCTTGACCGAAAGCAGTGGGGGGATTCTATTAATGTAACCAGCGGTGATACCGAGGAGGCTTTGCGAAAGATAGATGAGAGAGGTGGACTGGCGATAGCCGCCCATGTGGAGCGCTGGCCAAGCGGCTTTCTGGAGACACAGCAGCCGCGCGCGGTGAAAATGGCAATCCATGCCAGCGACTATCTCAGTGCCCTTGAGATTACCATTCCCCGGAACAAGCCCCGGTGGAATGCGGGGACAGTACGCGGCTACCCCAGAAAGCGTGCCTGTACCCAGGGCTCTGATGCCCATGCCCTTGATGAGATTGGCCGCAGGCCGGTATATATCAGGATGGAACCTATCAGTATCGATACTCTTCGTGAAGCCCTTAAAGATTACGATACGGCGATTCGCTTCCCGGAAGAGCTTGGCTGTGAGAAGAAATCGTCCTGACTGCGAAGGAGAAGTTGAAGGATGGCAGGGAAAAAGAACGTTCAGAAGGGTTATCCGGATATAATCTATACCAAGGAAAACCATATTGCGACGATAACTATGAACCGACCTGACAAGATGAATGCCTTCACACCGGAGATGTCTGATAGCCTCTACCGGGCGGTGGAAGATAGTGCCAGTGATGACGATATCAGGGTAATAATAATTACCGGCAACGGTCGGGCTTTTTGCTCCGGCGCCGATGTTAAAGCGATGGCAGAGCGTTTTAAGCAACCGGATTCTCCGGCCGCAATGGGGCAGCGTAGGCCTGACCGTGTCTCGCTCCATCTCCTGATGCAGAAATGCCTGAAACCGATAATCGGGGCAATCAATGGCGCTGCGGTCGGAGGGGGTCTTGATTTTGCCTGTGCCTGTGATATTCGTATTGCCTCCGATAGAGCACGGTTCGCCGAGGTCTTTATCAGGCGTGGTATGTTGCCTGCTGCGGGTGGTACCTTCTTTCTACCAAGGCTTGTCGGCATCGATAACGCTCTACTCATGGCGATGACGGGTGATATGGTCGATGCCGAAGAGGCAAAGCGTATCGGTTTGGTGACCATGGTCGTGCCTCACGATGAGCTTGAAATAGCGACGCTGGAGCTGGCTGAAAAACTGGCCAATGGGCCCACGCTGGCGATTCAAAAAACGAAGCAGGCTATCTACGAGGGATTAAACATGGACCTCGAAGAGACATTGAAGTATATACAGGGCAAGATGCAGGAGCTCAATAAGACGAGGGACCACCAGGAAGGGGCCACGGCATTCGTTGAGAAGAGAGAGCCAGAGTTTCGTGGGGAGTAGAGAGGGCCTGGCCTCCGTTCTTTATTAGACCTTCTATACAAATAAACAGCAGTATTACTATTTCGCCTTTACTTATTCGCTTTGTCAGTCAACTACCATGGTTTTCTCCTCCGGTAGTACATCTTCTGGTATAGCCTTACCTCTTCCCCTGGCCGCCCATTTTAAATAACAAGGCTGATGACTTGTGTGGGCGGTTGTGGGTAGAATGCAACTATATTCGCAATTGGTAATCCGTATATGATTCCGTGATGAATGCGGAGAGTAAAGGTATGGGCTTGAAGATTGCTATTGTCGGTCACACAGGTCACGGCAGGTTGACCCTGATTAATCGACTTCTCCGTAAATCGGCAGCCCTGTCCGAAGAATGTGCCGTAGATACTGCACGTATCATGTCTAAGGAAAGGGACTTCTACAAGGTCGTGGACATACCCGGCCACCATGGATTTGCCAGAAACACAACTTCCCATGCCCAGGTGGCTATCCTGGTAGTCTCCTGTATTGATGGTATCCAGGAGCAAACCCGCCAGCATGTCCGCCTTGTCAGTATGCTTGGTATAAAAGAAATCATAGTTGCCATTAACAAGCTGGATATGGTGGACTACGACGAATGGATTTTCCGGCGTACTAAAGTAGAAGTGGCCGGCCTGCTTGCTGCACTGGGATATACCGGGAACAGGTTTGTTCCTATATCAGCAATGCAGGGTGATAATATCTATAAGCCCTCAGAACGCACCTACTGGTATCACGGACCTACCCTGATTGAGGCTCTGGATGCTGTTCAGCCTGATGAGTTTGCCGAGCGGGTTCGAGAGCCATCCACCCACTAGAGTAAAAGGGGTTGGTTTATTAGGTGTGCCGGGTACCAGTCATTGATTCCGCAGCTCACTTGACGGTTACTGATTTTGCGAGGTTTCGCGGTTTATCGGGGTCGAGGTTTCTGGCAACGGCGGAATGGTAAGCAAAGAGCTGAAGCGGAATAATACTCACCAGCGGATAGAAAATCTCGTCGACCTCTGGAATCTCAATCCACTCGTCAAACGCAGGTTCCTGGCGGTCAGATACCCCGATAACCCGCGCTCCACGTGCCTTGGTCTCAGCAATGTTGGACAGCGTTTCGTCGAACGTGTAGTCGCCGGGACATATGGCTACTACCGGTGTTCCTTCTGTAATCAGTGCCAGCGTGCCATGTTTCAACTCGCCGGCAGGCATACCCTCGGCGTGGACATAGGCAATCTCTTTTAGTTTAAGGGCACCTTCTCCGGCGGTAGCGAAGTTAATCCCCCTGGCTATATAATAGAAATCGTTCTTCCGGCTCATTCTGTTGGCTATCTTGGGGACTTCCAGGCCATTGTGCTGCAGGTTGTCGGCAATCAAATCGGAGACCGCGTTCAGCTGTCCAACCCCCTGGTCGAACCGGTTTATCATGGTGTAGGCCAGTAGATAGAGAATGGTAAGCTGTGCCGTGAATGACTTGGTGGCGGCGACACCAATCTCCGGACCGCAGTTCAGGTAGGCGACACGGTCACTCATGCGTGCCAGCGAGGAACCGACCACGTTGACCAGAGAAAAGATAGTAGCACCATTTTCCTTGGCCTTTTTTACGCCGTTCATGACGTCAGCGGTCTCTCCGCTCTGGGAAACGGCAATCACCAGCGTGTTCTTGTCGACCGAGTCAGAAAAGTACCCCAGCTCCGAGGCCATGACAACATCGCAGAACTTACTTGAGAGCCTGGAGAAGACGTACCGTCCGATGAGAGCGGCGTGTCGTGAGGTGCCGCAAGCCGTGAATAACACCTGTCTGGCCCGCAAAATCTCGAGGGCCATTTCCATCATCAGGGTTCGGTCCTGCATTAGGGCATGGCGTATTGCCTGTGGCTGTTCAAGAATCTCCTTCATCATAAAGAAGTCGTAGCCCTGCTTGGTGGCCTCGTCTACCTTCCAGCTGGCCTTACTCGGTGTCCTCTTTATCTCGTGGCCGTCATTGTCAAATAGAGAGACTTTGTCCCCTGTGAGGATTACGCATTCGCCGTCTTCGACATAGATAATGCGGTCGGTCTGTTCCAGGAAGGAAAGACAATCGCTGGCAACAAAGTTGCCTCCATTGGCTATACCGGCTACCAGAGGACTATCCTTGCGTGCCGCCACCATTTTCCCCGGTTCTTTGGCAGATACCGCAGCGATGGCATAGGAACCCTTCAGTTCTCTGCTGGTAAGACGTACAGCCTCTTCAAGAGAAGACCCGGTGCTGGCATACTCTTCGATGAGGTGAGCGATTACCTCGGTGTCCGTGTCCGAGGTAAAACGGTGCCGTGCGCTAAGACGGGAACGGAGTTCCTGGTGGTTTTCGATGATGCCATTGTGCACAATGGCAATCTCCTGGTTACAGTCCAGGTGCGGGTGAGCGTTGCTGGCCGTGACTGCGCCGTGGGTTGCCCAGCGAACATGCCCGATACCGGCTATGCCGGGAAGCTCGTTCAGCTGGTGCTTGGTGTTGACCTCGACCAGAGTGCCGGCATCCTTTTTGATGCAGACGTGGCTGTCCGTGATGGTGGCCAGGCCGGCCGAGTCATAACCCCGGTATTCCAGCTTTTTAAGGGCGTTCAACAGGATTGGAGCAGCCTGCTGGTTTCCGATATATCCGACGATTCCGCACATTTCAATGTCTCAGCATTTTCATTCTGGCCCCGGCAGTCTTATCGCTGATTTGAAAGCTGTTCCGCATAGTGCTGTAGCCGGAGATAGTAGCAATATTGTCCGGTTCGAGGTCTTTGGTGAGGCATACCTGAGGGCCGACAATTGAGTTCGGCCCGACTTTAACACCGGGCATTAAACTGGCGTTTACCCCGCTACGGCAGTTGTTGCCGACTATTGCCCCGAGTTTA
This sequence comes from Dehalococcoidia bacterium, assembly GCA_011171075.1. Taxonomy (GTDB): domain Bacteria; phylum Chloroflexota; class Dehalococcoidia; order Dehalococcoidales; family Fen-1064; genus W589. The sequence goes on along the minus strand of DUFD01000045.1, from coordinate 4,615 downwards.
TTCAGCCCGCTGTCAAGCCGCTTGCCGTTTACCCTCACAGAGATGTTTTTCTCGTCGAAACGCCAGTTGGCGAACACGGTATTGGCCCCGAAGGAGCACCTTTCGCCGATAATAGAATCACCGACATAGCACATGTGGAACCAGCACCCGTTGCCGATGTACGAACCCTTGACCTCGGTGGAGAAACCGACCACACAGTCCGCACCAATATGACTGTAGCCCCTGACCAGGCTGCCGGTGCCGATAATCGAGTTCCTACCGATGTAGACAGGTCCTCGTATTACCGCATCTTCGAAGACCCTGGCGTTTTCGTCTATATAAACGTTGCCATCGATTATGGCCTTTCCCGAGATAACGGCGGTTGGTGCGACATAGCCCGGTGTCTGGTCGAGGAACTGCCGCACGACAGAAAAGATGTGCCAGGGGTACTTAATAGGTGTCCATGAATCAGCAAATGGGACAACCCTGACAGTCTGGTTCTCCTTGACCATGCTGTCAATGGCCAGCTCATAGACATCATCACCGTTTGTCTGGACGTTCGCTACGTGGCTCAGCAGTTTCTCGGGGTCGGTGTGCAGGTGTACCAGGATATTCACCAGGTTGGATGGTTCTTTCCCTTTCCCCGGCTTTTCCACGATATGGGTCAGCGTATCTGGCGGGTTAATTTCAAGGTAGCCGCCGGGGAAGTACTCGTCCACTTCGTAGCCGAGCATATAGGAAACGGCATTATTAGCCTGGTGAGCGTCGAGTAATCTGGTATAGGCGGAACCGTCAAAGACATCATTTGGGTTGACCACGATAATTTCGTCATTCAGTAGTCGTGCGGCGCTTTCCAGGGCATTAGCAATACCATTCGGTGTCTCCTGGATGGCCAGCTTGACACTGATACCAGGGATAGCAGCCGTAATATTCACTATCCGGCTGACATTTCTGGTACCTGTCACGATAACGAAGTCGGTCAGCCCTGCCTTTTTAGCCACCTCAATCTGGTGTTCAAGGAGTGTTTTCCCGAGGAACTCGAGGAGGAACTTGTCCTCCGTAATCGGGAACATCCTTTTACCGGCCCCGCCACAGAGAAACACTACTTTCACGCCACCCGTCCTGCCATAATTTTCTCAACCAGTTGAATCCCCTGGCCCAGGAGAGCGCCCGTGGCTGCTTCTGAGCTTGCTTCGGCGCTGACGCGTATCAGAGGCTCCGTGCCGCTGGCCCTGATTAGCATCCAGGAATGGTCGACCTCAAATCTCAGGCCGTCAAGCGTATTCACTTGATATTCTCCCAAGCTTGGGGCTTTTCTTCTAACCTCTTCCATTACGGCTGTCTTGGCGCTGTCTGGACAGGGAACCTTGCTCTGGGCAAAGTACGGGCGGGGGATATCCTTGAAAAAGTCCCTTATCTGCTCAACCCTGTCTATCCGACTGAGCAGAGCGAGTGTAGCGAACATCGAGTCCGGATACAGGCCAATCTCCGGCATGAGATAGACCCCGACCGGCTCGACACCGATAGCAGCATCCAGTTGCCGCGTAAGGTGGGCTACGTGAACATCACCGACGCGACCCCGCACTACGTCAACCCCCAGATCACAGAGTGCCATGTCCAGAAGCGACCCGGTTTCAACGGTAGTGGCTACCTTTTTCCTGCCGCTGCTTTCAACCGCCAGGCGGGAGATGAAGGCAATCAGCTCGTTGAATCCCAGAAATCCCTCTCTATCGAGAAAGACGACGCGGTCGGCATCACCATCAAAGCAGACTGCCAGGTCAGCGTTGTGCTGTCGTACAAAATCGGTGGTGCCTTCCAGGGTGTCCTCTCGTGGTTCCGGGTCTCGCTGCGGGAAGGTTCCGTCGGGTACATCGTTGACAGGCAATACGTCCAGGCCAAGTTGTTGGAAGAGCTCGCTGGCAAATCCGGCGGCAGCGCCATTACCGGCATCCACGGTTATCCGGAAGTCGCGATTCAGGTCCCCGTTGGAAAAACGGTCATGCATAAAGCGGTAGTACCTGTCTTTCGCCTCCGAGCTATGGGCAAGGCTCCCCGGCAGGCTGTTGCGGAACTTGCGTTGACAGTAAACCTTTTCTATAGCCCTCTCTTGGGCGCGACTATAGCCGATACAGTTCTCATTAAAGAGTTTTATGCCGTTAAACTGGGGAGGATTATGAGAAGCGGTAATCATTATTCCGGTATCGAAGCCCATGTCCCTGGTGACAAAAGCCAGTGCCGGTGTTGGCAGGATTCCAAGCGTAGTAACGTCAATACCGGTAGCACGCAGACCGGCGACAATGGCATCAGTGAGGACTTCTCGACTTGTCCGTGTATCTGTAGCGACACATACTGTGGCATGCTCGGGGAGAAGGGTGCCTATTGCTTGAGCGACCTCGAAGCAGCGCTCTTCTGTCAGGTCTTGCCCGACGACACCCCTGATGCCGCTACTACCAAATAGGCGTAGATTTTTTCCTGGTGATTGACCCTTGCCCGGTATCATTCCATCCGTTAAATCCAGGGTATCACGTGCCTGGAGTATAGAAATTAAGAGACCCTTGTTATTCCCTCTGACTTCACGAAAGGGTTAAAAGAGTTACCTGCGTAATATATGAGCCAGTCTATATGTCTAAACTAACGCAGATAGCCAATACATGCATCAAACTAATTAAGGAATGGTGATGGTTCCTGATGATGAAAAGGGTTCAGCTTATGAGAAGATGGGATAACTGTGGTGCAGAATATTTCAAGAAGGGGAAAGTAACCAGTTAACTTGTCATAATCTTTTGCCTGAGACAATCACAAATCAGGTGCTCCAGAACCAGGTGGAGCGATTCCACCTGTGGGGTTGAGTTGGCAGGGACGATAATGGAGACATCGGCGATTTCTTTCATAGTCCCGCCGTCAAAGCCGCTCAGGGCGATAGTTTTACCTCCAATCTCCTGCATGTAGCTCATTGCCCTGAGGAGATTTTGTGACCATAGTCCGGCTTTGTCCCTGCCTGAGCCGCCGTGGACGCTGATGCATATCAGGATATCCCCTTCCTGTGCCTTCGTCTTCAGTTGCTCTATGAACAGGTTATCAAAACCGTCGTCATTGATGAGGGCCAGTACCAGAGGTACATTGTCGTTGAGACACTCTGACTTGATTCCTCGCTTGCCCGCCACGGCGGTGGTTTTCACAAGGTCACAGGCAAAGTGTGTGGCCGTGGATGCAGAACCGCCGTTACCACAGGTGTAGACATGGTTACCTTTCTTCCAGGCATTGAAAAGCAGCTCAACGGCCTTCTCAACTGCGTCCACGTCGATGAGCTTGGTGATTTTCCGTGTTTCTGTCAGGTAATTCTGAATGTACTGCTGGCTGTCCATCTTTCCCATTCTAAGTGTTGACCAGTATCTTGGCACCGTCAAAGTCGAAACGGAACCGCTCCCATCTCAGGCCGCACTTTTTCATAGCCTCGATAATTCTTGGCTTGTGGTTATTTTCGCAATAGAACATAAAGAATCCACCGCCACCAGCCCCGATAAGTTTACCACCGGATGCCCCGTTCTTTCGAGCTAACTCATAGCATTCGTTAAAAAAGGGAGTAGATATATCACAGGAACGTTTTTTCTTTATCTCCCAGTGGGTATGTAAGAGTTCTCCGAGCATATCGGGTTCGCCATTTTCCAGATACCGCTTTGTTTCCAGTCCTATTTCCTTAATCCGGTCGAGGTTACCAATCATGTCAGGGTCATCCTGTTTTGACCTGATGTCCTGTTCCGCCAGAATATCAGAGGCCTGCCTCTCTTTACCGGTGAAAAAGAGGAGGAGATTACTTTCGAGCTGGTCCAGTGCTTCCTGGGGGATTCTGAGTGGTTCCGCCAGGACGTCTCCATTCCTGTCGAAGGTGAGGCAGGTGAGACCGCCGAAAGCTGCCATGTACTGGTCCTGCTTGCCGATGGGCTCTCCGAGCATGTCTATCTCTATGTGACAGGCCTCCTCGGCGAGTTGCTTGTGGGTGACAAAGTCGTGCTTATACGTATGGAGAGCGTTGAGGAGGGCTACGGTAAACGTGGAAGATGTCCCCAGCCCGCAGCCGGCAGGAACATCCGCCGTAGAGTGAAGCTCTATTCGCCGGTCGATTCCAAGTAGCTCGAGTGCCGCTCGAAAGATGGGGTGTTTTATCTCGGTGACCGTGTCTACTATCTCCGTCTGCGAATAGCTGAGACGTATATTCTCATAGAACCTTTTATTAGCCAGGATGGTGCAGTACTTGTTAATTCCTGCAGCAATAAGGAAACCCCCGTGCTTCGAGTAATAAGACTCAAGGTCGGTACCGCCTCCACCAAGGGTTATTCTGGTAGGTGCCCTGGAGAGTATCACCCTGCCTCCTTGATATACTCGCTAAAATCTCGGAAACCCTGTAAAGAACCTATTTCGTAGAATCGCTCCTCGACCTCGTAAGCGAGGAGTTCCTGCAAGGCTATCAGGCGGGGAAAAAGGTCCTCCAACGAATAGAACTGATTGCTCGGGACCATATCCAGGGTACTTTTCCGAAAGATACTCAGTCCGTAATCGATATAGACCATATCTCCGGTCTTGCCGTGCTTGTCGTATCTGCTGACCAGATTTCCTTCAATTGCGGTGTTGCTCTTAT
>DUFD01000044.1 GCA_011171075.1 Dehalococcoidia bacterium | reverse complement strand
TTATGACTTCAATTCTCTATTCTAAAGCAGTATCGGGAGGCATAAAATGAGAGGTAGAATAATCAAACGTGAAGGCAGTAAAAACTACACAATAGTTCTTCAGCTGGGCTTGGATCCGGCTACCGGTAAGCGCAAACAGCAATGGATAACCGCTGGTCCTTCAAAACGCGAAGCCGAAAAGCAGATGGCAAAACTGATTCACGAACTCGATAGCGGAGATTATATCAAGCCAGACAGAACAAGTGTTGCTCAATATCTGCGACGTTGGCTAGTCGAATGTGGAAAGCCTAGCCTAACACCGCGTAGCTACGAGCGATATAAGGGTATAATTGAAAAGAATTTAATTCCGGCTATCGGTAGGATACGTTTGATAGACCTACGCCCAGAGCATATCCAGCGGCATTATACAACTCTGATAGATAAAGGTTTGGCAGCTCGTACGGTCCGCTATGACCATATCGTTCTTCATGGGGCTCTTCGAATGGCCGTAAAATGGCAATTGGTACCCCGTAACGTCGCCGACGCTGTGGAACCACCTAAAGCACGAGATTCTGAAATGCAAACCTGGGACTCTGATGAAGTAGCCGCCTTCTTAGATGCCGCTAAAACAACCCCCTACTACGTCTTATTCTATGCAGCTTTGTATACAGGCGCCCGGCGTTCTGAATTGCTGGGTCTTTCATGGCGTCACGTGGACTTATTTTATTCCCAAATAAATATCGAGAGGGGATTACACTGGACTAAGGCTCAAGGCTACATATTCACTCAACCTAAGAGCGTTAAAAGCAAACGCACTATAGCCTTATCACCATCTCTAGTACTACTTCTAAAGGAACATAGAGAGAAGCAAGAATGCTCTCGGCTTTTGATAGGTAAACCACTAACCGAGGATGACCTAGTCTTCGCTCATGAAGATGGTTCTCCATTATTCCCAAATTCTGTTAGTAGAGCTTGGACTTTGTTAGCAAGTAAAGCCGGCATAAAAGTTATACGCTTTCATGATGCACGGCACAGTCATGCTTCTCTTCTACTAAGGCAAGGTGTGCACCCCCGTGTTGTGCAAGAGCGGCTTGGTCATTCTACCATAGCTACCACGTTGGATGTTTATTCACACGTTACACCAGGTCTTCAAGAAGCCGCTGCTAAACGCTTTGACGAGGCTATGTCCAGCAAGTATAATAACCACGGCTACCCTGACAACAAATTAGTAGCAAATTCGTAGCAACAGACTTTTATGTCAAGTATTGGAGTGTCCGTAGAACCATTGAATTAGCTTCAAAATAGGTATTTGGAGAGGTGTCCGAGAGGCTTATGGTGCCGCTCTCGAAAAGCGGTCTCCGCGAAAGCGGAGCGTGGGTTCGAATCCCACCCTCTCCGCCAGGATTTAATGCAAGCTTGTCTTCTAAATAGGGAGAGGTGCTGGAGTGGACTATCAGGCACGCCTGGAGAGCGTGTGTAGCCTTTGGCTACCGTGGGTTCGAATCCCACCCTCTCCGCCACAACCATCCCAAGAGTGAGCCATACCTCCTGTCATGTGCTACAATGGTACGGTATATTCTGACCGGACTAACTGTACCGCTACGGTGAAAGGAAATCTACCATAGGCACATCTGACCGCACGCCCTTTTCACAGATAACATCCCGCCTACGCTCATTTTTCACGGGACTTGTACCACTCTTTGTGCTGGCGCACTTCAGCCATCACGTGGTGGGGTCTCTACTGACGCCGTTATTACCCTTCATTCGTAGCGACCTTATGCTGAACAAGACACAGGTGGGGGCCCTGGGCTCAGCCTATAACCTGCCTTACGGCCTCGGCCAGCTACCCGGCGGATGGCTGGCCGACCGTATCGGACCCCGCAGGCTGATTCTGGTCGGTATCTCCGGCGTGGCTGCGGCGGGTCTGCTGGTCGGTATTGCACCAACCTATATAGTAATGGCCGTCTTTCTGGTCCTGCTGGGACTGGTAGGAGGCGGCTATCATCCGGCTGCCTCCCCGCTGGTATCTGCCTCGGTAGCAGAGCAGAACCGGGGACGGGCGCTGGGTCTGCACCAGATAGGAGGCACCGCCAGCTTCTTTCTCACCCCCCTTATTGCTGCCGGGATTGCCTCCGCCCTGGGCTGGCGCGGCTCATTCATCGCCGTCGCCATACCAACCTTCTTTTTCGGCATTGCTCTGTACTTCATTCTTGGCCGACGTGGCTACGCCGCCGCACCGCAACCTGATACCACCACCCAACAAGCCACAACACCAGCCGCACCCGGTCAAAAACGCCGACTGGTGGTCTTTGTCATACTCGGCATCGTCCTACAGGTTATAGTTTTCTAGTCGATGTCCTTCGTACCGCTTTACGTAAACGAAATCCACGGCAGCAGCGAGGCTGCTGCCGCCAGCCTGCTGGCGGTCTTCCATTTCGCAGGACTATACGCAGGACCTTTGGGAGGATACCTCTCTGACCGCTTCGGCAGGGTACTTATGATGCTGATCGTTAGTCTGATTGCCGGACCGGCTATCTACTTGCTGCACACAGCTAACCCCGGCTGGAGCGTCTCAGTGCTGTTGCTTGTCATGGGCACCTGTCAATATTTCGGTATGCCGATATCAGAGGCCTACATCATCAGCCACACATCTGAACGTAACCGCTCAACCGTACTCGGCGTATATTACTTCGCCAGTCGCGGAGGCCCCGGTGCTGTCATGCCCGCCCTGGGCTACCTCATAGATAACTTCAGCTACGAGACCTGCTTCACCGTGGCCGGAGTGAGTATGGCCGTGGTGGCCATACTGTGCGTCCTGTTATTATGGGGAAGTCGGGACTAGATTTGGTCAGTAACATGCGCTAGACTGAATACCCGAAAACGTCCAAATGGAGCAACATGCCACAACCTATCATCATTGTCGACTATAATCCGCAATGGCCAGCTATGTACGAAAAAGAGAAGGCCAGAATCCTGGGTACCATCGGGCATAAGGTGGTAGCTATTGAGCATATCGGCAGTACAGCCGTTTCGGGCCTGGGGTCAAAGCCTATCATAGACATCATGGCGGCTGTGCGCCGCATGTCGGACTCACTAGAGTGTATTGAACCTCTCCAGACACTCGGTTATGAGTACTACTACTATCCCGAATTTCCGGAGAGGTGTGTTTTCCTAGACGGTTCCGTCGGAGCAGCTCCACATCACCTGCACATGACCGAGTTCCTTAGTGACTTCTGGACAGAGAAACTGCTCTTCAGAGACTACCTTCGTGCTCATCCTGAAGCCGCCGAGAAATACTGCCGTTTAAAGAAGAAATGGGCTAAAAAGTATGGTGCAGACCGTGACAAATATGAAGACTACACCGAAGCCAAGACGCCGTTTATCGAGGCAGTGCTTGCCAGGGCCCGTAGCGAGCAACCGTAATCCTTATGACTGGTGCTCAACTGATATTTCCTTATTGCACCTAACCTCCCTGTCTACTGTATACATTCTATTTGATAGTGGAGGCCCCATCCCCTTTGTCCCCTTCCCCAGAGGGGAAGGGGGAAATATATTAAGAGGGGCTGCACCCCTCTTTAACTCCCATTCATTCTACTTAAGAAGGTCATGCTCCGAGAAATTACATCGCCACTTTTATTCAGCCCTACTCTATAAGGTGAGAATGACCCCCGCCAAGAAATCACCCCCACACCGTTTTGGGGAGTCCAGAGGGGTGAAACCCCTTTTTGCGGGGGATTGCAAGGGGGTGTCCCCCTTGGAAAATACTTTTATCATTTGTTAGACAGAAAAAAGCAGGAATCATAAATACTCTATGAATTACCAATGACGCCTGATTGTCACCTACCAACCCCTATGCTAGAATGGCTATGACATGGGAATACAGAGGAAAGATATTCAATACTGGGTGGGTTTCAGCTTTATCCCCAGCATCGGGAGGGTCCGGCTCAATCGCCTCGAAACTCATTTCGGTAATCTGGCCGATGCCTGGCAGGCTGAACCCACCGAACTGGTGCGGGCCGGCCTTGATAGCAAGGTCGCACGCTCTATCGTCTCCTGGCGACCCAGAATTGACCTTGATGTGGAGATGAAGAAGCTGGAGAAGAACGGTGTGCAGGTGCTGACCTGGCATGATGACGGTTATCCCCCACGACTCAAGGAAATCTATGACTACCCGCCGATTCTCTATGTCAAGGGTTCTCTGCTTCCCGAAGATGAGTGGTGCCTGGCAGTGGTCGGTACGCGGCGTGCCACCGCTTACGGGAGACAGGTCACCGAGGAGATTGTCTCTGACCTCGCCCGGAGTCGGATAACCACGGCCAGCGGTCTGGCCAGGGGAATTGATTCCGTAGCCCATCATGCTGCTCTGGATGCTGGCGGCAGGAGTATCGCCGTCTTTGCCTGCGGACTGGACACCATTTACCCAAGTGAAAACACCACGCTGGTGAGGCGTATCGAGCAGCACGGGGCACTGATAAGTGAGTATCCGCTGGGGACTCGCCCCAGACCGGAGTATTTCCCCCGGCGCAACCGCATTCTCAGCGGCATAAGTCTCGGAGTACTGGTCGTTGAAGCCGGAGCTACCAGCGGTGCCCTCATTACGGCTAACCTGGCCCTGGAGCAAAACCGGGAGGTGTTGGCCGTCCCCGGCAGCATCCTCTCCCCGGCGAGCCAAGGCACCAACCGCCTCATCCAGGAAGGAGCCAAGCTCGTTCGTGATTACCGGGACATCCTCGAAGAGCTGAACCTAGGGGCGGTCGCCCAGCAGATAGAAATGAAAGAAATACTCCCCGCATCCGATACGGAATCACTGCTGCTGAAGCAGCTGACCACTGAGCCTGTTCACATCGATGAGGTATGTCGCAGCAGCGGCCTGCCCGTATCGACAGTCAGCAGTACGCTTGCCATGATGGAACTCAAAGGTCTTGTTAAAAGTACCGGTAATATGCAGTATGTCCTTGCTCGTGAAGCCAGGCAGGAATACAGGGTGAAAGTTGACTAGCAGAAAAAAGAAAAAGAACCTGGTGATTGTGGAATCACCGGCCAAGGCGCGAACGCTTGGCAAGATTCTCGGTAGCGACTACGAACTGAAGGCGTCACTCGGTCATGTACGCGACCTGCCCAGAAGCAGCCTTGGTGTCGACATCGAAAACGGGTTCACGCCGAAATACGTGGTTCCCCGCCCGAAAAGCAAAACGGTCAAGGAACTCAAGGATGCCGCCAAGGACGTAGCCAACGTCTACCTGGCCACCGACCCTGACCGTGAAGGCGAGGCCATTTCCTGGCACCTGGTATCAGTGATGAAGCCCAGCACCAGGTTCCGTCGTGTCGTCTTCCACGAAATTACCGAAGAAGCAATCGAGCACGCCTTCAAGCATCCCCGCGACATCGACATGCACCTGGTCAATGCTCAGCAGGCACGGCGTATCCTTGACCGGCTCGTGGGTTACAGAATCAGCCCGCTGCTCTGGAAGAAGGTACGTAGAGGGCTCTCTGCCGGCCGTGTGCAGTCTGCGGCGCTGCGGATTATCGTCGACCGTGAGCGGGAAATCGAGAACTTCATTCCGGTGGAATACTGGAACATAGAGGCTGAGCTTGCTAAAAAGGCAGCTGCCAAGGAAGACGCCTTTCGGGCGATGCTCGTCGGTTTCCTTGATGGGACTAAAATCGAACTTAACAGCGAAGACGAGACAAACAAGCTCGTAAGCAAGCTGGAGCAGTCCAGCTATACTGTCCATAAAACAAAGACCAAAAAGGCCACCAGACAACCAGCACCACCGTTTATCACCAGCACCCTGCAACAGGAGGCTTACTACAAGCTCCGCTTCAGCGCCAGACAGACTATGTCGCTCGCGCAGCAACTCTACGAAGGCCTACCGCTTGGGAAAGAGGGAAGTGTTGGTCTTATCACCTACATGCGCACCGACTCCACCCAGGTAGCCCGTTCGGCGGTTGTCGAGGCCAGAGCGTACATTAATGAGAAATACGGCGTAGACTATGTCCCACCGCATGCCCGCTCCTTTACCCGGAAGGTCAAAGGGGCCCAGGAGGCGCACGAAGCAATCCGACCCACCCGTATCCGACGGGAGCCGTCTCTGGTCAAGCCCCACCTTACCGCCAACCAGTTCAAGCTATACGAACTCATCTGGAAACGGATGGTCGCCAGCCAGATGGCAGCGGCCATATTCGATAATACCTCGGTAGACATCCAGGCCGAGTGTAGACAATCGCGAACCGATTATCTACTGAGAGCATTCTGCTCGGTTAACCGTTTCCCCGGCTTCACTGTACTCTACACGGTTGAGAGGGAACAGGACGAGGAGGAGGCGGTTAAAAGCTCACCGCTGCCCGGTCTGAAAAAGGGTGACAACCTCAACCTGCTGGGATTATTCCCGGAGCAGCGTTTCACACAGCCACCGCCACGCTTCACCGAGGCCAGCCTCATCAGGACACTGGAGCAGTACGGAATCGGTCGCCCCAGCACCTACGCCCCGATTTTATCGACCATCCAGCAGCGAGAGTACGTCTCCAGGGACAGGAGTATCCTCCAGCCCACCGAACTTGGCATGGTTGTCAGCGACCTGATGAGTGAGCACTTCCCCGACATCGTCGATATTGCATTTACCGCCCGCCTCGAGGACGAGCTGGACGAAATCGCTAATGACAAGGGCGACTGGGTAGAGGTCGTGCAGACCTTCTACACCCCTCTGGAAAAGAGCCTTACCGCCGCTACCGAGCAAATCGAGAAGGTGAAACTGGCCGATGAGCTGACCGATGAGACCTGCCCGAACTGCGGCCGACAGCTGGCCATCAAGACCGGTCGTTTCGGCAAGTTCCTGGCCTGTACCGGCTACCCCGACTGCAAGTATACCAGGTCGTACCAGCTAAAGACTGGCGCCATCTGCCCGCAGTGCGGCGGCGACCTGGTAGAGAGACGTAGCAAGAAGGGCCGTACCTTCTACGGCTGCAGCAACTATCCCGCCTGTAACTTCGCCGTATTTTCACGACCGCTGCCGGAGCCCTGCCCCAGGTGCGGCGCCCTTATGACCGAGTACCGTGGTAATCAAGCAAGATGTACCAAGTGCAGCTACCGGGGAAGAATTCCCCAGGATACAGTCCATGCAACAAGCCCTGGATAGATACGCAAACTACCTGAGGGCCGAGAAGAACGCCTCCGACTACACGGTGCGGAACTACCTGCACGACCTGCTCGGGGGCAGGAAATCCGGTGCCGAGAACGGCTTCCTTCAGTTCCTCAGCATGAGAAAGATAATGACGCTGGAAGATGTGGACAGACAGGTCATTCGCGACTACAACGCCTGGCTGATGGAGAGCGGTATCGCCAAGAGCAGTATCGCCCGCAGGCAGTCGGCCATTCGCTCATTCTTTAACTTCCTGGTCAGGGAAGGGCTATTATCCCACAATCCCATGGAAGAGGTGACGTCTCCCAAGCGGGAGCAGCGCCTCCCCTCTTTGTTGAGCACCACCGAGGTAACCAGTCTCCTGGAAACACCCGACTCAACCACGCCGGTAGGTATGCGTGACCGCGCCCTGCTAGAACTGCTTTACGCTTCCGGCCTCAGGGTCAGCGAGCTGGTGAGCCTGAATCTGGGACAGGTAGACGTTGATTCAAAAGAGATAAGGGTCGTCGGAAAGGGCTCCAAGGAACGGGTGGTGCTGATGGGCGAACCGGCAGCCAGGGCACTTACTTCATATCTCAAGGAAGGTCGTCCTCACCTCCTTGGTGAAAAAAAGAGCAATGCCATATTCATCAGCCGTCAGGGTGAGCGCCTGATTGAACGTCGAATACAGAAGATACTGGAGAAGTACGCCCGCATTGCCGGTATCGAGCGGAGGGTCCACCCGCACATGCTGCGGCACACTTTCGCCACCCATATGCTCGACGGTGGGGCCGACCTGAGGGTGGTCCAGGAGCTACTGGGACACGCCGACCTGTCGTCGACACAGGTCTATACCCATGTTAGCAAGAGCCAGGCAAGAAAGGTCTACCTGTCAGCACATCCCCTGGCACAAAGGAAGAAAGACAACAGCGATGGTGAATAACCGACTCAGTAACCTGCGTCAGGAAATGTCCCGGCTGGGGCTTGATGCCGTCCTTGTCTCTCAGCCGCAGAACCGTCGCTACCTGTCCGGTTTTACCGGCTCGGCCGGTTTCCTGCTGATAACCGTGCATGACGCCACCCTGGCTACCGACTTCCGCTATACGGAGCAGGCCACTATCCAGGCCCCGGACTATGTTATCTTTCAAATAACCGGTGCTATCTCCAACTGGTTGCCAGAACTGATAGCCGACCTTAATAACGAGCGGCTCGGGTTCGAGGACAGGCACGTTACCTTCTCTTTTTACCAGCAGCTGTACGATATAATAAAGGATACCCGACCCAGACTGGAACTCGCCCCTGTAGAAGGACTGGTGGAGAAACTCCGCGCTGTGAAAGAGCCAGGGGAAATCGAGTTTATCACCAGGGCTTCGGAAATCACCGACAAAGCCTTTGAGCAGGTTACCGATACCCTGAAGGTGGGCATGACCGAAAGAGAGGTCGCCTGGATGCTGGAAAGCCGCCTGCGTGAGCTCGGCAGCCAGACAATAGCCTTTGATGTGATTTTCGCATCAGGACTTAACGCCGCCATGCCTCACGCTAAGCCTTCGGAGCGCAGGATACAACCCGGCGAGCCGATTGTAATCGACATGGGTGCCCGTTTTGAAGGCTACTGCAGCGACCTCACCCGTACCATCTGCCTCGGTAAGCCGGATGACACCTTCAAGCAGGTATACAACACTGTCCTCAAGGCGCAATCAGCCGCGATAAGTGGTATTAGAGAAGGCATGAGCGGGCATGATGCAGATGCTCTTGCCCGGGCGGTAATCGAGGAAGCAGGCCACGGCCAGGCCTTCGGACATTCGCTCGGTCACGGTGTCGGGCTAGCAGAGCATGAAGAACCACGCCTCGGCCCCAATTCAGAAGACCTGTTGAATGCCAACATGGTGTTTTCCATAGAGCCCGGCATTTACCTTACCGGCTGGGGAGGAGTGAGAATCGAGGACCTGGCTGTAATGGACGGCAATAAACCCAGGCTCCTGTCAAATGCAAAAAAAATGGATACCGGAGGTTTAATTTCACCATGATAAACGCCACCGAGTTGAGAAGAGGAGTGGTCATTGAGATGGACGGTAAGCTGTACCAGGTCCTTGACTATCAGCACATCAAGCAAAAGCGGACCGCCCTTGCCAGGGTAAAGCTACGTGATATCCAGGCTGGCCATGCCTTCGAGCGTACCTTTCAATCGAGCGAAAAGTTTGTCCGGGCGCGGCTTGAGTTCCGTGATATGCAGTACCTGTATAACGATGGCAATCTTTATTATTTCATGGATGAAAAGACCTTCGAGCAGATTTCACTCAATCTCGACCAGCTCGGCGACACCATCAACTATATGAAGGAAGGCATGTCCCTGCAGATATCAAGCTACAAGGGAGAGGTGGTTGGCGTTGAGTTACCGATATCGGTCGAGCTCCTGGTAGCTTCTGCCGAACCTGGCGTAAAGGGAGATACCGTTACTGCCGGCACGAAACCGGCAACCCTGGAGACCGGCATCACGGTGCAGGTACCTTTGTTCGTTAACGAGGGGGATATCATCAAGGTTGATACCCGTACGGGCACCTACCTGGAGAGGGCTGGCTAAATTGCTCAAGGCAGACCTTCACATCCACACGAAATACTCCATGGACTGCGATACACCGCTGGAGAAGATAGTTGCCCGCTGCAATAAACTCGGTATCAACTGCATTGCCATCGCCGACCACGGCACGATTGAAGGGGCGCTACGGATGCAGGAAATCGCACCCTTTCCAGTAATTATCGCCGAAGAAGTCCTGACTCCTGTCGGAGAAATTATGGGCGTCTTTCTTAAAGAAGGCATATCCAGTGGTTCATCCGTCAGGGAGACGATTGAACGAATCAAAGAGCAGGACGCCCTTGTCTGCCTCCCCCATCCCTTCGACACCCTGAGGAGACTCCGGCTGAGCGAGCTGGAACTGGATGCACTAGCCGCCGATATAGACATCGTTGAAGTGTTCAACTCCAGAAGCCCACTTCAATTGCCTGCACTCAAGGCACAGGCATTCGCCGACAAGCATGGCCTCGCCAAGTGTGCTGGGAGCGATGCCCACTCGACACTCGAGATTGGCCGGGCATACGTCGAAATGCCGGAATTCAAAGACAAGGACAGCTATCTGCAGGCGTTGAGAGCGGGCACGATTACGGGCAGAAAAAGCAGTCTATTCATTCACTTCCTCAGTGTCTGGGCACGGATAAAGAAGGCCTTCTGAAGGAGTGCAGGTATGTACAAACTCGGCTGGTTCTCCACGGGCAGGAGCGAGGGCTCACAGAGACTTCTCAGGTCGATTCACGACTGCATCGAGGCGGGTGAAATCAGCGCGGAAATCGAGTTTGTCTTCTGCAGTCGCGAACCGGGAGAGGCGGAACTCACCGACGTATACCTTAAACTGGTAGAGGACTATGGCATCCCCCTGGTCTATTTTTCCTATCAGAACTACCGGCGGGCGAGGGGAGAGCGCACACCGCCACCGGGAACACCAATGCCACAGTGGCGTATCGACTACGATAGAGAGGTGATGTCCCGTATCAAGGACTTTCAACCTGACCTCTGTATTCTGGCAGGATTCATGCTGATTTTCGGCGAGGAGATGTGCCAGAAATACAACATCATTAACCTTCACCCGGCATCACCCCACGGCCCGACCGGAATCTGGCAAAACGTTATCTGGGAGTTGATTGAGAGCGGTGCCCGTGAGAGCGGCGTTATGATGCACCTGGTTATCCCGGAACTGGACAGGGGGCCGGTGGTGACCTACTGCACCTACCCGATACGGGGAGAGCCTTTCGACCATCTATGGGAAGAATGGGCAAAGATACCGGTGGACAGCCCGGAGAAACACAGCGAGGACAACCCCCTGTTCAAGACCATCCGGCAGCACGGCTTTATCCGGGAAATCCCGTTGATAATCACCACCATCCGCGCCTTCAGCGAGGGCCGGGTAAAGGTCAGCCCGAACAAGCAAATCACGGACGACGATGGAAAACCTATCAGTGGCTACGACCTCACCACCGATATTGAAGAGTACCTGCGAAAGAAGGGCGCGTAATCAGTCGGGCTACTTCTTGCCCTTCTCCTCACTCGGCTTGGTGAGTATCTCATCCACGAGACCGTACTCTACCGCCTGTTTTGGGTCGAGGTAGAAATCGCGGTCGGTGTCATGGATTATCTTCTCCAGTGGCTGACCGGTATGCTCGACGAGGATGTTACGGATGATATCCTGAATCCGCATAATTTCCCGAGCAGCTATTTCGATATCAGCCGCCTGTCCCTGAGCACCGCCGGCTGCCTGGTGCATGTGGATTGTTGAGTTGGGCAAAGCGTAGCGCTTACCCTTGGCTCCGGCGCAGAGCAACACCGTCCCCATGCTGGCCGCCAGCCCGACACACACCGTGGACACCTGGGGGCGGATAACCTGCATGGTGTCATAGATTGCCAGTCCGGCACTGATGATCCCCCCAGGGCAGTGGATATAGAGGTTGATATCCTTGTCGGGGTCTTCCCTATCGAGATAAAGCAGCTGGGCAATGATTACATTAGCTACCTGGTCATTAATCGGCATACCCAGTATAACGATACGCTCCCGCAGCAAGAGGGAGTATATATCAAAGGCACGCTCCCCCCTGGTGCCAGTCTCAATCACCATGGGGATAACATTCATCGGATGCTCGTTCATTTTTCTTCCTCCTTAAGAGACGTGTCGATTTCTTTTAAACCTTTGGCTATTTCGGCAAGACGCTGCACGGTATTTCGGGTAAGCAGCGTCTGTCTGAGTGAATCGCGGGTTTGCGGTGTATCCAGGATTTCCTTAAACTCCTGCCTCCTGTCCTCAGCGGCACTCTCAACCATCACGGCAATCTCCGCATCGATATCATCATCACTGACCTCAATCTTCTCCTCCTCAGCAACCTTACCGAGCACCAGACCTCTGGTGACCCGTTTCTCAGCTATCGGGCGCATTTCCTCGTGCATTTCCTCATCCGTCTTGTTCATGGCCCTGAGGTACTGCTCCATAGTCAGTCCCTGCATCTGCAAGCGCCGCGCCTGGTCATCGAGTAATTCGTGTATCTCCACCTCTACCATAACCGGCGGGTACTTTACCTCGCTGATGTCGGTAACAGCCTCAATCACCCGCTCCTCAAAGTCCTGCTTCGACCTTGCTTCGGTCCTGGTTCTGAGGTCGGCCTCGATTCGCTCACGAAGGGCCTCAACAGTCTTAGTCTCGGACTCTACCTGAGCGGCAAAGTCATCCGTAACCTCGGGAAGATACTCCTGCTTTATCTCGATGATAGTTACCTTAAATGAAGCCTTTTTACCGGCAAACTCTTCCCTTGTATAGTCGTCTGGAAGCTGGATTTCGAACTCTTTCTCCTCGTTCTTGTTCATCCCCACCAGCTGCTCGGCAAAACCTGGTGCCGGGGTAATAGATTCAGCCATTAGTTGATACTGCGCCCCCTTCTGGTTGATAAACGGCTCGCCTTCAGCCGTGCTCTCAACATCGAGGGTTGCCAGGTCTCCGAGCGCCAGCGGACGCTCAACAGGCTCCCAGGTGGCATGCTGGTGACGGAGCTGCTCTATAACGGCATCGACCATCTCCTCGGTGACCTCAACCAGCTCCTGTTCAAGACGTATACTATGGTAATCCCCCAGCGTGACCACCGGTCTCAGTGGCACCACCGCCTTGAAAATCACCGGGTCGGTCTGGACAATCTCTATCTGAGGGCGGGCAATCGCCTCTATTTCCTGCTCTTCCAGAGCCTTTTCGTAGGCCTGGGGAACCAGCTCATCGAGCATATCGTTAAGTAACGTCTCCTTACCAACA
This sequence comes from Dehalococcoidia bacterium, assembly GCA_011171075.1. GTDB lineage: Bacteria > Chloroflexota > Dehalococcoidia > Dehalococcoidales > Fen-1064 > W589. The sequence continues at coordinate 107,023 of DUFD01000044.1, read as the reverse complement.
TGGCGCTCCAGCACCTCCCGCGGGGCTTTCCCCTTGCGGAAGCCGGGAACATTTACCCGCTGCACCAGTTTCCGATAGGCCTTCTCCGTGGACTCCTCAACCTCGGCCTCGTCCATCTCAATCATCAGGTAGGTCTGACTGTTTTCGGTCTTCTCGTTAGTAACTTTCACTATTCAACCAGCCACTATCTTACTCGTTACGCAATCTCAGATGCAGTTCTGTCAGCTGCTCCTCAGTGACAGGCGAGGGTGCATCCAGCATTAAATCAACCGCACTCTGGTTCTTGGGAAAGGCAATGACCTCCCGGATGGTCTCCTCTCCGGCAAGCAGCATCACAATACGGTCGATGCCTGGAGCAATACCACCATGGGGCGGTGGTCCGTAATGGAATGCCTCAAGTATCGTACCAAAGCGTTGCTGTATCTCCTCATCACTGTAGCCAAGCAGACTGAATATCTTGTGCTGAAGCTCGCTATCGTGAATCCTGATGCTGCCGCTGGCCAGTTCGTAGTTATTACAGACGATATCGTAGTGTTTCGAGTGTACCTTTCCAGGCTCGGTATCCAGCAGCGGGATATGCTCATCCTTCGGCGCTGTAAAGGGATGGTGCTCCGAGTCCCACCTGCCCAGTTCCTCATCCCACCTCAGCAACGGAAAATCCTGTATAAAAGCAAAAGCAAGCGTATTCGGATCAGCCAGTTCGAGTCGGCGTCCCATCTCTGTCCGCAATTCACTGAGCACCTTGTTTACCATTTTCGGTTCTCCGGCAACAATCAGCAACAGGTCTCCCATATCGCCACCGAGACGACCCGCAATCTCTTTCACCTGTTCCAGAGTCAGATACCTGGCAGCTACCGACTTCACCATATCAAGAGTAAGATCGTTCAAGCTACCCGGTGCATCACCAAGCGCAACCGTGAGTAGCCCACGGGCACCAAGACCCTGAGCTATTTTGTTCAATTCCTCAAGCTGATTTCGGCTGTAACCACCGCAGCCGGGAGCACAGATACCTTTTACCCTGCCACCCGAGGCAACAGTATCACGGAAAACGGCAAACTCAGAACCGGCAACGATATCAGACAGGTCACCAAGCTCCAGACCAAAACGCAGGTCAGGTTTGTCCGTGCCAAAACGCTCCATAGTATCATCGTATGCCAGACGCGGAAAAGGCTTTATCACTTTTATTTCAGGTTTAACAGCAAGTACCAGCGCGGTTAAAAGTTCCTCCATCAGATTGAGAATATCGTCCTCGGTGACAAAGCTCATCTCAAGGTCAAGCTGGGTATGCTCCGGCTGGCGGTCCGCCCTGGTGTCCTCGTCACGGAAACAATGGGCTATCTGAAAATACTTCTCGACCCCGGCTACCATCAGGAGCTGCTTCAACTGCTGCGGCGACTGTGGCAGGGCATAGAACTTGCCAGGATGAACCCGACTGGGCACCAGATAATCGCGGGCACCCTCCGGTGTACTCTTTATCATTATCGGGGTCTCTATCTCAAGGAAGCCACGTGCATCGAGGAAGTCGCGGATGAACTTCACTACCTGGTGGCGGAGGGTCAAATTCCTCAGCATTCTCGAACGGCGCAGGTCAAGGTAGCGGTACCTGAGACGCAGGCTCTCCTCTACCTCTATCTCCTGGTTGATGTAGAAGGGCGGTGTTTCCGATACACTCAGTATTGTACAGTCGCTGGCAATGACCTCGACGTCGCCGGTAGATAACTGAGAGTTCTCCGTCCCCGGCGGGCGTAGCGCAACCTCACCGCTGACATTGATTACATATTCACTCCTCATATCGTTAGCCGTGCCGTGGCATGACGGGGATACCTCGGGATTGAATACAACCTGCACTGTCCCCTCGCGGTCACGGAGGTCAATGAATATCAGCCCGCCGTGGTCACGGCGCCGGTCTACCCAACCGGCCAATGTCACTTTCTCACCGACGTTGCCTTTACGGAGCTCACCACAACTATGGCTCTTTAGCAATATATCTCCTCCCGGCTACCAAACAAATCAAGTTAAGTATAGCTTAGGGGACAGCTACGCTTCAACCCGAATCTGACTGCCACGATACTACCAGTACAGCCGACCTGCGTGGTCGGCTGCGCTCAAATCATGAAACCGGTCTCTATAATTCCAATGCTAAATATACCTGCCTATTGAACTGGCAATCGCCCGCAGTTCGACCATTAATCTGGAGAAATCGGACGGTGTCAATGACTGTAGGCCGTCTACCAGGGCCTCCTTGGGATTGGGATGAACCTCTATCAGCAACCCATCGGCACCGGCAGCAATCGCCGCGCGGGCCATCGCCGGTACCAGTGCAAAATGACCGGCAGCATGGCTCGGGTCAACTATTACCGGTAAATGGCTGGACCTCTTTAATACCGGTATGGCCGAGATATCCAGCGAAAAGCGCGTACTGTCTTCGAATGTCCGGATTCCCCTCTCGCAGAGAATAACCTGGTCGTTGCCCTCAGCCAGTATATAGTCGGCTGCCGTGAGCCACTCGGTAATCGTGCAGGAGAACCCCCGTTTCAGCACAGTGGGACGCCGGCTCTTGCCGACCTCCGTCAATAGTGCATAGTTCTGCATGTTACGGGAACCAATTTGAAGAATATCTGACGAGCCGGCAACTAAATCGACTTCGTGCGGGTCGACCACTTCAGTGATCACCGGCATTCCTATTTGCTTCCTGGCTTTCTCCAGAAGTTTCAGTCCTGCCTCCTCCAGCCCCTGAAAACTGAATGGTGAGGTCCGTGGCTTGAAAGCCCCTCCGCGCAGAACGCTTGCCCCGGCCTTTTTCACTGCTCTGGCCGCCTCCATGAGCTGTTTTTCACTCTCCACAGCACATGGACCGGCCATAATGACCACGCACTTGCCACCGATTTCTATCCCGTTGACGGATACAATACTATCCCTACCCATGAATTCACGGGAGGCCAGTTTGTAGGGCTTCATGATTCGGGTAACGCTCTCTACCTCCGGAAGCACGGCGAATATGTCGGTTGCGACCTGGCCGGTATTACTCCCCAGAATAGCCACCACTACCTTATCGGTACCCCGGTTCAACTGGATGTTGAATCCCAGAGACTTTGCTCTCTGGACAACGGTATCCACCGCATCTTTGCTGGCACCTGTTTTCATCTCGACAATCATGGCGCTCTACCTAACATCACAAACACACTGGGAAACTGGTAACCACAGAAACCACTATCAAAATTATGACAGACTGTCTCCCTTTTCTCAAGCCTATATTTTGCTCAGACCATTTTCTATCACAGATTGGTGTATAATACGTTCAGGTACTGAAGAATGTATTATTTTGCCTATGCCAGCAACCTGAGCCGGAAACAGATGAAGGAGCGCTGCCCCGACAGCAAGCCGGTATTCCGGGCGGTGCTACCCAACTACAAGCTGATATTCGCCGGCTGGTCAAGACAGTGGCGTGGCGGTACCGCCAGTATCAAGCCTTTCCAGGGAGATAAGGTCGTCGGGGCGGTCTATGAAATTTCAGAGTTATGTCGTAACCGACTCGACAGGTACGAGGGTTATCCCGCGAGCCACAACCGGACCAACGTGCTTGTAATCAACGAAGACGGTGAGGCTTTCAAAGCAATCACCTATGTCAGGCGGGAGCAGTCCGAAGAGACTCAGCCGTCACGCGACTACCTGGCGACAATACAGCAGGGTTACCGGGACTGGGAAATCACTTGAAGAAAGTTTGCCTGCCATGAAACGTGTCCTGAATATCGCTCACCGTGGCTTTACCCGGCAGTTCCCGGACAACACTCTGGAAGCCTTTGAAGCGGCTATCAGGATACCGGTCGACGGCATCGAGTGTGACGTCCATGAAACAGCCGACCACCGCTTCGTCATATTTCACGACGACGAAATAGATGGTCGCGACATCGGCCAGATGACACTGGAGGAGATAGGCCAGGTAAAGTTGCGAGGGAAGTACCGAGTACCGACCCTGGAGCAGACCCTGGAGCTGTGCCGGGGCAAGACGCTGCTGAACATAGAGATTAAAAGGGTATCATCGCTGGACAGGTTTTTAGAACTGGTTAGAGAGCGGCTCCAACCGGAGGAGGTCGTTTTCAGCTCGTTCAACCGCGACATCATTATCGAGCTCGCCCGACTCGCCCCCGAGATTCAGAGGGGAATCCTCAGCGCCTACGAAATTAAGGACCCGGTCAGGCTGGCAAAGTCAGCCAGTTCCGGGATGGTAGTTGCCAGGTTTCCCTCTGTCAGTAACGAACTGGTCAGGCAGGTCCGCGACGCAAACCTGATGATATTCGTCTGGGGTTGTGTGAATATGGCAGAGGTAAGGAGTGCCCTGACAATGGATATCGACGGCGTTATTACCGATTTCCCGGACGAGGTCCACGAAGAGTTTGTTCACCTGGCTAAAGACTAACAAACACGAATTTAACTATCGCTTGACCCGAAACCACCAGCGAAGAAATCAACCACCTTACGTGATATTTCCACTTCATGTCCTCCCCAGAAGTGGTCGGCCCCAGCAATTATCTGGTACTCTGCTGGATTTCGAGCTACCCCGGCAAGCTTCTGAAACTGCTCTAAACGAATCACGGAGTCATTGCCACCCACGATAACGAGCTTTGGTCGGGGGTAGTTCTCAAGCTGCTGCCATCCCGACTCTGTCAAGGCCGGCGATATCAGTGCCAGTTGGTGGACACGTTCTTCTTCAAGGGCAACCGGCAAGACCACGCTACCACCGAAGGAATAGCCGACCAGCCCGACCTTTTCGGTGTCTATCTTCTCCGCCGCTGTCACAAACTCCAGCGCCGCTTTAACATCGTCCCTCTCGGCGATTCCCCCGCCGAACTGCCCCTCACTCTCATCCACACCACGGAAATTGAAACGGAAGGCAGCTATTCCCTGCTGGCTGACCGCTCCGCAGATTGCCGCCACGACGTTATTAAACATATTCCCACCGTAGAGAGAGTGCGGGTGGCAGACAACGACCACCGGAAAAGGCCCATCTCCCTGAGGCAGGTGCCACATTCCCTCCAGAGTCATATCACCACACGGAAACCTGACCATACCGTTACTCATTTTCTTGCTCGCTTTCCGAATCCTCTGCTTTTTCTCCGGTCGCCATGTTTTAAGTCGGGCCGTCACCTCTTTTTCGTATCCCTGGTCGCCGGGCTGATAGAACTTTTTCCCCTGAAGTGAATCAGGCAGGTTCCGCTGCTCAACGAAGTGCCCTTCATAGTCGTGGGCATACTTGTACCCCTTGCCATAGCCGACCTGCCTCATCAACGGGGTTACCGGGTTACGCAGGTGTAGTGGCACGGGGTCGTTGGAGCCCTCTTTTATCTCGGTCTGCACATCGGAGTAGGCCTTATACAGGGAGTTGCTCTTAGGGGCAGTTGCCAAATACACAGCTGCTTCGGCCAGTGCCAGGTTTCCTTCGGGCAACCCGATAAAGTGTACCGCCTGCTGGGCAGCCATGGCCACCACCAGCGCCTGCGGGTCGGCCATACCGACATCCTCCGAAGCAAAACGCACCAGACGCCGGGCAACGTACAGTGGGTCTTCACCCGCCTCCAGCATCCTCCCTAACCAGTAAAGGGCGGCATCCGGGTCGGAGCCGCGCATCGATTTGTGCAGCGCCGATATCAGGTCGAAGTGCTCTTCGCCGGCCTTGTCGTATCGGAGCATACGCTTCTGGGCAGCGTCTTCAACAGTCGGCAGAGTAACATGGCGTTTACCAGCGTGGTCGGGTGGAGTCGTCAAGACTGCCAGTTCCAGCGTGTTGAGCGCAATTCGGGCATCATGGCTTGACATCACAATTAAATGCGCCATTGCGTCATCGTCAAGCTCAGCATTCAGCTGTCCGAGTCCACTATCACCATCCTCCAGTGCCCTGTGAATGATGGTACGGATTTCGTCATCGGTAAGGGGGTTCAGCATCAGCACACGACAGCGCGAAAGCAGCGGGGCATTTACCTCGAAGGAGGGGTTCTCAGTCGTAGCGCCGATGAGGGTAACGGTGCCGTCCTCGACATACGGCAATACGGCATCCTGCTGCGCCTTGTTGAAACGGTGAATCTCGTCGATAAACAGGATGGTCTTCTGCTGGTGCAACCTCCGGCGCTCCCTAGCTTCCTGTATTATACGGCGAAGGTCGGCAACACCGGCACTGACGGCGCTCACCGAGCTGAAATGCGATTCGGTGGTGTTGGCGATTACCGAGGCCAGCGTGGTCTTACCACTGCCAGGCGGACCCCAGAGGATAATCGACGGAATCTGTCCGGTCTCGATGGCCTGCCGGATAACGTGTCCCTCTCCGACAAGGTGCTCCTGCCCGACAAATGCATCAAGGGTATCCGGTCTCATCCGGGCAGCCAGCGGGGCCTCTCTACTCATTTGTTCAGAACGTTGCCGCTCAAACATGTCCATGGTTCTTTATCAGTCCCATCAGATACTGGTGGAGCTTGACCATTGTCAACGTGTCCAGTTTACAGTATTCAAGCAGATTTTTCCTCGTGGTTTCAGGGTCAGGGTCTTTACCGAGTGCCATATAGGCAAAGGCTGCCGATGCAGAGTCTCCCTCTCTAATTCCAATCTCCTGATACTTTACCTCTGGAATGAGCACAGGCTGCACCCGCTTTATCGAAGTGCTCCCGCAGAAGCCACGGTGGTAGTAGTTGCGCCTGACAATAACCTCCAGGTCTACGATGCGGTCGGTCAGTGCCAGCAATCTGTCAGCAAGGTCGGGGAGCAGCCCTGCCAGACCGTTGATAATAGCCCTCTCAAAATTGGAGTAGGCAATAATACTTCCCTCTTCTCCGAGGTCGTTGATGAGGTTCCGGGCAAGCTCTTCCCGGCAGTCCCTGGCCGGGTCAGCCAGGTATTCGAAGTGCCCATCAATGAGACCGACCTCAGGACACCTGTGTACCGAGTACTGGGTCGGGACCTGGGTATACGGGGCAACATCAGGATACAGCGATATCGCCGTCATCACCGTCTCAAAATCGAGGTAGTACGCCGGCCATGTCACCTTCGATAGCTCATCGCTCAAACCCTCACCGACGAAGGTCTCGTTCCTGTGCACGCAGTCCACCACCCTGACCTGGTATTCTGTCAGAGAGAATCCCTCCGGTATATCCTCGATACGGTCGATTCCCAGCGCCGCCAGCTCAGAAAACTTGGCCTGATTCAGTCGCGGGAGACTAAAGATGTGATTGTCAATATCTTGCCCCATACACTCCCCGAAAAGCTCGCACTGGCGGCACTCGTAGATAAGGCGGGGAGCAGGCTTCTCTGGCGCCCTGGTTATCTCCTCGATTTCCTGCCAGAGTGGCTTCAACTCCTCGACCCTTGTCAGTACCTCGTCGGTGTGGTCAATCTCAACGAACAGCTTCTCGTCCGGCATGCCCAGTCGATAGTCGCGTGACACCAGCAGCAGCGAGACACAGTTAATATCAAGCCCACAGCGCCCGGCGACCATCGCCGTATAGGCCATGTCATCGATGAACTCGTCCCTGTCATTTGCAGCCGACTTCACCTCGACCAGGTGCCAGCCCCCATCTGCCCGTGCGAGCACGTCCGCTCTGGCCGCAAAATTATCGATAAGAAAAGCACCCTCAAAGATTGACGATGTAGCTTCATCAGCCAGTGCTTCTTTAGTCTCTCTAAGAGCCACTCCAAAATTAAGAGAGGTCAGCTTTCCACCAGGATAAAGGCTCCTGGCCCGCCGACCAACCTCGGTACCCTGGTCCATCCGAAACCTCTCGCCCAGTGTCAACTCAGCCCCAAAGTCCTCATCACACCGAGATACCCATCCCATCGTGGGACAGGCCAGAGCATTGAGGAATATCTGCTTCGACACGTTCTTCATAGGCTCAGTGTTCAGCGCGTCATTGCTATTTGATTTTTTAATTGTTTCCATTCACGGTAACTAAGTTTGGTCGCTGCACTGTTTGATTAGACTTAGCGCTGGAGCAACGTCTAGGAATTCTCCTGGGGTTATCTTCTTGCTCTTCAACCGTTGAACCATTCCGTCCAGGTAGTCCGGAACCTCGCTGCCGGAGGGTCGCACATCTACATCTTCACCCAACTCGCTGAATACCTCGGTCACGAATTTCTTAAGTTTAGATTTCATGGACTCCGTTAACGCTACCGACTCGTCCACTAGCGTTGCCAGTATGTTATGATCTGGCTCACCATCTTCAAATTGCTCCATTAAACCCACAACGGAACAAGCGACAACGTCACCTCTACGAAGGACGCGATTGGTTAACACAAAGCAGTCCAGATTGCCTCCATCTTCATTGGTTGTGCCGAGAATAAACCCATACGGGAAGGGGTAAGCCCGAGTAACTGGTATACTCCCCTTTAATTCCAATGTTTTCTCATTATGTATGTTTTTAGTCCTCGATCCCGCAGGATTTTCGATGAAAACTTGGATTATGTCACTCATAAATCTAGGTACCTTGATAGAAGGCTTGGACTCACATTAACTTCATCTAACCAATGATTATGTCATCTAAACGCCGCTTGGGCACGTGGTGGACGCTGTCGGCATCACGCCAGTAGCGGAAGTCGGCACCCGGTTCAAGTTCTTCGAGCACCACCTTCTCTTTGGGGCTGCCCAGTGCCAGCACCAGTAGTATCTCATACTGCTCCGGGATATCAAGCAGCCTGCGCAGTTCTTCCCTGTCGACCGAGGCGAGCATGCAGCCACCAAGTCCCTTATCAACGGCACCAAGCATGATACTCTGAGCAGCGATACCGTGGTCGACCCCGAAGGTCTTGCTTATTGCCGTATCGCCGAGGATAATGATATAGGCAGAAGGGCGCTCGCCCTCGGACGGACCGGACCAGTCAGTGAGAGCAGCTGCCCACCTTAATGTAGGGAATATTCTGGCATTCGTTTCCGGAGCGCAGGCAAGGTAATATTTCAGCGGCTGGCGGTTCGACGCCGAGGCCGAGCACCTTGCCAGGTCAACCAGTTCCCGCAGGGTCTCCATTTCAATAGTGACATCTTCGTTGAAACGGCGATAGCTGCGGTTCTTCAATATCAGGTCTTTAATCATCCTTACCCCTTCGATCCTCCCTTATTACTTATATCTCTTCACCTCGAATCGGTAAAGGTTGACATTCTCGCCGGGAGCAATGCCTGCTTTCATACGGCAAATATCAATCTGCTCATCAACGTTATCAACACCTTCGAGGTCAGGAAGAAGGAGGCCCTTTCGCCATCCAGCTTCCACGATGACGCCGTATTTCTTAGCGTCGAGCTGGTCTTCACTTTCGACAGGCTCGGCGGTTGTCAGTACATCGACGCTATACTCGAGGTCGGCCAGTTCGTCACTACTCACGGGCAGAAAACGCGGGTCACGGGTCGCCGAACTGATGGCGTTGGTCACAATTTCCTCAGCAACGTTGCTCTCCACCGGCTCAAAAGTCCCGATGCAGCCACGTAGCTCGTGGTGCTTGTGGAGGGAGACAAAGACGCCGGCCCTAGTCTTCATCTCAGGCACAAGATTCTTCGGCTTGAACCGCTTGCCGTCGCGGACGTAGTTCTCGACAGCCTCCTTGGCCAGCTTAGCAATGGGAGACATACCACCCTTCTTGATAATGATACCCGCATATCCCACCACCGCCGAATAGTCGCCCGTGGTATCACCGCTTGTCTGGTACCTGACGAGTTCCGCCCCCCCAGCACCGAGTTCTTTGGCAGCAGCAATCATAACAGCTGCCGGGGCATAGGCACACATCGATATGCCTTGCCTGCGAACCCTTATTAATAGTTCCACCTCATCCAGACCAAGCATTGCCTCTATCCCCTGCCGGTCCTTTTCGTTGGCAACCTTTTGCGGCTCGTAGTGCGTCATGTCCCCGGAAGCAATTATTACCGCCTCTCTGCCAAGCTCGCCGATTGCCCCGGCTATCGCCTGTCCAATCTCCTGGTAGGCAGCGACATCGGCAGGCATGAGAACGATGGGCACTATTTCCACGTCCGGCTTAAAAAACTGCAAAAAGGGCAGCTGGACCTCGACGGAGTGCTCCTGAAGATGGGCTACGTGGTCTTCCTTTAGGAAGCGTGATAAGGACAGAATCTTTTTACCAAGCTCATCATCAATCGCCACTTCACCCAACGGGGTTCTCCAAACACCTTCAGTCATGATGCTGAAGGGCTCTCCCAGTCCGGTGTGACTCGGTCCCATGATAACAAACGTATCCGTAAACCTGACCCGTGATATAACCGCCCCGGCCACCACTCCAGAGTACTGGTAACCGGCATGCGGCATCAGTGCTCCGACCACATCTTCTTTGGCTACCGCCACATCGACCAGTTGTTCCAGCATTGACCGGAGCTGGTCAGCCTTTCCCGGGTAAAATGACCCTGCGACAACAGGCTCTCTAATCATCACGCCCACCTCCTCAACCGTTTGTCCTGATATTAAGCTCCGCACCACAGAACTGACACTTTGACCCCGCCAGCCCTGTTATCCGGGTCTCATAGCCAGACCTGGCGACATCGAGCTTACCGCAGGAGTAACAGACCGTGTTTTCCGATTCATGTCCCGGTACGTTTCCCAAGTAAACAAACTTGAGACCGGCAGCCCGCCCGATATCATAGGCATGTTCCAGGGTAGCGAGGGGGGTCATCGGCAGGTCCATCATCTGGTACTGTGGATGGAACCTGGTCACATGCCAAGGTGTCAGTTCACCCAGTTTTTCATATATCCAGGCGGCAATACCCTTGAGCTGTTCGTCATCGTCATTCATGGTAGGGATGACGTTGGTGACCACCTCGACATGCATGTTCCACTTGTGCTTTGCCCGCTCGGCCACTTCAAGGACTCCCCGCCAGTGCATAATCTTCGTCAACTTGCGGTACAGGATATCGGAAAAGCCCTTGACATCTACCCGCCAGGCATCCAGATACGGCCCGATTGTGTCCAGCGCATCGGGGGTCAGATATCCGTTGGTCACGTAAACAGTGTACAGACCCCTCTCCTTGGCCAGACGGGCCGAATCCAGGGTGTATTCAAACCAGATACTCGGCTCGTTGTATGTCCAGGAGATGCCCTGGCAGTCATAATTTTGCGCCAGTTGCACCGCCACCTCCGGCAGCACCTCACGGGAGCCGTACCACCGTTCTCTATCACGGACCGCTGAAATCTGCCAGTTCTGGCAGCCTTCGCAGTGGAAGTTACACCCCCAGCCACCAAGTGAAAAGCACAGACTCCCGGGATAGAAGTGAAATAGCGGTTTCTTCTCAATCGGGTCGGCGGCCATTGAGGAGACCTGAGCATAGTTGAGATTGTACAGACTCCCATCCCGGTTCTGGTATATGCGGCAGTAGCCGGATTCACCCGGAGCAATGGTGCAGCGCCATTGACAGGTGCCACATCGGACGAAAGAGGATGGTAGTTTCTCAAAGAGCAGTGCCTCGTGCATCTCCACCCCTGCGGGTTACTCCACGACCCAATTATATCACTCAGGTTCTGCCCTATTATACCCCTAACAGGGGTGAACCAGAAACAACGGGATGCTTCGGCAAGATAGAGATGGTATAATCCAGGGCAAAAGATGAGCATCGATTATACAGATATCTCCCAGACGTACGACGAGTATCGTTCATTCTCAAAACACCGTACCCAAAAACTGGCCGAGTTTGGTGGGATTCGAGAAGGAATGAAGGTCCTCGATGTGGGCTGTGGTACCGGAAGCCTGGCCAGCCAGCTACTCGACCTATTAAATCTGGACATAGTCGGTGTTGATATCTCTTTACCTATGCTGAGGGCAGCCAGAGAGAAATCACTGGAAGTAATATGCACTAACGCAGCAAATAACAGGCTGCCTTTCCGTGACAGCTGCTTCGATATCATCACGGCGACCTATGTTATCCATCAGATAAGCAACCTGGAGCACCTGTTTTCAGAATGCCATCGAGTTTTGAGGGACGGGGCACTGGTCCTTCTGACATCCAGTCACGAGCAAATCGAAAACGAGCATCCCGTCTTTAAACGGTTTTTCCCCGGTGCTATTGATATTGACAAAGCCAGATTCCCTGATGTACCCGTAATATGTGACCTGCTGGTCACTGCCGGCTTCCATGATATCAAACACGAAGCGGTGCTCGGTGAACGCATCTCAATAGACGAAGAATACCTTCGCAAGGTAAAAGGCAAATATGTCTCCACCTATCGCCTTTTACCTCAGACAGAATTCGAGCGTGGTGTTAATAAACTGGAAACCTATATCAGGACCCTGAGCCAGCCCGAATACGCAACCTGGCGGGGTACACTGATATATGGACGGAAGAGAGGCTGAGCAGGGACAAAAATACTACTATGAGTCTTCCACCCTTTCTAAAGTACTAGTTGTTTCCCCATGATACCCGAATCAGCCTCAAGAATACAGCATTATTTCACCAATAGGCGTAATTACGTACCCCGAAATAGAAGCCCCGCTATTGACAAATACGCCTGAAACTGTTAGTATCCAAGTACCGGTAAGAAAACGGCCACCAACCGGGCAGGTGGTGAGCTACCGGGGATTTTTAACAATAGATGGTCGCTTGGATCGGATACGACCGAGACGGCACAATATTGATGCTGAGATGCCCTCTCGGGTGGTGCCTGAGAGGGTATTTTTATTCCGGGCTTTGGAGTGAGGTGCGAAATGCCAAAGCTGGGATTTATAGGGGCTGGAACGGTAGGCACGGCGCTTGCAATCAGGCTAAGCGAGCGCGGGTATCAAGTGGTCGCCGTTGCCAGTCGAAGTCAGGCATCAGCCGACAGGCTGGCGCAGGCCATCAATGGCTGTAGTGCCGTAACAAGCAGCCAGGCTGTCGCCGATTCCGCTGAGCTTGTCTTCATCACCACCCCGGACGACGCTATCTCCACCGTAGTATCCTCAATTAAATGGCACCCTGGCCAGAGCGTCGCTCATTGCAGCGGTGCCGATTCCGTCAATTCGCTTGAGCCAGCCAGAACGCAGGGAGCCAGTGTCGGTGCTATTCATCCCCTGCAGACCTTCGCCAGTGTTGAACAGGCTATAAACAACATCGCTGGCTCGACCTTTGCCCTCGAAGCTGATGAGCCCCTGCTGAGCACGCTCAAAGAAATTGCCACCACTCTTGATGGCACCTGGATAGAGCTGAAATCTGAAGACAAAGTACTCTATCACGCCGCCGCCGTCATTGCCTGCAACTACCTCGTTACCCTAGTCAAGCTGGCCACCGACCTTTGGCAGACCTTCAATGTCCCGCCTGAACAGGCTACTAATGCACTGCTTCCGCTATTACGCGGCACGATTGCCAATATCGAAAGGGTCGGTATCCCGCAATGCCTCACCGGACCGATTGCCCGTGGTGATACCGGCACCATCACGAAACACATTAATGCCCTGGAAAAGGCAGCCCCTGCAGTGCTCCCCACGTACCTCGACCTCGGCCGGCAGACCATTCCGATTGCGTTGGCCAAGGGGCGAATAAATCAGCAGCAGGCTGGTGAACTACAGAGGCTGCTTGAGGATTCTAGAGTAGAAGTAAGATAAAGGGGGAACTCAATCACCATCTAAACACGGAGGTAATAGACAAGCAGGAATGCCGGAGAATACCGGAATGAACCTGATATGAGGGAAGTACTATGAGAATCATGCTGAAGAGTAAAATTCACCGGGCAACCATCACGGACTGCAATATTAACTACGAAGGCAGTATCACCATCGACCGCAAGCTCATGGAGGAAGCCGATATCCTGCCCTTCGAGCAGGTACAGGTGCTGGATATCAACAACGGCTCCCGCTTCACCACCTACGCCATTGAAGGTGGCCCGGGCGAGATTTGCGTCAACGGGGCGGCTGCCAGGCTGGTCTCGCGCGGCGACCTGGTTATTATCCTCTCCTACTGCCATGTTAACGAGGAAGAAGCCCGCACCTTCCGGCCCACAATCGTCCACGTGAATACCAACAATGTCAGCACCTCAGTCCGACGAATCACCGAAACCGCTCCAGTTTAAGGAGGGGAACCATGCGCACCACTATTAACCAGATAAGAGAGATGAAGCAAAACGGTGAGAAAATCGTCATGCTCACCGCTTACGACTACACGACCGCCAAGCTCGTTGACCGGGTAGGCGTACCACTGATTCTCGTCGGCGATAGCCTGGGTATGGTTGTCCTGGGCTACGAGAACACCATCCCGGTAACTATGGAAGTAATGCTGCACCACACCAGGGCAGTCGTCAGAGGCACAGAGCAGGCGCTGGTCGTCGGCGATATGCCTTTCATGACCTACCACGTCACCGTTGAGGACGCCCTGCGCAACGCAGCCCGCTTTATACAGGAAGGTGGTTGCCAGGCCGTCAAGCTGGAGGGTGGCGTTACCGTCGCCGAAAAAGCAAGGAGAATCGTCGAGTGCGGAATCCCGGTGATGGGACACATTGGACTAACACCCCAGTCAATCAACCAGTTCGGCGGGCACCGTGCCCAGGGGAAGACCCCTGAGGCGGCCGTCAGAATACTCGAAGACGCTAAAGCCCTGGAGCAGGCAGGTGTATTTTCCATTGTCCTGGAGACAGTACCTGCCCCGTTGGCAGGCCTGATAACACAAAAGGTCAGTGTCCCTACCATTGGTATTGGTGCCGGTCCTCAATGCGACGGTCAGGTCCAGGTAATCAACGACCTGCTCGGCTCTTTCACCGATTTCGTACCGCGGCATGCCAAGCAGTACGCCAGGCTGGCCGATATCATAACCGGCGCCGTTACGGAGTACTACAACGAGGTCCGTGCCGGCGACTTCCCCACCAAGAAACAAAGCATCGCCATGGACGAAAGCATACTGGCCGGACTGGCCACGAAGTAAGGCGGCAATGCAGGTTGCTGAATCAATAGCCCAGATGAAACGGCTGCGGTCTGAGTTGGCCGAGCCGTTGGGTTTTGTCCCCACCATGGGCTATCTCCACGAAGGCCACATCGCACTGGTGAGGCGCGCCCACGAAGAAAATGCTTCAGTGGCCGCCAGTATTTTCGTCAACCCTACCCAGTTCGGGCCTGCCGAGGACTTCGAGGACTACCCCCGTGATACCAAGAGTGACCTGGCCATGCTTGAGGAGGCCGGTACGGACGTAGTCTTCATGCCGACAGTCGCCGATATGTACCCGCAAGGATTCAGCAGCTGGGTGGAGGTAGGCAAGCTCACGGAACGACTTGAGGGGGCTTCCCGCCCGACCCATTTCCGCGGCGTCACCACCGTCTGCACCAAGCTGTTCAACATCGTCAAGCCGACCCGTGCCTACTTCGGACAGAAGGACGCCCAGCAGGCACTGGTCATAAAGAAGATGGTGGCCGACCTCAACATGAACCTGGAGATAGTCGTCTGCCCCACAGTGCGTGAGCCCGACGGCTTGGCCATGAGCAGTCGCCATGTCTACCTCCGTCCCGAGCAGCGTCAGGCAGCAGTGTCTCTCTACGAGGCAATAAAATTTGCCGAAGAGTTGTGGTCACAGGGCGAAAGAAATGCTGAACACCTGCGGCAGGTAGTAACCGACCACATCCGGCAGCAGCCCCTGGCCGAGATAGAGTACGTCAGCATCGCCGATATCAGGACACTGGAAGAACTGGAAACCATTACCGATTCTGCACTGTTGTCACTGGTGGTCAGGTTCGGTAAGACGAGGCTGCTGGACAACACGATACTTCAATAGAACCACCGGTTATCTCACAAACTCCCTAATCAGCCTCTCCGCTTCCCCCTCGATGTCATATCTTATGTCAAGCCAGCGTATCCGCTCGTCCTTCAGACGAAACCAATTGTACTGCTGCCGCACCAGGCGGTGGGTCTCCACCTTTATCTTTTCTATCGCCTGAGCCAGGTCGAGCTCTCCCCGCAGGTACATGCCGACCTGCCGGTAGCCGATACCGGACATCGCCGGCAGGTCGAACCCGTAGCCCATCTCCACCAAACGCTTCACTTCATCCACAAGACCTCGCTCAATCATATCGTCTACCCTAGCATCGATGCGTCGGTACAACTCCGCCCTGTCCGTTGTGAGACCGATAATCAGATAATCATACGGGGCAGCCCCCTTGCTGCTAAGCTTCGAAACAGGAGAGCCACGCTGGCTCACCTCGAGCGCCCTGATAACACGCCGGACGTTATGCGGGTCAATCCTCTGTGCCGCCACCGGGTCAGCTTTCAGAAGCTCCTGATAAAGTTGCTCACCGCCAACCTCGGCGGCCTGCTTCTCCAATCGGTTCCTGAATTCTGTATCAGGTGGGACCCTGGGAATCTGCCAACCTTCGAGGACCGCCCATACGTACAGACCGCTACCGCCAACCAGTAACGGAAGTTTGCCACGCTGTTGAATAACGGCAATAGCTTCACCGGCAAGCTGTTGATATTGGGCCAGGCTGAAATCCTCGTCGGGGTCGATTATGTCAATAAGATGATGCGGTACCGCAGAAAGTTCTTCTCGAGTAGGCTTGGCAGTACCGATGTCCAGGTAGCGGTACACCTGCCGGCTGTCAGCACTGACAATCTCGGCATTGAGGTTGCGGGCAAGATGAAGGGCCAGGCGACTCTTGCCTGTTCCGGTAGGCCCGACTATGGCCACCAAGCTCTTCATTCTATCATTGATAACGAGAAAGACCCCGCTGTAAATGCAGCAGTATTACTCTTCGTGGGCATTCCACCAGGTCATCTGGTCTTTGCTCTGCAGGTTGTTCGGGAAGTAGATGTACTCCGCTTCCTGTATCATGGTAATGAACTGTCCCGATTTCAGGCTGGCCCCGCCGACAAGAGCACCATCTATCTCGGACTGTTCCAGGAACTCGGCGACGTTCTCGGCGGTAACGCTGCCACCGTAGAGAACACGAATCTCCCCGGCTATCTCTTTACTGGACAGCTTGGCGAGTACGTCCCGAACAAGAGCAGCCGTCTCGTTCACCTGCTTGCCATGGGCTGCCCTGCCCGTTCCAATCGCCCAGACCGGCTCGTAGGCAACCACGAGCTCAGCGGACACATTAATCCCCGCCAGGGAGGTCTGCAACTGCTCGGTGACCACCTCGGCCGTCCGGCCTGCCTCATTGTCCTCCAGCTTCTCACCGATGCACAGGACAGGTTTGAGCCCGGCTTTCAATGCGGCACCCATCTTTTTATTAACAATCTCGCTCGTTTCACCAAATATATGTCGCCGCTCGGAGTGACCGATTATGACATATTCGCACAGGCCGGCAAGCATCAGCGGTGATACCTCTCCAGTGAACGCCCCCTTTTCCTCATAGTGCAGGTTCTGCGCACCCAGCTTTATGGCAGAACCCTGTAGCGCCTCTTTTACTGCGGTCAGAGAAACGAAAGGCGGACAGACCAGAATCTCAACATCGAAGGCGCCTCCGATACCCTTACGGATCTGGCTTACCAGCTCAACGGCTTCATTCACCGTGGTATTCATCTTCCAGTTACCGGCAATCAAAGGCAAACGCATTTTATTTCCCCCGCTATGCTATTAAGCAATCATATTATGAGTAACTACGCACCGAACTTGTTCAGCTTAAGGGCGTGGGCCATCGCCAGCGGCATAATCTCGGTCGCCGGGAACCTACCCAGACCCCCGTGGATGCAGGCAGATTCAGAGAACCCGGTAACACCATCGGGGCGGCACCAGGGAGAGGATATCAAAAGTGGCACCGGGTGCCAGCTGTGCCCCTTCAACAGTGCTGGTGTCGAGTGGTCCCCGGTAACTACAACCACATCGGGATTCAGATCAATCAGCGCTGGCAGTGCCCTATCAACCTCCTCAATTACACCCACTTTGCGGTCGAAATCGCCGTCCTCACCGGCAGAATCGATTGCCTTGACATGCACGAAAAAGAAGTCGAACCTGTCGTAGTTCTCACGAAGTGTCTTAAGTTCATCCTCGAAGGTAATTCCTGTCTCCAGGGCTTCCATGCCGACCAGCCGGGCCAGACCCCGGTACATAGGGTATACAGTGATAGAAGCCGGCGTCAGTTTGTATATCTCGTTCATTGTCTGGAACTGGGGTCGCTTCGAGAATCCCCGAAGGAGAATCATATTGGCCGGATAATGGGTTTCGAGGGCTTTCCTCGCCCGGTCAACAAACCAGTTAGCCACTGACGCCATCTTGGCTGCCGCCGGTGATAGAGCCTCAATCGCCAGAGGAGTCACTCCCAGTTGTTGCGGGTCGGATTCGGAGACACGCTCAACCAGACCAGCGCCACGGAATACTGCCACGAACCGGTGTTCTCGCACGGGTCTCACCAGAATGGTGACATTATTTATTATCATGCCGTCGAGTAACCGGCAGAGTTCAGTACACCTTTTCGTGGAAATCCGGCCAGCCCGGCGGTTAGTGATTTTACCTTCGCCATCCACGGTGCAGAAGTTTCCGCGGGCAGCAATATCACCCGACTGCAAATCAAAGTCTATCCCGACGGCTTCGAGGACGCCACGCCCGATTTCGGAATGCAGCGGGTCATAGCCGAACAACGCCGCATGACCGGGAGCACTGCCAGGCGTAATCCCCTGTCCTACGGGGTCGACAAGGCCACATATGCCCTTCACTGCCAGCGAATCCAGATTCGGCGTACGGGCTGTCTCCAGCTCCGTCTTACCCGTCTCCGGTCGGGGTAGCCCGCCCAGACCATCCAGTATCAGCAAGACTATCTTGCTCGGTGAAGACATGGAGAGCAGTTTCATCAATTCTATATCAGCCATTGCTGACTATTACCTCCGAAAACCTGACCCCGACGTGAAAGGCAATGGTTTATTATATCACCAACGGCAGGATATGGCAGGTATTATCGTCAGCCCCTGCAGGGTTATGCTTTATCAAGCAGAACAGCCACGCCGGGCAGTGTTTCACCGCTGAGGAATCGTAGCGAGGCCCCGCCGCCGGTAGACACGAAGGTCATTTTTTCAGATAGCCCCATGCCAGCTACCGCTTCGGCAGTAGACCCTCCACCGATGATAGTTTTTGCCTGGCTACCAGCCAGCAACCTGACTATCGCCTGCGTTCCTTCGGCAAACCGGGGTATCTCGTAGACACCCATCGGGCCGTTCCAGAAGATAGTCTTACACCTCAGCAGTTCTTCCTCGAAGATTTTTATTGTCTGCGGGCCGATATCGGCAATTCTCATATCGGGCGGTATGTCCTCGACAGATACCACATCGACCTTAGTGCCGGCTTTAATCTCGTCGGCGACCACTACATCTACGGGCAGCAGCAAACGTATGTTTTTCTCTTTTGCCTGTGCAATCAAACGGGCAGCAGTATCCAGCAGGTCCTTCTCTACCAGGGACAGACCGACCTCATACTTAAGAACTTGTAGGAAAGTGGCTGCCATCCCGCCACCGATAAGCAGGCAGTCCACCTTACCCATGATATTCTCCACCATAGCCACTTTATCGCTTACCTTTGCTCCACCGAGCAGAGCAGCGAAGGGATGCGCCGGATTTTTCAGAAGACCACCCAGGTTACGAAGCTCTTTCTCCAGCAGGAGTCCGGCGACCGCCGGAAGGAGCTTTGCCACGCCGACTATTGAGGCGTGGCTCCGGTGGGCCGTACCGAAGGCATCATCGACATAGATATCAGCCAGTCTTGCCAGCGACTCAGCAAAAGTCGGGTCGTTCTTTTCCTCACCAGGATAAAACCGCAGGTTCTCCAGCAGCAGCACATCCCCGTTTTTGAGAGTGGCTACTGCTTCCTCCACCTCAGCACCGGTGCAATCTCTGGTAGCCGCTACGTGCTTGTCCAGTATCTGCGACAGTCGTCGGGAAACCACCGCCAGACGCATACTCTCTTCCACTTTACCCTGGGGACGTCCCAGGTGAGAGGCCAGGATAATCCTCGCTCCTTGGCCAATGAGGTATTCGATTGTGGGCAATACCGCCTGAATACGGCTGACATCGGTTATTTCCCCCGTGCCCTCATCAATGGGAACGTTGAAATCCACCCGAACAAAGACACGCTTACCACCGACGTCCACATCTCTAATTGTCAGTTTTTCTGCCATTTGTCCTCGGAGTATCTCCTATCGAACTCGCCACATTTTCTTATACCGCCAAGAGTCAGTGATTTGCCAAATATATTCTAATAATCGACGGCGGTTCTCGCACTGTCCATAGCCGAAACCAGAGCATTTACTTGCCGGACTATCCCGGCAGCATCGAGACCGTATCTGGAGCGAAGGCTCATCTGAGAACCGTGCTCTATGAATTCATCAGGAAGGCCCATACTTACTATTTTTATATCGCCCACCTGTGACGTCTGAAGCAACTCAGTGATAGCGCTACCAAAGCCACCGCTAAGCGTGTTCTCCTCCACCGTGACTACACGTCCTATACGCTTGGCAACCTCCAGAATAAGCTTGCGGTCAAGAGGTTTGGCAAAGCGGGCATTGACAACGGCCGCCTCGATACCAGAGGCAGCCAGTTCCTCAGCAGCCTCCACGGCCGGAGCTACCATCGACCCGATGGCAATAATAGCAACATCTATGCCGTCCCTTAACAGTTCCCCTTCTCCTGCAGGTATCAAGTGCAATTCGGGTACCATATCCACGCCGAGTCCGGCGCTACGAGGATAACGTACCGCCATGGGATGTACGGACTTGGTTGCTGAATAGAGAAGATGCTGAAGCTCGTCTTCATCTTTCGGTGCAGCCACAATCAGATTGGGCACCATTGTCAGATAGGAGATATCAAAGCTACCCTGGTGAGTCTTCCCATCATCACCAACAATCCCGCCACGGTCGATGGCAAAGACCACAGGCAGGTCCTGCAGACAGACGTCGTGAATAATCTGGTCGTAGGAGCGCTGTAAAAAGGTGGAATAGATGGCTACTATCGGAATATAGCCCTGGGTAGCCAGTCCGGCAGCAAAGGTGACCGCGTGCTGCTCACAGATACCAACGTCAAACACGCGCTCCGGAAACTCAGCGGCGACAGTGCTCAGGCAGTTCCCCTCCGGCATAGCCGGCGTTATTACTACAATTCGGGGTTCCTCACGGGCCAGCCGGAGCGCTGTCTGGGCAAACACCTCGCTATAGGTGGGTATTTCCCGGTTGTCTCCACCCTGCGCCGGAATCCCGTGGAAATAGACGGCATCCCCTTCGGCCGGAAGGTAACCTTTCCCCTTGGTAGTCACAACGTGGAGCAGGATTGGCCGCTCGCGGTAGTCACGCGCCTGGGCCAGGGCCATCTCAAGCTCACGGACATTGTGTCCGTCGACCGGTCCCATGTAGGCAAAACCAAGCTCCTCCCAGAAGGTGGTCGGCATGAACATCCCCTTCACCCCGGTCTCTACCTGTTTACCTGCCTGCCAGACCTTATTGCCAAGTGGTAGTCGGATTAAAATCCGCCTGCCTCTCTCACGGGCACGACGGTAACGGTCATCGAACCGCACCTTACCAAGCAGCTTGGCCAGAGCACCGACGGTCGGTGAAATCGACATCCCATTATCATTGAGCACCACAATCAACCGGGAGCTAAGGTGCCCCACCTGGTTCATCCCCTCAAGTGCCATCCCGCCGGTAGCAGCCCCATCGCCGATGATAGCAACCACGTTATAGTTATCACCGGACAGGTCACGGGCCACCGCCATCCCGAGGGCGGCCGAAATCGAGGTACTGGCATGGCCGGCGCCAAAGTGGTCATGCTCGCTCTCCGTGCGGTCTGTAAAACCGGACAGTCCGCCAGCCTGCCGTAGCGTGGGAAAACGGTCCCTCCGACCGGTTAGGAGCTTGTGGGTATATGCCTGATGCCCTACGTCCCAGACAAGCTTGTCGCGTGGACTATCGAAGACCCTGTGCAGGGCAATGGTGAGCTCGACAACGCCCAGATTGGAAGCCAGGTGGCCTCCGTTGACAGAAACGACCGATACGAGTTCCTCCCTGATTTCAGAAGCTAGCTGTTGTAGCTCCAGCGGTGTCAGTTCTTTCAGGTCTGATGGACTATCGATTCGGTCTAAAAGTCTCGCCATCTCGCAACCTGATTCAATACTAGCAATGTCCCGAAATCATGTCAAGGCGCTGCACGCCTGTCAGCTTGACTGCCCAATGTGCATTTGCTACACTCCACCAAGACCGGGGTATAAGGAGAAACGTGTCCCCTGAAGACCTTATCAATCTGGGCCTTGCTAAAGAACTGGTAGTCATCATCACCTCAGCCCTGCCAATCCTTGAGCTCCGCGGCGGCATTCCGGTGGCCATGACACTGTTCGACTTCTCCTGGTATTACGCCTTTCTGCTGGCCGTCATTGGAAACATGCTGCCGGTACCGTTTATCCTGCTCTTCCTCGACGCAGCCGCCCGGCTCCTCAGTAAAGTAAGGTTCTTTGACCGGATGCTTAACTGGCTTTTCGAGCGGACGCGCCGGAGAGGCAAAATAATCCAGAAGTATAAAAGGGTCGGGCTGATACTGTTTGTCGCCATCCCGCTGCCGGTAACCGGCGCCTGGACCGGCTCCCTGGCGGCCGTCCTCTTCGGAATTAAATTCAAGCATGCCTTTCTGTCCATCCTCGCCGGTGTGCTGATTGCCGGTGTAATCGTTACCTGCCTGACCTGCTTCGGGCTATCCATCGTTGGCATGTGGCAGCAGGGGTAGCAGGATGGACAAGGTATAAGAGCATGATAACAGCTCCATCCCCCAAACAAGGCACCAGTATCTCTGATTGACACCATCCATAATTAACGAGTAAAATCCTGCTGGCTTAATCTTGTGATTCAACCGTAGGAGGAATACCAATGAGACTCAGATTCTTCTCAATAGCATTAATAATTATAGCCGCACTTTTGCTGACTTCATGTGTTACGTCGCATGACTATAAAGAAGAGATTTCATGCGACGATTTTGACAGTAACCATAATCAGAGCGGCGATTTTGAAGTTGAGGTGGGTGACAAGATAAGGATAGAACTATGCTCGAATATAACAACTGGATTCCGGTGGACATACGAAATAGACAATGAGAGTGTACTGAAGTTTGAGGACTACGATTATGTAGAACCTGAAGACGATGAACTGGTAGGGGCTGCCGGTACGGATGTATGGACTTTTGAGGCAGCCGGCGAGGGAACGACTGAAGTCACTATGGAATACAGCCAGGGATGGTTGGGCGGTATTGAAGCAGAATGGACATACACCCTGATTGTCACCGTTGAGTAGCATTCAAAACTCAAATGATACTTTCTCACGAAGCAGGTGCTCTCCTTCTTCTATTCCGTTGTTTGCCCCAGTCTTGGACGAGTAACTGCCTTTCTTGACGGGTCATGCCCGTAATGATAGAGTAACTGTGACCATGTCCCTGTAGCTCAGCTGGATAGAGCGGCTGCCTTCTAAGCAGCGGGTCGCAGGTTCGAATCCTGCCAGGGACGCCATACGCATTGGGCGGGGGCGACCAATCGCGGCACTCAGGCATCCTTTTATGCAGAGGAGCATTAACACATGCCACGAAGAACAGACATTAAAAAGGTCATGATAATTGGTTCCGGGCCAATAGTTATTGGCCAGGCCTGCGAGTTCGACTACTCCGGCACCCAGGCCTGCAAAGCCTTGCGAGAACTTGGTTATGAGATTGTCCTGGTCAACTCCAATCCCGCCACGATTATGACAGACCCCGGCATGGCCGATGTCACTTACATTGAGCCCCTCAACCTGGAAAGAATGATACAGATTGTTGAGAAGGAACAGCCCGATGCGCTACTGCCGAACCTGGGAGGGCAATCCGGCCTCAATCTCAGCGCCGAGCTCTACCGCTCCGGTGTCCTTGACAAGTATGGTGTCCAGATTATCGGTGTCCAGGCTGATGCCATTGAACGCGGTGAGGACAGAATAGCGTTCAAGGAGACGATGAACCGCCTCGGCATCGAAATGCCAAAGAGCACCGCCGTCTACTCCGTGGAAGACGCCGAAAAAATTGCTGCGGACATTGGCTATCCGGTAGTGGTGCGTCCTGCCTACACAATGGGAGGGACCGGAGGAGGGCTCGTTTACAACGTCGAGGAACTGCGTACCGTGGCCAAACGTGGTATATCTGCCAGTCTTGTCGGCCAGATACTTATCGAAGAATCTGTACTGGGATGGGAAGAGCTGGAGCTGGAGGTCGTCCGTGATTCCAAGAACCAGATGATTACCGTCTGTTTTATCGAAAACGTAGACGCTATGGGCGTCCACACAGGTGACTCTTATTGCACAGCCCCAATGCTAACAATCGACCCTGAGCTTCAAGAACGTCTCCAGGACTACTCATACCGGATTGTCGAGGCGATACAGGTCATTGGGGGTACCAACATTCAGTTTGCACATGACCCTGAGACCGGTCGTGTAGTTGTCATCGAAATAAATCCCCGTACGTCGCGCTCGTCGGCCCTGGCATCCAAGGCAACCGGGTTCCCTATTGCCCTCGTCTCCTCCAAGCTCGCCGGCGGACTCACCCTGGACGAGATTTATTACTGGCGGGATGGGACTCTGGACAAGTACACGCCATCGGGCGACTACGTAGTGGTGAAGTTCGCCCGGTGGGCCTTTGAGAAATTCAAAGATGCCGTAGACAAGCTGGGCACTCAGATGCGCGCCGTGGGCGAGGTAATGAGCATTGGAAAGACTTACAAAGAAGCATTCCAGAAATCAATACGCTCACTCGAGAACGGGCGCTATGGTCTGGGCTTTGCCAAAAACTTCCACCAGAAGTCGCTGGCCGACCTGATGGATATGCTCAGAGAACCCACCAGCGAGCGCCAGTTCATCATGTATGAGGCTCTACGCAAAGGAGCGGATGTCGGAGAACTCTCCCGGAAGACGTATATAAAGCAATGGTTCATCGAGCAGATGAAGGAACTTGTAGAACTGGAGGAGAAGATTCTGGGGTATCGCGGCAGGATGCTGCCGGATGAGCTACTGGTGAAGGCCAAGAAGGACGGGTTCGCAGACCGCTATATTTCGCAGTTGTTGGGCATCGCTGAGAAAGACATCCGGGCCAGGCGTACGTCACTTAACGTCGTTGAAACATGGGAACCTGTACCGGTAAGCGGCGTTGAAAATGCAGCCTATTATTTCTCAACCTACAACGCCCCGGACAAGAATACCACCACTGACCACCGGAAGGTCATGGTCCTCGGCGGAGGCCCGAACCGGATCGGTCAGGGTATCGAGTTCGACTATTGCTGTGTCCATGCTGCCTTCGCCCTGCGTGATATGGGATTCGAGACAATTATGGTGAACTGCAACCCTGAGACCGTCTCCACTGATTACGATACCTCCGACAAGTTGTACTTTGAGCCCCTGACCGTGGAAGATGTCCTGAGCATCTACAACAAGGAGAAGCCGGAGGGGGTTATAGTACAATTCGGTGGCCAGACGCCATTAAATATCGCCCAGGACCTTGCCGAAGCAGGCGTCAAAATACTGGGCACCTCACCGGATACTATTGACCTGGCCGAGGACCGCGACCGCTTTCGCCGGATTATGCAGGAACTGAATATCCCGATGCCTGAGTCCGGGATGGCAAGTAACCTGGAGGAGGCCCTCGACGTAGCCGGGAGGATTGGCTATCCACTTATGGTACGACCGTCTTATGTCTTGGGCGGACGAGGGATGGAGGTCGTTTACGACGAGGAGGCACTTAAAGAGTACGTTGCCGCTGCAGTCGATGTAACGCCTGACCGCCCCATACTGATTGACAAGTTCCTCGAGAATGCGATTGAGGCCGAGGCCGACGCCATCTCCGACGGCAACGAGGTATTGGTGCCCGCCGTAATGGAACATATCGAGTTTGCCGGTGTACACTCCGGCGATTCGGCATGCGTCATACCATCGGTCAGCATACCGGAGAAACACGTGAATACCATTATTGAGTACACCAGAAAAATCGCTCAGGAGCTCGATGTCGTCGGGCTGATGAACATGCAATATGCCATATTCCAAGACACCGTCTACGTCCTGGAGGCAAATCCAAGGGCCTCCAGAACAGTACCGCTGGTATCCAAGGTCTGCAACGTGTCGATGGCACGCATTGCCACCCAACTCATGCTTGGCCATAAACTGTCTGAAACAGCCCTGAAGATTAACAAGATACCGTATTTCGGTGTCAAGGAATCAGTCTTTCCCTTCAATATGTACCCCGAGGTAGACCCCCTGCTGGGGCCGGAAATGCGGTCAACAGGCGAGGTCCTCGGCATCGCTGATTCCTTCGGTCGTGCCTATGCCAAGGCCCAGGAGGCGGCTAAACAACAGTTACCAATAGAGGGCACCGTCCTGATAACCGTATCTGAGAGAGACCGGCCCAACGTTGCTGATGTGGCCAGGAGATTCGCTGACCTCGGTTTCAGAATCAAGGCGACACAGGGTACCCATCAATTCCTGAAGGAGCACGGAATTGATTCTGAGCCAATTTTAAAAATGCACGAAGGCCGACCAAATATCGTGGACGGTATCACCAATAGCGAAATACACCTGGTCATCAATACCCCGAGCGGTAAGCTCAGCCAGTATGATGATTCATATATCCGCAAGGCAGCTATAACTTATAAGATTCCCTATATCACAACACTACCGGCCGCTGCTGCCGCCGCCATGGGGATTGCTGCGTACCGGCAGGGTGAGTCCAGCGTAAGATCCCTGCAGGATTACCACTCCGACCTGGTCTAAAAACTGGCAGTTTAGTATCTGACTCCCCATCTATCAGCACACGACGGCAGGAAACGCGGTTGACATGTAAAAGCCATACGGCTACCATTTTTAGAGTCGGCTGTGCGGATTTTTACAGACCGGCAGAGACATTATCCGGAAGTACAAACACGATGAACAAAGAGAAGGCAGTAGCCCGTTTCATGGAGCACGTAGAACAGCTCTCCCGCCTGCCCCTGATTACCAATTCGGAGATGTATGAGCTCTATGGCAAAGAGGTCGCCGAGGCCGTGGCCAGGATGGACCGCGTTAATCAGGAAGAAAAAATTTGTTTGGACTGCCAGAGCAGGTGCTGCCTAGGATGCGGCTGCGAGCTCTATGCCCCTCAGTTCGGTTGGTGTCCTATCAACGACTTTCGACCAGTCCTGTGCCGGCTGCATTTCTGCCATCGATTCAGCGCGGCAGGCCGTTCTATAGTCATGGAACTTGGGGACATCTTCTTTGAAAGTCTGTCAACCGCTGAGCAAGCCGGTAGTAAAAAGGTAAGGTTGTTTGAAAGCCCGCCCCTTGCAGAGCATGCCCCCGGACTCGTAGCAGCAACCACTCACTGGGTAAATGCCGTCAGGAGGGGCAGTCTCGACCCGGAACATGCCAGAAAGCTAATCAACCGGGAAGCGGAGAAATATCAGACCCCTCACGTGCCTGGCGAGGCACCCGTTCGAAAGCCATAGCTGAAACACAGAGATACCTTGACTATTATTTTGTACCCGATTATGTCTCTTGGCACCTAATATGGTAATATCGGCATACAGGGAGGGTGCTATGGCGTACGAATATGAAATTAACGAGATGGCCAAGGAAGAGTCCTGGCGAATGTTCCGCATCATTGGTGAGCTGGTCGAGGGTTTTGATTCGTTAAGTGGAATTGAGCCGGCGGTTACCATCTACGGCTCAGCCCGAATCAGGCCCGGTGACGAGATTTACTCACAGACACAGGAGATAGCCCGCCGCCTCGGCGAGAACGGCTTCTCCATCATCACCGGCGGTGGTCCTGGCGTAATGGAGGCAGCCAATCGTGGTGCGATGGAAGCCGGTGTGACCTCCGTAGGACTCAACATCGAACTGCCCGAGGAGCAGGTCCCTAATACCTACACCACAAAAGCAATAACCTTCCATCACTTCTTCGTACGCAAGGTAATGCTGGTCAAATACGCCACCGCTTTTGTCATCATGCCCGGTGGCATGGGAACACTTGACGAATTAAGCGAAGTACT
This sequence comes from Dehalococcoidia bacterium, assembly GCA_011171075.1. Classification (GTDB taxonomy): domain Bacteria; phylum Chloroflexota; class Dehalococcoidia; order Dehalococcoidales; family Fen-1064; genus W589. The sequence continues at coordinate 79,121 of DUFD01000044.1, read as the reverse complement.
GACCCTGATGCAGACCTACAAGATTAAGCCCTTCCCGGTAATACTTTACGACAGCCAGTTCTGGAACGGTTTCCTTGAGTGGCTAAGAAGTGTTTCACTGGTCCGCGAATATATTTCCGAAGAGGACTTTCATCTACTGAGGGTATGTGACGAACCCGAACGTGTAATTGAAGCCGTTCATGAGTGGTACATCAAGCAGGAGGTCACCGGCAGGAAAGCCCTGCAAGCATAGCAGCCATGACCTAGTCCAGTATGACCTCGTCTCCGTAAGCTGGCACCGAAGTCTGCCAGCCAGTCTGCTCCGCAACGAAGTCGGCAAAACTCCTGGCGGACTTTTCCTCGCCGTGGACAACAAATACCCGCCGTGGCGGTGACTTGAGTGCAGATAGCCACCGGAGAAGCATATCCCTATCGGCATGCCCCGAGAAACCGTGTAGCTGCACAACTTTAGCCTTCACTGGATATTGCTGCCCCAGTATCCTGACCTCTTTCTCGCCCTCAACAATCCGCCTCCCCAGTGTTCCCTCTGCCTGATAACCAACGAAAAGTATCGTGCTCTCCGGACGGGTGATGTTGGTGACCAGATGGTACTTAATCCTGCCACCGGTACACATACCAGACCCGGCAATCACAATAATGCTGCCTTTAATGTAGTTAATCGCCTTTGATTGGTCTATGGTCCGTACCAGTGTCAGACCCGGAAAGTCAAAGGGTGACCTCTTCTCATGCAGCAACTGTACCATTTCCTTATCGAACAGGTAGGGATGCTCTTCAAAGACATCGGTTATATTCACTGCCATAGGGCTATCAACGAAAACCAGCAGTTGAGGTATTCTTTTATCCTGCAGGGCTTCATTGAGGTAATAGAGTATTTCCTGAGCCCGTTCGAGGGCAAAGCTGGGTATGACGATATTACCCCCGGCGGCAACAGTACTGACAACGACATCGGTTAACTCATCGGCCATGTTAATTGATTTATTAAAAAGTCGGTCGCCATAGGTCGATTCCACCAGAACGTAGTCGGCTTCCTCAAAAGTAGAAGGATCCCTCAGAATCGGCTTACCCCACCGGCCAATATCGCCGGAGAATAGTATCTTCCGTTCCTCCCCATCCTGGCGCACCTTAACCTGAATCATTGCTGAGCCAAGAACATGACCGGCATCGTGGAAGGAGGCCTCAATCCCCGGACCAATTTCTACCGGGTTATCGTAGCTGACAGGTGAAAACAGGGGCTTCACAGCTTCGGCGTCCTCCGTTGTATACAGAGGGATTTCGGGATAAGGCCCTTTACGACCTTCTCTTTCGTGCCGCCGCTTCTTGTACTCCGCATCCTGTTCCTGCAACTTTGCCGAATCGAGCAGAATAATCTCGGCAAGGTCAGCCGTGGCCGATGTACAGTAAATAGGTCCGTTAAATCCCTCACGCACCAACTTGGGGAGCAGTCCACAATGGTCGAGGTGAGCATGTGTTAAGAGGACGGCATCCAGACTCTGCGGCGGCACAGGAAACGGGTCCCAGTTCCGCGACTGAAACTGTCTTTCCTGATAAAGACCGCAGTCTACCAGAAAACGAACGCCGTTGGCCTCGATACGGAAGCGTGAGCCTGTCACGCCCTGACTGGCACCCAGGAAGGTAAGCTTAATCTGCACCCGCCCACTCCTTTAAATATGCTACTGAATCTCTCTAAACACAGCCACCCTTATCAGATGGTAACAGAAAAGACAAACTCAGGTAAAGAAAGGCAGTATATCAGACAGCCTGAGCAATTTCGCGGAAGATTGCCTGGAACCAACGGCGCGAGACTATGCAGTCACCGACCCCGAATTGAGCAGTGCTGATATTTCGCCATTATCATATCCCAGTTCCCGTAGAATCTCGTCGGTATGAGCACCACTGGGAACGCCCAGACTCTTTATTACCCCCGGCGTATCGGACAGTTTAAGCGGCAAGCCCAGCTGCTTCACCTTACCCACACGAGGGTGGCCAACCTCCACCACCATCTCACGGTGCAAAACCTGCGGGTCGGAGAAGGTCTCATTGAGATACCGTACCGGCCCGAAGCAGACTTCCTTTTCCTGAAAGAACTGCCACCATTCATCCCTGGTCCTGGTGATGAAGATATCGGCAAGCTCTTCGGTCACCCTGTCCAGTTCCTCAGTCGGATAAGGCTCCCGCTGGTACTTTATCAGCTCCTCGCGACCGATAGCCTGACACAGGTTCTCCCAGAACTGTGGTTCTATACAGGCTACAGTAATATATTCCCCGTCTTTACACCTGTAGACGTTTGTCCAGGGGTCGCGCCCGGTGAAACCTGTCTCTCCCCGACGTGGGACCCTGCCCGTACGAAAGTAGTTTGGAGCCTCTAGTGCCAGCAGTGAAATCACACTGTCAAGATAGGCAATATCAACAAACTGCCCCTTACCGGTCTGCTCCCGGGCGAAAAGGGCAATTAAGATGCCGACCAGACCATGCAGGGCAGCACCGCCGAGGTCGGCAATAAAATTACTCGGTAGATAAGGAGCGCCGTTACGCTGTCCGATGAGGCTCAGGACACCGCCAAGAGATATGTAGTTCATGTCATGGGCTGGCATTGCCGCATAGGGGCCATCGGGACCAAACCCGCTCAGTGAACAATAGATGAGCCGCGGGTTCAACTCTTTAAGGGTCTCATAGTCAGCGTTGAGACGGCCCATCACACCGGGTCGAAATCCTTCAAGTAACACGTCCGCTTTTCTGACCAGTCTCCTGAGTACCTCCTGGCCATCGGCGCTCTTCAGGTCAATGACAATACTCCGCTTATTACGCTGAACGGTCTCATAGGCAGCCATTTCCTCCAGAACTGCATCCTGCCCAGTTAGTCGTTGTACCGGCTGGTCAATCCGAATTACGTCGGCGCCGAAATCGCCCAGGAACATGGTCGTGTACGCCCCTGGATAACCACGGGCGAAATCGAGCACCACTAGTCTATCGAACGGCAACATGGCTCTACCCCCTCAGCTGTCTTGGTAGCGATATAATAAGCCGTTGCTCACTGCAACGCAACAAGCTACCGGACACAGAATACGTAACTACCAGGATGTATCGACCGCTCATTCGTCGGCGACCTCTCTGAAAGTGTATACTTATAGGCAAACTACTGACACAGCATCAGTTAAAGGAACCGGACTCTTGCCATTTGTACCGGATACGTATTCAGAGATAAAACAACGCCTGAGCCGCGATGTCTTCGGTCGGTTCCCGCGCGGGGTGTGGATTATCGCCGGTACTCAACTCTTCGCCTCGGCTGGTTTCTCTATCTGTCTTCCCTTTTTTGCCCTGTACCTGCACCAGGAACGTGGTTTACCTATGACACTTATTGGAACACTATACCTTATCAGCGGTATCTGCTCTTCGGCCACCCAGATGATAGGCGGGGTACTCGCCGACCGATTCGGGCGAAGACGTCTTATCCTTGGGGCTTCGATAGTTCGGCTTTTTATCTACTCAGGACTGGCAGCCCTGGTAGCCGCTTCCGCGCCGGTCTGGGCAATAGTGATTACTTATATCAGCGGACAGGCTGTGGGCATGTCAATGCGTCCTGCCATTGCGGCCATGATTACCGACCTGTCGCCACCCGACCGCCTCACCGAGACCTACGGCGTCCTGCGGGTGGGGCAAAACGTGGGATGGGCAGCCGGACCGGCACTGGGCGGTTACCTGATAACCTTCATACCCTACTCATGGCTCTTTGCGATAGCTGCTTTTTCGAGTGTCTTTACCTTCACCTTTATATTCTTTTTTCTCGGAGAGTCTTTCCAGGGAACCAGAGAGCATGTACCCTTCGGCAGCATGTTCTCCGTAGCCAGAGACCAACTGTTCCTAGTGTTCACTGTATTATGCCTTCTGGTCTTCGTCACCATGGGACAGATGGGGAGCACTCTGTCCGTATTCACGGTAGACCGCATCGGTTTTTCCACCGCACAGTACGGCCTGCTACTCACCGCTAATGGAATCATGGTGGTGCTCTTTCAATACCCTGTAGCACGCTGGGCAGGCAGACTGACCAGGGCACGAGGCCTAGCACTGGGAAGCCTCTTCTATGCCCTCGGATACCTGTCATTAGGTGGTGTGCACAACTTCGGCTGGGCCATGGCCGCAATGGTAGTCATTACCGCCGGCGAGATAGTATTCACACCGTTAACTCTCTCCGTTGTCGGGCAGCTTTCACCGCGAGACTACCGGGGGCGCTACATGGGATTCTTCGGTCTAAGCCAGAGCCTGAGCATGTCGCTGGCACCGCTGGCAGGTGGTATCCTGCTTGACGCCTTCCCACAAGACCCCTGGTTTGTCTGGGGAACAATCGGCATGGTGGCCTTTGTCGCCACAGCAGGACTCCTGTGGTGGGGCAGAAGTCCGCGTCTTAATGCCTCTGATAATGAAAATGCGCAGCCTTGAAGCTGCGCATCGAGTCAAACCGGCAGTATTCGGGGAGTGGGACGGTGTTCAACAGACTACTTGCCAGTCCCTTCGCTTTTCTTGGGTTTAACCGTTATCTTCTTTGGTTTGACTTCGGCCATCTTCGGAAGGGTAATCTCAAGCATGCCATTCTCGTATTCGGCATCAATCTTCTTGGTGTCCACGTTCGAGGGTAACCTTATCGTGCGGAGGAAGCTGCCATAGGTCCGCTCACTCCAGTGGTATTCGTCCTCTTTGACCTCGTGTTCAGTCTTCTTCTCACCCTTGAGACAAAGAGTATCATCGCTGACCGAAATGTCTACGTCCTCTTCCTTCAACCCGGGGAGTTCCGCCTTGACAACGTATTTATCTTCCTTCTCAAAGACCTCTATTGCCGGCGACCACTCACGCTCCTGAGCTGGCAGTCGGCGCCATATTGCAGGCCAGAATGGCGTATCAAACAGGCTGTCGAACTGCCGTCCCGTCTCCTCAAGCTCCCGTAATAACCTCCACGGTAACCTTCTGGTAGGTTGCCATCTATCAAGTACCATATAAAACACCTCCTTCTATATTTTTCCGCCAAGTCCCACTTCCCGGACCTAAGTAATATTTTAAAATCCACGGTCTACCTTCGTATGTGACCTAAGTTACATGGCATCGGACATATGTTACGGCAGGTAAAAGTTGAATTTCATGCTTAGCTAGTGTAATCTTATGAATCCGGAAACGAATCAGGATCTTTAGTTAGGCAATGGCAACCAATCGAGAATTCCTGGCATCCATACCCTACTTCAGCGGGCTGGACGATGACGAGCTTGACTCTATCGGCCAGTCCTTCTCCGAACGTAAGGTCGAGCGTGGTGAAATTATCCAGCTCGAGGGCGAGGTGGTTGGAGAGCTCTTCTTCGTGGCATCCGGCGCCATCAAGGTATTTAAGACATCATCCGATGGTAAGGAGCAAATCCTGAGCATCGTCCGTCCGGGTGAAGCGTTCAACGACATCGCTATCTTCGATGACGCGATATCGCCCGTTAGCGCACAGGCGATGGCACCGGTGACACTATACGGAATAAGCAGAATTGAACTGCACACCCTTCTCCGCGATTATCCCAGAGTGGCACTGAACACTACCAGGGTCCTTGCCGAGCGGACACGACAACTGATGTCACTCATCGAGGACCTGTCTTTCCGGCATGTCATCGGCCGGGTAGCAAGAGTACTGCTGGAGAACGCTGGTAACGGTACTGCTCCCGGGACACGACTTACGCAACAGGAGATGGCTGCGATGGTAGGGTCTGTCCGCGAGGTCGTTGCCCGCTCACTCAAGGCCCTTGAAGCGGAAGGGGCTATCAAGCTCGAGCGGAACCGCATTCGGATTACAGACAGAAAAGCCTTAGAGAACATGGTGGAGGCATCCGCTTGATTTAGCACGTCTGCAGTGAGACAAATGTCACAGACATATAAGTGACGCAGAGGATAAAGTTGAACCTGGAGAGAGTAAATTGCTTGAAATGCCTAAACTTGACCTGGCAAAGTGCGACTGCTGCGGTCTGTGTGTAAGTGTATGCCAATGTGGGGCTATTGTGATGACCAGTAACAGAATTACTATTATCGAAACCGATGATTGCGGTTGGTGCACCATGTGCGAGCTTGTCTGCCCCAGCAATGCCATAATATGCGCCTACGAAATAGTTTTTGATAACGAAGTCTAGAAGACTTTTTCCGGCCAGACCAGCCTCTAACTATATTCGCTGATTGCTGATTGTATTTATCCTCAAACGTAACACTATCCCCCCGAACGAGACTTATGTCACATACGATGCTTCCTGGCACATTTATAATTAAGTAGTTCCTAAAAGGGTGTGGGTGCATGTGGAAGGGGGTGAAGCAGATGGTAACCTGGAGATTGAAGGACTGTCCCCGCTGCGGGGGAGATACATACATAGACAAGGATGTAGACGGCTGGTACCAGCAATGTCTTATGTGCGGTTATCGGCTTGAGCTGAAGGAGCTTAATGTCGTCAGGAAACCAATAACTGCAGTTATAGATTTCGAAGACGAGACATATTAGTCGCTGTTTGGTGGAGAATACTCGGAGACATAGGTAGAAACCAAGTCAACACCGACAGAGAAACTATTGCAAAACTTAGGTTTTGCAAAAAATATATTCTTTCATTTATAATATACATATGAGTACTTTAAATAACAAAGCAGCGCCCCAGTTAGTCACATTCCTCGAAAACCTGATGAAACGCCGTCGACGTCTCCCGAGCCAGCTAGCCCATGACGTGGGTGTTAGCCACCCTACGGTTGGCCGTTGGCTCTCTGGTGAGGACGTCCCCAGCACCGCCTCCTGTCGCAAGCTGGCCGCCTACAGTGGTGTCTCCGTGGAGAAGATACTTTCCATGTCCGGCCACCTGCCAGAAATCAAGCAGTCGCCGACCTCTGAGTGGCCGGAATTCAGAGAGTATGCCCAGCTGAAGTATCCCAACGAACTCGATGAGGACATCATCATAATGATTGAAGATCTCATCGAGCGCCGGAGAGAGAAGAGGCTTGGCAAGCAAAGCCTCTAATTGGGAAACTCAACTCTGGTCTTATCTGAGCGCTGGTAATGGGATGCACTGTCCTCAGTTCAGTAGTTGCTCTGCCCGACTGAGCGGTGGCTACTGTCCTGACACAGATAAGGACAGGTTCAACCAGCTGATTAACAGTGATGACCATTTCCTCCCGGATGACTTTCACCAGGTGAAGCCATGCGGTGGAGAGATAATGCAGCATGTCGAGAGGCTGGCGGAACACAAGTTCGGGCGTAACAGGGCCGATGAACTACCAGTGCCGACCAATCTCATCGAACTGGCCAGCGAAGAGCATCCCATTGAAGTACGTCCCCTTGACCTCCGAGCTTGCTATGCGGCTACCTGGTATATGCCGGATGGTTGGGTAATACAGGTATCGGACGCAATATCTCCATCTCGGAAACGGTTTACTCTGTTCCATGAGGCCTTCCACATTATCGCTCATAACTGTTGCCAGACCCCTAAATTCAAACAAAGAGGGGGTAACCAGGGTTCCTTCAACGAATTGCTGGCCGATTACTTTGCCATATGCGTCCTCATGCCCCAGGAGCGCGTGAGAGAGCAATGGTTGGAGCTCAGTGATGTAGACGGGATGGCGATAGCCTTCGACGTACCCACGTCGACCATGTGGCTCAGGCTTAAGGAGATGGACCTGATAAACTGAACCAGTTAGTAACGAACTCATCCTAACGCAGTTCAGCGCATGCATCCATGATTCACTCACATATGGTCTTCCATTCGTAATAAGGCAACCACGATGACAGTTCGGTGCTGCCTCAAGATGAGCATCACCTGTCAAAACCACGCTCCTCTACGCTATAGTATTACAATACACTTGGACAGTAAGGTAACTGGTGCAGGGTCTACTTGCTTTTTAAATACTGAAGCCTTTATTGTGTGATATTAAGACTAATGCAGGTTTCAGAACGCTCGTACAAATGGCTGGCGCTACTGACGGTGTCCATCGGAACGTTCATGGCCACCCTGGACGCCAGTATCGTCAATATATCCCTGCCGAGACTAAGCGAGGTCTTTGATACAGAACCGTCGGTAGTACTCTGGGTAACGGTTGCCTATCTCCTGGTAAGTGTCGGCCTGGTACTTACTGTTGGTAAGCTCGGGGACCTGTTTGGCAGGAAACGTGTCTATATCATCGGCCTGACAGTGTTCACCGCCGGCCTGGCACTATGCTGGATATCGCAGAGCATCGTCCAATTGATACTTTCCCGGGTTCTACAGGCGGTCGGCGCATCCATGACCGGTGCCCTGAGCAATGCTATCGTCACCGACGTTTTCCCTGACCAAGAGCGGGGTAAGGCACTTGGTATCCTGGGAGCAGTGGTTTCTGCAGGGCTACTGAGCGGGCCGGTGCTGGGTGGTTTCCTGCTGGACGCACTGGACTGGCGCTCTATCTTCTATATTCGAGTGCCTGTCGGTATCATCGGCGTAATCATGGCCCTGCTACTGCTCAGGGAGCAAAAGGAGACCAGCACTGTGTTGAAGTTCGACTGGTCTGGTTCCGGCACCCTCTTCGGCGGGCTTTCCTGCCTGCTGCTATTCTTCAACCTCGGTGGCAGGCTGGGATTCACCTCCGTTCCCGCCCTCGCCCTGTGTGCTGGCACGGTGGTATTGCTCGTCTTATTTATACTAATCGAAAGAAAAACTCCGCAACCAATCCTCAACCTGGAGCTTTTTAAAAACCGCGTCTTTGCCAGCGGCATTATCAGCATGGGTATCATGTTCCTCGCTATATCCGCCAATACATTCCTCGCCCCTTTTTACCTGATTGAAGGAATAGGGCGTTCGGCTGCACAGGCCGGGTTGCTCTTCGCAGTCACTTCCTCAACTACCCTGATTGTAGGTCCGATAAGCGGCTGGCTCTCGGACAAGACAGGCACAAGGATACTGTGTACTGCCGGTATGACCTTTATCGCCCTCGCCCTGTTCCTGCTCAGCAGACTCGGTACCGACTCAACTACACTGGATGTACTATTCCGCTTCGTTATCCTCGGTTTTGGCCTGGGAATGTTCTCCTCGCCGAACAATAGCTCGATTATGGGCTCGGTACCCAGAGAAAATCTCAGCACCGGATCGGCCATGATTGCTACTATAAGGCAGGTAGGAATGTCCAGCGGTATGGCTATTGCCGGGGCCATCTTTACTACCCGCCAGCTCGTTTACAGCACCCGTCTCGCCGGAGAATTTATGCCGGATATGGTGGAGACACTATCCCTGATTAACGCCTTTCAGGACAGCATTCTAATTGCTTCTATCGTTTGCAGTGTTGCTATCATTGCCTCATGGGTCCGCGGTGGTAGATTAACGGGAACAGACGAAGTGTAGTCTGGCCATCAGTTGACACCTTTCAAGCCCGCAGGCATAATCTAACAGAAATGACCGGCGAACCAACCTTACGGCTAATTGAGGTAAAGACAAAGCCCCTGGACGACACCACAACGGATGTCGTTCTCAGCACTTCACGAGGGGACATCCGCTGCATCCTGCATCCCGCCAGTGGTGAAGCCGCCGTTATCTGGGTATGTGGTGCCCTCGGTGGCCTCGACGGTCCATCCTTCGGTATATTCAAAGAGTTGAGCGAGGAACTCGTTACTGAAGGGATAACCTCTCTCCGGCTCGATTACCGTGTTCCCGGATACGTTCCGGAGTGTGCTCTTGACGTGCTGATAGGGATACACTTCCTCAGTCAGGAGGGCATACAAAACATCGGCCTTGTGGGGCATTCTTTTGGCGGGGCGGTAGTTATTCAGGCCGGGGTACTCAGCCCACAGGTAAAGACCGTGGTGGGACTCTCCAGCCAGACCTATGGGGCACACCCGGTCGACCGATTATCCCCGAAACCACTCCTGCTTGTCCACGGTGAGCGCGACCAGAACCTGTCTGTTGAGTGCTCGCGGCAGATATACCAGTGGGCCGGGGAGCCAAAAGAGCTGGTGATTTATGAGGACAACGGCCACTTCCTCCGCGAGTGCCATAACGAACTCCACGACCTCCTCAAGGACTGGCTGGTCAGTAAACTTAAATAGAAACAGTACCCGAACATATTATTACTACAAAAGATTTGTTTTGTGCTATAATGTCAGGCGAACATTGGCTACAAGAGTGAAAGGAAGGAGGCTTATCTATGGCAGAAGACTCAATAATCACGGATGAAATGAAAGCCGCAATCGGTGTGGAATCGGAGCCCTCCGTGTACGAAATTGAGAAAGAGCCAATCCGAAGGTGGGCAGAGGCAATCGGTGACTTCAATCCTCTCTACCGCGACGAAGAATACGCTAAGAGCAAGGGTTACCGGAGTATCATCGCTCCCCCGGGCTTTCTTGGCAACTATGCCTTCCCTGTTAAGGCCGGTGCAGGTCCACGACGCGGATTCAGCAGCCCATTTACACGAATGCTTAATGGCGGCAATGAGTACGATTTCTTCAAACCTGTCCAGGCCGGTGACACCATAACCGCCGTCAGCCGGCTGGCCGAGTTGCGCGAACGCGAGGGTCGGCTCGGCAAGATGCTCTTCATCATCAACGAGACTGTTTATAAGAACCAGGATGGTGAGATTGTTGCCAAGGCCCGCGGTACCGGCATCAGCTACTAGCATTCACGAAACGTAAAGGAGCGAATAAATGGCAGACCAAATATACTGGGAAGATGTAGACGTAGGAACCGATGTAACACCGCTGGAGAAGAATCCCACTCCGCAGCAGCTTGTACGCTGGGCCGGAGCTTCCGGAGACTTTTATCAGATACACTATGACAAGGACTTTGCCCTTGGAAATCAGCTACCCGGTATCATTGTTCACGGGGCTCTGAAGAGTGCCTGGATAGGACAATTGCTGAGCGACTGGGTTGGTGAGAAAGGCATGATTAAGACCTACGGAATCAGTTACCGTGGCATGGATGTTCCCGGCGATACACTCACCTGCAAGGGCACCGTTACCAAGAAATATACCGAGGGTGACGAACACCTGGTAGACTGTGAAATCTGGCTGGAGAACTCCAAGGGTGAGAAAACGACACCGGGTACGGCAACAGTGGCTCTCCCCTCCAAGGGATAATCACTACAGTATCCGAATCCAGTAAATTGAGTAACCCGGACTATCCAACTCGGGGTGAGAACTTAATACATAGCCGGAGACAAGGGTCTCCGGCTTTCTTCTTGTAGAAGGCTACAACCTGTCTTCCAGGCTTCTGCGGCGAAAGAAACGTCCCCAAGTACCTGCTTTATCACGCATTTCTTTGATTCGGGGAATATACCTGACCAGTGGAATCAACAGCAGAACCGCCGAGTAGACAACCAGTTCCCACCTGTCGTAGATTAACCAGCCCACAAAGAGAAAGGTAATCAGAGCCAGACTATAGCTTAGTGTGGGGAAACGAGTAATAAGCAATAGGATACAGAAAATACCAAACGCAATCGGAAGTCCCCAGGGCATCAGGACACAGAGGACACCGATACATGTTGCGCCACCCTTACCACCGCGGAATCTCAGAAACACCGGGAAGGCATGGCCGAGTACTACCGTTACCCCGGTGATGAACACAACCAGCTCCGGTACGTCGAAAGCTATGGCAATACCTACGGCAGCAGCACCCTTACCGACATCTGTTATCAGGACAAGTAACCCCCACCAGAAACCGACGGTATAGAAGACATTCATCGCTCCCATATTCCGGGTGCCCATTTCCCGGATGTCGGTGCCCTTTCGTAGTCGGGCCACAATATAAGCGGTAGGGATTGAGCCAAGCAAATAGGCAATGATGATTGCCAGGGCAATTAAAAAACCATCCACGCTTCAACCCCTAACTCCTGATTTCTGCCCCATGAGGATAGACCATCAAAATCTTTGTGTCAACCATTCATACCATGGCGACGGCAGATTGACGGACTGAATACAACAATGATACCATTGGCGAAATGACAGCAGTTATCGAGGTCGAGCACCTCAGAAAGACATACGGAACTACAGTCGCCGTAGCGGATGCTTCCTTCCAGGTAAGAGAGGGAGAGATTTTTGGCCTGCTTGGCCCGAATGGTGCCGGTAAGACAACTACGATTGAATGTCTTCAAAACCTGCGTCAGCCCGATGCGGGACATCTCAGGGTGCTGGGCCTCGACCCTCAAACAGAGGCAGTGACGCTGCGGCGCCGTATCGGCTGCCAGCTTCAGGAATCAGCTCTACCCGACCGCATCAGGGTATGGGAAGCACTCGACCTGTTCGCATCGATTGTACCTGACTCACCAGACTGGCAGATACTTATGGAGCAATGGGGCCTGACCGATAAACGCCGGGCATCATTCTCCAGTCTTTCCGGAGGCCAGAGACAACGGCTGTTCGTTGCCCTGGCGCTGGTGAATAACCCCGAGGTCGTTTTCCTGGATGAAATGACCACCGGCCTGGACCCGGCCGGTCGGAGGGTAGCCTGGGAACTGGTCCGTGCCATCCGTGAGCGTGGTACCACGGTATTACTGGTGACCCACTTCATGGATGAAGCCGAGCAACTCTGCGACCGCGTAGCCGTGGTGGACAATGGTAAAATCATTGCGCTCGATTCACCCCGGGGACTGATAGCCACCCACACCAGTGATATCCGTGTCATCTTCAGCACTGATGTCGCTGACCTTTCCTGGCTGGAGGATATTCCACAGGTGCACCGGGTAGACCGACACGGACCACGCATTGAAGTGGAAGGTAGTGGGCCGGTACTGGCACTGGTGGCTGCCACACTCGTGGAACACGGTATCACGCCGACAGACCTGCGTACTGAACAACCGACGCTGGAGGATGTGTTCCTCAGGCTGACCGGCCACGGTGTCCATGACTAGGGAGAACCTATGCGCATACTGGCAAAGCTAACCTGGGTGGAAATCAAACTCTTCATCCGTGAGCCGATCACTGTGGTCTTCACTCTAGTCCTGCCACTCATTTTTCTCTTCGTAATGGCTGGTGTATTTGGCAACACACCCGAAATTGATCCCGAAACTGGCATGGAAATCTTCCGGGGTGTCGGCGCTACAGACTACTACATACCAGCATACATCGGTTTGGTTATCGCCTCTATTGGCGTGGTAGCCCTGCCGGTACACCTGACGGCTTATCGTGAACGGGGTGTGCTACGCCGTTTCCGCGCCTCTTCCATGTCTGTCTGGACGGTCTTTGGCTCACAGGTAGTCGTCAGTTTCGCCATCGCAATGCTGGGCACCATCCTGCTCGTGGCTACTGCAATACCAGCCTACGGCGCGGCCCTTCCCAGGTCACCCGGGCTTGTTCTGGCCGCTTTCGTCCTGAGCGTACTAAGCTTCTCCGCCCTTGGCGTTCTCCTCGGGGCAATACTGCCAACCACACGTGCTGCACAGGGCCTGGGACTGATACTCTTCTTTGTAATGATGCTACTATCTGGCGCCGGACCACCGCGCGAAGTAATGACAGAGGCAATGCACTGGATTTCCGACGCCACGCCTCTGCGTTATGTCATCTTAATGCTGCAGGACCCCTGGCTCGGCTTCGGCTGGAACACACCAGCATCGCTTACGGTTGTTGGCATAATGCTGGTAGCAGCATTATTATCCGCCCGCTTCTTCCGCTGGGAATAACTTCACTCGTCCTGTATCATATGCACCAGGACTTTGCTATGATATGATATCAATATACACCGCCCAGATACTCTCTGGCGCAGTGAGGCAATACCGAGGAGGTAGTAAATGCCTGTGGAACTGACCGCGGAACAGGTGAGGGAGAGATGTGACCCGAATCTGTTCGAATGTGATTCTACTGCGGAGCTAAAGCCAACGGACAGCATAATCGGCCAGGAGAGAGCACTCAGTGCCCTAAAATTCGGCCTCAATATCCAGAAGCCGGGGTTCAATATCTATGTTTCCGGGCCTGCCGGCACCGGCAAGACCACGGTTATTAAGTCGTTCCTGGAAACACTGGCCTCCCAGAAAGAGACACCCCCGGACTGGTGTTACGTGCACAACTTCCGTGACCCGTACTGTCCGAGGGCGTTGCAAATGCCAGCTGGCGAAGGGATTGGCCTGCAAAAAGATATGAAGCATACCATCGAGAGCGCACGGCGGAGCCTGGTACAGGCTTTCAGTAGCAAGGAATATGAAGAGCGGCGGTCGGAGATAATCACCGAACTTAATCACAAAAGGGAAGCCGTGATGAACGCCATCAGTGAGAAGGCCAGAGGAAAGGGACTACTACTGAAGGCAACACAGGTTGGACTGATACTGCTTCCAGCTTCACAGCAGGGCGAACCAATGAGTGAGGAAGACTACCAGAACCTGACTGAGGAAGCTAAAGAAAAACTGACCAGTGCCAGAGACGAACTGAGCAAGGAACTCAAGGACCGAATCACCGAGTTGCAGGTAGAGGAAAGTGCCGTTGAGCAGAAGCTGGAAGAAACCGACCGTGAGGTCGCCAGCTACGCCACAAACCGCATTTTTCAGGAAATTAAAGACAAGTACATTAGCCTGCAACATGTAATCAGTTATCTCGAAGAGGTCGAGCAGGATGTCATCGAGAACTATGAGCGATTCAAATCTGACCAAAAACCACAGAGTGCTGACCCCATGCTCGCTGCTGTTCAGGAGCAGGCCAGAAAAAGGACTTTGCAGAACTACGAGGTCAATGTCGTCGTCGATAACTCTCGCCTGGAAGGCGCACCAGCCATCGTGGAACTGAATCCCACCTTCAATAATCTCTTTGGCCTCATTGAAAAAGAGGCACAGTTCGGTGCTCTCTATACTGATTTCACCATGATAAGGGGCGGTTCGCTGCATAAGGCCAACGGCGGTTATCTGGCCCTCAGAATTGAAGACCTGCTCACTAATTTTCAGTCCTGGGAAGGCCTGAAAAGGACCCTGCGTGACGAAAAGCTCGTCATCGAAGAAATCGGTGAACGACTTGGTTTCGTAGCTACCAAGACCCTGCGACCGGAGCCGATACCGCTGGATATAAAGGTACTGATTATTGGCGAGCCGTTCTTTTACTATCTGCTGCTGCGGGCTGATTTCCAGTTTCAGGAACTCTTCAAGGTCAAGGCAGACTTTGATAGCCAGATGGACAAGACCGAGGCCAGCCTCAAGGAATACGCTACCGTCATCTGCCGCCTCTGCCAGGAAGAAAATATGAAACACCTGAGAAGCGATGCCCTGGCCAGAATTATAGAGCATAGCTCACGCCTGTCTGGCGACCGTAATAAGCTCTCTACCCTGTTTGCCAATATTGCGGATATCATCCGCGAGGCCAACTTCTGGTCCGGAGAAGCCGGCGCGGATTTGATTGAAGCCGAACATATCGAACAGGCAGTAGAGCAGCGGGTTTACCGCTCCAATCTCATCCAGCAACGTATCAACGAGATGATTGGGACCGGCATGATTAAGATTGAGATTGACGGCGAGAATGTCGGGCAGGTAAACGGACTTTCTGTTATTGACCTCGGAGACTTCGCCTTTGGCCGGCCCAGCCGGATAACGGCCAGTGTCAGCGTTGGCAGGGAGGGACTGATTGATATCGAGCGCGAAGCCAAGCTGGGGGGACGCCTCCATACAAAAGGGGTAATGATTCTCAATGGCTACATCAATGAAAAGTACGCACGTGACATCCCCCTGTCGCTGTCTGCCCGCCTTGTTTTCGAGCAGAGCTATGAGGAGGTTGAGGGGGACAGTGCCTCAAGTACCGAGCTCTACGCCCTCCTCTCACAGTTGTCCGGTGTGCCAGTTAAACAGGGTATTGCCGTCACCGGCTCCGTTAATCAGAAGGGTGAGGTACAGGCAATCGGCGGAATCAACGAGAAAATTGAAGGCTTCTTTGAGATATGCCGTGCCAGGGGGTTGGACGGCCAACAGGGAGTTCTGATTCCGGCCAGCAATACCCGAAACCTGATGCTCAAAGATGCAGTCGCTGAGGCTATCAGGGAAGGTACGTTTCACATCTATCCGATCAGCACCATCGACGAGGGAATTGAGGTCCTGACGGGAGAGAAAGCAGGCAAACGCCTCGATGACGGAAACTTCGAGGCGGGCTCTATCAACGATCTGGTGCAGAAACGCCTGATAAACCTGGCGGAAAAGCTCCGCGACTTCTCCAAGGGAGAGGAAGGCCATAACGGGAAGCAGAAAAACAACGACTCCGAGTGAAGAACGAAAATACGTAATAAACAGAATAACTCCAAACAAGACCAGAGCAAAATCGTAGGAGGTATCAGGTGGCCAGAATAACCCGGCTAACTGTCCTGATGGCATTTATGCTCCTGCCCCTTTTAGCCCTTGGCGCGTGTGGGGGTAACGACAGTGAGGCTATTAAGGATGTGGTCAACTCATTTTACGATGCCTGGAATGACGAGGATTTTGAGCGCTGCCTGGAGCTATTCTCGAGCAGTTTAGGCTACTCTGAGAGCAACATTGAGTATATGAGTGCATTCAGAGAGGTTATCGGAGAACTCACGGTTTCAGACCTGGCAGAGCCGGTTATCACCGAAGCAACAGCCACGATTCTGGCTGAGATATCCCCACAGGATAAGGAGTCGGAGTCTATCGAGATTCCGCTTGTCAAGGAAGAAGGCGACTGGAAGCTGGCCGGTGGTGGTCTCAGCGACCGACCTGCCGAAGACGGCGATGTTGTACGTGTCCATTATATTCTTACCCTTGAAGACGGAACGGAATTGGAGTCCTCCTGGGACGGGGATCCTCTTGAGTTCACGCTGGGTGACGGTCAGATGATAACCGGCTTTGAGAACGCCGTTTACGGGATGAAAACAGGAGAGACCAAGACGGTGACCATTCCACCCGAAGACGCCTACGGCCTCCATGACGAAGAGCTTCTGAGAGAAGTAGACCGCGAGGACCTGCCAGCGGGGGTATTACTCGAGGTCGGTGCCTATGTTACTATCACCTACTCAAACGGCACGAGTCAGAACGTACCAATAGTCGAGGTAACGGAAACAACGGTTACGCTGGATACCAACCACCCGCTAGCCGGTAAAGCCCTTACCTTCGAGATTATGTTTGTCGGGGTTGTCTCCCCGCTAGCTCCCCGCGGCACGCTACCTTAATTCTCATAGAAACCATCGGGTTTTGCATAGTCAACAGATAGTTAGAATACATCCGCTAACTAAGCCAGACAACCGCTGGCACTCTATTCGCTCGTTACCTATTTTGCCTTGTAGTTAGGTGGCCTCTTCTCAACAAATGCACGGGCACCCTCTGCAAAATCCTCGGTAGCGCGGCATTCGGCAACCTTTTCACGTTCGAGCGTAAGGCCTTCCTCAAGAGACAATTCGTACCCCCGAATCATGGCTTCCTTGCACGCCCTGACACCCAGCGGCGCCCGGGTACAGATGGTCTTCGCCATTTCCATAGCGGTGGGCATTAGCTGGTCACGCGGAACCACACGGCTCACCAGTCCAATACTTAATGCTGTCTGCGCGTCTATCCGGTCGCCGGTGAGTAATATCTCGGCAGCCCAAGCCCGGGGCACAAAACGTGGCAGGCGCTGAGTACCACCAGCTCCAGGCAGAAAACCGATGTTTATCTCAGGCTGACCAAACTGGGAATCATCGGCGGCTATTCTGATATCACAGGTCATCGCCAGTTCCAGACCGCCACCGAGACAATAGCCATGTATCGCCGCAATAAACGGTTTCCATATTTTGTCAGCCCGCACTACCTCTGTTGGTAGCTCGGGTTGCCCTTCTCTGGGGCCGGGACGAAAACCCTTGATGTCTGCACCTGCAGAAAACGCCCTGTCTCCGGCACCAGTCACAATAGCAACCCACAGTTCAGGGTCGTCCCGGAAGTCTATCATTGCCGCACGTAATTCTGCTGATAACTCAGCACTCAGGGCATTCAATGCCTCCGGGCGATTTAGCGTCATAATAGCAATCCGGCCCTCTTTCTCGTAGTTAACAACCGCCATGATGACCTCCTTTACTGTCCTATTATTACAAATCCGGGGAATTCACCCCTGTCTGGTCACTGATTCTAGCAAACGCACCCTGATACGTCAAATGAAGACATCATGATACCATCCGCTACTCCACATAAGAGTGCGGCTAGCGTCACACTAAAATCTACCCAAAAGCATGCTTGACAAAGCCAAGCCTCCGTGTTAGAATCACGCAGACCCGTGCATACTTGGATTTGCAGCCAAACGTTTCATATAGAAAAGGGGGTATAAGCGTGGGAATCCAGTTATTTAGTAACGGGATTCCTAGTTTATTCTCAGGAAGATGGCAACAACAACTGATGAGGTAGTCCTGGAAGTAAAGGATTTGCAGACCTATTTTTACACTCAGGAAGGAGAGGTCAAAGCAGTCGACAGACTCAGTTACCATGTCAAGAGGGGAGAGAGTGTTGGTCTGGTTGGTGAGAGTGCTTGCGGAAAAAGCGTAAGCGCTCTTTCTGTTTTACGGCTAATTCCGTATCCTCCTGGTATTATTGTTGGTGGTCAGATTATATTCCGGGGTCAGGACTTGCTGCAGCTCTCCGAAGAAGAGATGCGTGGCATCAGAGGTAATCGTATTGCTATGATATTCCAGGAACCCACGACTTCTCTAAATCCGGTCCTTACCATCAGGCGTCAGATATCAGAATCTCTGGAACTGCACCGAGGCCTTGATAAAGAGCAATCACACCAGGAAACAGTGAGACTGCTGAGGCTCGTAGGGATATCGGATGCAGAGCGCCGGGCTGAAGCCTATCCCTTCCAGTTCAGCGGTGGTATGCAGCAGCGTATCATGATTGCCATGGCATTAAGCTGCGACCCGGAACTCCTGATTGCCGACGAGCCAACCACATCGCTTGATGTAACCGTCCAGGCCCAGCTCCTCGAGATAATGGCCGAACTACGAGAGCGCCTGGGTACTGCCGTAATCCTTATCACGCATAACCTTGGAGTGGTCGCCCGCTACGTCGACCGGGTCAATGTAATGTATGCCGGCCGCCTGGTAGAAACGGCACCAACCGACGAACTCTACGGCAACCCGAAACACCCCTACACAATTGGTCTACTGGCATCAGTCCCACGGCTCGACAGCGAACGCAAAGAGAGCCTGCGCATCATCAAAGGTCTTCCACCGAACCTTTCCCGCCTTCCCGGTGGCTGTTCATTCCACCCCCGCTGCGAATACACCTTTGATAGATGCCGTGAAGAAGTACCACAGCTCGAAGAAGTAGCACCTGGACACTTCCGCTCCTGCTTCTATGATGCAGATAAGTTAAGGAAATAGAAGGACAAGAGAGGGTTTTCCAACAATGAGCAATGGTGAGCACCTGATTGATGTAGAAAACCTGTACATGCACTTCCCGGTTACAGCTGGTGTATTGCAGAAAAAAATAGCCGATATAAAGGCGGTTGACGGTATTAGCTTCTACATAAAGAGAGGCGAAACCCTCGGCCTGGTAGGCGAAAGTGGCTGTGGCAAGACCACCACGGGGCGATGTATCCTCCAGCTCTACGACGGCATACGAGGTGACATCTTCTTCGATGGCGTGAACCTTTCACAGCTGAAACCTGAACAGATGAGAAGAATGCGACGGAACATGCAGCTGATATTTCAGGACCCGTTCGCATCGTTAGACCCGCGCATGAGCGCCGGCGATATCATCGGAGAGCCAATTAAGGTCCATAATTTGGCCAAGGGCCAGGAATACAGGGACCAGGTAGCCGAGTTGTTCCGGATGGTGGAACTGGAGCCGTTCATGATGGACCGTTTTCCTCATGAATTCAGCGGTGGCCAGCGGCAACGCATCGGTATCGCCAGGGCCTTATCGGTGAGACCCAGTTTTATTGTCTGCGACGAGCCTGTCTCGGCACTGGATGTTTCCATTCAGGCACAGATTATCACACTCTTAGAAAGGCTCCGCGAAGAGCTATCACTCACCTACCTGTTTATCGCTCATGACCTCTCGGTGGTCCGTAATATCAGTGACCGGGTAGCCGTGATGTACCTGGGCAAAATCGTAGAAATCACAGACAGTGATGAGCTTTACGCCAACCCATTACATCCGTACACAATAGCCCTGCTTTCAGCTGTGCCAATACCCGACCCGGTTGTAGACCGCACGCGGGAAAGGATTATCCTGACCGGTGATGTACCCAGCCCAATTATGCCTCCCCCAGGCTGCAACTTCCACCCCAGATGCCAGCAGGCAATTGATATCTGTAAGACAGAGCTACCAGAACTGAGGAACATGGGCGGGGAGCACTGGGTAGCATGTCATCTGGTCAAGTAGAATCCGGTATTCCGGACTGTCAGCCGAGTGCCATCCAGATATCCAAGACAGCTGAATGTAATCTTAATAATTTCTTAACAGCTTTATGCAACAATATAGATGCTTCTTCAGGGTCATCATTTCACACTAGTATAGATAGGGACCTCACATCATCAGGCAAGCTCGTAGCCTGCTGAATCAATCCATCATAAGGCATATTAAATTGGCCAGAAGACCACCCTCCAGACGGGCAATAACGAGAACTCCGGAGCCAAAACCGGAGAGAAAAAGACCAATAGGCATAAGAAACGCGATTATCATAGCCGTGGTCTTTATGGTCGTTATCGCCACCATTGTCGTTCTGGGTATTTACTTCTTCGTCTGGCAGGACCTATGGAGTCCCATCATCAGGGTAAACGACGAGACTATCAGCATGGACTACTTTATCCGGAGGATGAAGTATGTCGATAGAACTGATAATATCGAAGCCATGCTCGAGGCCCTTACTGAAGAGGAATTCACCCGGCAGGGCGCAGCCCGCTACGGAATCGAGGTCACCCCAGAAGAAGTCGATGAGGTACTCAGGGACATTGCCCGCGGTGAGAATGAGACCATCTCTGAGAGTGAATTCAAGGTATGGTACCGAAATGCACTGAACGAAACTATGCTTTCAGATGCTGAATACCGTGAGTGGGTAAGTACACACATGCTGGCAGAGAGATTGAACGAGCTTTTGATTGACAGGCTACCGACAGTAACCGAGCATGTTCACCTGTATATTATCGTTTTGACCTCGGTTGAAGAGACAGAGGCTGCCATAGCCAGACTCGAAGACGGCGAAGATTTCTCGGAGCTGGCCCGGGAGCTATCGATTGACGAGGAGTCTGCAGAGCAGGGAGGCGATACAGGCTGGTGGCCCAGGGGCGGCGGCCTTCACCTAAATGTCGAATACTGGGCTTTCACCCTTGATATTGACCAGGTCAGTCCAATAATTGGCATAGACGATGAGAATGAAATCTATGCCGTTTGTATGGTCACAGAAAAGCAGACCCGTGAAATAGAAGAACAGAAACTTGAAGTAATTAAGGGTGGAATATTCGATGCCTGGCTGGATGTTGAATGGGTTACGGTTGACTATGATTTTCTCAGTCTTGACGGCGGTGTCCTTGATTCATACACCCTGAAGTGGATAGACCTGCAACTATCAAAACGATAATCAAGAACGGTCTAATTACTACCAATTCTGGTGAACAAGGTGGACAGCAGGGAGTGATAAGGGTTCAAAACCTCACCAAATACTACGGGGAACGCCTCGCGGTAGATGATATCAGTTTCAATGTGGCCAAGGGGGAGATTGTTGGCCTCCTTGGACCTAACGGCGCTGGCAAAACAACTACGATGCGCATCCTCACGGGATTCTTGATGCCCACCAATGGTAATGCCTGGGTGGCCGACTGCAATATGGTAACCAACTCCCTGGAGGGACGTCAGCACATCGGATATCTTCCGGAGGCAATCCCGCTCTACACTGATGTCACCGTCCGCTCGTATCTGGAGTTTGCCGGCAGGCTCAGGGGACTGGACAAGTACGAAATCAAAAATAGAATTGACGACGTCGTAGAACTCTGCCACCTCGAAGATTACATAGATGTGCTCATTGGCAAATTATCAAGGGGCTTCAGACAACGCGTCGGTGTCGCTCAGGCAATCATCCATGAGCCGGAAGTGATGATTCTGGATGAGCCGACCCTTGGTATTGACCCCATTCAGGTAGCTCAGACCAGACAGCTTATCAAGGACCTGGGTGAAGAGCATACTATTCTCATCTCCAGCCACATCCTGCCGGAAGTCAGCATGGTCTGCGACCGGGTAGTTATCATCCATGAAGGGAGGATTGTCGCCGAGGACAGGATTGAAAACCTCTCCACCATTTTAAGGAATTCCAAAAACGTTCGACTGGAAGTACAGGGGCCTCATGAAGCCGTTACAATAAAGCTCCAACAGGTACCTGGAGTCCTCAGGGTACAATACCAGGAGCCGTACCATCTGGTGGAATGCCCGGCAGAACAGGATCTCCGCAGCAGCCTCATGACTGCCATCGTTCAGGGGGGATGGACGATACTTTCCATGGCTACAGTGGACATGAGCCTGGAGGATATCTTCCTTGAACTAACAACCGAAGAAGAATCCGATGACGAGGAGCTTGAAGAGTGAAGAACACGATGCTCATCGCTCGCCGCGAATTCAGGGCATACCTGACATCTCCCATGGCCTACATTGTAGCCTGTGTCTTCCTAGTACTGATAGGAGCCCTTTTTATTTGGTATCTCAACGATATTGATTATTCGGACACAACCATCGCCGGATACCTGGACATATGGGGCAACCTTGTACTGATGCTGTTTGCGGCAATACTGGCAATGCGCCTTATTGCCGAGGAGAAAAAGCTTGGCACCTGGGAGTTGCTGCTTACCGCCCCCGTCAGGGATACTGAGATAGTCCTGGGAAAGTTCCTCGGAAGCCTCGGTATGCTCGTCTCCATGCTGGCACTAACCCTTTACTTTCCGCTACTTCTCTGGATATTCGGTGACCCTGATACCGGGCCTATTCTCACCAGCTATCTTGGCCTTTTTCTTCTCGGCGCGACCTCGCTATCTATCGGACTATTCGCCTCATCGGTTACATCCAACCAGATAGTGGCCGCCGTTATTGCCGGTGGGGTGCTGGCCATCCTCTATTTCATCGGCATGGCCGGGGATGCTATGGGCAGCGCAGTCGGTGATATCCTGTCGTACATTTCCCTATCTTCTCACTTTCCAGCTTTTATATCAGGCATAATTGACACCAGGGTAATTATCTACTATCTAAGTGTCACCGCCCTCTTCCTTTTCCTGACGATAAGGTCTATCGAGACCAGCAGGTGGAGCTAAATGCAGACCGGACTAATCGCACTACTCGGACTGGCCAGCCTGTTTATCGGCTGGATACTAACCTTTATCCTGCCTGAACTCCGTTCTGTTTCGTGGGGTATCATCGCCCTGGGAGCAGTATTAATATTACTTGCCCTCATTGTTGATTACCGGCGAGTCGGTAAAGTCATCATCAGCCGACAGGGCAGGTTCGGCACAGGCGCCACCGTCATGGTCTCTGTATTTATCGGCATTATCCTCCTGGTCAATGCCATCAGTTACGCAAACTACCAGCAATGGGATGTCACCGGCCTATCGCAGTATGTCCTGACATCCCAGACAAAAGAGGCTCTTGCCAATCTCGACCAGGAGGTCGAGGTTATCAAGTTCTTCGTGCCCGATGACCCGTATGGCTGTGCCACTTACGCTACCAGCCTGCTCGACAAATACGCAATCTACACTGACAAGCTGAATGTGAGGGAAATAGACCCCGAAGAGCATCCAGAGGAGGCAAGAAAATATAACGTCCAACAGTACCAATCCGTCGTGTTTGTAGGTGAGTACGGAGAACGCCTGGTATACCCTATCTATATTCTACTCGAGGCTGAGCACGCCTTCACCAGCGCCATCCTCGAGGTCACAGGAACTGTCCAGAAAGTGGCCTATTTCACTACCGGCCACGGTGAGGTTGATATATACAGCACAGCGGCCACTGGTTACAGCACCGCTAACCAAGGTCTGCGCGATAATCTCTATAAGACTGCAACAATTGAGCTCCTTGCCAGTGGTACCGTGCCCGATGACGCAGCCGTACTGATAATAGCCGCACCACAGGAACGCTTGAGTGATGCCGAGATAGACATCGTTCAGGACTACCTGGACCGTGACGGACGTCTCATAATTCTGGTCAATCCTGATTCGCCGGAAGGCTTTGACCGACTGCTGCAACCCTGGGGACTGAAGGTAGAACAGGGATTTATCTGGGAGAGCGGGAACTCGTTTGCCGCACCAAGCAGAGACAGCCCCCTTGTGCCGAGTCTCCGTAACTATTTCGAATTTACGGCTATTTATTTCCCCGGTGCCACCTGTATTAGCACTCCCCTTGAGGGATACGTGCGCGCCAACCTGGGAACTGAGGAAGAACCACACTATGTATGGTTAGGCGAGGATAAGAACATAATGCTTGTCTCACTGGCCGTAACAAGCCAGGAAAGCTGGCTCGAGAACTCCGGTTCCAGCGTTGACCCGGAGTTTGATGAGGATGTCGATATCAAGGGACCACTCAACCTTGGCTATTTCGTCACTGCCGTTCGAATCGACACCTCCGAAGGGACACACACCCCCGTACCGTACGGTCCCCGCTTGCTGGTTATAGGTGATTCCGACTTCGCCACTAACAAGCACTTATTGAACGGCAATAATAGCGACCTTTTTCTCAATTCGATAGAATGGCTTACTTTTGGAACTGAGCTAATTTCAATCGACCGCAAGATACTGCAAGCCCGCCGGTTCCTCATCAGTGCAGGTGAATCCAGATTTATCACCATCTCCAGCATCGGGCTGTTGCCATTATTACTGCTGGTAGCCGGGGTAATTGTCTGGTGGCGACGAAGGTAGTTTGTAACAAGACCTTCTATAGCGGAGCAGGCGCTTGAAACTGAGTAATATTCTGCTACTGATTGCCGTCCTGGCTGTTGCGGCAGCCGTTTACTTCGTCACCCGACCTGACGAAGAGTCCCCGCCGGTTGTAGAACCGAGAGAACGCCTCTGGGAGTTCAATATGAATGAGTTGAAGCACATCTCAATAGAACTACCCGAACTGGAAATGAGTGAGTCGTTCGTCAAGCACGAGGACAGGCAATGGTATTTCGACAACGAGTCTGGCGTTCAGGTTGACCCGGATAGGTGGGGAGGAGGCGTTCCTTTTATCCTCAGCGGTCCATACATGGAGAGACAAATTGCCGAAGACGCCACCGAGGAACAACTTGAGAACTTCGGCCTTATTCCGCCAAAAATAAGGTTGACTCTTACCAAGGAAGACGAAGAAATTATTAGAGTTGAGCTTGGTAATGCAGTCCCGGGTGGCAGCGCCTACTATCTCCGTCTGGCAGATTCCAACGACGTATACACCATCGACTATAGCTGGCATAACGTAGTCGAGAACCTTGTCCTGGTACCACCTTACCTACTTGAGGAAGAGGAATAAACTGTTCCCCGCAAATCAGGAATGCCATTAGCACGCTGGTAACAATCGGTTTCACTGCATGCTAAAATATAGTAATCGACCTGACAGCTGGCAAGTGTAGAAGATGCAATATATCGGTGTAGATATCATAGAGATAGACCGCATCCAGAGAGCCGTCGCAAGGTGGGGAGAGAGATTCCTGTACCGGGTATATACCGATACCGAGGTTGGGCTTTACAGGAAGGCAGAATCACTGGCCGTTCGCTTTGCCGGTAAGGAGGCGGTGGTGAAAGCCCTGGGGACAGGCATGCGTGGCATCGGCTGGAAGGACATTGAGATACTGCACGAACCGAGTGGCAAACCACTGGTCAATCTCTATGGCCGGGCGCAAGAAAAGGCCAGCGATTTGGGGTTGAAAGGGCTGGCCATCAGTCTTTCTCACTCAAGAGATTACGCGATTGCTTTTGTGGTGGGTGAGGAGGTGTAAGGAACTCCCGCTAACACTTCGTATATCCACACCCCGGGCATTTAAAGCAGCCCTCTTCATAGGCCAGCAGGCCACCGCAGTCGGGACACTGTCCGGCAATGTTCCGTATCAACCCGTAGTCCTGTACCACCGCCTCGGTCTCACTGTCCTCATCATCCTTCCCGTGTTCCACGTGCTTTTCGAGAACGCCGGCAATGGCATCAGCGCAGGAAAGCACCGATTTACCCTCTTCCCAGGCAATAGATGGGCAGCGGATACCACGGAGATGCTTGATTACCGCCCCGCCATCCACCCCAGATCGGAATGCTAATGTAATAAGCCGACAGATAGCCTCAAGCTGGGCAGAAGCACACCCGCCTGATTTACCGAGGGTGGCAAAGACCTCGCAGATGCCGTGGTCATCGTAATTGACCGTCACATACAGCGAACCACAGCCTGTATTCACCCGTTCTGTAACCCCGGTGGTCGTTTTCACCCGCTTACGCGGAGCAATCGTTACGCCCTCTGTCTTTTCCGAAGCACCGGTGCTCATCGGCTGCCCCTCACGGCTGCCATCGCGGTAAATGGTTATCCCTTTCAGACCTTTCTCATAGGCCATGAGATAAACATTGGCGATATCCTCTTTAGTGGCCTCGCGAGGGAAGTTGACCGTCTTCGACACGGCGTTATCAGTGTAGTCCTGGAAGGCAGCCTGCATCCGCACGTGCCACTCCGGGCTTACCTCGTGCGCCGTCACGAACAGCCGCTTGACGTCATCAGGAATACCCTCAATAGTGTGAAGCCGTATGCCGGTAGCCAATTTCTCCATAAGCTCCTCAGAATAGAAGCCCTCGTCTTTAACCGCCTCCTCAAAGTAAGGGTTCACCTCCACCATGTGAGCACCGTCCAGGATATTGCGGACATAGCTCAGGGCAAAAAGTGGCTCAATCCCGCTGGAACAACCGGCAATTATCGACAGGGTACCGGTTGGCGCAATGGTAGTGCGTGATGCGTTCCTTACCCTGGGAGCACCCGGGGCATCATAGATACTGCCCTCGAAGGCAGGGAATACCCCACGCTCTTCTGCCAGCTCGACTGAAGCCCGGTCCGACTCCTCACTCAGAAAACGCATCACCTCCGAAGCAACCTGCAACGCTTCCTCGGAATCGTACGGCAGACCAAGCTGAATCATCATATCGGCGAATCCCATCACCCCCAGTCCTATCTTCCGGGAGCTCCTGGTCATCTTTTCTATCTCCGGTATCGGGAACTGGTTTACATCAATAACGTCATCGAGGAAGCGAACCGCCATCCTGACAGTCTCAGCCAGCCGTGGATAGTCAATCTCTGCCTTATCATCAATAAACTTAATCATCTTCGCCAGGTTGATGGAACCTAGATTACATGATTCGTAAGGCAGCAACGGCTGCTCGCCACAGGGATTGGTGCTTTCAATCTTTCCCAACTGCGGCGTCGGGTTATACTGGTTTATCCGGTCAATAAAGACCACACCGGGGTCGCCCGTCTTCCAGGCATTGGCCACTATTATGTCAAATATCTCCCTGGCATTACGCTTTCCTGCAACCTCGCCCGTCCGGGGATTTATCAGGTCATAATCGCTCCCGCTCTTGACAGCATCCATGAACTCATTGGTAACGGCCACGGAGAGATTGAAATTTGTGAAAGCCGTGGGGTTGTCCTTGGCCCTGATAAACAGCTCTATATCGGGGTGGTCGACCCTCAAGATGGCCATGTTCGCCCCGCGTCGCATTCCTCCCTGCTTGATGACGTCGGTAGCTGTGTCGAAGGCCCTCATAAAGGACACCGGACCACTGGCGACACCGCCGGTAGAGCCAACGCGGTCGGTTGCCGGCCTGAGCCGGGAGAAGGAAAAACCAGTACCGCCGCCGCTCTTGTGAATAAGGGCAGTATTCTTCACGGCGTCAAAGATGGACTCCATCGAGTCCTCTACCGGCAGCACGAAGCAGGCGGACAGCTGCCCCAGCTCGCGACCAGCGTTCATCAGTGTCGGTGAGTTGGGTAAAAATTCCAGGCTGGTCATCATCCGATAAAACTCGGCTTCCCATTTTTCGACATCGACATTGCTGCCATAATTAGCCTCAGCCCCTGCGATAGCCCGTGCCACCCGTCGGAACAGTTCCTCGGGTTTTTCGATGACCTGCCCCGTTCTGTCTTTGCTAAGATACCTCTTCTCTAAAACACGAAGCGCGTTTTCTGTAAGCTGTATGCCAGAAACCGGCGGTCGTTCGACGTTTACGTTTTTTCTAACCTTCACTGTTGACTTGACCTCCTCCGTCTGCGCCGGTTCTCCGGCATCTAGAAACTCCTTTACCAGCGCCAGGATTTCGGACTCACTGGTCAGGTGCTTCCGCTGACGGTAATACTTGGGCATCAGGTCTTCCATACCGGGCAGCGGTTGAGCCGGGCCCATATACCCCGAACTGATAACTGTCCTCTTTTGCTCCAGTCGCTCGATTACCTGCCGTGTCAGTTGCTCAATCCGCTTCCTGTCGGATATACCCATGCTCTCGGCAGCGGCAAATGTAGCCCGTGCAATCTGAGTACTGCTCAGCTGGCTTATCTTCTGGCGCCCTTTCTCGTCCGATGTACTCACTTCCGATTCCTCCGGCGTCTGCCGGTTACCAGTGCCGGTTCGGCATCCGGCAGAAGAGGTAGCTGGGCAATTGACGGCCCCTCTATTTCTTTATTGCTGAGCAGGGTATCCACCTCTTCTTTCAAGGCTGTGATATCAGCAAACTCACGATACACGCTGGCAAAACGGATGTAGGCAATGTGGTCCAGCTCTTTCAGGCGTTTCATCACCATATCGCCAACCATCCTGCTGTCAACCTCTGCCTTCCCCAGATGATAAATCTCAGCCTCGATATCGTCGGTCACTTTGTCCAACGTATCAGCTGGTAATGGCCTCTTTTCGCAGGCCTTACGAATCCCGTTTAATACCTTCTGCCGGTCAAACAACTCACGACGTTTATCTTTCTTGATTACAAACAGATTAACCGGTTGAATACGCTCATAGGTGGTGAAACGCGATTCACACCTCAGGCACTGTCGACGACGGCGGATGCCTTCATCAACGTCCCGCGAATCAATTACCCTTGAGTCATTAAAGCCACAATACGGACAATCCATAATAACTGCGCTTACCCTTTTCGATTACCCATATATGGGGGCAGACTGTCATTAAACCACAATATATGGTGTGTGTCAAGTACTTTTAGGGTAAAATATGTGGCAAAAAATGACTAATTTTTCACGCCTGATAAAGGGAATGCGGAGAAATAAAGACAAGCCGGATGAACCGCTTGTTTATCAAGGCGGTTCATCGGTTATATTCCGGTTTTTCAGTAACGGGCCGGGGGCTAGGTCACTCCCGGCCCGAACTGATATTCTGCCCAGCAACCCGTCGACTTTAGCGTATCTTCATACGTGTCGACGGGCTGCTGGTCTTAGGGGGGACGGAGAGACGTCGCTGGTTATAAAGTGGACGGCGTAGAAAAGCGGGAATATCAAGCTGGTCTTCGCTCTTCCACTCTTTTAGGAATTCCGTGATTTCGTCCTCTTTGTTGTCACCGGTTATGTCGTTTTTGGCGGTAAAGCCGGTGGCAATGAGCGTTATCTTTATCTCTTTCTCCATTTCGGGGTCATGGACAACGCCGAATATAATGTTAGCTTCGGGGTCTACCGAGGCCTTGATTACATCGGCAGCCTCATTCACCTCAAACAAGGACAGGCTATCACCACCAACCACATTGAAGAGCACCCCTTTGGAGCCAGCCACAGAAACATCAAGCAACGGGCTGGCCAGGGCCTCCTTGGCAGCATCAATCGCCCTGTTCTGGCCGGTCCCCTTGCCGATAGACATCCAGGCAGGCCCAGCGTCTTTCATCACCGCCTTTACATCAGCAAAGTCAAGGTTAATCATTCCCGGAACGGTGATTACCTGAGCAATTGCCTGGACACCGTGGCTGAGCACATCATCAGCCAGTTTAAAGGCTTCATCGACCCCGGTTTTCGGGTCACAGAGTTCTAGCAGGCGGTCATTCGGGATGATTATCAGGGTATCAACCACTTTATCAGGCAGTCTGGCGATACCCTCGTTAGCCACTCGTGCCCGATTTGTACCCTCAAAACCAAACGGCTTTGTCACCACAGCGATAGTCAGGGCTCCGGCCTGCATTGCCATGTCAGCCACCACCGGCGCTGCCCCCGTACCACTACCGCCACCCATACCCGCCGTGATGAAGACCATGTCCGCTCCCGTGACGAACTCTCTAATCTGGTCACGACTTTCCTCTGCTGCCTTCTGACCCTGTATCGGGTCGCCACCAACGCCCAATCCTTTTACCAGCTTCTCACCAAGCTGGACACGCATCGGGGCTTCCGTGACCGCCAGGGCCTGGGCATCAGTGTTCATCGCCACGAAGTCAACACCCCTGATACCATCCCTCACCATGCGGGTTATGGCATTACAACCACCACCACCCAGGCCGATGACCTTTATCTTTGCCGGACTTGGAGCAAAACTAGTTTTTGCCATCTTCTCCTCCTCTTTTTCCTCAGTTCTCTATCTCGCAACTGGCTACCCGAACAGTCTTCTGATTCGGGACATGAAACCTCGCAGGCCACCACCAAGCATTCCCCTCTTCCAGGTAGAAGTGTTGTTGGGTTTCATACCCCAGAGCAGGAGACCAACGCTGGTAGCGTATGCCGGGTTGTGCAGGACTTCGGAGATTCCGTAGATGTCCACTGGCGTACCAATCCGTACCGGCAACTGTGTGATGTCACGTCCGAGGACATCAATACCGGATAGGTTGGATGTACCTCCGGTAAGTACCAGGCCAGCCGGAACCAGTGATGCCGTTTCATTACGCGGCAGCTCCAGCATGATGAGCCGGATGAGTTCCTCAACCCTGGCCCGCACGATGTCGCACAGGTCCTGATAGGAGATACTGTGGCCATTCTGCGCGATAGACTCGTTAGTGTCCACCTTGCCTTCATAGACCGGCATGACACTACCATACTTCCGTTTCATCTCCTCGGCCACCTCAAACGGCAGGCCCAGACCGATGGCAATATCACGGGTAAGCTGGTAGCCAGCTACCGGAATGATGGCACTGTGCCAGATGCTTCCGTCTTTGAATACAGAGATATCCGTCGTACCTCCGCCGATGTCTGCCAGAATGATGCCTGCTTCTTTCTCATCATCAGTCAGTACAGCCTCACTACTGGCAAGTGGCTCGAATACCAGGTCGTCAATGTCAACCCCGACAGACCGGATGCACTTGACCAGATTCTGTACGGAGGACACGGCCGTGGTGATAACATGGGTCTCGACATCCAGTCTGAAACCATGCATTCCTACCGGATTACGCACACCCTCCTGACCATCAACGGTATAGCCACGAGGAATAAGGTGGAGCAACCGTTCATCATTTGAGAGTCTGACGTTCTGGGCCGTTTGCAGGACGCGTTTCAGGTCATCTGTACGTACCAGTCGGTCATTCCGGGCGATGGCCACCACACCCCGATTATTTCGGGCATTGATGTGTCTCCCGGTAACACCCACGTAGGCCGATTCAACCTTGTACCCGCTGGCATGTTCCGCTTTCCTTACGGATTCGCGGATGGATTCTTTGGCCTCATTAATGTTTACCACCAGCCCCTTGTGTAAGCCCGTCGACGGAGTAAGGCCTACGCCGGCGACTCGCATGAGGCCCCCTTCATTTACCTCGGCGACAATGGTGCATACTTTAGTAGTGCCGACATCTATGGCACACATTGTATTACGCTTACTCATTCACCCCTCCTTACTAAGGTTCATTTTATCCATTTGAGCCTGTTTGCCTTCTCACATTTCAAGTTCCCCCCCTTTTTCTGGCAGGATTAGCTGCCTGCTAGTTCTTTGAAAAATGTTACTTCCCGGTAAAACCGGGGCCTTTTCCGTTCGTTATTCCGGTTTGACCTTCCCACTCGGTAATGCGTTCAGCCACCCTCAATTTGGCACTCCGGCTGCGCGGGTTAAGCTGAACCTCATCGGCAGCAGGGGTAATCACTCGCTTGCTGACCAGTCTAAGACTGGCCTTGTGCCCGCAAACACAGGCTGGCGTATTCGGAGGGCAGATACAGTCACTTGATTCCCTGTGCATGAACCGTTTCACAATGCGGTCCTCCAGTGAGTGATAGCTGATAACGACCAGCCGCCCGCCGTACCCCAGCAGGTGGAGTGCCTTCTCAAGGCCAATCTCCAGATGCTGAAGCTCGCGGTTTACCGCAATCCGCAACGCCTGGAACGTCCTGGTTGCCGGGTGTATCTTGCCCCGCTTTCCGCCAACTGCCAGCTCGACTGTTCTGGCAAGCTGAAGGGTCGTCTTGATAGGGCGTTCCTCAACAATTCGCTGGGCTATTCTGTGACTGTAAGACTCCTCGCCATACGTCTTTATCAGATGGGCAAGTTCTGCCTCCGGTAGCTTGTTGACGATATCCTCGGCGGTATCTTCCTGCTCCGGACTAAGGCGCATATCCAGAGCAGCTTCATGCTGGAAGCTGAATCCCCGCGCATCACTGCTTAGCTGGAAGGAAGATAGTCCCAGGTCGAAAAGGATGCCGTTTACAGGATAGAAACCGTGCTCAGCAGCCACGGAATCTAAATTAATGAAATTCTCATTCAGGAGCAGAACAGAATCCCGGTAATCACCGAGTTTCGCGCGGGCAATACCGATTGCCTCCGGGTCTGCATCCAGGCCTAATAACTGCCCACCGGGTGAGCTGTGCGCCAGGACAGCCGCTGCGTGACCGCCACCACCAACAGTACAGTCGATATAACGACCTCCAGGCTGGACAGCCAACGCCTCAATGACCTCCTTGACGAGGACAGGCACATGGTCAGTCATTACCACTCCCGAACTCCTCACCGCCGTTCTAGCCCCTCGATAATCTGCCAGGCTTGCTCCTGAGCAGCCGCCTTCTCTGCCACCCAGAGTTCCCTATTCCACATCTCAAGGTATGTATTTACCCCGACGACAACTAGCTCATCACCAATTCGTGCATATTCTCTCAGAGTAATCGGTAGAGCTACCCTTCCCTGTCCGTCGAGAGTCAGGCTAAAGGCAGTGGCGAATGTTGCCCTGCTCAATCTCCTCACTTTGGAAGGTGCCAGC
Organism: Dehalococcoidia bacterium; assembly: GCA_011171075.1. Taxonomy (GTDB): domain Bacteria; phylum Chloroflexota; class Dehalococcoidia; order Dehalococcoidales; family Fen-1064; genus W589. Next base: position 46,118 of record DUFD01000044.1, on the reverse strand, counting down.
GAACCAGCGGGCAGGCTTTCCGACATCTTCGTCCACTCCGCCAACCCGTAGGCAACAATACACGCTTCAGGGCCGGGTGCCAGCACCAGACCGTCCTTTAAGTCCCTGCGGAACTTGGGCGGAATGGGCACCCTGCCCTTGTCATCTATTTTGTATTCATATTCACCGAGGAACATTCACTCACTCCCCCCAGCTTAAATGAGGATTCAGGTTCCCGGTTCAAACCCAAGCTAAATATTCCCCACTTTTCCCCACAATCCACTAATTCTCACCATTCTGCCACACAAAAATCCATTTGTCAATACCTTTTTTGAACTTTTTTCAAAATTCGTTAAAATTCGTTAGTCAGACCCACAACTTTACGCTCAATCCCCACCTATTTTTATGATGGTATTATTTATGGTAAAATGGGAGGTCGAGTGCCTCAGGGTACTGGTGTATGGCGTTCCACTGAAATTTCCCACAATACCGGGAGTACTCACGGACGGTTGGTAACCAGGCCAGGACTCGATAGACCTAGAGGGCTAAGTTTAATGCGCTTTGATATCCTGACCCTTTTCCCTGAGATGTTCCAGGGCCCGCTGAGTACCGGACTCTTCCAGCGGGCAGTCTCTCACGGGCTGGTTACCGTGAACCTGCATAATATCAGGGATTATACACACGACCGACACCGCACGGTCGACGATTACCCTTACGGGGGTGGGGCCGGCATGGTACTCAAGCCGGAGCCAATCTTCGAGGCAGTAGAATCATTACGTGTCGAGATGTCTCCCGAAAAGGCCGCGGCGTTGCCAGTAATCCTACTCACCCCACAGGGGCGCCTTTTCTCACAGGAAGTTGCCGCGGAGCTTTCCCAGCATAACGACCTTGCCCTGATATGCGGGCGCTACGAAGGCGTCGATGAACGGGTACGCGAGCATCTGGCAACCGATGAGATAAGTATCGGCGATTATGTCCTCGGGGGTGGTGAACTGGCCGCCATGGTCATCATCGATGCCATCATCAGGTTATTGCCGGGAGTACTCGGCTCAGATGAGTCAGCACTGGACGAGTCCCACACTGCCGGGTTGCTGGAATACCCTCAGTACACCCGCCCGCCGGTGTACCGTGACTGGCCGGTGCCGGAGGTCTTGCTTTCGGGCAACCACGCCCAGATTGAGGCGTGGCGTCGTGAGCAAGCAATTATACGAACACTACAGCGTCGCCCCGAGATGCTGGAACGGGCACAGCTGAACAGGAAGGAAGAGCACATAATTGAGCGGTTGAAGCAACCTCACTGAAGGTTACATCAACCGCACCAACTACAGGGAGTCTTGTGAGATGAATATGGATACACTGGTTGAACAAAAAGCTAATCCCAATATCCCGATCCTGGCTGCCGGTGATACGGTCAAGGTCAGCACCAAGGTGGTTGAAGGTGATAAAGAACGCATCCAGGTGTTCCAGGGGGTGGTTATCCGCATCCGGAACAGCGGGGCCGGCTCCAGTTTCACCGTGAGGCGGGTCGCCTACGGGGTCGGCGTCGAGCGTACATTTCCTCTGTATTCACCCCTCGTTGATAAGGTCGAGGTCGTCCGGCACGGTAAGGTACGCCGGGCCAAGCTATACTACCTGCGCGGACTCAGTGCCAAGAAGGCCCGAATCAAGGAGAAGAGGAACCCCAGGGAAAAGTCCCGGGGGGATGAATAAGACCGAGCTGCCTCGCGGGGTACAGGATGAGGTATGCCGAGGTTAGCGTTAATTCACCGGTGGCCCAGCGCCGGACCTTCAGCTATGAAATACCCTCAGGGCTGAACATTACTGTCGGACAGGCCGTTTGGGTACCATTCGGAGAAAAGGTCCTTCAGGGTATTGTTGTCGAGCTGACAGAGTACCCCGCCGTGGAAGAGACCCGGGAGATTTCCAGCACGATTGACCCGTATCCCCTGCTATCTCCAGAGCGGGTAGCGCTGGCGCAGTGGCTCAGCGAACGCTATCTATCTCCGCTTTTCGATGCTGTTGCCACCATGCTGCCGCCCGGTTTTGAGCGGAGAACTATAACCTTTATTTCACCGACCGACCGTGAGCATGACGATACCCTTCTCACCCAGCAGCAGCAACACGTCCTCAGACTTGCCCAGCGCGGTCGGGTCAGCCTCAGAGCGCTGGAAAGGGCGCTGGGTAAGAAAAGCGCCGCCACGGCGGTTGCACAGCTCGTCAGAAGAGGGCTCATCACACGAAGTTACGAGCTGGAGAAAGTCAGGGTCAGACCAAAGACAGAGATTCACCTGAACCTGGCCATCAATGCCACTCAAGCCCAGCAGGAAGTAGCCCGGTTGCGAGAAAAGGGCGCCAGCAGGCAGGCTTCTCTACTAGAGTTCCTGGTCAAGCAAGATGAGCTAATATCGATTTCAGAGGCAAGGCAGAATACCGGCAGTGACAGTTCGGTGGTCAATGCCCTGACAAAGAAAGGCCTGATTGAAACCCGGCAGGTCGAGGTCAGACAGCAGCCCTTTGCCCACCAAGGAATCGCCCCGACGCAACCGCTGCACCTGACGCCTGCTCAGGAATCAGCCCTCCACGCTATTCGATTGAGCCTTAGGGGAACGGACAGTGGCTCGCCGCAGGTCTTCCTGCTCCATGGGGTTACCGGCAGCGGCAAGACCGAGATATACCTGCAGGCCCTGGCCGAGACGGTAAGGCTGGGCAAGCGGGGTATTGTCCTCGTGCCGGAGATTTCGTTGACACCGCAGACAATAGAACGCTTCGCCTCCCGCTTCCCCGACCGGGTGGCCGTGCTCCATAGTCAACTCTCGCTAAGGGAGCAGTTCGACGAATGGCAGTCCATCAGGGACGGTGAGTTTGACGTCGTCATCGGCCCGAGGAGCGCCATCTTTGCCCCACAACCTGACCTGGGCCTCATCGTCATCGATGAAGAGCACGAATGGACCTACAAGCAGCAAGACCAATCACCCCACTACCATACCCGCGACGTCGCAATCAGGTTGGCGGAGCTGACCGGCTCAGTGGTTATCCTCGGCAGCGCCACCCCGGATGTCGAGACATACTACCACACTCAACAGGGAGACTATCAACTGCTCCGCCTCCCCGAGCGTATCGTCCCCGGCGGTGACACGTCAATGCCTCCGGCCGAGGTGGTCGACCTCAGAGAGGAACTGAAACTGGGCAACCGTAGCATATTCAGCACCTCTCTCGCCAGAGCACTCGAGACTGTCCTCGCCAACCGCGAGCAGGCAATCCTTTTCCTGAACCGACGCGGCGCTGCCACCTCCGTCCAGTGCCGCGATTGCGGATATGTCCTCGCCTGCCGTCGTTGCGATACGCCACTCAGCTACCACCTGGCCGAAGACCTCCTCCTCTGTCACCAGTGCAACCAGCGGTCGCCGGTACCGCAGACCTGCCCCCGCTGCGATAGTCGCCGCATAAGGTACCTCGGACTCGGTACCCAGAAGCTGGAGCAGGAAGTCAGGCAGGCTTTCCCCAATGCCAGACTGCTGCGCTGGGACAGTGACGTTACCCGGGGGAAGAACTCGCATCAGGTAATACTGGACAGGTTCCGTAACCATGAAGCCGATATCCTCATCGGTACGCAGATGGTCGCCAAGGGACTGGACCTGCCCCGCGTTACTCTGGTGGGTGTTATCAGCGCCGACACCGCCCTGAACCTGCCCGACTTTCGGGCGGGAGAAAGGACCTTCCAGCTCCTCAGTCAGGTAGCCGGCAGGGCCGGCAGAGGCGCCCTGGGAGGGCGGGTGATTATCCAGACTTACTCACCGGAGCACTACGCCATTGAGATGGCCGCCAGACACGACTATACTCATTTCTACGAGAGAGAGATAGCCTACCGAAGACAGCTTTATTATCCACCGTTCACGCGACTGGCCACCCTGACCTACACGCACACCAACGACGCCGCCTGTCAGAGGGCGGCAGAGCGCATGAAGCAGCTTATCACTGAAGAACGGGACGGCCAGGGAATCACCGACCTCAGTCTTATCGGTCCGGCACCGGCCTTTGTCCATCGCCGTAGAGGACGTTACCGCTGGCAACTGGTGCTCCGTGGTAGTGACCCAGCAGCTATTCTTTCCCGGATACCCATTCCGCAGGGCTGGACGATTGATATTGACCCCGTAGGCCTGTAGAGAATATAGTATATATAGAGAACACATATTCTACATATATATATAAGGAAGGTAAATACCCTTTTTCCCACTAAGGAGCAAATCAGGGATGGCAATAATCCCAATTCGTACCATGCCCGACCCGATACTGAGGCAGAAGGCAAGACGGGTCAAGTCCATCGACAAGTCAATAGATAAGCTGATAGACGAGATGATAGAGACCATGCACTCGGCATCGGGGGTCGGCCTGGCGGCACCACAGGTAGGCGTTCCCCTCCGCGTGATTGTCATCGGTATTCCAGAAGAGGAGGAACTCGCCCTGATAAACCCGCAAATAGTACGACGGATGGGCGAACGTCTCGTCAACGAAGGCTGCCTCAGCATCCCGGGATATTTCGCACAGGTCCATAGGGCTGAGCAGGTCAGGGCTAAGGGACTGGACCGCACCGGCAAAGAAATTCGGCTGCGAGCTGATGACCTGCTGGCACAGGCACTCGAGCACGAGATAGACCACCTTAACGGTGTCCTCTATGTCGACTATCTGGAAAGCATGGACGAACTCCAGCCAGTCGAGCCCACCTCCACAGAGCCTCTGGTATAGCCGCAGCAGTTAATCAGTCTACTAGAAGGTATCGGCACAGAACGGACGATACTTCGTGCGCATCACCTTGTCCCACAACGGAAGAGTGCTATCGTCGCTAACGTCCAGTCGTCCCATCCGGGCGGCTTCACTGGCACTTATCTGACCGAACACTAACATCGCCAGGGTGCTGACCGGCATCGTGACCTGCGGGTCTTCGCTGGTACGTCTGGCAGAACTTCCTTCCGTTGAGGCTTCCAGCTTCCATCGCCCCTGGTTCCACGAACAGAGGTCGTCTTTTATCTCAAAGGTAAGAGTGCCTTCCTCATCGTAGCATCGCTGCGGCAGGGCCTTCTCGACATCGATAATACGACCCAGTAGACCATCACCGGAAGTCTTACGCAGCATTCGCGGTTCAAGCAGAAGGTGCGGCAACTGGTCATCGCTGGGAACACGACGCCATACGACATTGCTCACAAGGTCCATATTAGCAACATAGTTCCACGCTGCCTTGTAGGCTGCTGGGGTCAGCCATATAAAATCACGGATGATGAGGCGCTGATTGGGTCCCGGAGCATCACCACCCGGTGGAGTTTCCATGACGTATATCATGTACCCCAGAGGTTCACCATTTTCCTGATAGACAACCTTGTTCAGCATTCGTCCGGTAGGCGGTGCAGCAAGCACTCCAACGTCCCACATGGCTTTTGCGCGGTGGATATACCCTGTCTTGTCGGCACGAAAATGACGGTACAGTTCTACCAGTGTTGGGAACTCGTCATCAGCCAGCTCGCGAAAATTGCCCGGGACAGCCTGCGGAACAGAGAATTGCAGGTATTTAGGGTCAAAGCTATACGAACATTGTGTAGAGACCACCGCGTAGCCGTAACGCTGGTAAATTGCTGCCCGGGAAGCATAAAGGGCAGCAATTACCCTCTCACCCTGCTCATGGAGAATTTCAAAACGGTCGGTTGTTATTTTTCGGAGATAGCCACGGCGGCGATAGATGGGTAGCGTACCTACAAAGGTCACGCCGGCAATCGGGGCGCTACTGCCATTAAAGCGCATGGTCAATGGCCACTCGGCGTAGGTAGTCGCCAGCTTGCCGTCTTCGAAGGCGCAGTAGGTCAACTCCGGCTGCATCACAGTGGTAGCATCCGGGTTCTGGTCAGACACGAAAACATTAGCGGCTATATATTGGAACCGCTCCATTTCTTCTTTCGTGACGGGACGGAACTCGACGGTCATCTCTCTATCTCCTTGTCATCACTATGGTTGCGGGACAGATATGTATCAAAAGGGCAAAAGCAATAATATACCACAGTTTGCCTGCTCTTGACTACTACCTGCACAATACCAATCGAAACAAACATCAAACATAAATACTATAAAGTAGAATCTAAGGAAAACCCGGGCATTCTTTGATTATAAAAAAGGGATTGAGTAAACGCTCCATATATGCTATTATTAGGCCGAGGCTGAGTTTTCGCGGCTTCGTGGGGGGACGGAGAGACGTGTTCCTTATCGGAGCAAAGAATGCTTAGCCTCTCTCCATTTCCGTACCAGTTACTACCTTATATATATGTTCTCATACGAAATAGCGACTTCTCCAGTCTTCACCCCAGGCATAGCACACGATACCGCCATATGTGTAATGCAGGACTATGATTGCGTGATATTCTCCAGATAATCAACAGCCCACTCCACGGGGTCGACTTCCTCAAGGTCAAGTGGAAAGTCCGGCTCAATCCCTTCGCCTTCAATGAGACGTCCTTCCGGCGTGTACCAGCGACCAGTGGTGAGATACAGTCCGGAGCCCCCGGAGAGTCGGTAAAGGTTATTGGCACTGCCCTTGCCATAAGTAGTAGTACCGGCAATAACCGCCACGCCATGGTCCTGCAAAGCACCAGCCATTGCCTCACTGCTACTGGCGCTGTACTGGTTTACCAGCACTACTATGGGTAGTTTAATATCACCACCGGTAGATTCTACCGGATAATCAGTCTTTTTACCTTCATTATTTATTATAGAGAGGACTATACCATCAGTCAGGAAACGACTGGTAACATCGACCACAGCCGACACTAAGCCACCAGGATTGTTACGCAGGTCGATGATTATACCTGTAGCTTCCTGCTCGATGACCTCGTCAAGGACTGTTGCCAGTTCGTCATCGGTGCGGTCGGTGAATTCGGCAATGGTGACATGGGCAATCTCACCCAGCATCTCGAAGTACACGCTGGGTACCTCAATCGATGCTCTGATTATCTCAATTTCTACCGGCTCGGTATCCCCTTCATGGAGAATAAGGAGCTTTACCGAAGTACCGCTGGGACCGCGAATAACAATGACCGCATCCTGCACGCTCCACCCTGCGGTGGACTCGCCATTAACGCCCATGATAACGTCTCCCGGCCTTATGCCGGCCTCGTCGGCAGGGGTACCTGGAATGGGAGCAATAATCGTAATCTGGCCGTTACGTTCCCCCACATAGGCACCTATCCCCTCGAACTCACCTTCAAGTCCGGTGCCAAATATCTCAAAGTCATCGGGGTCCAGGTAGGCACTGTACGGGTCGCCCAGGGCATTGACCATCCCTCTGGCCGCTCCCTGAATCAGGGCTTCGACATCAAGCTCATCAGGCTCGACATACTTCTCCTGTAGAATCTCCCATATCTCCTCAAGGAGAGTCACGTCCAGCTCAGTCTTGGACGCTGTCTGGTCGGCGATAAGTTCACAGCCAGTTCCGGGAAGAATAAGCAGACTCACGGCCAACGACAGAACTACCATCGTCGCTATAACAATTTTCTTTGACATTATTTCACTCTCCACTCGAAGGGATATTACCATGAACAGTATGAGGAGCCACCGCCCTCCCGCTTTTCGGGAGGGCGAGAGCATATGACAAGGCGGGCCAAGTAAACCTGTAAGCCGAGTTCTGTATCCTTCCCCGAAGGGAAGGACGGTGGCCATCTATCTAGCCCTGCTGTTACCATCAGGGTCAAGCGACCAACCCGGGGAACAGGCCGGGCACCTTATCTCCCTCTATTTGGTCTTGCTCCGGATGGGGTTTACCCAGCCGACTGGTCACCCAGCCGCTGGTGAGCTCTTACCTCACCATTTCACCCTTGCCCGCACCGGAAACCGGCCGCTGGCGGTGTGTTTCTGTGGCACTTTCCGTAGGGTCACCCCCCCTGGGCGTTACCCAGCATCCTGCCCGGTGGAGCTCGGACTTTCCTCCCGCTCAGGGCGAGTACCGCCCCGACGAGCAGCCACCCGGTTTACTTGCCCCGCCTAAACTGTAATACAGCCACCATTACAAGTCAAACGGATGGCCAGCCACCACAATTACAGAGCTACACTACATCCCGAAGGCTGACCGGAGAAAATTGTTCATTCTCCGCTTGATAGCCGGATACCAGAACCAGATGCTGCTGTGCCCTGCCGCGAACCAGACAATCTCCGGCTGCCCGCACCCCTGCCAGAAATCCTCGGTAGCCTCCCTGGGAATGAACACGTCCCACTTTGCATTCATCATAAGTAGCTGTCGATTCCGGAGGCGATGGGCATATGTTAACGGGTCCATAAGATAGTTGCTCGTTGGCGCAGCAACCTCCTCAAGACCCTTCTCCGCCACCTCGGCCAGATAACTGGCATAGTTTTCCTGGTTCTCGCGGTACTCCGCCTCACTGCTCCGGTAGTTCCGCTGGAGAATACCCGACCTTGCTTTCTGGGCAATCTTACCCGAATTGCCACCGCTGACAAAAAGAATGCCGGCACCTATCCTCTCATCGACCCCCATAGTAATTGCCGAGACGAAACCACCCAGACTGATGCCAAAGATAGCCAATCGCTCCTCATCAATCTCGGGCCGACTACCCGCCCAGTCCGCTACCTGGCGTACCTCAATCACCGATGTCCGGTATATCTCGAACCACTCGTCAGTACCGAGACGTGGCATCGCCTTCCGCAATACCTTCGGCATCCGACTCGAATGGACCGCCAGATACAATATCAAGCAGGCAATCCCCTGACTGGCCAGGTCTCGTGCCAGGAATCTACAGGGAACAACGCTGTGGTCACCCACGCCGTGAAGCATAATAACCAGCGGCGCCTTGTCTGTCCCCTGGGGCTGGAAGTACTCACCCATGGCAGTGTGGTGCTCCTCGTAGCGAGTGGGGAACGCCGTCGGGAAGTCAACCGCGTAATGTTGCCAGTCCGTGTTCTTTCTCTTCAGTTGAAGGTTGAACTGAGGAGTGGTGCTGGTATAGTCGTAGGGATTCATCCCTACCAGTATAGCGCAATTATCTACTGTTTGCATGAAGGTGTGAGGTCGGAGGGGTATCCCTCCGACCTCACTTCTATCAGGGGGGAGGCACTATTGTCCTTAAGGGGTCAACTGCTCAACTTCCCGTCTGACCACGACACTAATCTCCCGAGACAGTAACGTTTTCCCCGAGCGTCTCTCCCCTGATATCCGGTTTGTAGTAGGAATACACCTGAGAGGAGACTCCCTTAGCCCTCACCGGGTAAGCCGCCTTCACCTGGAAGCTCCAGGACAGACTCTCGCCGGGAAGCATGTTCTCGATATAGAATATGACCTTTCGTCCGGCAATCTCGTAACGCTTTATCTTGGCCTCCTGCGCAAGGGCCGCCGCAATGGTGTCGGTAACCGCCGTGAAACCGGTCGGCACGGAGATGTCGGCTACTATCATGCCGGCTTCCATCGGCTCAAGCGGGTTAAAGCTCAGCTCCACCGACACCGTTACCAGGTCGTTCACGGCGACCTCGGTGACGTCATAGTCGACTTCGATATTCAGTATGCTTTCTGCGGTCTCGGCCTGTGGCAGGTTAAACCTCCGCACTACCTGGGCAACCGCTTCGCCCTGTCCGGTAGCCGTAATCTCGATTTCTGTGTTCACCGGAATTTCAATCACCTGGAGTACATCGAAGTTGTCCGCAGTCAGCCGCACCTGTTCGTTAATACCGTCACCGGTAATGTTTATCGTCAGGTCAACATCGGCCCTGGTGCCCGTGGAGTATTCGGTAAGGGCCTGCAGGGCAACCACCGTATCCTGTGTTGAACCGTAGCCACCGTAGGCGTTTCTCCGTGACGACAGCCACTTGGCAGCGCGCGAAGCGTTGTAACTATCGCCGTGCTTGATTAGAGCCAGCGTGGCGTAAGCGGTAATCTCGACGTCGGCGCTCCGGCCGATACCGGGAGCAAAGCCCCTGGTCTGCTCCGGCAGGATATCCCCACCGGTACCCCAGTGCAGTCCGTCCTCGTCCTCCTGAGCAATAGCCATCAGCATCTGGTACGCTTCGTCGGCCCTGGCGCTGCCGGCCAGTTCGAGGGCATAAGCAGTGAGTGCCAGGGTATAGTCATCGTCCATGCCACTGAGTTGATTCTCAAGGTAGGCTACAGCCTTCGCTCCACCAATGTTATCTCCGGCCTCCATCAGGGCAATCGCCACGTAGGCAGTGAGGGCATCTTTACCATTGACGCCACCTATCAGTTCCTGATGATGTACAAAACCGACCTGGTCGAAGGAGCCGTCGGCGTTCTGGTGTGCCGTAATCCACGCCTTTGCCTCACTGAGAACGTTTTCATCAATATAGATAAGGTCCCTCGCCTCGGCAAACGACTTGAGGACGAAGGCGGTCAGCCAGAGGCTGCCTATATCGTCGCTCTCACCGAAGGCAGAGAAACTGCCATCGCTGCGGCGGTAGGTCAGCTCCCTCTGGTAGCCGGTAATCATTAGCAGCTCCGCCTTTGCCATTATCTCCGGCTTAACTTGTCCGCTCTCCTGGAGGTACTTGGTTATGTAGATATCCGGGGCCAGCAGTAGCATGTTCTGCTCACCGCAGCCGAAGGGCATCTGGATAAGCTCCTCCAACCCCTCAAGCGTCTGGGTAAGATAGCTGGAGGTGACCGTTAGATAGGCCCTGCCAGAACCATCAACCGCATCGAAGGGTATATCGGTGGTGACCGTCTCCGGGTCTCCCGCAGAGATATTGAGGTTACTCACCACCTCGCGGGCAACACCCTCAGGTTCTATTATCAAAGTCTTGATTACGGCATCCGCTGCCTCGGTGCTCCTGGCTGTTATCTGTACCGAACTGATGCCCAGTTCTGTCGGCCTCATCATGAACGAGGCACTGCCGATATCGTTGGCATCAATCTCCACCGTCTGACTTGCGTTATCCAGCAGGTCGAACCAGCCGGCGTCTTCAATCTCCACTAAAACTTCCTGAGGCTCATCGAGGTAGTTGTAAATAGCTACCTGAACGGGGAATTCCTCGCCCCTTATCGCCGAGTACGGCAGGTCAATCGTCAGGAAAAATGGCTGGAACGCCACCAGCTCGTCCTCGGCAATGCCGAGACCCTGCTCCTTTGATATGGCCACCGCCCGCAGCATCCAGGTGGTGATAGTATCCGGTACCGTCACATCAAGTAACAACCGACCGTTAGTCCCGGTGGTGTCTTCTATCCAGAGCCAGGTCTCGGGGAAGAACTGCCTTACCCTCTCAACCTCGGCAAGTCCGGCACCACCGTCATCACCATTGGTCGCCTGCGGAGCGGAAAAATCTTCCTCCTCCTGCTCTCCGGCAGCCTCCATCACTCCTATTCCTCTCCAAAAACCACCCCAGAAACCACCCTTATCACCGGCCTCATACTCCTTGCCTTCTGGAATGTCGTTGTTGCTCAGCACCACTACCCCGGCATCCTCGAAGACGTCCATCGCTCCCCTGGTGGTTATCCTGGGATAGATTGAGACCTCGTGCAGCTCAACCTGAGGTTGCATGTAGAGTTCCTCCAGCTTGTCAAAGACCTGCTGCAGGTTGAGACGGTTCTCGGCAAGGATATAGACAGACCTGTCCACGGCGGCAATACCCACTCTTGCCTGACCTTCTGCCCTGATATCAATCTGAATGTCGTCACCGGGTTCGGCTTCATCCTGACTGAACTCGGCGGTCACGTAGTGAGGGTATACCGGGCTTACTTCAAACGGAATGTAGTCTGCAGCGACCTCACTGTTAGGCAGTATCTGATAAACAAGCAGCCTGGCAGACGACGCCATCATCGGGGTGGTGCGGAAGGAAATAGTGCTGCTCCTGGTATAATCGGAAAAGACCACTTTATCACGGGACACAACCTCGTAATAAAAGTTGGATGCCCGCCTGGTTGAGTTCACCTTGAACTGGATTATCTCGCCCACCGCCGGAATACCTTCACTCACCTGCTCCACGTGTATGAAGTTCCCGGACGGTGAGTAGGAAGCCAGTAACGTCAGGCTTTCCCATTCCCCTTCGGTATAAGCCTCTATCAGCAGGGCAACTGCCTCCGCCGGAGGATTGGTGCTGTACAGTGCCTTGCCATTGCTGGTATTTATCAGTTGCTCCTCTTTCTCTATCTCGTTATACTCACTATCAAGATAGGTCAGTTCCAGTGCTACCTCGGCATTTAGAGGTTGATTATCGGGGGTCTCCGTCACTATCAGCATGCCAAACGGTAGACCCGGCTTAAAGACCATACTCTCTGGAATCAACTGGAGGTTAAGGGGCGACTGCGAAACTGTCAGCAGTCGGCTGGTGGTTCCTTCGTATCCGGTAGCCGTCTCTCTAACAGTTATGTCCAGTATTACATTGCCCTGCCCGCCTGCACCCGGTACCCCGGCAACATAGCCAACGGCAGGGATTTGAAAGTCGGTCTCGCCGTCAATCGGCTTGGTGAAGATGGCGTATTCACGCCACTCGCCGATGTAGTGGGACGCCCTGATTTCCAGCTCGCCTGTAACCGGCTTTCCAAAGCTGTACTCCGACAGAACAGTGCCGGTGATTGGCTCGTCCACCAGGAACCACTCCTTGGGTAATTCTACCTTGACCTCGTACTTAGGAAGCACATACTTCTCGACCCTGACATCGAGCTGCGTCCTCCCCTCTTCCGTGATGGCCGTTATCTTCCAGGCACCTTCGTTTGGCTCACTAGATATTGGCAGGTCGACACTGGTCATACCGAACTCGTCTGTCTGCACATCTTTGCGGAATATCTTGATGCCCTTGGCATCTAGGACTTCCACTGTGACCAGACCTTCTACCGGCTTGAGCTCGGGAGTCAGGGTAATCGTCCTGATGTGAATGGTCTGACCCGGTTTATAGATGGGTTTATCCGTCTCGAGGAAGACTACGAAGCTGGCGTCAACCAGTACCGATGCCTCATCTTCAAAACCGACACCCGATACCCTGACCTGATACTCGCCCTCGTCGATATCACTAGGGATGTCCAGCTCGATAGTGCCTTTGCCATTTACTGTCTGGTTGCTCCGCGCTATCTCCTCGCCATCCTTCAGCAGGGTAACCTCGACCTTACTTCTAATCAGATTGTCACCCTTAAACAGTGCTATGGAAATGGACTCCGTACTACCACTCAATAGCACTCGCGGTATCACTGCCAGGTAGCTTTCGGCAGCCTCCAGTGGCTGACAGGCCGGCAGAACCGAACCGACTACTACCAGCGCCAGTATAATGACTGTCAGTTTAAACCAGTGCGTTTTCATGATTTCCTCCTTGGAAACTAGGGATGCCTTATCCACTTTAACAATAGAATAGACAGGAATCATCTTCCCGATTTACAGGTTTATACGCTGCCCACGATAAAGTATCACAATGGGAATTGGCCTTCTGCAAACGTACGTAGTACCGGGGGTTAAAGCGGCCAAAAACAATGACAGGCACACCTTTATAAGGTCCTAACAGTGCTCTTTTGCCCTCATAGCTAGCCTTAAAGTACGTAAAGCGCAATGGCCGAATAGGGGCGTCAACGTATTGTAAACAGGTAGTACCGTATCCTACGATAGTCATGTAGGCACTAGTGATTCGCGATATCCTGACATCTATACACGGTCAGTGATTTCAAAGGAAAACAAACAAAGAAAGCTATAATAGCGGAAACCTGTAAGGTGGCATGGGAGGTAGGTGATGAGTTACAGGTTCCTTGTTGTTCCGCCACTATCCACAAACCGGCCCAACGGTAACCTCATCGGTCGATGCCCACTATACGCAGTTGACAGCTACGACCGACACATGCCTGCCTCACTTTCTACCAGAGGAGACTGGTAGTCCTATGAGAATACCCTACCGCAGAACCTACTTACCCTTTTTCTTGATGGCACTCGCTCTGGGCGGGCTCTATGCAGCCAGCGTCTACAACTATGACCTTTTTCTCAGTCTGGCCAGCTTGTTCAGTATAGCGATTGCCCTAGGGATTTTCATCCTCGTCTGGACCTCGCGTAACTACCTAGGTAATAACTATCTTCTATTCATTGGTATTGCCTACCTGTTCATCGGTGGTCTGCAGATGGCACATACACTTTCCCTAGAAGCTATTTATGGATACGGTGACAGCACTGCGGAACATCTCTGGGTAGCCACCCGTTACATGGAGAGCCTCACCTTCCTGGCTGCCCCCCTGTTTATCGGCCACAAGCTAAGACCGCGCTCTGTCTTCCTTGCTTACGCCATCATTGCTCCGGTCTTACTAATAACCGTCATATTGTGGAATTTGTCACCAGCAGCCAATACCAGAGGTGGGGGTCAAGCCCTGTTTACAGATACCAGCCAGTACCTTATTGCCCTCATCTACGCCAGTGCCATACTTTTACTACTCCAGAAGCGCCGCTCCTTTAATTCCAGTGTCCTGAGACTTCTAATTGCAGCCATGACCATAACCGCCGGTGCTGGCATTGTTTACGCTTTTATTAAGACCAATGACGAGTTAATCAATATGGTAGCCCATCTGGCCCAACTGGTATCACTCGGCTGTATATTCCAAGCCGTTGTTGATGCCGGGCTCACCCGTCCCTATCAGCTTATCCTCAGAGACTTAAGCCAGAGCAGGGAAGCATTGCGGCATGAAAGAGATACTGCCCAGAAATATCTCGATGTTGCCGGAGTTGTTTTTGTGGCAATAGATACCAGCGGTAAGGTCACCCTGATAAATCGAAAGGGCTGTGAGATTCTTGGGTATCCAGAGGAAAAAATCGTAGGCAAGGACTGGTTTGATAACTTCCTGCCACCGAGATTAAGAGAAGAGGTTAAGTCAGTTGCCCGGAAACTTCTGAGCGGAGAAGTAGAGGCAACCGAGTATTATGAAAATCCTGTCTTGACCAAGAGTGGTAAGGAGAGGACTATCGCCTGGCATAATGTCCTGCTTAGGGATGAAGACGGAACTATCGTTGGTCACCTCAGTTCCGGGGAGGATATCACCGAGCGTCAACGGGCAGAGGAAGCCTTAAGAGAGAGTGAGGAAGAACTACGCCGTATGTTTTCATCGGTGACCGACGGGATAGTGGTCACCAACCTCGACGGTATCATCACCGATGCTAATGAAAAAGCAGTACAGATGTACGGTTGTAAGACCCCCAGAGAGCTAATCGGGGCTAATTCCCTTAAACTGGTAGACCCTACGGACCTCCCGAAAGTAATGGCAGACATGAACTCCGTACTGGAAACAGGGGCAGATAGAGGTATCGAATACGGCGTCACTAGAAAAGACGGCTCCAGATTCCCCTCGGAAACCAGCACCAGCGTACTGAAAGATGCCACCGGCAGGCCTACCGGCTTTATTTCTGTTATAAGAGACGTCACCGCACAGAAGCAGGCAGAAGAGAAATTATCCGAGTCGGAAGCGAGGTACCGGGCCCTGTTCGAGACCAAGCTCGAGGGCACTTTCGTCATTGATGAAACAATGAAAATTGTACTCGCCAATCAAGCTGTCGCAGATATGTTCGGCTTCGACTCTATCGGCGAGCTATACGAAGCCAATCTGCTCGACTACGTTATGCCAGAGTTCCAGGACTGGGCAATTGAGCATATCACTGTGGGGTTGTTCAAGGAAGACCGGCGGGGTTTATACGAAATCCGGTGCATGAAAAAGAATGGTGACGAGATATGGGTAAGTGTAACCGGGGTACGGACCGAATATAACGGCAAACCAATCGGCATTATCTCTACCAGAGATATCACAGACCGTAAGCGAATGGCAGAGGCGATAGCACAAAGTGCCCAGAGATACCGCTCCCTCTTTGAAAATATGCCTGGGGGCTTTGTTTACGGAAAGATAATCACGGATGAAAATGATAAACCAGTAGATGCGTTATGCCTTGAGGCAAATGACAGTATTGAAGGGCTGGTCGGAATTAAGAAGGAGCAATTAATCGGTAGACGATTTAGCGAAATAATGCCCGCTTTAACAGTATCAAATGCCGACCTGTTCGATGTCCTCGGAGAAGTTGCCGCAACCGGCGAAAGCGCCAGATATGAAGATTACTTCGAGCCGCTGGGGAAATGGGTTGCAAGCTCAATATACAGCCCTGAGAAAGGTTATTTCACAGCGGTATTTGAAGATATCACCGAGCGCAAGCAGACAGAGGAGATTTTCCGTACGGTATCACTCAGGTCGCCGGCCGGCATGTATGTTGTCCAGGACGGAGAGTTTGTCTTCGCCAATCCCCGGTTTTTCATGAACGGGGGCACCACCGAAGACGAATTACTCGGTACCCATTCTTTAGACCGGGTTCACCCGGATGACAGGGAAATGGTGAGGCAGAACGCGATAGCCATGCTGAAAGGAGAACGTACCACACCTTATGAGTACCGGATTGTCAACGAGAACGGTGAGGTTGAGGCATGGCTCTCAGAGACGGTGGTATCAATCCAGTACCATGGGAAACGAGCTGTTCTGGGAAACGTTGTGGATATCACCGAGCAGAAGCAGGCAGAGGAAATTTTCCAGACTATAGCGCTCAATTCGCCGGCGAGTATCTATATAGCACAGGACGGTAAGTTCGTTTTTACCAATCCTCGGCTCCGCAACCGTATCAGTTATACCGAAGAAGGGCTTTCTAATATTGAACCCCAAGACCTCATCCACCGGGATGACAGGGAAATGGTGAGGCAGAACGCAATAGCCATGCTGAAAGGAGAACGTACCACACCGTATGAGTACCGCTCCTTTACAAATACCGGTGAAATGCTATGGGTCGCCGAGACCGTTGCCCCAATCGAGTATCAGGGGAGGCGGGCTGTCCTCGGCAGCATCCTGGATATCACCGAACGCAAACAGGCCGAAAATCTACTCAGTGACATATTGAAAAACTCGCCTGTCAGCGTCTATATCCTCCAGGACGACAGATTTCAGTTAGTAAATCCAGCTTTCAGTCGGAACACCGGCTACACCGAGGCTGAACTTCTTGCCATGGACCCGAGCAAGCTTATCCACCCCGACGACGTGGAAATGGTCACGGAGAAAATGGCTGAGATGCTTAAAGGAAAGCTGACCAGACCTTTCGAGTTCAGGGGTATTAATAAAGACGGTAGTGTCCAGTGGATTATCACGTCTGTCGCGCCCATCGAGTACCGGGGTAGACCAGCCGTGCTGGCAACTCCTTTCAACATTACTGAACGCAGGCGGATGGAGGAGGCACTGCGTCACAGCGAAGAGAGCTTCCGTGCAGTTACAGAATCGGCCCACCAGGCAATCATTACAATTGATGCCCAGACACGTATCGTCCTCTGGAATAAGGCAGCTGAGAAAATTTACGGCTACTCTGCCGACGAAGCTGTCGGTCAGCCATTAACCCTGATAATGCCAGAGCGTTTACATCAGGCCTTCCAGGATGAGATCGAAGCCATGCTTTCATCTCAGAACTCAAGCCCTCCAAGCGGCATGACGGAGACAGTCAGGCTGAGAAAAGACGGGACTGAAATCCCGGTAGGCATGACCCTAGCCAAGTGGCAAGCAGGGAAAGAAACGTTCTTTACTTATATCAGTCGTGATATCACCGTGCAAAAACAGGCTGAAGAGAGGTTGCGGGAGAGCGAGCTGAGGTACCGACAGCTGGTAGAAACCTCTCCGGACATGATAGCCACTACAGACCTGAAAGCTAACCTCCTCTTTGCCAACAAGGAATGGAAAAAGCACCACGGATATTCAGATAGGGAAATCAAACGAATTAGCATTCTCTCAATGCTACACCCCGATGACACGCGTGCTGTGAAAGCTGCGTTCGCCCGCGTGATGAGAGGACAAAGCGTGGCAAACATCGAGTGCCGCACTATGCGTAAAAACGGCTCCTATATCAACATCCTCGCCAATCTGTCTCCGATATCTGATTCACAGGGCAAGGTAACCAACGTGCTCATCGCCTCTATGGATATCACCGAGCGTAAGCAGGCAGAGGAAATCTTCCAGACTATAGTGCTAAGCTCGCCGGCAAGTATATACATACTGCAGGACGGGAAGTATGTCTTCAACAATGACGAATTCCTCAAAAACGCCGGCTACAGCAAAGATGAGATACTCAACACTGACCCTCAAGACATAATTCATCCAGAAGACAGGGAAATGGTGAGGCAGAACGCGATAGCCATGCTGAAGGGAGAACGTACTACACCTTATGAGTACCGGGCCCTCAATAAAAACGGCGACACTATGTGGGTTACCGAAACGATTGCCTCCATACAGTATCAGGGAAAACGAGCTATCCTGGGGAGTGCCCTCAACAATACCGAGCGTAAGCAGGCGGAGGAAATCTTCCAGACCCTGTCACTAAGCTCACCGGTCGGCATGTACATAGTTCAGGACGGAAAATTTGTCTTTGCCAATCCACAGTTTATCAGTGATTTAGGCATGACTGAGGACAGGGTGCTTGGCAGGAGATCCCTGGCCAGAGTACGTCGCGAAGACAGGGAAACGGTAAGGAAAAACGCGAGAGCCATGCTGAAAGGAGAACGTACCACGCCTTATGAGTACGCGGTCACCAGCAGAGACGGTGAGAGCAGGTGGTTCATGGAAACGGTAGCGCCCATCCAGTACCAGGGGAAACGGGCTGTCCTGGGAAGCGTCCTCGACATTACCGAACGCAAGAAAAATGAGGAGAGACTACGGGATACCCGCCGACGCTTCCGTGACCTGGTCAATCTCCTGCCACTGAGTGTCACCGAGATGGACGACAAGCTTAACATCACCTTCGCCAACAAGAAAGCCATCGAAGATTCAGGCTATAACGAGAGTGAAGTTAATGCTGCCCCCCTCAATCCGCTTGATGTCTTCATCCTCGAGGACCGTGAAAGGGTCAAGGAAAATATCCAGAGGATATTAAATGGAGAGACCCTTGGTCGTGTTGAATATACCCAGACGAGGAGGGACGGCAGCACTTACCCGGTTGTCACATATTCTGCGCCAATCCTTCAAGACGGCAAGGCAGTCGGACTGCGAACCGTGACTATTGACGTCACCGAGCAAAAAGAAGCGGAGCGGGAGATTGCCGAGAAAAACCGCGAACTCGAAGAGGCCAACGCCCGGCTCCAGGAAGTAGACCGCCTTAAGTCCATCTTCCTGTCAAGCATGAGCCATGAGCTCAGGACGCCGCTGAACTCAATCATCGGGTTCACCAGCCTGATTCTGGATGGCATGACGGGAGACATCAACGAAGAGCAGAGAGAGCAACTCAGCCTGGTAAAGAGCAGCAGTAACCACCTACTGAGCCTTATTAACGATGTTTTAGACATCTCAAAGATTGAAGCCGGAAAGGTCGAGCTTTCACTGGAGGAATTCCCCCTTAATGAACTCATATCTGAAGTGGTGGATATACTGACCCCGGCCGCGCAAACGAAAGGCATTGAACTTACAGCAGAAACCGATGGGGAAATCCAGCTCTACACCGACCGACGTCGCTTCAAACAGGTCCTGATAAACCTGGGAGGTAATGCTGTCAAATTTACCGAGCAAGGGAGCGTCAGAATTATCGCTGCTTTGCACGAGGAAAACGGTCACACACACGATGACACCCTAGAAGTCCATGTTATCGATACCGGCATCGGGATTGAAAATGAGGACATCGACAAGCTCTTTGCGCCCTTCCAGCAGGTCGACGGAAGCCTTACCCGCAGATTTGAAGGCACCGGTCTCGGACTGCACCACAGCAGGAAAATCTTACAAATGCTGGGGGGTGACATCTGGATAAAGAGTGAGTACGGCAAAGGCAGTGATTTTGGTTTAACTCTACCACTGGAATACAGAGGAGATGAGAACAATGAAGAAAATACTGGTAGTGGATGACAACGATACCAATCTGTATTTAATCCGTTTCATCCTGCAAAAAGGCGGACACGAGGTAATCGAGGCCAGGGACGGCCTTGAAGGTGTGAAGTTGGCACTCGACGAAAAGCCAGACCTCGTTATTATGGATATCCAGCTACCGGGTATCGACGGACATGAGGCAACCCGCAGGATTCGTGGCCAAGAAAGCGAGGAGGACCTCCCCATTATCGCCCTGACGTCCTTTGCCATGCCTGTGGATAAAGAACTGGCTATAGCCGCCGGCTGCAACAGCTACCTGACCAAGCCAATTGATGTCCAGACTTTCATTGCCGAGGTCAACAGATACCTGGCAGAGATGCAGAACGAGATAATCGAAAGTGAAGTCGCCAAAAAAGAATAGAGGGGAAAAGGTGGTGAGGAAAATGGGGGAATAATGATAAAACCACACCTGCAACAGGCAAAAAACTGGAGGGACTGAAGAAATGACCACGTTACTAAGAAAGGTTTTCAAAAACGACCGGGGTTTTACCCTGGTAGAGCTGCTGATTGTTATCGCAATCATCGGTGTACTGGCTGCCATTATCATCCCCAATGTTACGGGGCTTGTCGGCAGCGGCGAGACAGAAGCCGCCAAGGCTGAACTGATAACGGTCCAGTCGGCTATGGACACAATGATGGCCAAGGAAGGGAGGAGCAGCGTAACCGCCGTAACTACGGCCACCAAGGACATGACGAGGTTCCCGCACAGGAACTATCCTCTCTACCCGGACTACCTGCGCATGTCAGAGACCAAGGGGACTTATACATGCAGTACTACCGGGCTGGTTACTCAGGCAACCACCGGATACTAGAAATTGACGCAGGACGAGAAAACGGCAGGGGCTTAGAGCTGACCGCATGCCTGTAATAGCTTCGAGGGGGCATGCTGGCCACAGACGCTAGCTCGAATCTGGCGTTAATCCCTGGCACAGACTGGGGAATGATTAGCATGGAAACGAAGATTTTAATAATTGAAGACGACCCCGTGGGCCTGAGGTACATCAGGTTCACCCTGGAAAAACATGGTTACCAGGTAATCACTGCGGGCAACGGGCTTGAAGGGCTTCGTAAAGCCCGGACAGAAGAACCTGACCTCGTTATCCTGGACGTCATGCTCCCAGGAATGGATGGCTACGAAATCTGCCATCGCCTGCGCGCTGAACCAGCTACTGCCCGGCTGCCCATCCTGATGTTCTCTGCAAGGAGTCAGGACAAGGACAAGGCAGTCGGGCGGCAGGTGGGTGCTGACGATTACCTAACCAAACCAGCAGAGCCCTCAGAGATAATACGTCGGGTGGAAAGCCTCTTGTCGTAACCAACTGGAATGAATCGATATCCTCGTGGTATCAGGGGCAGCAGTCGGTACTCTTCTGAACTGCGCTGAATGTGGCTTCCCTGAGAAGGATATAAAAATGAGTATAAACGGCAGTGAGATATTCGCTGAAAGAGTAGCCAGGAAAAATCTTGGCAAGCTGCTGGTTGAGGACGGGCTTATTACCACCGAGCAACTCGAAGACGCCCTCAAACAGCAGCATGAGCATGGTGGTAATCTTACTGATATTCTGATCAAACAGGGAGTGGTCAGTTTCGATGAACTGGCCCCCGTGCTCAGCATATGGCTCAACGTACCACTGATAGACCTGAAGCGCCATTCCGTACAACGCCAGGCGCTCCAGCTAATCCCGGAGGATACCGCCAGGAAATACACCCTCATCCCCCTAAGCGTCTCCGGCAACTCACTGGTAGTCGTTATGGCAAACCCGGAGGACATCCAGGCGATTGAAGATATCAATACCCAGGTGAAGATGAAGGTTGAACCGGCGCTTGGTATCCCCAGTGAAATTGAGCACGCCATCGACCGCAACTACAAGTCCAGCGCCGAAATAGAGAAGCAGGTCAGTCAGATGACGCCCGCCGAAGCGGTGGAGACTGAAGTAACCCCCGAGCTGGTTGCCCGGACTCCCATTGCCCAGACATTAGACCTACTCATCGCCCAGGCAGTCAAGGACAGAGCATCCGATGTCCACATCGAACCACAAGAGACCTACCTGCGTATCCGCTACCGGATTGACGGCATTTTACATGATATGTCCCCCCTGCCATTGTCGGTACATGCGCCATTAATCTCGCGGGTAAAAATCCTGGCAGGTATGAACATCGCCGAACAGAGACGCCCCCAGGACGGCCAGTTTCAGGTCAAGGTGAGGGATAAAGATGTCGACATACGCGCTGCCAGCATGGAGACAGTGTACGGTGAACGGGTGACATTGCGAATCCTGCTCAAGTCCTTGTCCTTCCTCACCCTAGTGGAACTGGGTATGCTGCCCGAATCCCTGGAGACATACCAGCTGATGATGAAAAGCCCCTTCGGTCTGATACTGGTGGGTGGCCCTACCGGTTCGGGTAAGACAACCACACTATACGCATCTATCAACGCCCTCGACCGAAAGGAGCATAACATCCTGACCATTGAAGACCCGGTGGAGTACCACTTTGCCGATATCAGCCAGACCCAGGTCAACATCAAGGCCGGGCTCACATTCGCCAGCGGCCTTCGCTCCGCCATGCGGCAGGACCCCGACGTAATACTCGTGGGGGAAATCCGCGACCGGGACACGGCAAGTACAGGAGTCCAGGCAGCCCTTACCGGCCATCTGGTGCTTTCATCGATTCACGCCAATGACGCTGTTGGGGTACTCTTCCGACTGATAGAACTCGGTATTGAACCGTATCTTATCTCCTCAACACTGGTTGGGACTGTTACCCAGAGAATGGTACGCCGACTCTGCAGCCACTGTCGCGTTCCCTACAAGCCGGTGGCAGAAGAAGAGGTCGCCTATCACGAGGAAATGGCCGAGCTGCCGGCCCTGATATACGGACCGGGAACCGGGTGCAATGTCTGTGCCAACACCGGCTATCAGGGGAGAACCGGCCTTTTTGAGATTATGGTTATTACCGAAAAACTGAGAGTAATGCTCACCGGCGGGGCCAGTACGGAGGAACTCCGCGCCGAAGCACTTAAAGAGGGAATGATTACCATGAGGCGTGATGGTATGTCGAAGGTGAGAAAGGGCATTACATCAGTTAGCGAGGTATTGCGAAGTGTTCACTCAATTGGTTGATTAGCCGGTTTTCATAGAGGAGGAGATTGATGGGATACCGTTATCAGGCCTATACCATTGATAAAAAAATAGTACAGGGCACAATTGAAGCCCCCTCCGAAAGTGCGGCTGAGGACGCCCTGTATCATGCTGGCTATAATCATATCCTCAGCCTTAAGGAGTTACCCACGCGCAAGACCCTCAAGAGCCAGATACCCTTCCTTTTCGGTGTGAAGACCCCTGATTTAATCGATTTTGCCCGTCAGCTCGCCACGCTGATAGAATCCGGTATCCCGCTACTTACTGCATTACGAGCACTGGAAGGAAATGTATCTAAGGCCACTCTGAGTGATATCATCTCAGACCTGGTCGAGGAGCTCCAGGGAGGCAGTTCCTTCTCCGAGTCCCTATCCAGACACCCGGATGTATTCCCCCTGTACTTCGTTCAGGTAATAAGGGCCAGTGAACAGACGGGAAACCTGGAAGCTGGTCTGAAACAGGTGGCCGATGCTCTGGAAAAACAGGTCCAGACCAAGAAAAAAATGAAACGTGCCATGACCTATCCGACTGTGATTGTGGTTATGGCAATCGGGGTGATTGCCCTATTGATAACGGTAGTGCTACCACCCTTAATCGGACTATTCACTTCCCTCGACGCCGAGTTACCCATAACGACCAGGATATTATTGGCCGTAACCGGCTTCGTTATTGATTATAAACTCGTTATTCTGGGAGTAATTCTTGTTGTCGTCGCCGCTACTATCATCTATTTGAGACTACCCAGCGGCAAGCTGGCCAAGGACAGGTTCTTGCTGAAAGCGCCGCTGATTGGCCCTATAACCGTGCAGCACAGCATGTTCTATTTCTGTCAGACAACCTCTATGATGCTGCAAGCAGGCCTGCAACTACCTCAGATAATGGAGATTGTGAACAACTCCATGGGAAATCAGGTTGTCCGTGAGTCATTTGTAACCGTAAGGGAGAAACTCATTCAGGGACAGGGCCTGTCACAGCCCATGTCTCAGGATAGCCTTTTCCCGGACCTGATGATCAAGATGGTTGTCGTTGGTGAAACCACCGGCACTATAGACAGCACTCTGGCTACCCTGGCCGATTACTATGAGCAAAGGGTCGACCAAAAGGTCAATGCCCTGATAGGAATGATAGAGCCGACTCTAACAATCGTAATCGGTCTTATGATTGCCTTCCTGGCCACATCGATAGTTATGCCGATGTACTCGATAATGGGGTCGCTATCATGAACCTGCTTGGATTCATAAAAGCGAAACAATTAGCTAGCCAGCGGTTAGCAGCATCCCATAACTGTATCCGGGATGAAAGAGGCATTGGACTGGCTGAAACACTGGTGGCCATCGCTATCATCGGGATTACAGCAGTCGCCTTTATAACTGCGCTTTCGACCGGAGCACTGGCAGTACGTGAGTCCGATCAGGAAGCCGTGGCCCAGCAACTGGCCAGGACCCAGCTCGAGTACGTCAAGAGCCTTCCCTATGATGCTACCGGCGCCACTTATCTAACAATGGACACGCCATCGGGCTATACCATCTCCCTGGAGACGGACGCCTCTGTCTATACCGATACAGACATTCAGGAATTGACCGTAACTATATACCGCGATAGCGAAACGATACTTACCGTAGACGCCTACAAGGTGAAAAGATGAAGGGACAGCAGGGTTTTACACTGGTTGAACTGCTGGTGGTGATATCGATAACCGGGCTGATTGCCAGTTTTTTGGGCTCCACCGTCTATCAGATGTTCACCGTAGCCGAATACGGTAACAGCAAGATAACCGCTATTCATGACCTTCAGAACATCTCGAGCTGGCTCAACCGTGACGGACAGATTGCTTCTACCGCTACCGGCGGCAGCCAGCTGGTACTGACCATGCCCGACGCCTCAACAGTCACCTATAAGCTCATCGGCACCGAGCTCCAGCGTGACGATGGCAGCTCGCAGATAACAGTAGCCTGGAACATCACATCGGCAACCTTTTCTGTCAGTGGTCGTATGGTCACCCTGGATATTACCTCGGCCCCTGTCGGGCGACAGGGTGCCAGCCAGCAGGGTACTTACCAGGTATACCTCAGACCTTCTGGAGGAGTTGACTGATGTTTGGCGGTGAAAAAGGGCAGGCTCTTCCCATAGCCCTCGTAGTTCTTGGGCTAGGCGGGCTGATGCTGGCTCCGTTCCTCGGTCACGTCAGTGCCAACCTCATCGGCTCCAGAATTTACGGGGAGGTTGTGGAAGAACAGTATGCGGCCGATGCCGGAATTGAATTTGGTATATGGCATCTTCTCAGTGGAACTACGGTAGTACCTGAAGGAGGCCAGGTGGAGCTGCCGACCTTAACGCTGAATAGCACGCCTGTGAATGTCACCATACGTGACCTGGGTGAGACCTACGAAATTACCTCAACGGCTCACTGCAGTGACGGCTCACTGATTATCATCACTGCAGAAGTAACGTACGGCTTACCGGCAGGTTTCGAAGTCATCGAAGGTGATAAGACCTTCAGCGGCCATGCAACCTACACGGGGGATTATTACGTTACAGGGGACGTTAGTCTTGAAAATCATGTCGTGATTGATGGCAGTATCTATGCAGAAGGGGATATCACACTGAATAACCACTCCACGGTAATAAACGGTGATATCGTCACTGCTGGTACCCTCACGATAAATGACCAGACGGATATTCAAGGAAATGTCTGTGTCGGTGAAAATTTAATCATGCGAAGCTATGGTCAAATAAGAGGCGATGCTCATGTTCTGGGGAATATCACGATGTATAACCAGACAAAGATACACCAGGACGCCTATGTAGGCGGTACCGTCACACTTTTTAATAAAGCTAAAATCCTGGGTGACTATCCCCTCACTTATACCGGGTGTCCTATATTTACATTCGGTGAAGGAGCGTATTCGATACTTTCATGGGACATCACTCCTCAGTAGGGTCATTATCAGGACAGGGGGCCATTAGAATATAGCACGGGGAGGAAAGACAGTGACAAGAAAATTATTAATCACCGTTCTGAGTATCGGATTGCTAATAATCTGCGTTTATTTCCTTGTGGATTCGATATCACAGCAGAGCGAGCAGGAGGCACTCAGAACACAAATTACGGATGCTATCGAAATGATAGCCCTGATACCCGAGGTGCCATCCGACCTTCAGCAGCGTCTGACTGACGCTGAGACAAGCCTTGTTACCGAGCAAAGCATCTTGCTAGGACAGGTAAACACCACCCAGGTTATTAATGGATTACTTGATATAGCAGATGCGAATCAGGTCAACGTGATATCTCTGACAACGATACCATGGTCACTGATAAATATCGAGGATTACGTCTATCTGGTCTTTACGATACACCTGGACGTCAAAGGAAATTCAGATAATCTCTTAGCCCTCCTCAGGACGCTGGAAAGTGAGTTACCGAAATCCGTCAGCGTGCAACACCTCACGGTCACCAGCGATGTTGAACAGATAACAGAACCCGCACAATTAACAGCCCGTCTGGAGATAGCCATCTATGCCCCGGCTCCGGTCGATGATGACGAAGAGCTTGCACAGGATGAGGAGGACTTCATGGAAGAAGAGGACAATTACTAAGGGACAGGGGGCTGCGAAATGTTAGTTACATTAAATATAGGTAGTGCCAGTATCAGATTACTCGCCTTACAGGGTAAACGGGTGAGGACATGGGGTGAGGTGCCACTCGAGTCGGGACTGGTACAGGACGGATTCATCCTGCACACTACTGCTGTTGCCGCCGCCATCAATGGCTTATTCGAATCCTTGAAGGTCAGCCGCAATAAGGTAATTGTCAGCCTTTCCGGCATGTCGTTCACTTACCGCACACTGAATCTGCCTGTAACACCACAATCCATTCGGGAGGAAGCCATTCTACGCGGCGCCAAGAAGGAAATACCGGTGCCAATAGAGAACCTGTATCTTACCTGGCACCAGATTGGTGAAAGCAACGATGAGTTGAGTTATTTCATAGTAGGCGTACCGCGGAATCTCATTGATTCCCTGGTACAGACACTGACGGAAGCAGGAATAAAACCTTACATGATGGACCTCAGAGGACTGGCACTCGCCAGGGCCGTTAATCAGCCAGATGCCATATTGCTCAGTCTGGAGCCAGACTACTTCGATATCGTGGTGGTAGCCAACGGAAAACCTGCTACCATGCACACAGCCATGCCCAGGGGTGAAGGCGCTAATATAGAGGATAATGTGATGCGGGCTGTGGACGAACTTAACAAAACAATAGGGTTCTACAACAACAGTCGTCCAGAGGAACCACTAAAACCAGACACTCCTCTGATACTCACTGGTGAACTCTCAGTGGACCCGACTGCCCGCCAGCTTGTCCAGGCAGAGACCGGATACCCAGTCGAACCTGTATTACCACCTATCATACTACCCCCGGACTTCCCGCTTGACCTGTATACCAATAACATAGGTCTTGCCCTTAAAAAGATGAGACTGAAGTCCACTGCTAAGGCCGGAGTAGGTGATTACCACGATATCGACATCAATCTGATGCCTGAGAAGTACAGAGCGGAGAGCAACCGAGCAGCGTTCAGGCGTCTTTTTGTACCTGCGATGCTGGTTATTGCCACCGTACTCATGCTTCCCGCATATCAGACTTTTGATATCACCAGAACAGAAACAGCCCGTCTCGGAAGCCAGGCGGTTATCGTCAGCGACGAGTTATACCAGGTCCGTATACGAGCCGATGAGGCAGCAGCGATAGAAGAGGTCATTACACAGCTGTCCGCTGACCTGGAAGTTTTACAGCAGCATCACCAATTATTAGCGCGCACCGATGACATAGCCGACAACCTGGAAATGATAACTAACGCCATTACTCAGATAGGTTATCTAACTTCGATAAACATTGGAGTTGACGGGGTGATTACATGCGGACAAACAGATTCGATTGCCACCGTAACCACTTACGTAGCCGCCCTCGAAGAGCTGGGGTATTACTCCGAAGTCCGCATTGCCGATGTTGAGGTCGGCGATACTACCGAACCATCGGAGAGCACGGAATATAACGTAGCTTTTACAGTAGTGACGACACGCTAGAAGGTCATGTCACAAGTGGGTACATCAAGCCTTCAGAAGAGGCTTCTTACCTCACGTATACATCACAGGAATTATCGAACGGGTGGCAGCGACAGCTGCCGCCTCAAGCATTTCTAGCAGCAACCCGGTAGTCTGGACATGGTCAGCCTGACATACCAGCACCGCGTCCGAGTAGCCGTCACGAGAGCAGATAATAGTACAGGGCCTTTGTTCTGATTACAGCCATGTGATAATATGCTGATACGCCGCGCCTCAGAATAGTAATCAAGAGGGGAAGTCAACATGATAGAACTAACGGATAAGCAAGCTGCCGATTTCTTTCAACGCTGCTATGCGGCCGTTGACGGCCTGTGGTGTATGAAGGTCGAGGAGAGATATGGATTCGACACCGCCCTCGAGGTTGATAATGCTGTCTGGCAGGTCTTCCCCAAGATACAGGCCCGCAAGCTTAAGGAACTGACGAAACTGGGCAACGGAATAGAGGCCCTCCGCGAGTGCTTTACCACCAAGCTCTCACTGGAAGGCCACTCCTATAAGGTAGAGGGCCTAGATGATAAAGGCGGTTTCCAGGTAACCATCGACCGGTGTCCATGGCACGACATTATGGTCGACTCCGACCGCAAGACATTATCAGCAAGGGTGGGCAGTACCATCTGCCCCACGGAATACTCTGTCTGGGCATCCGAATTCGGTGATGACATACGCTGGAAGCAGCTCTGTCGTGTCTGCGAAGGCTCTGAGAGCTGCATCATCCAGTTCAGGCGTGCGTAATCTGCCAGCTATCCAGTGATATCTTGCCGCCGTTGTCTAGGCCGGGAAAGGCCTCAGCATTATCTTCTCCAGTGGATGGTGGGGTCTCGCCTTCGGCTCTATGTTGGTATAACCGACGGCCAGGACACCGAGGACCAGAATACCCCTGGGGATTTGCAGCATATCACGGATGTCCTTATAGCTACTGATACCACCCACCCAGCACGAGCCCAGCCCCAAGCCAGTCGCCATCAAAACCATGTGCTCCACGGCGATGTAAGTATTGGCGGTTAGTGGAGTAAGTAACGACGGCAGGTCAGGTTCATTTGCAGCCATCTCCTGGTAGCGCTGCAATGTCGAATCACTGAGGTTCCCCTCGGATATCAGGCCGGAGTCCACGGCCTCCTGTATCCTTCTCCGGCGTGACTCGACAGAGTATGAGGAGGGGTCGGCACAGAAAACAAAGTCCACACCGGCATCCTCGATGAAAGACTGGTTGAAACATATTTTACGGAGTGCCTTCTTCTCCTCGGCATCAGTAACAACGACAAATCGCCACGGCTGATTGTTGCTCGCCGAAGGTGCCAGACGAGCTGCCTCCAGCATCTCTAGAATCATCTCATCAGGCACGGGTGTCGGCTTAAAACTACGCGTACTACGACGTTTCTGTATTGCTTCACGCACGGTCAACATTGCTATTCCTCCAGAAAAGTAACTCTACTACTTGGCATTATACCAGAGCCAGCTTCAGCTCTGCACATAAAATAAGGAACTACTACCAATCAGATGTAGTAGTCCCCGGATGAATTTGCCGATAACAGAAATAATCTAAGCTACTGCCACTACCTTACGGTGTTTTTTTTGCTTCCTGGGCCTGGCCAGCGGTAGCTCAATGACAAAGGTAGCACCGCCCGTTTTGTTCTTTTCAGCACGGATAAGCCCTTTGTGAGCGGTGACGATACCGTAGCAGGTGCTCAGGCCGAGTCCGGTACCCTTACCGGTTGGCTTGGTGGTAAAGAACGGATAAAATATCTGCTGCAGGTTTTCCGCCGGTATTCCCGGGCCGTTATCAGCAACCGATATCTTTGCCCACTCATTATCCGTCCGGGTAGTGATTGATATACTCCCTCCGTTCGATACTCCGAGAGCTTCCTCGGCATTGAGTATGAGATTCATGAAAAGTTGAGTAAGCTGGGACGAATTACCTACCACATGAATCGGCTCATTATGGAGGTCTAGCGTAATATCAATGTTCCGCACCATCTCTGTATAACGCCGCATGTCGATAACCTTTTTCAGAACCTTATGCAGGTCCAGACGACGTCCCTGGGAGCCCATTCGACGACTGTAGGTAAGCAGGTCAGTCATAATCCGGGCAGCACGCTTGGCCTCGTCATGAATTACCCTTAAGTCCTTTTTAAGCGGTCTGGGAACGTCTCCCGCCATCAGTAATTCGGAATAGAGTAAAATACTCCCCAGAGGGTTGTTTACCTCGTGGGCGATGCCCGCCGTCATCTCCCCGAGTGAAGCCAACAGTTGAGAGTGCTGCAATTGCTCTTGAGCCTTTCTCAACTCAGTGACATCCTGGTACAGCACCTGGAACTGGGTCTCTCCGTCCCAGATGACCTTCTCGCGAATTATAGCCAGATGCCGTACCTCACCATCTTTACGTACGATACTGATTTCATACTCGGAGGGAACAGATTCTCCACGCCGCTTCTTCTCTTTTCTCTCGAGATGTTGCTGATAGCTCTCCGGTGTATACAGTTTGCTGAGCGGGGTTTCCCTTAACTCCTCGACACTGTCATAACCACACATGTCCAGAATAGCACGGTTTGCGTAGAGTAATTCGCCTTCGGCGCTCACGATACGAATGCCCAGGGGGGAGCTATAAATTGAGTTCCGGAAGTTCTTCTCAGAATCGCGTAGCGCTTTCTCCATCTCTTTACGTTCGGTGATGTCACTGGCAACATGAACGCAAGACAGTACCTCTCCATTCTCGTCGAACACGGGCGAGGAAGATACCTGGAGATGAATCCCCAGGTGCTGGTCAAAGAGCTCCGCCGTAGCCGGTTGCTTTGTCGTCAGCGTCTTCACACAAGGACAGCCCGCAACAGGTCTATCCGTCCCATGCACCACCTGATAACATGGCCTGCCAATTAGCTCCTTCGGCTGCATATGGAACGCCTCGGCAAAGGCCATGTTTACCCTGGTCAGTCTGAAGTCTTTATCATGGATGGATATCATATTGGTAGCGGAGTCAAAAGTCATCCGCCACTCTTTAGCGGCGTGCTCTATCTTCTCTTCTGTCTGCTTACGCTCGGTGATGTCGATGGCAACTCCTCTCAGACCAACGGGCCTGCCATTACGCATAACCCGAGCCGCGTATATCAGTACGGGGAACGTGCTGCCGTCCTTCTTTATAGCAGTGTATTCAACACCGCCCAGTTCCTCACCACTGAGTACCTTCTGAATACCCCGCCTCATCCGCTCCTGGTCCTCGGGAATAACAGCCTGAACAGCGCTGGGGATAACAGTACTATCCCCTTCCATAGAATAGCCGAAGGCCTCAAGAGCCTGCCTATTAGCGAAGGTAACATTGCCGTCTGTATCAATCTCCCAAATAATCTGAGGCAGGAGATTGGCTAAATCTCTGAACCTGCGCCGACTTTCCACCAACTCGTCCTCGGTACGCTGCTTTTCTAGCAACTCTTGCTGGAGCTCAACTACCCGACCATCAACTTCTTCAACATCCTGCTCAAGCAACTTACGACCTCTCCGCTGCCAGTTAATCCAGTAGATAGAACCGACGCCAATGATAATAACAGTGATAGTACCGTACAGATTGCCGTAATCCTGCATGCCTGTGATGGTGATTATCAGCATTGACGCCCCGAGGACAAGACAAACCGCCAGTCCTGTTTTCAGTCCGTATCTCCAGACGGAGAGAATAATCGAGGCAAGGAAAACTGGTATCGCAATAGACGCATAAGTGAAGGTGAGGTTATTTCCAAGGACAATCCAGTCGAGTCCTGCCAGACTGGCAGCCGACACAACCACGAAAATAGTCAACACGACCGCGAGGAACCAGAAGTGGAAGTGCCTTTTGACGTTATTCATAATCATCTCTTTACCACCGCCGAGGGTTAAATTGACAAATACCACCCTTAAACAGTGGTTGAGTATAACCAAACTCTAGCATACCCGAACAAACAGGGAAGGCCCAAAAGAGTAGAAACCTCGGCCTTATGCGGTCAAAAAAGGGCCGAGAGAGTTACTGAAGCTGGAGACACCAGACAACATAGCCGCCGATAACGACAGGTTAATAGTCAGAACAGGGGATTATGCGTTTCCATTCAGGGCTTGGTGGCAATAACCAGAGAGGTACGTGCCGGCTCCGGAAGTCTGACGACCCTCGGGTTTGTGAAGCCCACTTCCTCCATCAAGCCCATAATCTCACTCCCGGAATAGGACTGCCCTTCTCCGGTGTTTACCAGCATATTCAACGAGAACATAACCGCCCGCATTGGTGATGTACCCTCATCATCTATCAGACCTTCGTGGACTACTACGTCGCCAACAGAAACCAGGGAATCGTATGCCTTGGCAAGTAGCCCCCTGCTCCGCTCCGGGCTCATAGAGTGTAAAATCGCCGACAGTAACACAACATCATTACCCTGTCCGAAGTCGTCCTTGAAGTAGTCACCCGCACGGGTAGCTATCAGGTCACTCATGCCAAACTCTGCGATAACTTCTTTGGCTATTTCGATTGTCTGAGGGAGGTCAAAGACAATAGCCCGCAGGCCGGGATAGCGTTTGACTAAATATATGGAGTAAGTACCGGGACCGCCGCCGGCATCAAAGAGCTGATGCCTGCCGGTGAGGTCCAGTGTCTCTGCCAGAAAAGGGGCATCCAGCCTTGCCCGGTCATGCATCGCCAGGATGAAGTTCCGGTGAACATCGCCCACTTCCGTAAGGTTATAACGCTCCCCCACGCGGCGATTATTGCGCACCGCCTCATGAAGTCTCCCCCAGGCCTGCCAGAGGTCATGCTGATGGGCAATGCCATCACCCATGAAGGTAGACTTGCCGCGCACCAGAGCCTGTAAAGCCTCAGGCGAATTACGGTAAACCTCGCCTTCCTTCTCCAGAATGTCAAGGGCGACACAAGCGTTGAGCAGTACCCGGGTAGGGCGGGGGGGAGTACCGCAGCGAGAAGCGACCTCCTCAGCAGTGACTGCCTCTTCTCCGATAGCAGTGAAAAAATCAAGTTTGTTGGCGGCCATTACCACGGCAGCCGGCTGCCAGCCCCCCAGCGCACGATTAATAGGATTACGTCTTGGTACCTGCCCGTCAGGTTCGGTCGTCATCTCACTCTCCTTGCTTAGAATTGACGAGATTCTACCGTCTGTCACGAAGAGTGTCAAGCGTCCTGTATGTCTGCTACCAGCCTGTAGCCAGCATCTTCTCCAGCACGATGGCAACCCCATCCTCATCATTACTGGCGGTGGTGTAGCTGGTGACCGCCCTCACCTCCGGCACGCAGTTAGCCATTGCCACCGGGATGCCACATGCCTCCAGCAGGTCAAGGTCTGGGACATCATCACCGAAGGCAAGCACATCTTCCAGCAGAATATCACAAGACTGGAGTAGTATTCTTAAGGCTTCGGACTTGGATGTCCGGGCACTTACAATGTTAAGAAACGTCATATCATTTGCAGATAGAACCGAGGCCGTACCGCCGAACCGCTGCAAGACCGCATCGGCAAGGTCGGAGACATCTTTCCCCATCCGGCTGGCTGCTATCTTGGCCGGATTCCGCTCCAAGGCTTCCTCCAGCGTCATCACCATATCGGGCGTAGCCGCGTTGTACTGCCAGAGCTCTTCAGGACTACTGTGCCAGTTTCTGCCAAACTCCCAGCCGTCAAGCTCAATGGTCAACCGCACCTCCGGTTCTAAGTCCATCAGGAGGTTAATTGTGCCCCGTGCCACATCAGGAGGCAGTGGTTCTCTGAACACACCAGATAAGGGAGGTACGCCCAGTGCCAGCGCCCCGTTCATGATGACCAGTGAGCACTTATCAGCCAAACTATAACCAAGGGCTCGACGTGTTGTTCTGGCTGGACGCGAGGTGGCAATGACCACCGGAATGCCCCGGGCCACACATGCCTCAATAGCAGCAAGATTACGTTTCGATAGCTGAGTCTGTCTGTTCAGCAGCGTCCCGTCAAGGTCGATAGCCACTGCACCGGGAATCTTATTAAAAGAAGGGAGCCTTAATCCCTTTTCTTCCATGGCACTGACATTATGCATTGACGAGGTAGTATTTGCAATGCCAGGCTATTCAGTGGTGGTGGCCCCATCCCCTTAATCCCCTTCCCCAGAGGGGAAGGGGAAGATATGGTAAGAGGGGCTACGCCCCTCTCCTACTCTCTTCAAGGGATTTCGATACTTTGCCATCAGTAAGATGCATTCAGGCCCCCTATCTCGCTCCTCTTTTAGGTGAGAAGACACTTGCCCTGAAATAAGTCCCCACACCGTTTTGGGGTGTCCAGAGGGGTGTAACCCCTTTGGACGGGGGATTCCAAGGGGGTGCCCCCCTTGGAAATGTATGAATTGTTTTACTCAAGAGAAAGAGCCCTCTTCAGTGTTAAATACCTCATGTTGACAGCCGGGGACGAGCAACGCTAATATGCCATATAGAATCCAATTCGATGAGGAAAACATACCATGAATGACTGGGAAGCCCTGAAAGATGCACTCCCGTTCCTGATTCCGCTAGCAGTGATTGAACTGGG
Organism: Dehalococcoidia bacterium; assembly: GCA_011171075.1. Lineage (GTDB taxonomy): Bacteria > Chloroflexota > Dehalococcoidia > Dehalococcoidales > Fen-1064 > W589. Next base: position 11,502 of record DUFD01000044.1, on the reverse strand, counting down.
ACTGATGGTTTTCGCACTGGTAGACCTTGCCCGGAGACAGGTTGTCAAAGGTGGCCAGAAGTGGCCCTGGGTGCTGGTAATCGTCCTGCTGGGCATTATCGGTCCCATCTTCTACCTTCTAGTCGGGCGGGAGCAATACTAGATGGAGACCATCCGCTGCCAGGGCCTGACCAAACGCTACGGTAACATTGTTGCCCTTGACAACCTCAATCTCGAAATCGAAGAGCAAAGTGTATTCGGTTTCCTCGGTCCCAATGGTGCGGGTAAGACGACTACCATACGGCTACTGACCGGCCTCAGCCTGCCCTCATCTGGTACTGCCTGGGTGGCCGGTGAGGAGGTTACGTCCAATCCGCTGACTCTACGTAGGAAGGTGGGTTATCTCCCCGACGTACCCGCCTTCTACGAGTGGATGAGCGGGCGTGAATTCCTGCACTTCGTCGGAGAACTGCACAGTCTATCAGAACAGGAACGCGACCAACGAACCGAAGAAATCCTAGAACTGGTAGACCTGCAGGAAGCTGCCGGACGCCGTATCGGTGGTTACTCGCGTGGCATGAAGCAGCGACTCGGCATCGCGCAGGCACTGATGAACCGTCCCGAGGTACTGTTTATGGACGAGCCGACATCAGCCCTCGACCCCATCGGGCGGCGTGACGTACTTCTATTGATAGAACGCCTCAGTCGAGAAACGACTGTCTTTATGTCAACTCACATCCTGTCGGACGTAGAGCGGGTCTGTGATACGGTTGGTATCATCGACCGCGGTAGGCTGGTCATTGAATCGACGGTGGAGGAACTGCGGCAGCGTTACGCACGCTCTGCCTTCGAGCTTGAGTTCGAAGAAGACGCCGCCCCCCTGCTTGCCAGGTTAGATTCCATACCGTGGCTGGAAAAATGGGAAATGGCGAACGTAAACGAAACACCCGTCCTCCATATCCAGGCCAGGGACGTCGATATAGCCAAGCAGGAACTGCTTCAGCTGGTCGCTGCCAGCGGCCTGACCCTGCTCCGCTATGAACTGACGCTACCCAGCCTCGAAGATATCTTCGTTGAGTTGATGGCCGGCGGAGGCAAAGAATGACCGGATTTGGTGTGCTGCTCAAGAAGGAGCTTAAAGAGCAACTCAGGACATACCGGCTGCTGATTGCCGCGGCTATATTCCTGGTGTTCGGACTGGGCACGCCGTTGCTTATTAAATATACTCCGCAGCTCATCGAGATGGCCGGTGAAGACCTCATAATAGAGATGCCACCGCCGACGGCGGCAATGGCCATCGCAGAATACGCCTCTACCATCGGGCAGATAGGTGTGCTGGTAGCCGTGCTGGTCGCCATGGGTACCGTAGCCAGGGAACGCTCACGAGGCACCGCCGCCATGGTGCTGAGCAAACCGGTCGGTACGGGGGCATTCATTATCGCCAAGCTAACTGCTATGAGCGCCACCTTTATCGTTTCGCTTATCCTCGGTTCAGTTGCCTGCTATACTTACACCGTCATTCTCATCGAGCCAGCCGATATAACCACTTTCCTGGCCGTGAACCTGCTGGTAGCGCTTTTCCTGGTGTTTTGCCTTGCAATAACGCTGTTCTTTTCCAGCATCTTCCGAAACCAGCTTGCTGCCGGCGGTATTGCCCTGGCAATTATCATCGTGCAGGCGCTACTGGTATCGATACCCGGTTTCGGCGACTACCTACCTGCCAATCTGATAATCTGGGGTACCGATATCTTAGGAGACACGGCCACGGCTGCATGGGGTTCGGTAGGCGTGAGCATCGCTCTGATTGTCGCCTGCCTTTACTTCTCAACATTCGTATTGCGACGTCGTGAACTCTAGCTAATCCAAACGCAGAAAAAGATAATACCCACATCTGGGCTAACCCATCCAGACAATACCATACCACCAAAAACGTCAGGGCTGTTGACAAACGGCATAACTAGTGGTAATCTAACGTGTAACCTGTGTTGTTATGTTAGCCGGGGCGTTTAAGCGTGAGCTGAACCCTGGCTATAGTCGTTTGGGGCTCATGCAGGCGCTCTAGCAGTGATACCCGAAACTTGGGCATCTTTATAAGGACAAACGAGCGTAATGAGGGATGCCGGAATAGACAACGAACAACCTGAAGAACTGGATGCACTGCGTCGGCGTAGAGCTGAGCTTGAGGCATCAAGGGCCGAGGTCGACCGCATAGAAGAGGCAATGCGTCAATCGGAAGAATCGCTTCTGGTGGCGCTGAACAATGTCTCGGAAGCCGTCTTTATCACCAACGGTGCCGGCAGTTTCACCTTCATCTCGCCAAATGTACATGTTATTTTCGGCTACTCCCCTGCTGAAATACGCCGTATGGGTAAAATTACCAAGCTACTCGGTGATGTCCCCTTTAACGCCAAAGAGCTTGAAACCCTGGGAGAAATACGCGATATTGAGCACGAGATAACCGATAAAGCAGGTCGGCGTCGGGTCCTGTTAATAAATATTAAGACTGTCTCAATCGGCAAAGGCAGGACACTCTATACCTGCCTCGATATCACCACACGCAAAAGGGTGCAGGAGCAGCTGAGAGAACACCGCGACCACCTCGAAGAGCTGGTTGAAGCACGCGCCACCGAGCTCAGGGTTACCAATGAACAGCTGGCGCAACGCAACAAGCTGCTGAGTGCACTGAGTCACATACAGAGCCAGTTCATTGCAGAAGCTGACCCCCGTGTCCTCTTCGACCGACTACTGGATGACCTCCTTTCCCTGACCGAGAGCAAACTCGGCTTCATCGGACAGGTCCTGAGGGCAGCCGACGGCAAACCCTACCTGAAGACCCATGCCGTTACCAACATTGTCTGGAGTGAGGATTCAGGGCAGCTTTATGAAAAGAACGCCAGCGCAGGCGGCGAGTTTTCCAACCTGAAACCGATTATAAATGCCGTGATGACATCCGGCAAGCATGTTATCATTCACGACCCAGCTAATGACCCCCGTTGTGAAGGCGTGACCACCCAGCCGCCACTTGATTCCTTCCTCGGATTACCGCTGTACAGTGGTCAGGAACTGATTGGCATGGTCGGTATTGCCAACCGTCCCCGGGGCTACGATACCGCTCTGATTGAATTCCTCCAGCCCTTCCTGCTCACCTGCGGCAACATCATCCAAGCCCATCGTAATGTCCAGCAGCGCCAGCAGGCCGAGGAAGAGCTGCAAAAATCAGAACGGAACTTCCGAAACTCCATCGATAGCTCCCCACTGGGGACATCAATTGTAACCAGAGACGGCAGGCTTATATATGCCAACCAGGCTTTTCTTGATATCTACGGCTACGATGATGTCGAGGCGCTGAAAGCCGTGCCCTTGAGGAAGCGGTACACCCGCCAGAGCTACGCCCAGCACCGTGCCAGGAGGCGGCGAATGAGGCTCGGTGAGTCTGTGGCCGCCCACTACGAATTAAGCGTTCTTCGCAAAGACGGAGAAGTCCGTGACCTCTCGGTATCCTGGGACAGGGTGCTCTGGGATGGCGAACCGCAGTTCCAGGTGATATATCAGGATATCACCGACCGCAAACGGGCGGAGCAACAGCGGATGGAATCGGAGGAAAGGTACCGGCTCCTCTTCGAGCGTTCCAGCGACGCCATCTTCCTCCTCGACCAGACCACCGGCCGCTTCCTAGACTGTAACGCCGCTGCTGAACGTCTCACCGGACGGAGCGCCGCCGAAATCAGAGAGCTGCTGCCCGAGGTCAGCGATATACCGGACGGCCTCCAGCAATTGCAGCGGCTAACGATGGCTGAGAACATCCAGGACCCGGGTGAAGTGACCTTTACACGTCCGGATGGCACCAAGCGAACAGCCCTGCTGGCCGCAACCCGCCTCAACGGTCATTTCATCTTCGGTATCGCGCGTGACATTACCGAACGCAAGCAAGCGGAGGAAACACTGCGGAACAGTGAGGCCAGCCTCGCCAATGCGCAGCGAATTGCCCATCTGGGTAACTGGGACTGGGATATCCAGAGCAACACCTTCCACCTGTCCGAGGAAGCCAGCCGCATCTTCGCCCTGGAACCCGGTGAGGAAGGCGAACCGTACGAGATACTGTCCAGGCTCGTTCATCCCGACGACCGCGAATTCGTTCAGAAGTCCATCGTTCAGGCCCTTTTTGAAGGCAAACCCTACGATTACGAGTACCGCATCGTACGACCCGACGGTTCCGAGGGTATCGCCCACGTACGCGGTGAGGTGATGTTTGATGAGAATGAAAAGCCGATACGGGCATCCGGTACAATACAGGACATCACCGAGCACCGCACCCTGGAGAAGAAGGTGGTCGAATACCAGGAACTGAACGACATGAAGAGCAATCTCTTGTCCACAGTTTCTCACGAGTTGCGGACCCCCCTGGCCATCATCAAGGGGTATTCCACCTTGCTCCTGGACTACGAAGATAAACTGGAACAGGACGAGAAACACGAATACGTTGAATCAATCGATAAGGCGACCAGCCGCCTGGTAGACCTTGTCAACCATATCCTGGATATGTCTCGACTCGACTCAGGCCTGCTGCAACTGGAGCGTACTTCAGTAAGTATCGCCAGGCTTATCAGAGAGGCAGCCGCCGAAGCCCGAATAAGGGCGCCAGGGCACAACATCCAGCTGAACCTGGCTGCCGGCCTGCCAAGGGTACGTATTGACACCAAGCGTATTCGGCAGGTGCTGGACAACATTCTTGACAACGCCATCAAGTACTCCGATGAAGGAACGGAAATAGTCATCTCCGCCGAGCGACAGGACCAGGATATGCTCGTCAGTATCTCCGACCAGGGAATCGGTATCCCGGCTGCAGACCTGGACAAGGTTTTCGACCGCATGTATCGCGCCGAGCACAGGAAAAACCAGGAAACGGGCGGGGTCGGCCTGGGGCTGGCAATCTGCCGCGGACTCGTCGAGGCCCACGGTGGAAATATCTGGATTGAAAGCGAAGAGGGAAAGGGGACTACGGTCTTCTTCAAGCTGCCGTTATAGACCGCAGACTCACGATTATGGTTAAAAGTAATAAGGCAAAAACAGTCCTTGTCGTCGAGGACGAGGCCGATATCAGGAGATTCGCCCGCCGCCTGCTCGAGCTTGAAAGATACGACGTCCTTGAAGCTGCCAACGGTGACGAAGCCCTGCGACTAATTAAAAGAACCCAAGACCTCTCTATGGTACTCCTCGACCTGAGACTGCCCGGTCGCGATGGCTGGGAGGTCATGGACGAAATGAAAAAAGACCCGAAGCTCCGGAGGATTCCGGTGGTTGTCTTCAGCGCCTCTGCCGCCGAGTGGCAGAGAAAAAAGGCACTCAGCAAGGGGGCTATCGGCTATCTGGTAAAGCCCCTGGATGCCGCCAGCCTGAGACAAGCAATCGCCTCAACAACGCACTGGGAAGAGGTAATGTCAGGTGCCGTCTCGTAAAACAGTAATCATGGTGGTCGATGACGACGTGCGTATTCTGCGCATGATGCGTCGCATGCTGGAACTGGAAGGCTACCGGGTAGTTACTTCCCCGGATGGTCAGACCGCCCTTGAGATGATGGAGCACGATACCCCGGACCTGCTACTGCTGGATGTCATGTTGCCCGGCATGGAAGGCCATACTGTCTGCCAGCGTATCCGCGAATACTCACAGATGCCGATAATCATGGTCACAGCCAAGGGCGCCGACGAGGAGAAGGTCAAGGGACTGGACGCCGGGGCGGACGATTACGTAACCAAGCCATTTTCGGCCAGCGAACTAACGGCACGCGTCAGGGCTGTCCTGCGTCGTTCCTCACTCCCGGAAAAATCCCCTGAGCCTGCCTTTCGCTGCCAGGACCTCGAGGTCGACTTCTTCCGACAGAGGGTCACCCTCAAAGGTGAGGACGTGAACCTGACAGCTACCGAGTACAAGGTACTCTCCTACCTGACCCAGAATGCCGACCGTGTGGTTACTCCGAACCAGATACTGAATAAGGTCTGGGGTGACGAATACATCGGTGAGACCAACGTTCTCCAGGCAAATATCGCCCGCCTCAGAAAGAAACTTAAGGATGATGCCCGCAACTCCAGGTTCATCTTCACCAGGGCCGGTATCGGGTATATCTTCGCCAAGGGCGATAACGATAAGCAACCCTCCTGACAACCTCCCACTTCTCCAGACATATTTTACGAAATAAGGTATTTCCTTTTTCAGCGTACAAACCTCACTCTAGTTACATACCAGCTAACTCTCATTGTCAGGTTTTTGTCAGACTGTACCGCCTCATTGTCAGACGGGCGTCATCCAATCCGACTACACTAGACCATTAGTAGTACGTGGATGAGTCCAAAAGGAGTAAGCCAAAAGAGGCAACCGTATGGTCCTTACTGACGCCCACTTGTTTGATAGTCACGACAGACAAACCATTCCCAGAGGACAGATACTGGAGGAGGTCCATCTCGCTCGTGACAATGAGCGACGCCGATTGTCAGCCGAAATCCATGACGGCGTTGTACAGTGGATGGTCGGTGCCCTTTACCGCATAAATGCGTGTCGCCAGAGCATGTTACCGCTAAAGTCGGGCGACCTGAGTGATGAGTTAACCTATATCGCCACGACGTTGAAGCAGAGTGTCGGGGAGCTCCGACGTATAATCGCCGACCTCCGCCCGCCTCCACTGGAGAAGCTGGGACTGATCCCCGCCCTGCAACAGGCCATTATTGCCCTCGAGGAATCTGGTGTTGCCTGCCATTTCGAGTCCCACGGCGAGCCAATAAAGCTGACGCCATGTGAGGAAAGGGCCTTATTCGGTATAGTCCAGGAAGCCCTGAATAATATCAGGAAGCACTCCGGGGCAAGCAACGTACACCTTCTTCTCAGTTTTCAGGACGATGCCGTATCCGTGGAGGTGACTGATGACGGCCATGGCTTTAGTCCTGAGGACACGATTGACAATCGACTTCGGCCAGAACACATCGGTCTTCTCAGCATGAAAGACAGAGCAGAACTGATTGGTGCTTATCTCGAGATAAACAGCCACCCCGGAGAAGGAACATCAATCAGTTTTACTTTTTGCCCGGCATCGCAGCGCTGATGCCGGTAGTCCATGGAGGTATGAATTGCACGCTATCCGGGTACTCTTAGTAGATGATTACCAGGCAGTGCTGGAAGGACTACAGCGAATGCTGGCTATGGACGAGACAATCGAGGTAGTCGGCGTTGCCCAAAGCGGCGAAGAGGCAATCAGCAAAGCCATGGCACTATCGCCAGACGTCGTTACCATGGACATCCAGATGTGCGGTCTGGACGGTATTGCCGCTACCCGGCAGCTGAAGGCAAAAATGCCTCATCTAAACGTGCTGGCGCTGACCATGTACGGTGAATCCAGGATACGTGACGCCATTGATGCGGGTGTCTCCGGTTACATACTCAAAGACAGCGATTACGACCAGATAATTCAGGCGATTCATCAGGTATCAAGTGGTGGGTATCCGATAACCCCTTCTCTCCTGCACCGTTCAGCGCCAGAATACGCAGTCGCCTAGAGCCCCGGTACTACAGGAGCAACAGTGAACAGGCAACGAGGTAAAACAGCCAGCATCCTATATGTAGTCTTCGTCCTCTCGTCAGAATACTATGGGACTGATATGAAAGATAGCTACCGCGTCTTACCGATGGACGCCCTAATCAGAGTGTCCCACATGCCACCTTTCCTTAAGGGTGTCGTGAACCTCCGCGGGGTGTCTGTACCGGTTCTCGACCTCAGGACCAGGCTTGACCTCCCGAAAACCAGACAGACCGCAGAAAGCCGTATCGTAATCGCCAGTACCGCTGGACAGTATATCGGCTTCATTGTTGACGCTGTAACCGGGGTATCGCCCATTCCCACCTCCTCAATTAACGAGGCCCCAGTCTCCGAAGTCCGCAGCAATTATCTATCCGGCACCGCTACTCTGGGTCCCAGGCAGGTCTTTCTCATTGACCTCAACAAGGTATCTTCGCTCTTTGATGGTCGCATACTGGCCACGCCGGCAAACGACGAACCAGCCCCGGTCAGGTAAACCGAAGGCCGACCAGTCACCCCAACCTGACAGAAAGCCCTTTCTCGTCTGTCCACTAACCTCACATCGACAAACATTCACTTTACCAATCTGCCCCGAAGCGCTATAATGGACACGCACGTCTTAAAACAAAGGAGGGGGATAACGTGGTTACTTTGTATGTCACCTCTTTAGCAAAGGGTAGCGGTAAGACCACGGTCTGTGCCGGTATTGGCCAGCGCCTTCTTAATGAAGGTAAGAAGGTGGGCTACTTCAAGGTTGCTCCCGATGACCAGGACACAACCGCCGAGGGCAATGATAGCGACGCTGTTTTCATGCAGAGAATTCTCAAGCTTAAGGAACCGTTAGAGCAGATTTGCCCACCACCCGGAAAATCCGGCAGCCTGCCTGACCGCGTTAAAAAAGCCGTTAACCAGGTCTCGAAGGGCAAAGACGTGTTGATTATCGAAGGTGGTAACTCCCCCGAGATTGCCAAAGCCCTCAAGGCCAAAGTAATAATTGTTGATACCACGGTAGATTCACCGGGAAGGAAACTGGTAAGTGCCAGTAAGGCTTTCGATAGCCTTCTCCTCGGCGTGATTCTGAACAAAATACCGGCAAAACAAGTAGAAGAAGTCCACAGCCAGGCACCAGATACCTTTTCACAAAAGGGTATGAATGTTCTGGCAGTACTGCCGGAAGACCGTGCCCTGTTCACCCTGACAGTCGGCGAGGTCGCCGCTCAGGTCCAAGGGGAGTTTCTGAACAATGCCGATAAATCAGAGGAACTGGTCGAGAACCTGATGCTGGGCGCGATGACGGTTGATACCGGACCGCTGTACTATGGTCTGAAAGCGAACAAGGCAGTGTTACTCAGGAGTGAGCGCTCCGATATGCAACTGGCGGCACTGCAGACCCCGACCAGATGCCTTGTCCTCAGTGGCAAGCGGGAGTTACTGCCACAGGTCATGAACGAGGCCGAGGAGAAAGAGGTCCCCATAATCCAGACCGACGATGATGTGGCCAGCATCATATCGGGCATCGAAGACGCCCTGGCCAGGAACCGTTTCAACCAGACACAGAAACTGCCAAGACTTGCCGAGCTTATGGAGCAACACGTCGATTTCGGAACACTCTGTAAAGAGCTTGGCCTGAGTAGTAAAAAATAGTACTGACAGGGGATTGATACCAGAGTCATCTTGCAGTACAATCTGGCTTGCATGTCTGGTTTTACTTAGAGAGCTAGGCAGTACGTAAAATCTTCTAAGGAGGGTAGGTGATTGAATGCACTAGGACGACATTTACTTATGGAACTGGAAGATTGCAATGAGGAAACCCTTAATAACCTGGAGGCTCTCAAGGCAGCCATGCTGACGGCCGCCGATGAGGCAGGGGCTACCGTAATGGGTGAGTCTTTTCACCGGTTTTCTCCCCACGGTATCAGTGGAGTGGTAGTCATTGCCGAGTCTCATCTCTGTATTCATACCTGGCCCGAATATGGCTACGCCGCCGCCGACATCTTTACCTGCGGCACCACCGTACAACCAGAGAAAGCCGCCGAGGTGCTTGTCGAGAAGCTCGGAGCCAGGAAACACTCTCTACAGGAGATACCGAGAGGTCTAAGGGTCACCGAGCGCGCCAGGTTAGGATAGGAGTCATGGATAGCGACCCTGATAAATGGTTCTGGGATAGAGTAAATAAGCACCTGGTCCAATTACACAGCATCGAAGAGGTGCTGTATACCGGCCGGACAAAATTCCAGACCATCGAAATCATTCGCAGCGGTAACTATGGCAGGTTTCTGGTGCTGGACAGTAAAATCCAGTCCAGTGACGCTGACGAATTTATCTATCACGAGGCACTCGTGCAGCCGCCGATGCTGACCCATCCCTGCCCAGAGACAGTGTTCATCGCCGGGGGTGGTGAGGGAGCCACCCTCAGGGAAGTTTTGTATCACGAAACCGTGAAAAGGACGGTAATGGTCGACATCGACAAAGAGGTGATAGACATCTGCCAGCAATTCCTGCCGGACTACAGTCGCGGTTCCTTTCAGGACCCGCGTGCCGAGGTTATCCACACAGACGCCAGGGAGTACCTGGCCAATACCAGTGAATCTTTCGATATTATTATCATTGACCTGCCGGAACCCATCGAAGAAGGCCCTGCCTATCTCCTCTATACCAGGGAGTTCTACGAAACAGTTAAGAGCAAACTTGCACCGAACGGCATTATCTCCGTACAGTCCGGTTCGGCATCCTGGACCGAGCTGGAGAACCTTTCCGCAGTCAACTACACGCTGAAGAGCGTTTTCCCCATAGTACGCGTCTACCAGGCGGATATACCATCATTTGGCGGTCCCTGGGGCTTCTGCCAGGCTTCGTCCGACCTCGACCCCGCGGCGCTGTCGGTGAGTAAGGTCGACGACCTGATTGCAGCCAGAGGATTAACTCACCTGAAATTCTATGACGGCCTGACCCACCAGGCAATTTTCTCCCTGCCAAAGCACCTGAGAAATGCACTCTCAAAGCCGGACCGACTGATAACCGACGGCTCTCCCCTGTTTATGTACCAGAGTTAGTTACTGCTCATCCCTCGGAACCCGTCTCACCTGACATCAGCTGTTGCGATATGCTTTATTTATATTAAAGGAGGATAAATAGTTATGATATACCTCGTCCGTCAGGGTGAAACCGATTGGAACTTATTCAAGAGGGCCAACGGTGTAACAGATACTTTTTTGAATCAAACAGGAATAGCGCAGGCAAAACTGCAGGCTGAAAATTTGAGGAGTGTTAGTTTTGATGCGTGTATTTGCAGTCCCCAAACACGAGCACGCCAAACCTGCGAAATTGTCTACAGAGGACCGATTGTGTTTGATGACAGGCTCGTCGAAATTAACCTTGGTGAGTTTGAGGGCATGGACGAAACTGATGCCGAATTGGCGAAACTGGCTTGGCAAGCAATTATGAGTGGCGATAAGGGCACGGAAAGTTGGAAAGAATTTCTAAAACGGACCTGCGATTTTTGTGATATGGTTGTGAAAGATTACAAAGACAAGAACGTCTTAATCGTTACTCACGCTGGAAATGTAAGGGTAATTGACTATTATTTCAAGGGCAAGCCCGAGGACTATGATTTCATTAAAACAACCATCATCAAACACGGTGGACTGCTTACATTTGAAAATTCAAAAATCTGAAATTCTCAAGTTTTAATCCATGCTATAATTAACCGCTATGAAAAATGTCTATGTCGTTACACACACTGAAGCCACCCATCACGTCCAAGGTCTGGCTGGAGGATGGTATGACACTTCTCTCACGGAGAACGGTAGAAATCAGGCCAGGAAAATTGCGTTAGCTCTTTACAGTGAGATAGGAGAGCAAAAGATACCAATATACTCATCTGACCTGAAAAGGTGTGCAGAGACGGCCGAGGCTTTCTCAGAGGTATTTAACAGCAGGGTTATTCTTGATAGAAACCT
>DUFD01000043.1 GCA_011171075.1 Dehalococcoidia bacterium | reverse complement strand
TCGGTTTCAAAGGAGGAGGTGCTGCGCCTGGCGGCCTCTGCGGAGCGCGGCTCGGAGCACCCCCTCGGCGAGGCTATCGTCCGGGCAGCGTCGGAGATGGGTCTGGAGCCGTCAACGGCATCGGACTTCAATTCCGTACCGGGACAGGGGGTAGAGGCATCGGTAGATGGTAAGAAACTACTTCTCGGTAACCTCAGGTTGATGGAAGACAGGGGTATCTCACTCAACGGCCTGGGGGAAGAGGCCGCGCGACTCCGCGAGGAGGGCAAAACGGTAACGTTCCTCGCTGGGGACGGTCGGGTAATCGGTGTTATTGCCGTAGCCGATACCCTCAAGCCGAACGCTGCCGAAGCACTGGCGAGGCTAAAGCAGATGGGAATCGAGACGGTAATGCTCACCGGTGACAACCGGCGCACCGCCGAAGCGATTGCACGCGAGGTGGGGATAGGTCGAGTTCTGGCCGAAGTGCTGCCTGAGCATAAGGCTGAAGAAGTCAAGAAACTCCAGGCAGAGGATAGGGTGGTGGCGATGGTGGGCGATGGTATCAACGACGCCCCGGCGCTAGCCCAGGCGGATGTAGGTATTGCCATCGGCACCGGCACCGATGTCGCCATTGAGACCGGGGATATAACGCTGATTCGTGGTGACCTCAGCGGCATCGTGACAGCGATATCACTGAGCCGGAGCACGGTGCGGACGATAAAGCAGAACCTCTTCTGGGCCTTCGCTTACAATACCATTCTCATCCCGGTGGCCGCCGGGATTCTCTACCTCGTTTTCGGGCAGAGCGGGGTACCTTCCGGTGCCCGCTTTATTCTCGGCGACTACGGTTTTCTCAATCCTATACTGGCAGCAGTGGCCATGGCGGCCAGCTCATTAACAGTGTTGTCCAATTCGTTACGACTGAGAAGATTCAAACCGGTACGGTTTGAGATAACTGAACCAGAAGTAAACAAAGGAGGTGCAGCGATGGCAATCGACCCGGTGTGCCACATGGAAGTGGACGAGAGCACGGCGGCGGCTACCTCTGAATACAAGGGTAAGACCTATTACTTCTGTGCGGTCGGCTGCAAGAAGGCCTTTGACCAGGATCCTGAGAAGTATCTCGCAGCCGAGAAGAAGTAACTCGGCTGCCTGTCTGAGATTACATTACATAAGGTGGTCAACTGGCCAGCAACTCGTCTATTCTGGCCCTGTTGAATCCGATTACGATGTTCTCGTCGATTATGATTACGGGGATGCCCATCTGACCTGTTTTTTCTACCAGCTCCCTGGCCTTGCTCGGGTCCTTGGACAGGTCATGCTCGGTATAGACAATCCCCTTCTGCGAAAGATACTCTTTCACCATGCCACAATAGGGTCAGGTTGGTGCGCTGAAGACCACCACATTCTTTTCTGCCATTAAAGTCCCTCTCTTCCGTACACGCCCACTCGTCTCCCATCAAGTAGCGAAATACTACACTTGTTTATCTGGTCTGTCAATTACAATTATTGTATCATGTGGGTTATTGACTTGCAGTATGACTAATATCACAGTCTGATTGTTTATCAGGCTCTATAATAGGGAGATAAACTGGAAGTCGGATGGTCTCCGGTGGAGGAGGTATCAGAATGACAATGAAGTGTCCCGGACAGGATATGAGGAACCTCAGGGTATCGCTCCATAAGTGTCCCGAGTGTGGGGCGGAGGTCGAAATATTCTCCGATGAACTAAAGGTAAAATGCCAAAAGTGCGGCACGAAGGTCTACAAGGACAAGATACCTTCCTGCATTGACTGGTGCGCTTATGCCCGGCAGTGCCTCGGTGAGGAGAGATGGAAAGAGCTTCGGGGAGAGGACTAGGGCACGTGATTTTCACGAATGCCTGAGAAGGTAAGGGAGTGTGTAATGACCACAAAGACAGTAAGGAAGATAGTGCATATTGATGAAGAGAAGTGCGACGGCTGCGGCGTCTGCCTCCCGTCCTGTGCCGAGGGAGCGTTGCAGATTGTCGATGGCAAGGCAAAGCTTATCAGTGAGAAATTCTGTGATGGACTAGGGGCCTGCCTCGGGGAGTGCCCACTGGGGGCGATAACCATCGAGGAACGAATTGCTGAAGAGTTCGATGAGGAGTCGGTGAAAGAGCACCTGGCTGCTTCACAACCGGATGATACTCTTGCCTGTGGTTGCCCGTCGTCAACCGCCGAGCAGTTTGATACAGCGGTGACTGAGGAGACCTTACCCGGAGCACCCCAGCCAGCGATGCTACGTCACTGGCCGGTACAGCTGACACTGGTGCCCCCGAAAGCACCTTTCCTTCAGGGTACCGACCTCATGCTCACGGCTGACTGCGTACCGTTTGCCTATGCTGGTTTCCATCGGGACTTTATCCAGGGTCATAGCCTGCTGGTTGCCTGCCCCAAGCTGGACGATTTCCCGGCGCATATGAAGAAACTGACCGATGTCCTGAGTCAGTCGGACATAAAGAGCCTGACGGTGGTGCATATGGAGGTCCCGTGCTGCTCCGGGCTGGTGCACATGGCCCGTGAGGCAATCAAGGCCAGCGGGAAGAACATTCCCTTGAAAGAGGTCACCATCGGCGTACATGGTGAGGTGTTGGGCTGAGCCTGATGAAAAAGGTGTTATCCGGAAAGCTTGACAGAAACTAACCCGTGGTCTAACATCTTGGACACCTGCAAAGTACATACGAACTAACCAGAGGAATGGTTGTATTTAATTCTCAACCAGGCTCCACTAACGCAAGCGATTCAATGGAGGTGCTGCGTGGCATACGTTTCGGCTGGTGAGGTCGGCCAACTGGCCGACGGCACTATGAAAGAAGTGATGGCTAACGACCATGAAATCCTCCTTGCCAGGGTAGGTGACAGCCTTTATGCGGTCGACAGCAGGTGTCCACATATGGGAGGTAAGCTTACTGAGGGTAGATTAGAAGGTACCATTATTACCTGCCCCCGGCACGGCTCGCGGTTCGACCTGGCGGACGGTAGCGTCGTTCGCTGGCTTCAGGGGTCTGGTCTTCTGTCCAGGATTGGGACTACCCTGAAGTCACCACGTCCGCTGAAGACATACAATGTGAAGGTGGAGGGCGGAGAAATACTCGTAGAGGTATAGCCAGGTACAATATTTCTAGCAAAGGGGGTTGTTATGGAGACTTTTAGTGGTAAGGTACACCTACCCGGCACTGATGGCGAATGGGACCTGCAACTGGAGATAGAATGGAATGACAAAGAGGTGAACGTCCATATTGACCAGGCACCGGATGGTATCACCGATTGGCCCGGCCTGGCGGTGCAGACATTCGGGCTGGAAGAGATAGTCTTCCGGACAAAGGGGATACCACGGCTTTTTACGCACTGGTGGCACTTCGTCCGCGGCGGTAGTGATGAACTCTGGGGGATGGTCATGGGGCTGCCGGATGCAGAGGGTATCTGGAGGACCTGTCCGGTTTCGCTAGAGAGAGCCAAGGAGTAGACAGGCTTCTTTTCACAATAAATCCAGTCAGATAAAGATGGGGGATATCAAGCTATGATACCAATTGGTCCATTGATGAGGGAACACCGTCTCATCGAGCAAATGGTAGGCCTGGTAAAACAGGAACTGGGCAGACTCAGTCAGGGGAGTCAGGCAGATGCGGCCTTTATTGATACGGCCACTGATTTCTTTCGGACATACGCTGACCGGACTCATCATGGTAAGGAAGAGGACATACTATTCCGCGACCTTGCCAATAAAGGACTCTCACCAGAACACCTGAGAACCATGCAGGAGTTAGTTGATGAGCACGTTCTGGCGAGGAAGACGGTGGGCAGGTTGGTCGCTGCCAAAGAAGACTACGTTAAAGGGAATGTTGACTCTTTGGGGGAAATCCTCGATAGCATGAGGGAGTTAATCACGCTCTACCCGGCCCATATCGAAAAAGAGGACAAGCACTTCTTTTACCCCTGCATGGAATACTTCAGCAAGCCAGAGCAGGATGGAATGCTCCAGGAGTTCTGGGACTTTGACCAGAAAATGATACACGAGAAATATCAGAAGGTAGTGGACGAATTGAGAGGGGGTTGAAGCCAGCCCTCTTTATTTTCACGAAGAATTATGGTAGATTGGTGCTTGGAGGAGTGTAGCTCAGTCTGGTAGAGCAGCGGTCTCCAAAACCGCCGGTCGGGGGTTCGAATCCTCCCACTCCTGCCAGTTTAAATCTGGTTCGGGTGTGAGTGCCGAGGTGGTGGAATAGGTAGACACGCCATCTTGAGGGGGTGGTGGGCGCAAGCCCGTAGGAGTTCAAATCTCCTCCTCGGCACCAGTAAATATGCGGAAGTAGTTCAGTGGCTAGAACGCCTCCTTGCCAAGGAGGAGGTCGYGRGTTCGAATCYCRTCTTCCGCTCCAGCCGAAGTGGCGGAATAGGCAGACGCGGCAGTCTCAAAAACTGTTGGAGGGCAACCTCCGTGTCGGTTCGAGCCCGACCTTCGGCACCAGTTACACCACCAACCCTCGTTGTTCCAGACCGGTGGCCACACCTTGTCATGTTTTGTCGTCTGTGGGGAGTCTTCCTTACCCTTCTCACTCTTGGACTTCAGGATGAAAAGGAAGCTGATATTCGGGTATGCCCAGTGAAATACCATAGCTTTTCGCTTCGTCATACTGCTGCTTGCTTTGCCGGTCTATGTAGAAAACCTTGTCCGGGAAAATGATATAGTGGTGGAAATCATCCTTAAAATCAACATACCACGAGCTGTTGTGGCTTTCGTCAAGTGATTTGCTGATTTCTTCAGCCAGGCTTTGCGCTCCGCTTTCCTGCACTTCTACAGTGTGTACTGTCCACTGCGAGATCCATGGCGTTTGGTGTCTATCTGTCACCTTAGAAATCCTTGTCGACAGTATTTTTACCCTTTTAAGGATATCTTTGTTTTCTAATGATTCCTCAATAATAATTCCCTGGAAATCTGACATTGGATACCTCCCTCACTTGTCTCTATGGCGTCGTTACTGGTTACGTGACCAGTCCCAGTTGTTCCAACTCGGTGGCCACATCCTTGAGGTCAAGGGCTTCAAGACTGGCCTTCGTTTGCAGGCCAGTGGCCGCATCCCAGCCCCGCAGGCCGTAAAACTCCCTCTTCATCTCCTCGAATTTGGCTCTGTCGAGAACGGCGTTTTTCTTGGTGAATATCTCGCCGTCTTTTCCGGGAGCGATACCCTGGGGATTGGTCACGTCGTCTCTCATTGGCATGGTGAAGTAGAATTCCGGCAACGTGTCACTGCCCCTCGCTTCTCTGGCCAATATGGCTCTCTGAAGATTTACGATGCGTTCCCCGATTCTGTAGAGTGCTTCCTCGCTGGTTTCCTTACCAAGAGCCGCCGAGGCAACCTTGCTCTCCAGACCGGGGTCACCGACGTGGTCATCAGAGAACTCAACGGTCATTATCGGCCATGCCCAGTCACACAAAATCAGGGACTCGTGGACATACCGGCGGTCCTGGACCCTGGTTGCGGTGAGGGCTTTACCCTCGTAGGTGGATAAATCGACGGCTAGTTCGGTTCCCCAGAACCTCTTCGCCACAGCCCGAAGTACATCAGTCGAAACGTAGGCACCCTTTGCCTTGTTTGCCCACAGGGTCCAGCTGAGAAAGAGTCTGGATACTTCATGCAGCTGTTGTATCGGCATTCTGGGTTCCATAGCGCAAATGAGCGCATTAGTGGTATAGAACCTCGGGTCATAGGCTATTCCCTGCTCGTCCTTGGAGACGTAGTCAGTAATCAGCTTCTCCGATTCCTTCCCCAGTTTTTCAGAAGCCCGCACCGTTCCGTCGGCCAGTACATCTCCAAAACCCTCTCTCAACGACATCTTCCTTATGAGCGTTTCCAGAAACTCAAGGCTCCCCATTTTTGAAAACGGGATGCCTGTGTTCTCATCTGTCAGAATGCCTGACCGGTAGCATCTTGAGAGCCACATCATCATGACACCCAGTGCGAATACGTCAACTCCGTAGTCGTTGGCGAGCATGGCGGCCTGGAACGGGACCTCGTGCCAGTCCTGCTCACCGTAGTACCTCTGTGCTCTCACTTGGTAGAAGCCGACCTGCCCACAGATGAATTTCCCTTCCCTGCCTTTGCTGTCCTGATACACAAGTCGCTCGCAGCCCAGGCTGCAACCACGGCAGATGTCTAGCCTTTTCTTCTCCGGGGTCACGCCGGCACCCCAGACCGACTCTGACGGCGAAGTTTTCTTTAACCGGCGGATTTCCCTGTTAAGCTCCGTGAGCCTCTCCGGAAAGGCGGTCACTACTTTTTGGTTGCCTCTGACCGCAATTGCCTTGAGCTTCTTGGAGCCCATGACCGCGCCAAAACCACCGCTTCCCGAGGCATCGTTGTCCGCGAGGATGGTGGCCATGGCAACCCTGTGTTCACCGGCAGGTCCGGTGGTGACAACCCTGGTCTGGCTGCCTAGCTGTTCTTTCAGGATTCCTATTGTCTCTATGGTGCTCTTGCCCCAGAGGGCCGAGGCATCTTTCAACTCAGCTTTGCCGTTCTTCACCGAAAGATAGACCGGCTTGTCTGCTTCCCCGTGGACGATGACTCCGTCATAGCCGGCACGCTTGAGCTCTGTCCCCCAGCTTCCACCGAGGTTCGCATAAGAGAACTGCTCCGGCTTTGCCGTGGGGGACTTACCACATACGAGCCACCTGACTCCCCCGACCCCCGGCGAGACACCCGCCAGCGGCCCGGTCATGAACATCAACCGATTACCCGGGTCCAAGGCTTTCACTTCCGGGGCGACTTCATCCCAATAGACCTTGGCAGCAATTCCCCGACCTCCCAGGAACCGGTCGGCATATTCAATCGTTGGAACGGAAGATATTTCACAGGATGACAAATCTACCCTCAGGATATTCCCGGCATACCCGTATTCTCCAGCCATGGACGCACCCTCCCTTAGCAATTCCAGTTATAGCCAACGTACCATTTTCCTGTATTTTGGTCAAGGTTGAACAGGGTGGGTAGGGAATAAGGTACTGTTCTGGAAGGAAGGTAATATTACTAAATAGCCATTGCGTCAGTGGTGGGTTTGGGGAGACAATATTATAATCCAACATCAAGTTTAGGTTTAGGGGGATAAAACCTTGCGAGTGCTAAGAGAGGCCAAGTTCCAAATAGGCGACATAGTTGAAGATAAAGCCGGTCTAAGAGGAATAATATATACAACCGAGAGGGCTGAAGGGCTGAAACAGGCAGACTCCGTTTTCTCGGAGATTTGTGCTGGCGAGTATTCCAGAGACGATGTATTCGGAATTGAGTGGTTCCAGGGCAAACAGACCAGTTTCGTGCCAGAAGATGATTTGTTACCTTGTCCGGGCATGACTTATGCAAGTCTATGCTATGAATGCGATTACAGGTTTTCGTGCTGGACAGCCCGGAGAAAGTAATCGCTAGAGATGTGCTGACACTTGCCACACCCGAAATACAAGCGGTGGGGCATTAGTTTGGAATGTATCCCCTCCTCATCAGTCTGCTAATCGCTATTTGGATAGTATTATCGAGATGTTTGCTGAGCGTTATGCTATCCTCTATTGACAACGCCCCTGCCATGGACTTTTTTTTCTTGATGCGTTAAATTTGATACCGTTCATTGATAAATAACAGGGGGTGTCTATGGCTCAGACTGTAACGGTGGCTCATCATCCCGAATTAACGTGGCAAGATGCAATGGAAACTTTCCAAAAGCACTTCAGTGGCAAATACAAGGTTCGTAAGATAAAAAGGACGATAGCAAGACATTTTATAATTTGTAAGAGTCCGCTTATAGGAATCCGTGTTAAACTAGACCAGAGTGAAGGCAAGACATCATTCGTTTTTGATGGCGACGCACCAAATGCCTTACTAGCGGTACTTTTTTGGATGGGTCTGGGTATCCTAATTTCTGTCATAATATATTTAACAGTGTTAAAGCCTAAGCTAAAGGCGATGGAAAATGAGGTGAAGTCGTACATAGAAAATGCACCAGAATTCAAGTAAGCTTTTCCCCACTTAACAATACTAGTATCGCAATGCTTCTTTTCTTGAATATATAGGGGTACAGATAAAAGCTAGCGGGTCTTCAATGATTAGCTATCTTTCTTCTATCGCCTCCTTTGACTTCCCACGTTCACAGTGCTATCCTTTGTGCACGATATGCCTTTTCCATTTGCGAGTGAGCAATGAAATGGGGGGCGTGTAATGAGTGCCTTTCGTAAGGCTTTAGTGTTCACATCTATTCCAATCGTTATTGCGAGTCTGGCAAGTCTAGGCGAGAGAAGCAATTACCTTATTGAAGGCTTAGGCGTAGCCTGGCTGGTTGCTGGTGTCTTTTGGGCGATAGCAGTATTTACAGCAATCGGTTTTACTATCAAGGGAAGAGGAGAGATAGCATATGGGCTATGGGTGGGAGTTGCTATTGGATTAGTTTTCTTGGGAGCAACTGGTATTGTCGGATTATCAAGTGTTCCCTACAGATTATTTCCTTAATGGTTTCTTGTGTTGTTAATGTGCTTCTGCCGTTTGGAAATTGTTACCCCTCCCCACTTTAACTCCCCGCGTTTAAGTTATTGACAATTACCCTCCAAACGACTACGATTAACTCCCCAGTACAATACTGGACGTATATCACTAATACTCAACCATACCAGACCTCTAGAATGACTACTTCGGGAGGTAGGGATTGGAAGAATTAAGGGCACCAGAATCGTCACATAAATAGCGGTGAATGGTGCTTTTCTATTTGGCAATATCCGAATAAGGGAGGGAAGAGATGTCAGAGGAAGAAAAGGTTTATCGAGAACTTCAGAAACATCTTGACAGGCAAGCTGTTGGTTACCCTGCTACTAAATCAGGCGTAGAACTGAAAATCCTGAAGCGAATCTTCAATAAAGATGAAGCGCGTCTTGCTATGCATTTAACTTACAAACCACGCTCCGTGGAACACATCTACGAGACAGCAAAAGAGATGGGGCTGTCCTTGAATCATACAGAGAATATGCTTGATGCAATGATGAAGAATGGGGCTATTGGCCACATTGAAAGGGAAGGCAAGCGGTACTTTTGTAACATACCATTTGCTATAGGCATGTATGAAGGACAGTTGAACAAACTTACTCCAGAATTCATCGAAGAAATTGATGAATACACCGGTGGAAATTCCTTCGGACTAGCATTTTTAGGAACAGAATTACCCCAGATGCGTACTATACCGGTTAGGGAAAGTATCCCACTTAGTTACCAGGTAACCAACTATAATCATATGACAGATATCATTAATAACAATGATGGTCCTATTGTGATTCTGGAATGCATATGCCGTCAAAAAGCGGCTATTCTGGGTAACCCGTGTCAACAGACCACACGACTAGAAACATGCATGGCTTTAGGTGATATGGCTAATAATCTCGTAATGTCAGGTATAGGAAGAGAGATAAGCAAGGAGGAGGCTCTAGAAATAACTCGGCAAAATGAGGCCGATGGATTAGTTCTGCAACCATCCAATACCCAAAAAGTCGAATTCGTTTGCGCATGTTGTGGATGCTGCTGCGGGATGTTAACTATCCACAAAATGTTACCCAAACCAGTTGAATTCTGGTCAACCAACTACTACAACAAGGTAGATTCAGAGAAGTGCGATGGCTGTGCGACTTGTGTAACCAGATGTCAGGTAAACGCGTTAAGTATTGACGAGCGCCTAAACGTAGCTAAGGTCAATCTTGATCGCTGTATTGGATGCGGCAACTGTATAGTGTCATGCCCATCGGAAGCTCTGAGTCTTACTAAGAAGGAGAAGGAGACTATTCCACCCGTGGACTCAGAAAGCCTTTACGATATTATTATGGCTAATAAGAAAGGATTGCTGGGCAAGATGAAGCTTGCGGCGCGTATTATGCTTAAAATATGAAGCGATTTTCACCTTACTATTTATCTATTGTACTGCGAGATAGCATATTCTACCTTCGACTCCCCACGTTTTAGTTATTGACAATTACACTTCAAATGACTACAATCCACTCCAAAGTACGACACTGGATGTACACCATAACCTACCTCTGAATATAAGTTGGGGGGTGGGCGGTGGGAGATTAGAGGGCACCAGTATCGTCAGATGTATGACGGTGACTGGTGCTCTTTTTATTTATAAATCAAGGAGGGATAAATATGAGTCAAACAGAATTATCATATGAAGAACTAAAACAAGAAATAATAGAAGAACTCAGACAGCACCGCACTGGTGTATTAGCAACATCGGATGGTAATAACGTAACTGCCAGATCTGTGTTACTTTTCTCCGATGGATTAACAATCTATTGTTTTACTGATAAAGATTCCAGAAAGTTTAAGCAGATGTCGGTGAATCCGAATGTATCAGTTGCGGCAGGTACCCTTCAAATCGATGGGATTGCTACTCTAAAAGGACACCTACTCGATGAAGAAAATGTTAGATTCATTGAACTACATAAGGAACAAAATCCTGAGTACTTCAAAATTACCGAGACATTCTTTTTCCCAAGGCAGTCTACGAGAGTTATCGAAATAACACCCAAGAGGATTGGTAAGTGGATGCACGGTGAGGGGGTAGATATTCTTAATATTTCGACAGGGAAAGCACATAAAATAGGGTGGGGAGATTTAGATCAATCACCTGCGTATTACGAATAATCTTTCGAGCAACTGAAGAGATTGAGAAGTAACAATTAAGTGTAAACTGACGGACATCCAACGAGGCGTGGTTGAGGACGGGACGCCCACTATAAAGACGTAGGCTAGCAGGTCTTCCATAATCTGCTAGCCTTCTTGTTAGCATAGCAACTTTCAATTGCACTCCAATCACACAAGAGTGATACGAACGCTAAATATATCTGACCCCTGATTGCCCTGAACACGGTTAATTGCTATAATCCAAACGTGAGTGCCGAGTTGTGTAGTGGTAGCACAGGGGACTTTGGATCCTCTAGCCCAGGTTCGAATCCTGGCTCGGCAGCCACAGATAACAGTATTACCGTGTCCCGATTTCAGCCATTACCAGCTCGACGACCCTCGGTATCACGGCGGCAACTTCTGGTGTTATATCCAGGCCCAGGCCCAGCTCCTTTGGCTCAATCCCCAGGATAACGATGGTCTTCGGGGCAATGCCCAGATATTTTGCATCCGTCAGTGTCTCCAACAGGCTTATCTGGTGGAGCGAGGTAAATGTCATACTCTGGTACTTGATGTCATCGGGCGTGAAGCGGTAGATGGTACCGGGTTCACCCCCTCCTTCGACGGCATCGATAACAATGACCTTGTCCCGGTTAGCCATAATGTTGAGAAGTTCGAGTGAGGCCGTACCACCATCGAGCAACTCGACATCAGGGGGTAAATCCCGGTCTTTCATTGCCTCGATGACGCGTACCCCGATACCCTCGTCACTCAGCAGGATGTTCCCTACGCCTAAAATAAGCGTGGAAGGACGGTCTTCTGTGGTACGCCCTTCCAGTTCATGTCTTTCCTCACTCATTCTGGTGCTCCGGAGTTATACTACGCGGTATTCTCCCAGAGTCTGGCCGTTTGGTGCAATCACGTGCACCGCACAGCCGATTCAGGGGTCGAAGGAGCGCACGATACGTACAATTTCGAAAGGATTGTTCTCGTCCGCTATTTTTGTGCCGGTAAGGGCTTGCTCGATAGGCCCGGGCTGTCCTGTATCGTCACGTGGCGAGACATTCCAGGTGGTTTAGGTCTGGTAGATCGGAGAATTTTTAATTGTTAATCTGCTGGCTGTATCAAATCTCCCTACCAATATGCCATTCATACATCGTGGATGTCAAACCAAACATTTCCTGAAAGGTTGAAATATTATCTATTTTTCGGGTAGCAGTTCGGGAATTATTGAGAGTGGTGCACCGTTCAGTAGTATCGTCTTTTTGTCATACTAGCCCTTACCTAGTAAGCAGCTACAGTACTTTTTATAGCTATTGTGGCAGAGTGGCTACTACTCAATTAGCCGTATTGACAACCCCGATATACTACGTTAGGTTAGAATTGTTGGGGAAAGGATATGTGCCTTACGGTGACAGGGTAGTACGTATAAGTGGGCCATGTCACCAGCGTAAGCGAGGAACCGGCACAGAAGTCACTTTGCGCCTCGATTATTTATTGGAAAGGTCATGCTAGCATCCGGAGGGCTTGCTGCGATATCCGGCGGGCGTAACCGGGTGTGCCTGTTTATTGACTCGTCTCATGCGAGGCTGAGGCGAGACCGGCTTCAGAGGCGGATGCTGTGACAGCGGATAAAGCCATCTGAGGCAGGCCAAAAGGGAATAGGGTGGAGAGACGAGTATGACAACCATCGTACTGGCCGATGACCACCACGTTGTCAGACACGGTCTGCGGGCTCTACTGGCCTCGGAGCCCGACTTTGAAATTATCGGTGAAACGGCTGATGGGCTGGAGGCAGTCCGTCTGGTCGAGTCGCTGCAACCGGATATCCTGCTCCTCGACCTGATGATGGGTGGCATCAATGGTCTCGAGGTAACCCGCCAGGTCACCAAACGCGCACCGGGTACGTCGGTTATTATCCTCTCCATGTATGGTAACCAGGGTTATGTGGTTGAGGCACTGCGCGGTGGCGCCAAGGCCTATGTCCTTAAGGAGTCAACCGCTGAAGAGTTGATACGTGCCATCCATGAAGTAGCTGCTGGTCGTCACTACCTCAGCTCTTCTCTCTCCGAGCGTGTTATCGAAGGTTATATCCGCAAGCCGGAGGCCGCCGGACTCGATGCCTATGATACTCTCACTCCCAGGGAGCGGGAAGTTCTACACATGGCGGTTCATGGTCATACCAGTGCCGAAATTGCCAGCCGGCTGTTTATCAGCCGGCGTACCGTTGAGATTCATCGTGCCAATGTTATGCGTAAGCTGGGCTTGCATAACCAGACGCAGTTGCTCCGCTACGCCCTGCAGCGCGGGATTCTGCCTCCGGACATCGTGCCGTCAGATGGATAATTAAGAATGAGTAACACCATGATGATTAGCAGCGTCCTGCAAATAGCGTTATTACATACTATGACTGATATAGATAGTATTACGTATATTTATTACCAACCACTACTTAGATGGTGATTGCGTTCTTGGTAATTCTTGAATAAGGAAGTCTACAGATAACAGGTTTTTACATAGTGATAACTGACACAGAATAACTGTCACGTCATATTGGTCCCTATTTGGGGGGAGGGGAGTAAGTGGATGGTGACTATATCCGGCGTGGAGCGTCAGCTCGAGGTTTTACAGCTCGAAGAATTAAAGCCTGTACCTGAACAGAAGCGTGTGCTCGCAGTCATTACGGACAACATCAATGGAGCCAAAAGGGATAGCCTGTGTAACGGGAGACCGGTGGCCGAATTACCCTTTGCCGGTCGGTACCGCGTTATTGACTTCAGCCTGAGCAACTGCTTTCACTCAGGTATCAACAATATTGCGGTTATTCTTGACCGGCGGCATTCAGAACTGGGTGCTTACCTGAATCGCTGGTGCGAAACCAATGACCCACCCGGTAATTTCCGTATCATTGAGCCACCGGCTGACTCTTATACGAGTGCTGCCGATTCTGTATACCGTAACCTTGGTTTTGTGGAAGGGCCAGGAATTGATGAGGTGTTATTGCTGCCGGCGGACCGTGTTTATAAAATGGATTACCGGCAGATGCTCCACTTTCATGAGTATGTTGAGGCGGACCTGACCATAGCCACTGTTTCGGTACCTTCCAGCCAGGTCTTTCGGTTTGGCAATGTTATCACGGATGCTACAGGGAGGGTGCTGGACTACGTGGACAGGCCCGGTATTCCCCGGAGTAACCTGGTGAGTATCGGTGTATATCTCTTTAATAGTGACGTATTGGTCGAGCGGCTTGTGGACGATGCCTCTAACATGGATATCCCGTGTGATTTCGGACGTACTATCATACCGAAGATGCTGGCCAGGCGGGACAGGATTTTTTCCTACGCATCTGGTGACTACTGGCAGGACATCAGTACAGTGGGAGCATATCATTCAGCACATATGGAGTTTACCCGTCACCTGCCATCTTTTGAGCTTGATGGGCGGTGGCCTGTTCTCAGCGAGCGGATAGCCCTGCCACCGCCGAAGAAGTCCGAGCAGGGTAGTATCATGAACAGCATCATCAGTCCGGGATGTGTGATAAGAGGGCAGGTGGAGAACTCTGTCCTGTCTCCGGGGGTTTGGGTTGACAGTCAGGCGGTTGTCAGGAATTCGGTGGTGATGAAAGATGCTATTATCGGCAGCCGCAGTATCATAGACCATTGCGTTCTGGATGAAGAGGTAAGCGTTGGTCTGTTCTGTTACATTGGCTTTGGGTCGTCCCGCATTCCGTCACAGGATGAGGTTACTGTAATCGGTCGTGGTGCAACCGTTCCGCCTCATACCGCCATCGGGCGGAATTGCCGAATACTTCCTCATGTAGAGCCATCCGATTTTGTCTCCAGCGCTATCCGGGCCGGGGAAACGGTGGAGCCTCAGAAGGTGGTCGTCACCTGAAAACGGTGCTGAGAGGCGGTATCTAGACCCACCGCCTGTGTGCCCCTTTTTATGCGCACGTATAATTGCCCTTTTTCAGGTCGACTGCTATAATACTAATCGTTGGCTATGTTATGCTCCACTAGGATTATCGGAGCTTACTGCGCTGCGGACTGACTGGTTTCAATACTCCCTGGTAGCTCAACGGTAGAGCGGGCGGCTGTTAACCGCTAGGTTGTAGGTTCGAGTCCTACCCGGGGAGCCAGCTACTCTCTTAGTCATCTTGTCTAGCGTAAACTTGCCGGATTCTTTTCTTTCTTTATTCGTACCATACTCAGTTGTCTGAGTTTGAACCGAAGCGGACATCTCAATGCGCTTAGTGCTATAATCCGTGACATGGATTGTGTGCGAATCGGAATGCTTTTGCAGGTGATAGGCTTTGGCTTAGCCGTGTTGCTTGCTAGCACATTCCTAGATCCCAATGTTATTGGTGCGCGGATACATAGAATAAATAGCAGGTATGTAGATGTCTCCCGTAGACTTGCTTATAACGCCCTGAGAATAGGTCAGAAGAGCTTCTCTACAGAGACAGAATCAGAACAATCCATTCTGCAATCAGGGGTAACATCTGGTGTTACTCTGACATTCATTGCTCTACTAGTACTAGGCATTGTATATAACTGGGTCTGGCTGGTTTGGTTTGCCTCTATCAACCTTTCTTTTTACTTGATTGCTATTACAGCATATTTTACTCTCATGTATAAAGAAGATCCAAAATGGCAAGAGCGTAGCAATCTACGCTTAGCATTCACTGTCTGCTTGCGTAGCATTTTTACAGTGGTATTAGCTGCGCCGATTTCTTTTCTGACTCTCTTGTTGTTTCTGATGTATGCAACAGTTGTTGTCTTGCTGGCGCTCCCAGCAGGTAAGGACATTATTCGACGTACTATGATACTTATCGGAACGCCGTTGATATTCATTGGTATGTTACTTCAATATCTCAATTCGCCGTAATCCGTCTCCATTTCATGGATACCTAGCGGGTGATTTTGCAGGTCTTACTCCCCCTCCCCCTGCCCCACCAGCGCAAATGCTCTAGGAAAACGGCTGAAACGTAACCAATAACCCCGTGGTTAACGGCCGCCGTTGAATTCGCCACCCCTTAACTTTTACTGAATCTGTCTCTAATGGTATACTCAGCAAGAGTGCTGCGAATCCCGTGGCAGTCTTGGCAATGTACCCGCACTGCGGGACAGGCTATTCAGAAGGAGTATGTCATGGAAATCATTGAAGCAATACGCACCAGAAGGAGTATCCGCAGTTTCAAGCCGGACCCCGTCCCCAGGAAGGTCCTCGAAGAGATAATGGACTCCTGCCGCTGGGCACCCTCCGGTGGCAACGCCCAGCCCTGGCATTTCGCCGTGCTGGGAGGCGAGGTGTTGGATAAGGTAAAAGCCAAGCTCAGGGAAAAAATCGAGGAGTACTGGGACGGTACCACCTTCACGTATATGAATCCTGACCTCCCCAGGACAGTCCCGTATCCCAGAGAGCTGATGCCACGAACACAGAAGCTGAGAGAGCAGATTAATGCCTACCTGTATCCTCCCGGTACTGAGGATGTGGAGAAGAAAGAGGCGGAACGCAGGGCGAAGGGACAGCGTTTCTTCGATGCCCCCAACGCAATCATTATCTACTGCGATGATGCCAGCCCGACTGTGATGGGGGCTGTCGGCATAGCCAGCCAGACCATCTGTCTCGCCGCGTTAGCCTACGGCCTGGGGACCTGTATTATGGGGCAGTCGATAATATGGCCCGAGATATATAGGGAGTTGCTGGGGATCCCCGAGGGCAAACCAATCGCGACGTCCATAGCCATAGGATACCCCGATACTGATGCCCCCATTAATAACTTCCCGCGCCCCCGTGAATCTCTGGACGTTCTCGTGGACTGGCATGGTGTCTGATTATTTACGGTCTCTATAAGGTTATCTAAGACCTGGTGTTTTAGTTGTGGATGGGTAATGAGTAGCCAGGCGGGCCGGTACTGGCGGCGGCAGCAATGATTAGGCGTTTTTCTCTATATGGTTTTCTGAAGAACCAGCGGTATTTTGAGCCGTTCATCATTCTGTTCTTTCTCCAGAGCGGGCTCAGCTTTACCCAGATAGGGCTCCTGATAGCCTTCCGCGAGCTTTGTATCAACCTTATGGAAATCCCCAGCGGTGCCGTTGCGGACCTGTTTGGCCGCCGCCGCTGCATGATTCTGTCGTTTGCGTCCTACATCGTTTCCTTCGCCATCTTCGGTGTTAGCGGGGACTACTGGCAGTTCTTCATCGCCATGTTCTTTTTCGCCATCGGCGAGGCATTCCGCACCGGCACGCATAAAGCAATGATATTCACCTGGCTCCGCATTGAGAACAGGCTTGACGAAAAAACAAAGGTGTATGGTTATACCCGCTCCTGGTCCAAGATAGGCTCGGCGGTCTCTACCGTCCTGGCGGTCGTCCTTGTCCTGAGTACCAACAACTACTCCTACGTTTTCCTTTTTGCCATTATCCCGTACATCGTGGGGTTGGTTAATTTCATGTACTATCCCAAGGAGCTTGAAGGGCAACCCGAGGCCGGGGCAGGTATCCGTGAAGTCGCCGTACACCTCTGGGAGTGCATCCGTATCGCCGTGGTAATTCGCCGACTGCGTCGCCTGATTATAGAATCGATGTCCTTCGAGGGTGTCTACAAGGCGGTTGAGGACTATCTGCAGCCCGTGGTAAAGAACATGGCGCTGTTGATTCCCCTCTTTGTCGGCCTGAGCGATACGCGTCGCAGTGCCATTATGATAGGGATTGTTTACGTTATTCTCTATCTCGCCTCAGCCTATGCCAGCCGGAGCTCCCACCGTCTTGCCAGCTATGCTGGTGGTGAGGAGGGTGGAAGCCGCCTGCTCTGGAAGGTGGTCTCTATCCTGTATATTGCCCTTATTCCACTGCTGTTCTTTGAGTACTACTATGTGGCCGTAGTTGGCTTCGTTGCCCTCTCTATAATTCAGAACTTCTGGAGACCTATCCTGGTAAGTCGTTTCGATGCCTATGCCAGCGAGACCCAGGGGGCCACAGTACTGTCCATCGAAAGCCAGGCAAAATCGCTCTCCACAATGATAATTGCGCCGATTCTGGGTGTGGCGGTGGATTTTGTCCGGGGCCATGACCTGGGTGGGGAATTCTGGCCAGTAGCGGCCATTGCGGCAGCAATCGCTCTGCTCATCCTGCTTACCCCGATTCGGGAAAAAGAAAGTGGGGCAGAACCAGCTGAACCAAAAATAGACTACCTCGGTGCGGATATCGAAGATTAGCCCTTCTTTCTGATACAACATTGATAACCCCTCACCTATCGGCTCCACGCTCAGACACAGCATCCTGCGGTGCATACCAAAGAACGTTCAGCAGAGATAGAAAGACGCCGTAGACCTATCTTCAGGGAGCATGACAAGAACGGGCAGCCAAGCTTGTCCTTTTGGCTCACATAGTCGAGCCACTGGGTCTTATAAATCTGGTACAGCGGTTCTAAAATTTTAATTGCCAGGGTGATTCCGGCACATGGGAAATAGAGGGAACCGTGCGGTTATTACTTACACCGCAGGTAAAGCATACGCTGCAGACCTGGAGTAGAAATGGGGTATTCTGATCACAGTAAGGTTGAGGAGCTTATCCGTAACGTGGACAGGCTCGCCGAGGATGTTAAGCGTTGGCAATACAGGCAGGAAAGGAGCTACTCGTCATCTATAGATGCTCTAAAAAATCGGGTGGACAAGATAGGGAGTGAACTGGAGGGCATGTCTTCGCTGGTAAGCACCTACGATGAGATGAAGAGGTATGTCTCTCAATCATCCGTGGATGCTGCTGATATGCCCACCCTTGAACACTTAAAGTTTCGTGTATCTCATCTGGAGAGGTGGGTTGCCAGCCTCGATGACAAGTTCAAAAAGGACTCATCCATAGCCAAGAAGCAGTTCGTGATTTCTGTAACTACGCTGATTGCAGTGGCTGCATTTATTGGTGTAACTATCTGGTTTCAATTCGGTGGTTAATTGATTAAGGAAGCAAATAATCAAATAATAGCTCCTGGTGCATCAGGCGTAATCACAAGGTGATACAGCCACCCGTGTGCCAGTATTAAGATTATTGAATCATAGGAGGAGAGTTTGGGGAAAATGGAAATAATGGGTAAAGAATTCCGAACCATCGATAATGGGCTTGACCCGAATGAGGTTATCGAATTCCTGAAGACGGCAGTTGGCTCGAGTGAGGATTCTTTCAAGCAGCTGGAACAGTTTTCCGCTTTGCAGGCGGCTACCAGGGCGATGGATGAGTCGATAACACAGGCGAGACAGCTGGCAGATTCTGCCAAGAAACAGGCACAGGAAGAAGCCCAGAGGGAGAGAGAGCGGACGCTCAGAGAAGCACGCGAGCGGGCCCAGGAAATGGTGGACCAGGCGAAGAATAACTGTACGTTTTTAATCGATGATGTCCGAACTGTTCTGACGGATGCTATCTCCAGGGCTTTCGAGAAGGCCAAGGAAATAGTAAACATCAATCTGGAAGATCTGGATAACAGTGTCCATCAGGTTGGGGTGTCACACCACGACCAGATACGTGGAAATCGCCAGCAAGCTGATAACGAGCCATCAGCCGTACCTACTGATACTGCCGAAGATACTGCTCCTGAAGAGGTAGTTGAGGAGGCAGCCGAGGAACAGGAAGAAGAAGCTGACGCTGATCTGGTTAATTTAGAGAGGAGCCTGAGCAATCTGGAAAATAGCCTGACCAGTCTGCATGCCAGCAGGGGTATGGTTGAGGATACACCTGAGGGTCAATCCTCAGAGGAACCGGAGCAGGATGTCGAAGACAGTGAGGAGCCATCCGAAGCGAAAGTGGAGGACAGCACTTCGGAAGAAGATAGCAGTGAGTCGGCTGACGAGGATAGTCAGTACAGTGGTGAAGTGCTGGTAGCAATCCCCGGAGGCGCCGATGAGGCATGGATGCGTGAGTTAAGGAAGCAAGCATTTCAGTTGCCCGGCGCTCGTATTAAAGCCGAATCAGGCGTGGACGATAATACGACCGTGATAACGCTGTCGCTAAAAGAGCCTACTGCTCTGCGGTCTGTTTTAGAGAAGCTGCCGAAAGTGGAAAAAGTATTTGAAGGTCAGGCTGACGGCGAATCTACGGAAAAAGGGCCAATGAAGTTGCTACAAAAGATCTCGAAGAAATCGAAGCACCCCATGTTCATTGTAGAGCTTGATAGGTCTTCCGATGTACCCCTTCTCCTGTAAGCTTCGCTGCTTGTGAAATAGTAATGGTAGAGCCGGATACAAATTGAACAGAGATAGGATTGGTGTTTTGCCGGTTCCAGGGTCTCATTTATGACAGTACCTTTGATTGTCTGACTGAGACCCAAAGTACTATTCACATACCGGGCATGTGAGCATAGAATACGAATATGAGTTTGGTAGATTCGAGATATAGAACTGATTCACAAGAAGAATCAAAGTCGCAAGAAACGAAGGAGAGCACTCGCGTGAAACTGCTTGGCAGGGAATTTCATACTGTCGAGAAAGGCATTGATCCGGCTGACGTAGTCGAATTCTTAAAGGCAGCCACCGGTTCGAGTGAAGATGCTTTCCAGCGTCTTGAGCAGTTTTCCGCTTTACAGGCGGCAGCAAAGACGATGGAGGAGTCGATATCGCAGGCTAGACGGCTGGCTGATTATGCTAAAAAGCAAGCGGAATTAGAAGCTCGGCAAAAGAGGACCCAGGCGGCTGAGGAAGCCGGACGGCAGGCTGTATTGATGATTGACCGGGTGAGGGAGAGCTGTATTTCATCCATCGATAGTACTCATGAAATTCTCGTGGCGGCTATTCAGGAGGCACTTCAGAGTGCCAGAGAAGCGGTTGCCGATAATTTAACGCAGATAGGTGAAGCAGTTGAGACGGCAGCAGAGGAACGCCTTGATAAGTGGCAAACGGGTGCTGCACGGTCCACGGAGCAACCGTTGAGGCCGGAGGTCGAGACTGCCGATACAGGACTATCTGATGAATCACGAAAGGAAACTGACATTGAAAAGGCAGTTCCCGACCTGATTAGTCTCCACGGGATTTCCACCGGACTGCGAAAGAGCGATGGCGCGCCTGCACCGAAAGCTGAGGCCGATGATGAAACTGCCAGTGAACTATCCAGAACTGCGGACAGACCTAAATCCGAAAAGTACGAGGCTGCCACTGTACCGAATTCGACAGACACTGATATGGTCGAGGCCAATGAATGTCTCTACAGCGGCGACGTAGCCATAATCATACCCCGCAGTGTTAAGGATACATGGATGCAGCTGTTCCGTAGCCACCTGTCCCGGGCTCCTGGAGTAAAGATACAGGGAGAAACGGAGCGGGATAAAGATAGAATCGAGGTGATGCTGTCCCTGGAGAAACCTACCGATTTATTGCCACTATTGCAGAATTTGCCAAATGTTCGGAAAGTAATGGAAGCCTGGAATAATGGGGGCTCCTCCGAAGTACGAGATTCAGGACGCGTTACGAAGGTTYCCGGGAATCAAGAAGARGTRGCCTTGATACTGCAGTTCGCCTAGCATAACRRSAAGTATTCAGACATCNNAAAAGGGAGTCCGTAACYGGGACTCCCTTTTNTTGTACTTATANAYRKTYAGCGTRCRGTRATTCTTKTYATTCAACCTCTTCGAAATCTTTRTCAGGTCCGCTYTCGGMAATCTGTGGTTGRATTAYATAYTGYCCGCTTTTYCCGGCYTTRACGACGGTGATATCGTAGACGAACTCAGTAACCTCGYYGGCAGTAACCTCRAARRGCTGYGAAATATGCAKCTTYCCGCCGGGYAGCTTCACGGTATAYTCACCTTCGATGTCTTCRTTCAGGACTCCCTCRACKTCGCTCACGTAAATAAAGACCTTAGTGTATGTACCATCATSAAGATGACCACTCCATATCGCCGTGGCGTTGGTATCCTGTAGCAGTACCAGGTCTACCGTCTCCGCCGGGTCAAGAATAATCTCTTCCCAGGAAGCAGACTCACCTGCCGGATGCACGCCGATACTGGTAATAGTCACGAGCAACTCTTGAAAGTCGCCAATAGCATTGGCCTCGTCACTGATAAGCAGTCGGAAGTTTACGTCCTCTCCCGTCGAACCGGTCGAACTATCCGATGAGCCCAGCAGCTTGTCCAGTTCGTCACATCCCCCGGCAGCCAGTGTTAATAGTGCCAGAACCACCAGGACTGCCATAAATTTTTTCATCTGTTGCCTCCCTATAAATTTTTCAAGAGGATTTGTGTTATGGGTTCACCTGCCAGCAGGTAATGCTTATTATCCCGGCCTCCCAGAAACCCGTCCTGATTGTACTCACCACGGTGTCAGTAGCGTCCTTAGCCTGAGCAGTAATTGAATAAGGATGGCTATCTGAGTCCCACACGGTACCAACATCCTGTCGTGTTGCCTTGACACAGCCGTGGCCTTCGGCTCCGGATATCTCGGTTAATGAGCTCAGTTGAAAGGTGTGTATTCGTGTTGCTTCTTCGGGGATGGTCGGGTAGGGTGGTATGAACTCCCAGAACAGCGTTATACCCGTGCTGCTATCGCCTATTACTGCCGGATTATCACCATAGAGGTCGCCACCGGTTGAGTCCCAGACATAGCCGAGCCCCGGCGGGAGATCAATCAGTATCATTTCAACCTTCACATTTCCAGTGCCGTCGTTGTTTACGCTGAGTGTATAGTCGTAGATACCATCATTATAGACGACTGACTTCGTTATAATTAGATAATCATCGTGCACGCCGCCAGTGCCTACATCCTGCCCGGCAATAGTTTCTACGGCGTTAATAACGACACTCACGGTCATGCCGTTAATGTCGGTAAGTTCATAGGAGTATGGGAAAGATGACGGCTTGTTATTGGCCATCCTCCAGAGGGCGTCTTCCACCCCCGCTTCGGCGGCATAGAGGGCTTCTACTTTTTCTTCAAAGACCTCCCCCGTCTGGATGCTGGTGGAGATGAAGCTGAGGGTAGGTACGATGAGCAAGCTACCAACCGTCATCATCAGCAGGACAATGAGGAGGGTTACGCCCTCTTCGCCTTTTCGTAAACTGGAGAACAATTTAGTCATGGTGACGGCACCTATTCCTGCAGCCTTTTACTGATTTCGTATTCTCTGGTCACGCTTCTGCTCCCGGAGCGCGTTTCCACAGTCAATCTCCAAGAATTGGTTTCAGGTGTAAGAGTAGCCGTGTAGACGTTGTCTGCTACCAGAAATGACTTGTTATCAATTTCCACGCCATCCATGTCACGGGTGACCTGTTTTCTTGTTAGCTGTTTCAGCGAGTCTTCCGCATCAAACCACAGGTAGCGTGTATCATAGGTGTTCCCGTTCTCCCAGTCTTTCCAGAACAGGGAAATGAACTCAACATCACTAGTACCGGGGTCATCACCGATTTCAATGGTGTTTACCATCAGCGCGTCCTGGCTGACCCACTGGCCAAGACTCTGGGCCTGGCGGACCGCCACATTCCAGTCGCTGTTTTGTTTGGAGCCCCTGAAAATCTGGAAGGTGGTCATGCTCGCACCGGCGGCAAGCATGGCGGAAACACTGACGGCTATAAGCAGTTCAATCAGGGAGTAACCCTTTTCACTTTTCATCTGGCCACCTTATAGATAACGATTGAGAGGACGGTTTCGCCCTGGTACTCAGCGGTGATGGTCACTTTTTGTAAGCCGTCGTCGCTGGCGTGTACCGGTTCAACATAGGTTGGCACTGTCCATCCTGCCGGCAGGGTAAGCGTCGGGTCGACTGGATACTCCGAGGCATCATATTGGTATGCGCACCCTTTAACGTACTCGGCTTCGCTGCGTACCAGGCTCTCTGCAATGGACTGCTCTCTGGTTACGACGGTCGCTTGTGTGCCTGTGCCAACACTGCCAAGAAAGCAAACACTCACCAGCCCGAGGATAACGATGCCAAGCAGGACCTCAATCGTGCTTATCCCTTTTTCGCTGCCCCTGAGCCAGTCTTTGAGTGGCTTTACGTATTGTCTCGGGTGCCTTTGCCAAACAAACAAATAAGACTACCTCCTGACACACAGTTAGGTCAGGTTATCTTTAAGTACATTCTAACCGTGCGCCTTGATTGCGGGTAGATTACTTTCGTTCACGTGGGGTGGTACCTTAGTTCTGTAACACGTCTGACTGCATACGCGTATGGTGAAGCGGTATGAGTAACCTTGTGATACTTACCGACGTGTATCGTATAATCTGACAAAGTATGGATGCAGAAATGATAATGCCTGATGTTCTCGTCAGGGTCTGAGGAGGTATCTGCGATGAAGAAATTGTTTTTGTCCGTCATAGTGATGATACTACTGGGCTTGACAGCATGTGGACCTGCTTCTCTGGGCGAGGTCTTGCGCTCAGGAAAGGAGCGGATAACCTCCCCGGATGTACCCGAAACCGACCTGGATTTGCTCGTTGAGGGCAATTGTGCCTTTGCCTTTGACCTCTATAAGACACTCAGGGATGAGGAAGGCAACCTGTTCTATTCTCCCTATAGCATCTCCATAGCCTTGGCGATGACGTATGCCGGTGCCCGTGGTGAGACC
This sequence comes from Dehalococcoidia bacterium, assembly GCA_011171075.1. Classification (GTDB taxonomy): domain Bacteria; phylum Chloroflexota; class Dehalococcoidia; order Dehalococcoidales; family Fen-1064; genus W589. The sequence goes on along the minus strand of DUFD01000043.1, from coordinate 11,014 downwards.
GAACAGCAAATGGCCGAGACTCTGAAGTTCCTGCTGGCGCAGGAAGACCTTCACCCGGCGTTCAACAGCCTGGATATCCTGCTCGCCCAGCGTGGCGAAGGCGCTGAGGGTAAGGATGACCAGGGCTTCCGACTGAATATTGTCAACGCAATTTGGGGTCAGAAAGACTATGCTTTCCTTGATGAGTTCCTCGATGTCCTGGCAGAGAACTACGGTGCCGGGCTGCGACTGGTTGACTTTATCAATGAGACTGAGAAGTCCCGCGTTACCATCAATGACTGGGTCAGCGACCAGACGGAGGGTCGCATCGAGGACCTGATTCCACAGGGTATCATCACTGTACTTACGCGACTCGTCCTGACCAACGCCATCTACTTCAACGCGGCGTGGGAGTACCCCTTCGAAGAAGAGGCCACCTATAACGGTCCTTTCTACCTGCTCGACGGGGGCGAGGTGACTGTGCCGCTGATGAGGCAGACGGAATCTTTTGGATATACTGGGGGTGACGGTTACCAGGCAGTCGAGCTGCCATACGATGGTCACGAATTGTCAATGGTAATCCTGCTTCCTGAGGAGGGACAGTTCGAGGTGTTTGAAGGCCTTCTGGATGCCGAGCTGGTAGCTGCTATTATAGAAGACCTGGATTCGCAGGAGGTCGCCCTGACGATGCCCAAGTTCGAATTCGAGTCGGAATTCGGTCTGAAACAGGCCCTGGCTGCGATGGGTATGCCTATTGCCTTCACGGATGCTGCCGACTTCTCCGGTATGACGGGTGTACGCGACCTGCATATAGCCGATGTTATCCACAAGGCATTTGTATCCGTGGACGAGGCTGGTACGGAAGCGGCGGCCGCCACGGCGGTGATAATGGAGCTAACAGCGATGCCGGCAGAACCCGTTGAGGTTACTATCGACCACCCGTTTATCTTCCTGATTCGCGATATTGAGACCGGTACAATACTGTTCGTCGGGCGTGTGGTCAACCCGGGTGCATAAGGTATGCCGATAACTACTAGGCGATAATGCCCTGCTCTTTGAACCGGGCGATATCATCCCAGGTGTACCCGTACTCCAGAAGGACCTCCTCGGTGTGCTGCCCGAACTCCGGGCCTGCCATTCTTATCGTTGCCGGTGTCTCGCTGAGCATGACCGGATTGGCCAGTACTTCGAGACGACCGTGCGTCGGGTGGTCAAAGGCTACAAAGAAGTCATTAGCCCTGGCCTGGGGGTCATTGATTGCCTCGTGAAGGTTCTGGTGCACTGCGTAGGGGATTCCCTCCAGGAGAATTTTCCATTCGTCCAGTGTCTTGCTGGCAAAGGCCTCATCAAGAATCGGGTAAAGGACGGCGTTATTTTCCTCTCTGCCCTCGATTGTGTTGAACCTGGGGTCATTCTCCAGCTCCGCCAGGCCAAGGGCCCGACAGAACATTCCCCAGTAGCGGTCGGGTTGCAGGGCAACTATCGTAATGACTCTGTCATCCTTGGTCGTATAACGCCCGGATAGAGGGTTGGGGGCCTTGCTTCTGTAGAAGGCCCTTGCCGGGGCGAACCCTGCCTCGGCGGCAGCGACAACTTCTGGGGGAGGTTCGTCCCACCAGTCGTTGTAGTCTAGTCTGGTGGCCAGGGCTCCGGCAATATCGAAGCCAAGCTGGTAAAGCCCGGCATGGAGCAGGGCTACGCCTACTTCTTGGCCCTTCCCGGTCTTTTCGCGTACATAAAGTGCAGTCATTACACCGTAGGCCAGTGCCATTCCGGCCATATTATCACCGAAGGCCGGGCGGAAACCCGGTTGGGTCATACCTGGCCGGGTAAACATGTGAGGTATACCTGACCGTGACCAGTAGGCGGTGGCGTCATAGGCCGGGGCGTCCTTCTCCGGGCCTTTCTTACCAAAACCGGTAAGGGCAGCGTATATCAACCTCGGATTGAGCTTATCAAGGATTTCATATTCGAGATTGTATCTTTTCAACTCGAAAGGCCGCAGGTTTGTCAGGAATACATCTGCCTCCTCAATGAATTTGTAGATGACCTCCTGGCCGCCCTTCTGCGAGATATCGACGGTTACACTTCTTTTGTTGCGATTGAAGTTTTCCCAGTTGTAGTTTATTTCCGATGGTGCACCTGCCCTGCCGGTGTCTTGGCCGGCCTGGTAGATACGCCAGGAATCCCCCGTTGTTGGGTTTTCGATATGCAGAACGTCCGCCCCGAAATCGGCCAGGTGCCTGGCTGCCACGGGCACTGCCGCTACCTGAGATACATCAACGACCTTGATACCGTCAAGGGCACTAGACATTTTTCCGCTCCTCCCGATTCTGCAGTTCTTCTCGCTCCGAGTTTATCATTCGAGTAACGGGTATGTAAACTGGCTGTGGGCAGGGCATTACAGAATTACTTGACAATCGTAGCTCGAAGTGGCAATATCGAGATGTGGCTGGTAAACAAACGGCGTGGCGCGACCCGTTGTGAAGCCGTAAAACCTGAAATAAGTGGGAGGTAGTATTCTATGAACGAGAAGGTGGAAGCAGTCCTGAATGAGATAAGACCTGCTTTGCAGGCTGATGGTGGCGATGTGGAACTGGTGGGCGTCAATGACGGGATGGTCAGTCTGAGATTGACCGGCGCCTGTGCCGGTTGCCCCATGTCTACGATGACCCTTAAGATGGGTATTGAGCGGATACTGAAGGAGAAGCTACCCGAAGTAAAGGAAGTCGTAGCGGTCTAGACATGGCTGAGTTGACCGGCTTTGCTTTCATCCTTAAATAATGAGAAAAGCCGGTTAGGGGGTCACGAGAGGGGCTCCGTCTCTCCAGGGGTACATGGGTTTACTCAAGGATGACGAAGCCCTCTTTGGTTTCATATTTTGTACTGTTCGTAAATAACATCTAGGTGGGGTAAATGGAAATAAAGGTGCTCAAGGATATTCTCGGTGCCAACGACCAGATGGCGCAGAGCAACCAGCAACTGCTGGACGGTAACCATGTTTTTGCGGTGAACCTGATGGCATCGCCGGGTGCCGGTAAGACCAGCCTTGTCCTTGAGACGATAAAAGGACTGCAGGGCAAAGTACGAATCGGCGTTATCGAGGGCGATATCAGTTCTACCTTCGATTCCGAGCTAATAGCACAGCAGGGCGTGCCTGTGGTGCAGATAAACACCGGTGGCGAGTGTCACCTGGACGCCAGCATGATTCGCAATGCCCTGGAAAATCTTCCTTTGACGGATATCGACCTGCTCCTCGTTGAGAATGTGGGTAATCTGGTCTGCCCGGCCGAGTTCAATCTGGGTGAGCACCGAAAAATTGTGGTCTCCAGTGTCCCGGAAGGTGACGATAAGCCGATAAAATACCCGGCAATGTTCATCATTGCTAATGCCGTGGTACTCAACAAGACCGACCTCTTGCCGTACGTAAAGTTTGATTCCGACAGGTTCCGTGAAGCAGTCAGGGAAATAAACCGGAAGCTGGATATCTTCGAGGTCTCCTGCACGACAGGTGAGGGAATCGAACGCTGGACTTCTTGGCTACTTGCTGAGATGGGGCGGAAATAGTCTCTCTGCTTATGGACAAGATTGGTCAGATAGAAGACTATGTCAGGTCAACAATGACCGGGGCGGTTGCCCATGACTTCAAGCATGTTGACCGTGTCCGGCACTGGGCGCTGCGAATCGCCAAAGAAGAAGGGTTTGAAGACCTGGAGATGGTCGAAATCGCTGCATTACTGCATGATATCGGCCTACCGTACATTGACGAGGAAAGCGAAAGAGGTAAACACGGTCAGGTGGGGGCCGAAATCACAGGAAGATTCCTGGACGAGAACTTTGACTTGACTGAAGAGCAAATCGAACAGATTACATCGGCAGTCAGACATCATTGCTCGCCGCCTTCGCTGGTGGCAGACCTTCTCAAGGATGTCGGAGAAAAGGGCAGGCTAATAGCAATCGTCCGTGACGCCGACATAATGGACGCTATTGGCGCTGTCGGTCTGATGAGGGCGTTTACATCCAAGGCCGCCAAGCCGGAATATGCTCCTGGAAATGTTAAGGGTGATACCTGGGGATTATCTGGCGGAGAGGTTGATGAGAGGTTTGCTAAAGGGCTGGGGATAGGCGGTACTATCATTGACCAGATTAATTTCCAGATTAGTTACTACGATAATCTAAACACAGGAACGGCCAAACGACTGGCCAGGCCGCTTGTCGATTTCATGAGGGGATATCTTATTCAACTTGAGCGTGAAGCAAATGCTCAATGAAGGATGTAAAGCCTGATGTCAGCAGGCGAGCTTTACGAAGAGAGTCTGCCTTTTCCCCTGATAACGGTTGTTACGGCGGTAATATTCCTTATCGCGCTGCTGATGCTTGTCCTGTTTGTGATTCAGCTGGTTGCCGGTCCAATTGGTAACAACCCCGCCCCTGACTGGTTCTACCTGGTGATGTTTCTTCTCATGGCGGCCACTACCTTCCTTATCGCCAACTTCAGGGTGCTGGTTATCAGGATAACCGACCAATCGGTGACGGCGTCTTACGGCCTGATAAAGAGGACAATAACCTGGGGCGACATCGAGTTTGGTTTTCGTGACGAGTCTTCGACATTTGGTTACGGTGGCTGGGGTGCCCGCATCGCCCGTATCGAGGGCAGGTGGCGGCTTGCCTTCAACGTCATCGGGGCTCCCGGAGTAGTGCTGCGCCTGCGGAGGGGCAGGGTGCGTGAGTTCATGTTTTCCACGAAAAACCCGGAGCAGGTGCTGGATATCATCGCCCAACATACAGGGTGAGCGACTAACATATTCCACACATGCTTGATTTTAAACGCCAGCCCCTCTATTATTGTCATCAATGGCAACCGCAGATTCCAACCATGTCGCCGTCGATATCAACGAGGTAACCTTCCGCTACGGCAACATCAGGGCACTTGACGGCCTGTCGCTGACGGTCCCTTCCGGTATCAGTTTCGGGTTGCTCGGTCCCAATGGTGCGGGTAAGACCACCCTCATCCGCTTGCTGGTGGGCCTGCTCAAGCCGAAGCGCGGCAGTGTTCATGTACTGGGTGAGGTACCATCACGACACACGGCCAGTCGCGTCGGCTACATGCCACAGCTACATTCCCTCTATACCGAGCTTTCCATCCGGCAGAACGTGGAGTTCTTCGCCAGGATTAACGGGCTGACCGACCGCACGGAGCGCGCACAGCGGGTGGAGGATACCATCCGGCTGGTCGACCTGTGGTCGCGCCGTAACGACTCCGTTACCAAGCTGAGCGGGGGCATGAGGCAGAGGGTGAGTCTGGCCTGTGCTATCGTGCATAATCCTCCGCTGCTCCTCCTCGACGAGCCGACCGTTGGTCTTGACCCGGAGCTAAGGGTCACCTTCTGGGAGCACTTTGCCAACCTGAACGAGCAGGGGGTCACCATTATTGTTTCCAGTCATACTATGGACGACGCCGCCCACTGCGACTGCCTGGCTTTCATGCGTAACGGCAGGGTAATTGCCGAGGGTAGTCCCGACGAGTTGCGGGGAGATACCGGCCAGACGACCCTGGAAGACGCCTTCCTGTACTACGTACGGAGTGAGGAGGGAGACCGTGCCTAGGTATGCCCTGACGATTGCCGGTCGTGTTATCCGTCAGTTGCTCCGAGACCGCCGTACGATAGCCCTGATTATCATCGTGCCGATGGTGGTGATGACTCTCATCGGCCTGAGCTTCCCCGAAGGGATGGTGCTCGATCGCATTGCTCCGGCGCTGCTGGCGACAATGGTGCTCTTCTTCAGCTTTCTGCTTACCGGTATCAGCTTCCTCAGGGAGCGCTCCCAGGGGACGATGGAGCGCCTGATGGCGTCGCCGGTTTCGCGGCTGGACGTGGTGCTCGGTTACCTGTTCGGCTTTTTCCTCTTTGCCCTGGCGCAGACGCTGATTATCCTGCTGTTCACCATCTACGTGCTGGACGTAAACTATTACGGGGACCTGTGGCAGATATTCGTCTTTCAGGTCATTATCATTGCCGGTGCGGTCAACCTGGGTATCTTTACTTCTACCTTTGCCCGCAACGAGTTCCAGATGGTGCAGTTTATCCCGCTGATTCTCTTTCCGCAGGTATTTCTCTGCGGCGTTATCTGGCCGGTGGAGCAGATGCCGGAGTACCTGCAGTGGCTCGGCAGGTTTTTACCCCTGAAGTACGGAGTAGACGGCCTGCGGGATATCATGCTCTCCGGGATGAGCCTGATTGACGTCTGGTTTGAGCTGCTGGTGCTGGTTGGCTTTACCGTGGTGACCTCGGTGCTGGCGACGCTTACGTTGAGGCGGGGGGTTGGGGGGTAGGAGAGCACTTGCACTTTTTATGGTAGAATCTAGCAGGTGTTAGTAAAAGGGGAGTCCAGAGGGTTTAATGCAGGCAGTAATCCTGGTGGGTGGGCAGGCAACCCGACTTCGCCCCCTCGCCACCAACACACCCAAGGCAATGGTTCCGGTGCTCAACCGGCCGTTTCTTGAGTACGTTATCCGGAACCTCAGCCGGCACGATGTAAGAGAAATCGTCCTGGCGCAGCACCACCTGGCCGGACCGATTGAGGAACATCTAGGTGATGGCTCTCGCTTCGGGGTGAGCATTGCCTATGTAGTTGAGGACAGCCCGCGGGGTACCGCCGGAGCATTCAAAAACGTCGAAAAGCACATAACAGACACTTTCATCGGGATGAACGGCGACATCTTCAATGACCTTGACATAACGGCAATGCTCAGGTTTCATAGAGAGAAAAACGCTACAGCGACGATTGCCCTGACCCCTGTGGAAGACCCCACCGCCTACGGACTTATTGAGACCGATACGACTGGCCTGGTGAAGCGCTTCCTTGAGAAGCCGTCTCCGAGCGAGGTAACCACCAACATGATAAATGCCGGTACCTATGTCCTCGAGCCGGAGGTGCTGGGGCAGATACCGTCGGATGTGCAGGTAAGCATCGAGCGGGAGACATTTCCGCTTCTGGTGAGCAGTGGAAAGCCGGTCTATGCCTTTTCTTCTTCCGGCTACTGGATGGATATGGGCACGCCGGATAAGTATCTCCAGCTCCACCGCGACCTGCTGGCTGGCAGGAGCACCTGGTATGTACCGGGTACTGATGCAGAGGTGCTCATCGGGGAGGGGTGTAGTATCGACCCCTCTGCAGAGATAATCGGTCCGGTGATGATTGACGATAACTGCACAATCGATCCTTATGTGCGGATAGTCGGGCCTGTGGTTATCGGTACCGGATGCGTTATCGGGGAGGGCAGTGATATCGAGGACTCGGTTATCTGGCATAATGTCCGGCTGGGAAGCCGGGTTAAGCTGGAGTCATCGGTGGTGGCCGATAACTGTACTCTTAATGATAACAGTGTTATCGAGGGCGGCGTACTCGGTGACCACGTAACGGTCTCTGCCGGAGCCAGTCTTGGGCCGGGCAGCATGATTGAGCTTGGGGAAACGGTGGGGTGACGGTGGGTCGCCGCACGACCTGCTGGTTTGGTCTTTAATCTCCTGCTTTAGTACGGGGTATTGTGGAATCGCTATCGTTTGATGACATGGCTGACCTCTATGATGAGACACGAGTCTTTGACCAGGGCTGTTTTGATGCGGCACTGGACTGGCTCGTTGACAGGTTTCCACCGCAAAGATTCAGCAATGTCTTTTATCCTGGAATAGGAACGGGCAGGGTGGCTATTCCTCTGGCCGAGAAAGGGTACCGGATTACAGGGGTGGACATTTCTGCAAAGATGCTCGCATTGCTGGAAAGAAGGTTGAGACAAATGGAACAGACCCTGCCTATATCATTACACAAGGCCGATGTTACCGAACTGCCCTTCGGGACGGCCACCTTTGATATGGTTTTCGCGGTACACCTCTTTTACTTCATCGGCAACTGGCAAAAAGCGGTTGACGAGATGATGAGGGTGCTTGAAAATGATAGACCTCTGATATTGATGCATACCGGCACCGGTGCCGAAATGCCGTTCTTGAATGAACGGTATCGAGAGTTATGTTCCGGGCAGGGCTTTGTTATAAAGGATGTTGGTGTCAAAAGCAATCGGGAAGTGGTCGAATACCTTGAGAAGGGTGGCTATCATGCCGAATGGATACGCGATAGATGGCAGTGGACTTCGCATATCCGACCGGACATTGCGTTGGAATATATCAGGTCGCGTGCCTACTCTTTTACCGTTTCTGTTCCTGACGAGGTACATTCGGAGGCTCTTAACAGGCTCGAATCCGAAGTGATGCAACAATTCGGTGGACTCGAAATCGCGGTTGAGGTCCCAAATCAGATATATCTTGTAGTTGTATCGCACAGATGATAATCTGATACCAAGTGGCTTCCTGTGGTGAAAACCAATGAAATACTCCGCCGTAATCTTTGATTTATTCGGGACTTTGATTGATAACTTCTCGTTTGAGGAGTACCGTCGGACACTGGTAGAAATGGCCTCGGCTCTTTCGGCTCCGCCGGATGACTTTGCAGGACTATGGTTAGATCTGTGGGAAGAGCGGATGAACGGGACGCTCGAAAGCCCTGTTGGTGTTATTGAGCATATCTGCCGGGAGCTTAGCGTACGCCCGGACGATACTCAAATCGAATATGCTACCAGAATCAGGTTTGATATGAACAGACGTGCAATTAAAGTGAGACCCGATGCTGTGAACGTACTCTCGAAATTAAAAGCAGAAGGCTATAAGACCGGTCTTATCAGCGACTGCTCCCATGAGATGCCGGCTATCTGGGATAAACTGCCTCTGGCTCCATTAATAGACATTACTGCGTTTTCATGTCTGGCGGGTATAACCAAGCCTGACCCGCGTATCTATAAGCTGGTGACAGAGCAGCTGGGAGTAAAACCGAAGGACTGCCTCTATGTCGGCGATGGGAGCAGTCAGGAGCTTGCCGGTGCTGCTCAGTTGGGCATGACCCCAGTTCTCATCCGTGTTATCGGTGATGGTGATTATGATAATCCGTATCGAATCAAATCCGACGAGTGGGACGGGCTCAGGGTCTCATCGTTAAGCGAAGTGCTGGCGTTGGTTAGGTAGCCTGTTGGGGGAGGAGAGTTTGGGTTCCGAACGGGGTATTTCTGATTCCTTTGACCGCGAGTATCCGCAACGCCCGATAGTCACTGCCGTCGGATGCATCTTTCGTGGGGACAGGGTGCTCCTGATAAAACGAGCCCAAGAGCCCAGTAAGGGTCGCTGGAGTGTGCCCGGTGGTGCTATCGAATTGGGAGAGAAAATTTACGATGCCGTACGGCGTGAAGTCTGCGAGGAATGTGGTATCGAAATTGAAGTAGTCAGAGTCATCAATGCAGCCGACAGCATTGTCCCTGACGAGTCCGGGCGTGTCTGGTTTCACTACGTGCCGGTATACGTACTGGCCCGCTATGTGAGTGGGGAAGCGCAGCCTGACTCGGATGCCCTGGACGTTCGCTGGGTTGCGCGCGAGGAACTGGATGCTCTGGATATGAATCCCATTGCCCGTGAGCGTATAAATCAGGCTTTTGACATGGCTCGTGACCTGGGATTTTTCTGACGGCAAATCCCATTATCTCCACGAATGGTTAAGACCAACGGGAACATATCTCTTTCTTGGCCGCGCTTATATAAAATACCAAGGGGGACACCCCCCTTGGAATCCCCCGCCAAGAGGGGTTACACCCCTCTGGACTCCCCAAAACGGTGAGAGGGTCAGTTCTTGGGCAAGGGTAGTTCACACCTAAAATTGAGGACTGGACGTTGAGCTGATAAGCCCCCATTCCTTCGAGGGAATTACTGCCATAAAACCCGATACTTTGCCTCTAAGTGCTTGGGAGAATAAAAGAGGGGCTTTGCCCCTCTTTTTTATTTATTTCCCCTTCCCCTCTGGGGAAGGGGATCGAGGGGATGGGGCCTGCACCACCAAATAGTGGCAAGGCCTCAGTATTATGAGTGCATGTCCTTAAGTATTAACAAGTCCTGTGCTATAATTCGGTAGGTGATTCAACATGTGGGACAAGCTGGAGCAGATAGACAAGCGATATCAGGAAATCGACCGGCAGATGGCGGAGCCTGAGGTTGCGTCGGACCCGAAGGAGCTGCAGAGGCTCGCTCAGGAAAAGGCCGCTATTGATGATGTGGTGTCTCTCTATCGAGATTACCGGGCTGCTGAGAAGTCGCTGGAAGAGACCCGGGAGATGCTGCGCACCGAGCAGGATGAGGATATGGCAGCCCTCGTCAAGCAGGAGGTCGCTCAACTGGAATCAAAGCTGGAGCGTTTAAGCGAGCAACTAAAGCAAGCCCTGATACCCAAGGACCCCAACGATGAAAAAAATATCATCATGGAAATCCGGGCGGGTGCCGGTGGCGACGAGGCGGGGCTGTTTGCCGCCGACCTCTTTCGTATGTATAGCCGTTACGCACAGTCACGGGGCTGGCATGTTGAGATTATGAGTGCCAATGAGAGCGGCATCGGCGGTTTTAAGGAGATTATCTTCGAGGTAAGGGGCAAAGGTGCCTTCAGTCGCCTCAAGTACGAACGGGGTGTCCACCGCGTGCAGCGGGTGCCGGTCACCGAGTCCTCCGGCAGGATTCATACCTCCACTGCCACCGTGGCCGTCCTGCCTGAGGCCGAGGAAGTCGAGCTGGATATCAATCAGGACGACCTCAGGATTGATATATTCCACAGTGGTGGTGCCGGCGGGCAGAACGTCAACAAGGTAGCCACCGCGGTACGCATTACCCACCTGCCGACCGGTATGGTGGTCGTCTGCCAGGACGAGCGGTCGCAGCTCAGGAACAAGAATAAGGCAATGGCGGTACTCCGTGCCCGCCTGCTCGACATCGAGCAGCGTCGACAGGAAGATGAGTTAAGCACGCAACGCCGTTCCCAGGTGGGTACCGGCGACCGCTCAGAGAAAATACGTACCTATAATTTCCCGCAGGACCGCGTTTCCGACCACAGAATCGGCATGAATCTCCATAATCTGGACAAGATTATGGAGGGAGAACTCGACCATCTCATT
>DUFD01000042.1 GCA_011171075.1 Dehalococcoidia bacterium | reverse complement strand
CTGCTTGAAGCGAAGCTGGTCTTTGGAGAGCGTCATCGCCTCGAGGGCCTGATGTGCCTGAATCAGTACAGTGGCCGCCGGTGCCTCGTAGACCTCGCGTGACTTGATGCCAACGACGCGGTCTTCGATATGGTCAATCCGACCAATGCCATGCTCACCGGCGATTTCATTGAGTTTCTGGACAAGCTCAACCCCGTTCATTGCCTCGCCATCGTAGCTGACGGGGATACCCTTATCAAAACCGATTTCGACATATATCGGCTTATCAGGGGTCTTGTCCGGCGACTTCGTCCAGGTGAAAGCGTCCTCCGGTGGTTCAGCCCAGGGGTCTTCGAGGATGCCGCACTCAATGGCCTTCCCCCAGAGGCACTCGTCAATTGAGTAGGGGCTATCGACCGTTATCGGTACGGGGATATCGTGCTGTTTGGCGTAGGCTATCGTCTCCTCACGCGTCATACCCCATTCGCGAGCCGGGGCGATAATCCTGAGATTGGGGGCAAGGGTCTTGATGCCGACGTCAAAACGCACCTGGTCATTTCCCTTGCCGGTGCAGCCGTGGGCAACGGCAGTAGCGCCTTCTTCTGCGGCGGTGTCCACCATCAGCTTCACCATAAGCGGACGGGAGAGGGCGGTCGCCAGCGGGTACTGGCCCTGGTAGAGGGCGTTAGCCTGAAGGGCCGGGAAGACAAAATAGTCGATAAACAGCTGCTTGGCGTCGACAACCAGTGCCTTGATAGCGCCTACCTTAAGGGCTTTCTCTTTGACGGCGGTAAAATCACGCTCATTGCCGACGTCAATCGTGAGCGTAATCACGTCCATGCCGTAATTTTCTTTAATCCAGGTAACGGCCACGGAGGTATCGAGGCCTCCGCTATAAGCCAGTATTACTTTATCTGCCATATTGTATCTCCAAAAGGTTCACTTAGTTATCGACTTAATTATCGAATGTTGACAGGGCTTTGTCCAGTATTTCCATTGCTTCATCCACATCTCTGTTGTCGATGATGAGCGGCGGTACGAAACGCACGGCGTTGGGCTTCACTCTATTGACCAGCAACCCTTTCTCCAGGCAGGCCATGAGTACCTCCTGGCCTATATCACTATCGAATTCCATTGCCACCAGCAGTCCTCGACCCCGCACTTCGGTAACAAACTGGTATTTTTCTCTCAGTTTATTCAGGCTATCAACAAGGTATTGCCCGACTCGCCTGGCGTTACCGGGTATGTCATTCTCAATGACATACTTCAGTGCGGCGTAAGAGGTGGCACTGGTTACAGGATTACCGCCAAAGGTAGCGTTATGGTCTCCGATGGTAAAAACAGAAGCATTTTCTTTGGCCAGAAACGCCCCGATAGGTATGCCGCTGCCCAGACCCTTGGCCAGAGACATGATATCCGGCTCGACGCCGTACGTCTGGTAGCCGAACAGTGTACCGAGTCGGCCAATTCCCGTCTGGACTTCATCCAGTATGAGCAATATACCTTTCTGGTCGCACCATTCCCGTACCTTTTTCGGGTAATCATTGTCGGGAAGATTTACACCGGTCTCTGCCTGAATCAACTCCAGCATAATGGCGCAGGTCTTATCGGTAGTGGCTGACTTCACCGCTTCAATGTCATTGTTGGCCACATTGATAAAACCGACCGGCAGCGGCTCGAACGGCTCATGCATCTTTACCTGTCCGCTCGCCGCTGTCAGAGCCAGAGAGCGACCATGAAAGGAGTTATTGGTGGTAATGACCTCGTAGGCCCCGTTAAGCTTTAAGGCGCCGTAACGTCGTGCCAGTTTAATGGCACCCTCATTGGCTTCAAGACCGCTGTTGCAGATAAAGACCCTGTCGAGGCAGCTATTCTGGACCAGCAGTTCGGCCAGGCGAAGCATCGGGGTAGTATAGTACCAGAGTGAGGTCTGCATCAGGGTCTGCGCCTGCTCGGTCAGGGCATTGACCACTACCGGGTGGCAGTGTCCCAGGCAGTTGACCGCCAGACCACAGACGAAGTCCAGATATTCCTTTCCTCTATCATCCCAGACACGCGCCCCTTCACCGCGTACCAGCGTTACCGGGACACGGACGATTGTCTGCATATAGTATTTTTTATCGAGTTCCTGCCAGTTTGTCATGAGTATTCTCCTGGATAACCAGTTTAGTCTTTTTGTATTGTCGTGCCGATATTGTTCCCCTCGATTTCCCTGAGCAGGGCGTGGGGCGTTGTCCCGCCAATTATTGAGGCGGTCCGGCACCGGGTAAGAGCCCTCAGGCAAGCCTTAAGCTTGGGTATCATCCCCCCGGAAGCCACGCCCGACGACAGCAATTCCTCGGCTTCAACAGGGGAGAGGCGGGGGATTAAATTATCCTGTTTATCGTGGATACCGTCAACATCGGTGAGGAAAACAAGCTGTTCGGCGGCTATTGCCTCGGCAATTTCACCGGCAACGGTATCTCCGTTAACATTCAGTATCTGCGGTTCACCACCTGACCCGCCAGGTGCGTAGATGCTGAGGGGAGCGACTACGGGAATATAACCTGAACTCACCAGGGTATCAATGATACCGGTATTTACCCTGGTTACCGTGCCTACAAAACCCATTTCTTTTTCTCTCAGCTTAGCTTCAAGCAGGGCACCATCTACGCCGCTGATGCCGACAGCCTTACCTTCACGGCTATTTATCAGGGTTACTATTTCCTTATTAGCCAGACCGGCCAGCACAGAAATAACCACTTCCAGGGTTGGCCTGTCAGTCACCCTTTCACCACGGACGAAATGAGTGGTAATGGCTTGCTTATCAAGCCATTCGGTTATCATTTTACCGCCTCCGTGCACGATGACCATTGGTGTACCGCGTCGCTGAAGCTCCACGATATCTTCAACGTCGCCGACATCCAGAACGCTGGGTTCGTGTTTGCCGAAGGTGCTGCCGCCTATCTTAACGACAATGACTCCACCTAGTTTATTACTCATGTCTGTTCCTGTGTTTCCACTAAATCAATAGAATCGGTACCACCCAGCCATAGTCATGGGCTTTGCGGGATTCCAATTTTTTCGATTTCCTTGAAATAATTGACAGCTTCAAACTCTACTTTGCTGCTGACTTCCTTTACCCCTTGTCTTAACTCTTTTCGTAGTTCCCTGTATAATTCTATTGTTGCGTCAAGCGCTGATATACATCCTGATTTATCATAAGCAGGAACCGTCTTTTGTAGTTTATCAACGTATGTATCTCCACATTCTTCGATTTTCCGAACACCTTGAGGTCGGGCTCCGACTTTCGTTAGTATCATTGGACCCAAAACTCTACTTCTTATAAAGCCCAAACCATCGATTATTTCAAACAATTCGCCTCTACCGATTTTGGCAGCTAGATAGTGAACCCAAACCCAGAATCTTTCTTCAATCCATTCTATATCCAGTACCGGATATGTTGCCTCATCCTGAAAATTGTTCTTAGTTAAAATAGCGTCACGTTCCCAGATAACTACAGGATTTTCAACCCTTTTTCCTGCATCGTCCATAGATACAAATTTGAGATCTACATGTATTAGTGGAGGTCCGTAGAGACATACCAGCAACCTTGGTTCACCTACATGCTCAGCGGTGAAAGCTTCGAGTAAAGGACCGATACTTTTCGCAATCCTTTTTCTTTCATCAAGGACTTTTTGGTACTCCTCCGGGGCAACTACAACAACCAAGTCCAGATCGCTGTATTCATCCACATGCCCGGAGATAAACGAGCCTCCTATGGCAACACCGAGAATCCGGTTGTCGTTCTTCAACTTCTCAACCGAAGTTAGAAGGAAGTCACGGTGTACCGGCGGAATTTCTGCTAGCTGTTTAGTTATATTTGTTTCCATCTTAACTGTGTTTTACGCCTAACTTTAATCAACCGAAATAACGTTGTCAATCAAGATAATGAATGTAGGGCCAATAGACTTGCCTGTCTGAATCCCGTTCAGGTGGTGTACTGACTGTTTATCATAACGTATTTTTCAGTCAGGTCACAGCCCCAGGCTGTTGCCGAAGCCGTGCCCAGGTTCAGTTCCAGCGTAACTGGCACCTCGTCCCTTTCCATTACCCAGACAACGTCCGACTCATCGTATGGCTGCGGCATGCCCCCCTTCAGCACGAGTATCTCACCGATGCGAACGTCGAGGCGGGTCTCTTCAACCTCAGCGCCACTCCGTCCCAGAGCAGCCACCACCCGACCCCAGTTGGGGTCGCGTCCATAGACCGCTGTCTTCCACAGGGGTGAGCTTACGATTGTACGGGCTGCCTGGGCAGCATCGGTCCTGCTTTTTGCTCCGTTTACAGTGACCTCCAGCAGTCTGGTGGCACCTTCGCCGTCACGTGCCACTGCCTTCGCCAGGTGGACACAAGCGCGGTCGAGCGCCTGCTGAAAGAGGTCTGCTGAGGGGCTACCCGATACGATAGGTGTGTTTCCTGCCATGCCGTTGGCGAGCAGCAGTAAGGTATCGCTGGGGCTGGTATCGCCATCAATCGAGACCATATTGAAGGAGATATCGCCCGCCCGGCGTAATGCTTCGTGCAGGAAAGCAGGCTCCACGGCAGCGTCCGTCGTCAGGAAGCAGAGCAGGGTGGCCATGTTCGGATGAATCATCCCCGACCCCTTGACGACCCCACCGATGGTGAATAGCGACCCTTCGACTTCGAAGGCTACGGCTATCTCTTTGGGAACGGTGTCCGTGGTCATCATTGCCCGGGCAAGCTCGTGGCCGCCGTTGTCGGACAGGCTGATGTGGTTGAGGCCTTCCCTGATTCGCTCCATCGGTAGTCGTTGCCCGATAACACCGGTGCTGGCCACCAGGACCTCCTCAGGGTCTACTCCGATTGCTTTCGCCGTCAGGGAAGCCATCTCGGCGGCATCGGCCAGTCCCTGCTTGCCGGTGCTGGCATTGGCACAGCCACTGTTGACGACAACAGTTAATGCCCGCCCTTTTTTGAGGCATTCCTGGCACAGCAGTACAGGGGCCGACTTAATCCGGCTGGTGGTAAACAGGCCAGCGGTCACACACGGCTCCTGCGAGAACAGGATACCGAGGTCCAACTTGTCGCTGCCGACGTGTTTAATTCCGGCGGCTGTTGCACCGGCATGGAACCCTCGTGGAGTGGTCACCGTGCCGTCTTTGATGGTATCGATTCTGGTTTCCATAACAGGTCTAACTATAACATACTGACTATAGCCAGGCAATTGGGAGCACAGCCTGTGTGATGAGTTGCAATCCGCTCCGGTTACCGTTAGACTGGATGCTGGTCAGTATTACCATGCATCATACCCTCAAACTGTACAGTCGGCACCGCGAGTCCATGCTCAAGTTCTACATGTTCTGGGCAAGGTGTACCAGGCTCCCCCTGCTTGGTCGGCTGGTGCGCTGGGTGGCCAACACCTGGGGCGACAACCTGGAGGGCGCCTATGTTCTTACCCCTGACGAGGCTGCTGAGGTAGTCGATGCCTCCGGGAGCCTGATGGTCGGGCCGTGCACATGCCGTCAGGTCTATCACAACTGTAACAATCCGGTGAACGTGGAGATAATGCTCAGCCTGAACGGCAATATCTTTATCGAGGAGCGCCCGGACGAGTACCGCGAGATAAGTAAAGAGGAGGCCAAGGAGATACTGCGGGACTGTCACCAGAGGGGGCTCATTCACAGCATAGTCAGGTGCCGTGATGACTTTTTCGCAATCTGTAGTTGCTGTAGCTGCTGCTGCGTGCCGTTGCGACTCCACAACCAGTACGGCATCGGAAAAGCCCTTAGCAGGAGGGACGACATTGTGGAGGTCTTCCGGGAGTACCAGAGCGCGGTTTGACAGGGCGGGGGTTGTAGCCTATTATTTCGGGGTGCTGGTTGTGGTGGTGATTACGAAACAGGAGGCAGGAAATGGCGCTGACGGCTGATTCAACAATCGCGGAGGTCATGAAATCACGTTCTGATGCCAAGGACATTATCTCCAAGCATGCCGGACAGGCGATAGACGAGTCGATGCTGGCGATGGCAATGGGCATGACCATCAAGCAAGTGGCAGGTTTCGTGAACTGGGGTCCGGACAAGATAGAGGCCATCCTGAAGGAACTCAACGAGGGCTAGACCTAAGCCGACTTTTTTGAGATACCTGCTTTTTAATGGGCGGGCATGCTTGTCTGCCTGTCTTATCGTCAACTTTTTGTAGTCATCATTCCTATCTGGTGGTGGCCCCATCCCCTTAATCCCCTTCCCCACTGGGGAAGGGGAGGAAATATTTAAGAGGGGCTGCGCCCCTCTTTGACTCCTGCTTGAAGTGTCTGATGATGTGCTCCTTTTTGACTCTCCCTTAAAGGTGTTTGGGGTACAATTTTCCCTCTATGCGGTCTTCCCCTCTCTATAAGGTGAGAACGACACTTGCCTGAGAAATGCCCTCTCACCGTTTTGGGGTGTTTAAGAGGGGTGTAATCCCTCTTAGAGGGGGATACCAAGGGGGAGTCCCCCTTGGAAGGTGCCCCTTTAATTGTTTGACATAAGGTGGTAGAATATGTTGATGTAATAATTCCTTGGGAGTATAACTAAATGCGAAAAGGTAAAAGCCGAAATAAAGGAATGGAATTATCTGGCATCTATGGCAAGAAGGAACCTAGTAAGGTCTATCCGAACCAAGAATGGACATACTGCTGTAATAGCTGTGCTACTGAGGTTAAATTCCTACAACGGATCTGCCACAATTGTGGAGAGCCGTTTAATTGGGATAAAACTATGGTGGTTAGACCTCAAGATTATGACGCAGACGAACAACGTAAACTTAGAGAGTTGCGTAGGAGGATTAGACGTAGATGAGGGAGATAACGTTATACCACCCTAGCTACTCTATGTGAATATTTCCGTCCTTCTAAACTGAGGCCTCCTGTATTAACTGTCCTCCCATCGCCTTCCTCTCTAACTCATTAAGCCCCGTCACGTAGTCCTTGTTAGTTCCCGTCGCGCTTTGGCCTGAAGGCCCTTCGTTATTATGATGGGCAGGACCACGGATGCCACGAGCACGGCCACCAGTGCCCAGGTATCAAGGGCAACCAGGCCGCCCACGGTTACCCATAGTATTAATGAGAGCCCCATACCGATGCCCATGATGATTGCCTTTCCCAGGAGCTTGTGCGTGATGCCTTTGAGCTTCACCAGTTTCGCATTGTGCAGCGCCGCGAGGACGTCACCGGCCAGTGTAGGACTGATGTTCAACTCGGAGCCGAGCATGTCCAGTGTCACCACCTCGCCACTGGCAATCAGCCTGGCTCCTTCCTCGGCCAACGTGCTTATCTTCCCGGCATATTCGTCCCGCACCTGTTTGGCCGTTTTCCGGCAGGTATAGCAGTGGCCGTGTCTGATGGGGGTGTCACATAGCGGGCACCTGTCTTTTTTTATCCGGCTCCGCGCGGCCTTGACAATGTTTGACGTTACCCGACCCCTGGCTGTCGGTTCAAGGCGACCTCTTAAGAAGTCGAGGAGGCCTGAAGTGGGCCTGGCGACCACGTTTCCCGGTATGATGGTACCGGCGGCCACACTCGACAGCATCGACGACCTCACCAGGACCGCTGTAGCAATGACTGTCCCGCCGGTTACTACCGACGCGACCTGTCCTGCCGTGGTGTTTAGCGGATTTCCCGGTATCTTCAACTCCCTCTCTATATCCCAGGTCTTATCTGAGGCACCGGCGATATAATTCAGTTCGATTGTTACACTAAACACGCCCGTGACCTCACGTAAGGGGCCGAACCCCAGACCCTCTCCCGCACTGAAGACAATCGTGTTTCTGTAGTAACCGCCTGTGTCGATGCGAGAGTTATCAAGGCTCCTCTGCATGGTGGTAATAGTCTGCCATGCAAATTTCGTCACTACCGATACGTTTTCGAGCGTTATCTCTCTACTCACATCCGTTATGTATATATCGACAACCAGGTCCTCTGCCGGGTCAAAAACAATGGTCTCCTGGTACTGGATGTCAATGCCGTTCACTCTCAACCCAAGAGTGAAGTCGTTGTCCACCCTTGTCGCGGCACGTGCCACCAGAGGTAAGAGTAGTAATGCTGTCAGGAACAGAAGGGCGGCCAGGACACGAAGCGACCAGTGCAGGCCTTTTGCCAAATAGGGTAAGTTTGTTGCGGTTACTATACGGCGATGTTGTCCTTTATTATCTTCCGCCATCCCTCGTCTTCCTCTGCAACTCGTAAAGCTTCGTCAGGGCCTCTAAGGGCGTCATTGAGTCGATTTCCAGCTTCTCAAGCTCCTCATCGACGGCTGATTTCTGCCCGAACATGGGGAGCTGCTGCACTACCTCTTTAGGCGTACGCCCTTTGGACTTCGGGGCGGCGGGGTGGCTGTCGCTCTCCAGTTCGTCGAGGACCTCCTGGGCGCGGTGCACCACGGAGCGGGGCAGTCCGGCGAGCTTGGCAACGTGTATCCCGTAGCTCTTATCGACCCCGCCGGGGACGATTTTGCGCAGGAAGATGACATTGCCCTTTTCCTCGGCAACAGCGACGTTGAAGTTCTTTACCCGTGGCAGGGAGTCGGCCAGCTCCACCATCTCGTGGTAGTGGGTGGCGAACAGGGTTTTGGCCCCGAGGCGCGGGTGGTTGTGGATAAACTCGGCGACGGCGCGGGCGATGGATAGGCCGTCGTAGGTACTGGTGCCCCGTCCGATTTCGTCGAGAATGAGCAAAGAACGCGGGGTGGCGTTGTTGAGGATATTGGCCGTCTCCACCATCTCTATCATGAAGGTCGACTGCCCGGCAGCAAGGTCATCGCGTGCGCCTATCCGCGTAAAGATGCGGTCGACCAGCCCGATGGTGGCCGACTCAGCCGGCACGAAGCTGCCGATTTGTGCCAGGAGCACAATCAGGGCGACCTGGCGTAGATAGGTAGACTTGCCTGCCATATTGGGGCCGGTGAGGATGATAAGCTGGGCGTCGTCGTTGGAGAGGCGGGTATCGTTGGGGACGAAGCCCGTCTCGGTAAGGGTGCGCTCGACCACCGGGTGGCGCCCCTCGGTAATCATGATTTCATCATCGGTGGTCAGCTTGGGTCGGGTATAGCCGTAGCGAACGGCAACCTCGCTCAGGCTGGAGAAGACGTCGACGTTGGCGATTGTCCGGGCGACGGCCAAGACCTGTTCACTGACGGTGGACACCTGGCGGCAGACGCGTTGAAAGATGCTCGTTTCCAGTTCCCCGACGCGGTCGCGGGCATTGAGAATCATCGACTCATACTCTTTCAGCTCCGGCGTGAAGAAGCGCTCGCCGTTGACCAGCGTCTGCTTGCGGATGTATGTGTTCGGCACCTGGGAGAGGTTGGCATTGGAGACCTCGATGTAGTAGCCGAATACGCGGTTGTAGCCAATCTTCAGCGACTTGATGCCGGTACTCTCCTGCTCGTGACGCTCCATATTGGCCAGGTACTGCCGGGCATCAACGGCTACCTGCCGGAGGTTATCGAGCTCCTCGGAGAAGCCGGGCCTGATGACACCGCCCTCGCCCAGGGTGCCCGAGGGCTCATCGACAATCGCCTCGGAAACGAGAGCAACCACATCTTCGCGGGGCTTTAGCTCGTTCTTTAGCCAGTCAATCCGTTCGGTGTTATTAGCGCTCTCAATGGCTGATTTGAGTTCGGGGATAACCTCCAGGCTACGGCGGAGCGCAATAAGCTCGTGGGGATGGGCGATGCCACTGCCCACCCGGTTAATCAGTCTTTCGAGGTCGGATATCTTGCCCAGCAGGGAGACGACCTGGTTACGCGGCAGGGCATTGGTGTAGAACCACTCGATAGCTTCCTGTCTCCTGTTAAGCTCATCGATATCGAGCAACGGCTGTCCCAGCCATCGCTTCAGGAGCCGACTTCCCATAGCTGTTTTCGTCATATCGATTACCGAGAGCAGTGAGCCGCTGGCCATACCGCCGGCGCTGTGGAAAAGCTCCAGGTTCTTCTGTGTCTGGACGTCGAGCGCCATGAAGGAATCGGTGGAGTAGGTGGAGAGGCGGGTCAACTGGCTCAGGGCACCTTTCTGCGTCTCCTGGAGGTAGCGGATGACAGCCCCGGCTGCCCTGATTGCCAGGGGCAGGTTTGTCAGCCCGAAACCGTCGAGGGTGCTCGTGCCAAAGTGGTCGAGCAGTGTTCGCAGAGCTGTCTCCTGACTGAACCAGTACTCGTCGACCGGCGTTACCGTGACGTCCGTCTTGAGGTGCGAAAGCTCATCGGGGGCGTTGGTGATTAGCTCCGAGGGACGGAGGCGTTCCAGTTCAGCGATAATCCGGTGCCGGGGTAGCTGGGTGGAGGCGAACTCGCTGGTAGTGATGTCAACATAGGCGATGCCTGCCTCTTCGTCACCGAGCACGAGGCTGGTCAGGTAGTTGTTTACCTTGCTGTCGAGCAGGCCAGGCTCAATGACAGTGCCGGGGGTGACTACGCGAACAACCTCGCGTTCGACGATTCCTTTCGTCTCGCCGGGGCGTGTTACCTGCTCACAGATGGCGACCTTGTGGCCGCTGTTGATGAGCCGGGCCAGGTAGTTGTCCAGGGCGTGGTAGGGGATACCGGCCATCGGCACCTTGTTACCCTTGCCCATCTCGCGCGAGGTAAGGACAATTTCAAGTTCGTTGGCAACAATTCGGGCGTCTTCGTCAAAGGTCTCGTAGAAGTCGCCCAGGCGGAAGAGCACGATTGCCTGCGGGTATTGCTGCTTTATTTTGAGGTATTGCCGCCGGATGGGGGTCGGGCCTGTTTTCTCCATGGGCTTATTCTACCCGAATGAGCAGTAATAAGGAAGGGGAGAAACTGGCCGGTCACTCCGATTGCTGGGGTCTCATTACCAGGAGCGGCAAATTGGAATGTCTTAATATATAGTCGGTAACGCTGCCAAATGCCATCCGTACCAGCCCGCCTCTTCCGTGGGTGCCGAGGGCAATCAGGTCAATATTGTTCTCTTCGGCGTAGCTGATGATGGTCTTACCCGGGCTGCCGGGCAAGGTAAGATACTCGACATCCAGACCATCTCCCTGTAGCTGCTGTGAAATATCTTCAAGGTAGCTGGCGGCTTCGTCCTCGCTTATTTGAATCTCGGAGAGAGACGTTGAATGGGAATAGCCCGTCGTCGGCTCAATGACTATGCTTGGCGGGGTGGTGACCTCAAGGAGTACCACCTTGCTGCCGAAACGCCTGGCGACCTCGGTGGCATATGGCAGGATTTCTTCGGCAAGGGCGGAGCCGTCGAGGCATACCAGGATTCTATTGAACATGTTGTCTCCTTTCGCGGTAGTTTCTAGTCGACAACTGAGACTTATCTCCTGCTGGTTTATAACGAGGCATAAAGGGCTCTGGCTGGCCTGACGGAGCGTTTGTCGCCTATTAGTCCAGCCCCCATCCTGTTCATTACATAAGAAAAACTGACTCTGGCGTCAAGGTCAACAACTACCACAGAGCCGCCTGCACCGTACCAGAAAAAGGCTCTTGGGTTCGGTACGATTGGCGTTTCTACTGCGTTTAACCCGAAGCCCAGCCCCCATCGAATCGGCACTTGGAGGACAAGGTCGGTCATGTAGCACTGCTCCTCAATTGCCTTCTCGATGGTTGGCATGCTGAGAAAGCGTACACCATCAAGCTCACCACCACAGGCTATTATTGCAGCAACTTGAGCAACCGAGTGAGCGTTGCCGTGCCCATTGACAGACGGTATCTCAGCAGCACGCCAGGCCCTCTGATTGGTATCAGTGGCCTGGAAGGTGGGATTTACATTTGCCACTTTACGGGCAATTTCGGGCACATCTTCCGGGTTGACGTAACCGGGTTCACCGGGTTGTGGTGTTGGTGGCCAAATCAACTCGGCCACGTGTGTATCATGCTCGGTGCCCAGTCCGATGTGAAAATCGGCACCGAGCGGCACGGCCACTTCCTCGCGGAAAAAAGTTCCGAGTGTCCTGCCTGTAATCCGCCGGACCACTTCACCAACGAGGTAGCCAAAGGTGATTGAGTGATAACCGCTTTTTGTACCTGGCTCCCACCAGGGTTTCTGGGCAGCAAGCAGACCAACCATATAGTCCCAGTTGTACAGGTCTTCCACTGTAACAGTTTCCTCAAAGCCGGCTAGACCAGACGTATGACTGAGGATGTGCCGAACAAGTATCTTTTCTTTACCGGCCTGAGCAAACTCCGGCCAGTACTGGCTAACTGGCGCATCAAGGTCGAGCTGACCACGGTCAACGAGCATCAGGGCGCAGAGGGCTGTCATTACCTTGGTGGTCGACCATACATTGACGATTGTGTCTTTCTTCCAGGGTCGTGTCCTGGCGACATCGGCGAAACCACCCCATATATCGACTACAAACTCACCGTCGACAGTTGCCGCAAACGAAGCCCCGACATCTCCTTCGACCTCGAAGGCCCTGGCGAAGGCATCCCTGACGTTGGAAAAACGTTGGTCACAGTAACCGTTAATTTCGACTATGTCGGCCATGCGTATCTCTGTTTATATTCGCTTTTACTCCAGGTAGTCCTTGAGCTTCCGGCTGCGGCTGGGGTGGCGGAGCTTGCGCAGGGCCTTGGCCTCAATCTGGCGGATGCGCTCCCTGGTTACCTTGAACTCCTGGCCGACCTCCTCAAGTGTCCGGCTGCGGCCGTCTTCGAGGCCGAACCGTAGCTGGAGAACACGTTGTTCACGGTGGGTAAGACTGGAGAGTACCTCGTCAATCTGCTCTTTGAGTAATTGCTTGGAGGCGGCATCGACCGGCGGCAGGGCGTTACGGTCCTCGATGAAGTCACCGAGGTGGCTATCTTCCTCCTCGCCCATCGGTAGCTCCAGTGATATCGGTAACTGGGCCACCTTGACAATCTCCCGCACCTTCTCCGGTGACATGCCCATTTTCAGTCCGATTTCCTTTGAAGTAGGCTCGCGGCCGTACTCCTGGGCAAGGCGCCGACTGAGTCGGAGCAGTTTGTTGATGGTCTCTATCATGTGTACGGGCACACGGATAGTCCGGGCCTGGTCGGCGATGGCGCGTGTGATTGCCTGACGTATCCACCAGGTAGCGTAGGTGCTGAATTTGTAGCCCTTGTGGGGGTCGAATTTCTCCACGGCCCGTATCAGGCCGATATTACCCTCCTGGATGAGGTCGAGCAGGGACATACCGTGGCCGATGTGCTTCTTGGCGACGCTGACCACGAGGCGCAGGTTGGCCTCGGTGAGGTGGTTCTTGGCCTTTTCCGACTCTTCCTCTATCTCAATCAGCCTGGTGTTGATTTGCTGCTCGTGTTCACTTACTTTTTCTATGAAAGAAGGGTCATTGGCGCGGTCAATAATGCTGTTCAGGGTGGTGTTGCTACTGATTGCTCTGAGCACCTCATCCGGTAGCAAGGCGCAGTCAATCGACAGGTTGATGATTGCCTGTTCAATGTCCGGGAACGGTTTGTCTAGACGTAACGCAATGTTCTGTACGAGCTGCTGGTCAATCACGCCGTCGATTTTGCTCCGATTTTTGATATCGGAAACGCTGGTAATAAACCTGTCAGTCTTGGTCAGGTCGAGTTGTTCCTGGAGGATACCTATCAGGTCAGACGCTTTACCTATTTCACTGGCCATGGCCAGCACTATCTCGGTCGCTGACGGTGGTCTACCCGCCTTATGTAACTGGTGCTTGAGCTCGTCAATCCGCTTACCCTCTTCAATCTGCCGGGCGAGGGTCTTCTCATTATCGGCGGTGAGCAGGTGGACCTTGCCGATTTCGTGGAGATAGAGGCGGACGGGGTCATCCCCGACCTCCTGGTCATCTATGGCCTCCAGCTGTGCTTCCAACTCGAGGTCAGCCGCCGATTGCGGCTTGACGTTTATCGCCTCGTCGGAGATGTCTTCTTCGTCGTCTTTACCGTTCTCCGGGAACTGCGGTGGATTTGTAAAGCCTTCTATGTCCATCACTTCCTGCTCCTGCGGCCTCTGGCCTCTTGTTCAAATACTTCCTGCAGTTGAGTCGTGTCCTCTATCCCGACTTCCTGGAGTTTGGCTAGGTCGGCGCCAGTGCCTTCTTGTTCGGTAGCCGCAGCGAACGCAGCGGCTCTCTCCTCCTGCTGGTCTCGCAGGTATTGCTTTCGAAGACGAAGGATAACGTTGGCCAGTTTATCCTCGACCTTATTATCAATAACATCGAGGGAAACAAGCGACTCAACCTGCTCCCATAAGGCAGGGTCAAGATTTTCTTTGAGTAACGGCAGGTCCTTAGCCTGCTGCCATGCCATAAATATCTCGCGGTTCTGGCTATTTCGAAAATACTCTGGCAAGAGACCTTCACTCATATCAACCAGTTCCGGGTGGTGCAATAGTAGCCTCAGGCAGTATTCCTCAAGGGGATTAGAAAAAAGTAATCGGGTGGTCCGGATAGTAGTTGGTTCTTTTTTGGTCTTACTCTGCTTTGAAGGTGCCATATATTCTTTAACAACACCCTCAATTATATTATACCTCGTTTTGGTCAGGATTTCCAGTCTCCTGATGTAGTGGTCGCGGCGGACCGGGTCTTTCATCCGTGCGATAATGGCGGCAAGCTCGTGTACGGCCTTCGATTGGTCCCCGGCGGCGGTCATGTCCAGCCTGGTGGTCTTGGTTCTGAAGGTGAAGTCGACCACCGGCACGGCGTTATCGACCATTTCTTGCCACTTCTCAGGGGCTTCGCGGATAACATCATCCGGGTCTTTACCTTCGGGAAGCAGGGCAACCCGTATTTCGGTATCGAGGATATTCTCATAGTCGACGCAGCGCAGCATCGCCTCCTCACCGGCAGCGTCCGCATCGAGGGCGAGGACGACATTTTTAGTGAGCCTCTTGAGTGTCGTGACCTGGCGCTCGGTGATGGCGGTCCCCATGGAGGCAACCATGTTATTAAACCCATTCTGATGGGCTGTGATGGCGTCCATATAGCCTTCCACGATGATAACCTGGTCCTGTTTCCGGATGGTAGCGGTGGCCAAATCGACACCGTACAGGGTGCCACTCTTGTCAAAGACAAGTGTCTGCGGTGAGTTCGTGTACTTGGGCATGGAGTCGTCGAGTGCCCTTGCTCCGAAACCGGTGGTATTCCCCCTGGAGTCGTGGATGGGGAACATGAGGCGACCACGGAAGCGGTCACGGGTGCGACCATCATCAGTCTCCACGAGCAGACCGGCATCGAGAAGCTCCTGCTCGGCATAGCCAATCTCCTTGAGGTGTTTCTGCAGTGCTTCGTAGCTATCGGGGCTGAATCCCAGTTGAAAGTTGGAGGTTGTTTCAGTTGTGAAACCGCGTTTGGTCAGGTAGTCGCGTGCCCCGGCGGCGGCCGGTGAGGTAAGGAGCTGGTCGTGGAAGAACTCGGCGGCCGCTTTATTGACCTGGTAAAGATGCTCTCTCTCGTCTTTCCGGGTGTCACGCTCAATGCGGGAGGGGACGGTTACCCCTGACTGACGGGCGAGGAGACGCAGCGCCTCGCCGAATTCGATGCCCTGCTGTTTCATGACAAACGAGAAGACATCACCGCCGGTGCCGCAGGCCCCGAAACAGTGCCAGCTCTGCCGTTCCGGGAAGACGAAGAATGATGGGGTCTTCTCTTCGTGGAAGGGGCACCGTGCCTTGAAATTACGGCCGGCCTTGGTCAATGTAATGTGCTGGCTGACGACCTCAACGATATCCAGCTTCTGCTTAACTTCGTCGATAACGCTCATTTATAGTCTAATAAGCCTGCCCAATAATCATCCGGGGATAAAGCATAGTATTATACATATTTTCTGGTTAGTCAATGAAGAGACGCTGTTGTTTTGCGCTGTTGTCGAGCAGGGACAACTCCTCGGCAATTCTAAAAGCATAGCGGTCAGTCATGCCGGCTATATAGTCGACCACTCTTCGTTCCTTTTCGTCGTCACCGAGGCGGTACTCCGGCGGCAGTTTGTCCTCATGGATGGAGAAGTATCGGTACAGCAGGCGGACGATGTGCCTGGCCTGGTCTGATTCCTCTTGGGACGCGCAAACATTGTACACCCTTTCAAAAAGGAAGTCCCGCATGGTATTGGTCGCTTCAAGGATTTCAGGACTCATTGAGATGTGGACTGAGGTAGCAACGCCTGCTGCTCCTCTTCCGCTGACTGCCCACGAGCTTTCGATGACATCATTGACCATGGCGTTGATACGCGCCGAGTTTGACATACCGAGTACTTTCACGGCTGATAGTGGTATGTCTCCGCTGGAGATGGCACCGGCCCTGATGGCGTCCTCGGTGTCGTGGTTGACATAAGCGATGACATCGGCCAGACAACAGACTTCACCTTCGAGGGTATCCGCCCTCTCATTGTCTCCCGGCATAATGCTGGCGTTTGTTTTCGAATGGCTGAGGATGCCGTCCCTGACCTCCCAGGTGAGGTTGAGTCCGCGCCCGTTGTTTTCCAGGTGGTCGACGATACGTAAAGACTGCTCGTTGTGGCGGAATCCCTTGTGATATAGCTCGTCAAGAACGGCTTCCCCGATGTGTCCGAAGGGGGTGTGCCCCAAATCGTGCCCCAGGCTGATTGCCTCTGCCAGGTCCTCATTGAGGTTAAGGGCGCGGGTGATTGTCCTTGCTATCTGAGAGACCTCGAGGGTGTGCGTCAGGCGGGTTACGTAGTGGTCGCCGAGCGGGCTGATAAAGACCTGCGTTTTATGCTTGAGGCGACGGAACGCATTTGAATAGAGAATGCGGTCGCGGTCGCGCTGGAACTCGGTACGCACCGGGCAGGGCTCCTCCTGCTTAAGCCTGCCCTGCGAAAGCCTGCTCTTTTGAGCGAAGGGTGAGAGGCTTTCTTCCCTTTCTTCGGTCAGCTGACGAATGTTAGGTCGAACACTCACTACCTGTTCAATCGCGCTTCAACTTGAGCGATAATCTCCCGGGTGCGGTCAATCATGTCTGGACTGACAGAGACAGATGTAATTCCCCACTCGACCAGCTTCTTGGTGAGTTCCGGATAGACCGATGGTGCCTGTCCGCAGATAGAGGAGGTAATCCCCATGCTGTTGGACACCTTGATAGCCCTCTCCAGTGAGAGCATTACGGCTTCATCCCGCTCATCGAAGGTATCGGCCAGCTTCTCACTGTCACGGTCGACCCCCAGGGTAAGCTGGGTGAGGTCGTTTGAACCGATAGAGATGCCGTCAATCCCAACAGCGATGAATTTCTCCAGGAGGATGATGTTGGATGGTACTTCAACCATCATCCATATCTTGAAGTCGTCCGAGCGCTTCAGCCCTTCATCTGCCATAATCTTGATTGTCTGGGACAGCTCGTTTACAGTGCGGACAAACGGAATCATGACCCACAGGTTGTTGTACTTCTCCCGCACCTTTTTGATGGCCGCCAGCTCCAGCTTGAAGGTCTCGATGTCGGTGATGTACCGGGAGGCTCCCCTGTAACCGAGCATCGGGTTTTCCTCGGGCTGCTCGTAATCTTCGCCGCCTTTGAGTGCCCGGTATTCGTTGCTTTTAAAATCGTTGGTTCGGTAAACTACCCGGCGGGGGTGAAAAGCCCTGGCGAAGGTGGTGAGCCCTTCGGCCAGTTTGTCAACGAATTCCTGGCCCCTGCCCTGGCTAATCATGTAGCTGGGGTGTTCACCTATCTGGGCGACCATGAACTCGGCTCGCAGCAGCCCAATACCATCAACATTACGTGATGCTACACGGTCGACCAGCTCAGGCTGGGCCAGGTTTACCAGCAGCGTGGTCTTGGTCTTGATATCTTCTCTGGCCCTGGTCTCTTCTTCCTCAGCCACCTCGATTTTACCTTCATATACCTTGCCACCGCTACCATTTACGGTAATAATCTGTCCGTCTTTA
Source organism: Dehalococcoidia bacterium (assembly GCA_011171075.1). Lineage (GTDB taxonomy): Bacteria > Chloroflexota > Dehalococcoidia > Dehalococcoidales > Fen-1064 > W589. Next base: position 21,975 of record DUFD01000042.1, on the reverse strand, counting down.
AGGGTGGCCATTGCCTTCTCGGTACCGACAACACAGGGGATGCCCAGTTCCCGGCTAACAATGGCGGCATGAGCCGTCCGGCCACCGCGGTCGGTAACGATTGCCGCCGCCCGCTTCATCGCCGGTACGAAATCCGGGGTGGTCATTTCTGCCACCAGGATGTCACCGTCAAGCACTTTGTCTATCTGCGACGGGTCTGATACCAGCTTTACCGGGCCGGAGGCAACCCCGGGGCTGGCCGGTGAGCCGGTGAGTATTGCCTCTGCTTCTATTTCGGGGCCGGTGGTAACCGTTTCCCTGATTGTTGTTACGGGGCGGGTCTGGACAATGAAGATTTCATCGTTCTCTTTCGCCCATTCGACATCCTGAGGGAATTGATAGTGGTCTTCCAGGCCTTTACCGATTCTGGCCAGGGTGATAATATCTTCGTCGGTTATCTTCTGTCGCGATTGCTCCTCAGGGGTGAGGTCTACCTTGATATTATCTTCCTTCCCTGTGCCCCCCTCTTTCTTGATGAGTTTCCACTCCTGCGCTTTCACTTCCTTGTGGGCTATCTGCATGGTGTCCTTGCTGACAACATAGTGGTCTGGGGTTACATCTCCGGAAACAATCATCTCACCGAGTCCGAGGACGGCCTCGATTGTAATCTTACTGCGGTCGCTGGTGGTTGGCTCCACGGTGAACATGACTCCGGATGCATCGGACTGGACCATTTTCTGCACCGGTACGGCGATGCCCACTTTGAAGTGGTCGAAGCCGTTTTCCTCGCGGTAAAAGATAGCTCTCGGCTCGAAGAGGGATGCCCAGCACCTTTGAACGGCATCCACTACCTTATCTTCGCCGCTGATGTTTAGGAAAGTTGCCTGCTGTCCGGCAAAGGATGCCTCCGGCAGGTCTTCGGCAGTGGCTGAGGAGCGTACCGCTACCAGACCACCGCCCATTGTCGTATAGGCTTGCCTGATGGCCGCGGCTGTCTCCTCAGGCATAGCGGCATTCAAGATTACATCCTTGACTTGGGCAGAAATTTTCTGGAGTTGCGTACTGTTATTGGTATCCAGTGGTCTCAGAAGAGTGCGGATTTGTTCGGTGATTCCGGTTACTGCCAGGAAATCGAAATAAGCGTCGGCGGTGACAATGAATCCGGGTGGGACAGGTATCTTGGCGTTGGTCATCTCACCAAGATTGGCACCTTTACCTCCAACAAGCGGAATATCCTTCCTGGTTACCTCATTAAACCAGACAGTAGCCTTTCGACCCTGACGCATTTTGTTATCCTCCTTCATGAATAGGGATGTAAAGAGGCGGGTTTCTTGTATTATAGTTTCTTTACCCCATAGTGTCAGGCAAACTTTTAACGGGTTATTATACCACAGATTAGGCCGACTAGGGTAAGTGATAAGAGGATTCACGGTGGGTGAAAATAGACGTCTATGGTGACTGCGATAGCCATAAATCATTGACAGCAGATGTACGTTAGGAGTAGAATAGTGATGCCGGGCGAGGAGGTCTACCTTTGATAGAGATGGTAGTTGACAGCATCCGGGTTAGTCTTATGAACTACCAGCGGGTGGTTATCCTCAAGGAGAAGGCGACTGACCGTTATCTGCCTATCTGGATAGGACCGTCAGAGGCAGATGCTATCGCGGTCAAGCTGCAGAGTGTCAGCGTACCGCGACCGATGACCCATGACCTTTTAAATACGATTGTTGATGCATTGGGAGCCAGTATCAACTCCATTGTTGTTAGTGACCTCAAGAATGATACCTTCTATGCAAAGATTATTATCAATGTAGATGGCGAGCAGATGGAGGTAGATTCCCGTCCCAGTGATGCGATTGCCTTGGCTGTAAGAGTGCAGGCGCCCATTTACGCTGAGGAGGGAGTGTTGGATAAGGCCGGGATATTACTGGACAAGGAGACGGGTAAGTTATTATCGGAAACGGGCGAAACAGATTACGTTGATGGTAAGCAAATAACAGAAGAAGAGATGAACAAGCTATCTGCTTTTCAAGATTTCATTAATAGTCTTGACATGGAGGACTTCGACAAGCGGAAGTCGTAAGTCAGGGCTTAGCTTAACGCACCGAGGTAGGGTAGTGGACGAATCCAATATTAAAAAGATGATGATGTCGGCCAAATGTAGCGGCTGCGGGCAACGATATGAGATAGAAGACATCGAAGTCCTCGGCCATCATGAAAACATGTGGTTCATGAGTGTGTTCTGCGTGGCCTGTCGTGCCCAGTACCTGGTGACGGCTGTAGTTGATGGGGAAGGGGCACCGGAGACAGTTACCGACCTCTCTGCGGCCGAGGAGGAGAAATTCCGGGATTCCGAAGGCCTGAAGGTCGATGAAGTACTCGATATGCACAGTTTCCTGAAGAAATTTAACGGAGATTTTTCACGACTCTTCAGTGAGGAGGCGGCGTAAATCCAGCCGGTAACGCATGGGATGTCCCGAGTGGATAAGGGGAAGGCCCTGAGCTAATAGTTTTAGGGCCTTTTTTCATGTCCAGACTAGTAAGTACTTGTTAAGGTTTTGACCGTAGAAATATCGAACAGTATTGTGCAAAGATTGACTTGGCAGGGTGTATTTGATATGCTGCTGGCGGTATGGACAGGCGACTGGCGGCGTTGGGAATGCTGGGGGTCGGGTTTTTCGTGGCGGCTTCCATCATTCTGGGTGTGGTCGGCGGGCGCTGGCTTGATGGCAGGCTGAATAGTGAACCTCTGTTCTTAATAATCGGTCTACTTCTGGGCATCGTGGTCGCTTTCTACGGTGTCTACGCCATGTTCCGGCCCTTTCTAAGGGACAAACAGGATAAGGGGAACAGCTAGTGTCAAGAAAAGGCTGTTTAGGGTGTTCGTTTCCAGTACTTATTGTCATCATTGTAGTTGTCCTGGCAGTCGGCATAGTTAGTTTCCTCAGCGGTGCTCTCGGCAAGGCGATGGTCGGTGATGTTGGGTTACCCGACGTATTCACCGTCGATTCACCCCATGTGCAGCTACCGGCCGAAGAAATCTTCCATATCGGTGGATTCGCCGTTACCAATACCCTTATTGCCTCCTGGATAACCATTATTGTGCTGGTGGCGCTGGCATGGGCGGTTACCCACCGGATAAAGCTCATACCTACCCGGTTGCAGAACCTGCTTGAGTTCGCCATCGAGTGGCTGCTCAATCTCTGCACTGATGTTGCCGGTGAGAAGAACGGGCGCCGCTTTTTCCCGATAATCACAACCATCTTCCTGTTCGTTATCATGAACTCGTGGCTGAGTTTGATACCCGGTTTCGGCTCAATTACCTATACCGTGGCCGAGCATGGCCAAACACACGTTCTGCCGTTACTGCGGGGTGCTAACACGGACATCAACTTCACGCTGGCCCTGTCAATCGTATCTTTCGTTTTCGTGCTTTACTTCGGTATCAGCCAGAGTCGTCTGTTATTCTTCAAGCAGTTTTTCAATGCTACCCGCTTCAATCAGGGCGTCGGCCAGCTGGTGCGCGGCAAGGCGAAGAGCGGCTTTGGTAGCCTGTTTTTCGGTGGGATTGACTTATTTGTCAGCTTCCTCGAGTTCATCAGCTTTTGTATACGGCTGGTCAGCTTCGCCTTCCGTCTCTTCGGCAACATGCTTGGTGGTGAGATACTTATACTGATGATGCTGTTCCTGATGCCGTTCCTGCTGGCGATACCGTTCTACGGACTGGAGTTACTCGTTGGCGCCATCCAGGCGCTTATCTTCGGCGGACTGACACTGGTGTTCGCCACCATGGCGGTCACTTTGCATGAGCATGAGGAGGCTCACTAATTTAAGAAAATCCCGCTGCAATAAGCGGTTAAAGTCAATTACCCCGGAAGGAGGAGAGAATACAGCATGGAAGGTATCACTGCTGAAACAATGAGGCTCTTAGCGGCCGGAATTGCCATGGGCCTGGGGGCTATCGGTCCGGGAATCGGTATCGGTATTCTGGGCTCGGGCGCGATGCAGGCGCTGGGACGTAATCCCGAGGCCAGGGGACCAATCATGACGAACATGATTCTGGCAATCGCCATGGCCGAGGCGGTCGCTATCTATGCTCTGGTCGTCTCGATTGTCCTTATTTTTGTGGCTGGCGGATAGTACTGGTAGCCGGGAGGGATTATCGTGGAAGGACTTGGTTTAAATGTACCACAGCTAATAGCACAGCTGGTCAGCTTCCTTGTACTCTTCGGGCTGCTCTATTTCTTTGCCTACAAGCCGATTCTGCGGATGTTCGACGAGCGTTCTCAGAGGATAAAGGAGAGCGTGGAGCAGGCGGAGATGGTGAAAGAAGAGGCGGCAGCTGCTGAAGAAGAGAACCGGAAGAAGCTAGAGGCTGCCGCAAGAGAGGGCCAGGAGGCAATCGCCCGGGCGATGAGGGCCGGTGATGAGGCCAGGCAACGGGCGCAGCAGGAAGCTCAGGTGGAGGCTGCTGGCCTGGTCGAGAAAGCGCGCCAAGAAATCCAGCGAGAGAGGGATGAGGTGGTCAGTGAGATACGGCAGGAATTTGCCGACCTGGCGGTAGCGGCTGCGGAAAAGGTAATTGAGAAGTCGCTGGACAAGGAAGCGCACCGCGAACTGATTGAGAAGGTGCTGGAAGAGAGCACTACGCTCGACAAGGATAATCGGTAGCAGAGTACCAGGAGATAGTAATGGCCAGTAGCGCTTATGCAAGACGTTATGCGCAGGCAGTTTTCCGGATGGCTGTGGAGCAGAAAGAGCTAAATGTGTGGCAGTCTGACCTGAGAAAGATTGCCAGCATTATCAGGGACGAGGCSTTMTTTGCCTTYMTGGAGAACCGYGAGGTGCCGTTTGAYGAGAAGRCCARRGYRCTTTCCGRGCGYCTGGGCGAGATACACCCGATGGYCYTSAAGCTGGTGTCGATGCTGGTAGCCAGGGGCAGGCTTGGTATGATTGAGGATATTTCCGATGAGTATCAACAAATGCTGGACAACTACCGTGGTGTCGAGGGTGCACAGGTCGCTGAGGTGACCACGGCTATCCCGCTGGATGATGATTACAAGCTGAAGCTGGCGCAGCGCATTACGGACATGGTGGGCAGGCCGGTGGTACTCAGGGCAAAGGTAGACCCAGGGGTGATTGGCGGGATTGTTATCCGGATTGGTGACAAGCTCATCGATGGTAGTATCCGCAGTAAGCTGGCAGCCCTGCGGAGAGAACTGGGTGGAGTGGGGAAGTAATCTTTCTATGAGAAGATGGAGGTAGCTTAGATGACGACCAGAGGACGAGACATAGCCTCCGCCATCAAACAGGAGATAGAGCAATTCGGGACTACACTGACGACGGTCGATGTTGGGGCAGTAGTAGAGATTGGTGATGGTATTGCACGGATACACGGGCTGGCCGCCGTGAAATACAACGAGTTACTCGAGTTTCCCGGGGATGTCATCGGGATTGCCATGAACCTCGAAGAGGAGAGTGTGGCTGCGATTATCCTCGGTGATTATACAGGTATTAAAGAGGGTGACGAAGTACGCCGTACCAACCGAATTGCCGAGATAGGTGTTGGCGATGGCCTTATCGGGCGTGTGATTGACCCGCTGGGACGCCCTCTGGATGGCAAAGGGCCAATCAAAACGGACCGGACTCGACCCCTTGAGCGCGTTGCTCCCAATGTTACGGCCAGACAGCCGGTAAACACGCCGGTACAGACCGGGATAAAAGCAATCGATAGCATGATTCCGCTGGGAAGGGGACAGCGAGAGCTTATTATCGGTGACAGGTCAACCGGTAAGACGGTCATTGCTCTTGATACGATTATCAACCAGAAAGGTGGCGACCTCATCTGTATCTATGTTGCCATTGGCCAGAAGACTTCCAAAGTAGCGCGTGTGGCGGCTACCCTGGAGGAACACGGCGCAATGGAACATACTATTATTGTCGCTGCTAATGCCTCCGATTCAGTGGCACTGCAATATCTGGCACCATATGCAGGCTGCGCTATCGGTGAGGAGTTCATGGAGCAGGGCAGGGATGCCCTGGTCATCTATGATGACCTCTCGAAGCATGCCTGGGCTTACCGGCAGCTGTCCCTGCTGCTACGGCGTCCGCCTGGTAGGGAAGCCTACCCGGGCGATGTTTTCTACCTGCACAGTCGCTTACTGGAAAGGGCGGCGAGATATTCCGAAGAGCACGGCGGTGGCTCGCTGACAGCCTTGCCGATTATTGAAACACAGGCCGGGGACGTATCTGCCTATATCCCGACCAATGTTATCTCGATTACGGATGGCCAGATATACCTTGAAACAGACCTGTTTAATGCCGGTACCAGGCCGGCGCTGAATGTTGGTATATCGGTTTCCCGTGTCGGCAGTAACGCCCAGATTCGGGCAATGAGACAGGTGGCCGGTCGACTTCGCATGTAGCTGGCCCAGTACCGTGAACTGGCGGCCTTTGCCCAGTTCGGCACTGCTGAACTGGACCGGGCGACCCGTTCCCAGCTTGAGCGGGGACAGCGCCTCTCCGAGGTCTTGAAGCAGGGTCAGTATGTGCCGATGCCGGTGGAAAAACAGGTGATGATTCTCTATGCGGCCATCAGCGGTTACCTTGATGATGTCGCTGTGGAAAAACTCGGGGATTTTGAAGCAGCCTTTCACAGGTTTATGGAGTCTAGCCATCCGGAGATAGGTTCTGCAATCGCCAGAGACAAGATACTCAGTGAAGAGACCGAAGAGGTATTGAAGGCAGCTATCGAGGAGTTCAAGAAGACCCAGCTGGCTGCGTAATATGCTTGTTCGTTTATTTAAGTAGCGTAGGTTATGGCAAACATACGTCAGATTCGTCGTCGCATCCGGGGTGTGCAGAGCACGGCCAAGATTACGCGTGCCATGGAGATGATTGCTACCTCTAAAATGCGCCGTGCTCAGGAAGCTGGTGTTGCCGGTCGTCCCTATGACGAGAAGATCCGCCAGGTAATTTCTGCCCTGGCGGCGCTGCCACAGGCAGGTGGAGCACCTCATCCTCTATTGCAGCGGCGACCGGTTGGGCGGATAGCCGTGGTGCATATTACCCCAGACAGGGGCCTCTGCGGCGGGCTGAATGCCAATCTTAACCGTACTACGGCGAGCTTCTTACTGGAGCAGACGGTACCGGTAACACTGATTACGGTTGGCCGTAAAGGGAACGAGTTCATGAGGCGGACTGGACGTGAGATACGGGCTGAGTTTGCCAGGATCGGTGACCGTCCCAGCCTGATGGACACGTTGCCGATATCGAGAATTGTCATCGATGACTACTCTAGCGGACTGGTGGACATGGTGTATTTGGTCTTCTCCAGGTTCGTAACCACGATGACACAGACGCCGGTCCTGGAACAGCTTCTGCCGATTGAACCTTTGGAACTGCCGGCAATGCAGAATGTAGAGTATATATACGAGCCAGACTCTGAGGTAGTTCTTGGAGAGCTCCTGCCGCGTTTCGTGGAGATGGAGGTCTACCACGCTGTCTTGGAGTCAATCGCCAGTGAGCAGTCAGCCAGGATGGTGGCAATGCGGAATGCCACCGAAAGTGCCAAGGAGCTTATCGAGGACCTGACACTGATGTACAACAAGGCCCGACAGGAATCAATTACGACAGAGCTGCTGGATATTGCCGGTGGTGCGGCTGCCCTGAAATAGCGCGTCGTCGGCAGTGGAATGATGATGTTTTTGAAGAGTTTAAGGGAAGACTGGAGGTCACTATGGCCAAGGGTAGAGTAGCCCAGGTAATCGGGACGGTAGTAGACATCGAATTTCCACCGGATGAACTACCTGCCCTATTCAACGCAGTAGAGATTACCACTGAGGAGGGTAAGATTATCCTTGAGGTTGAAGAGCATATCGGTAATAACTGGGTCAGGTGCCTTTCACTGGCACCAACAGATGGCTTAGCACGTGGTACCGAGGCGGTCGATACTGGCGGGCCAATCACAGTGCCGGTGGGCAGGGCCAGCCTGGGTCGATTATTTGATGTTACGGGACTGACGCTTGATGAGCTTGGCGAGGTCAAAACCGAGGAAAACTGGCCAATTCACCGGCAACCACCCTCATTCGAGGCGCAGGAGACGACACCCCAGCTACTGGAGACGGGACTCAAGGTTATTGACCTGATTGCTCCCTTTACCAAGGGGGGCAAGATTGGCGCTTATGGCGGGGCAGGTGTCGGTAAGACGGTAGTCATCCAGGAGCTTATTAGAAACATTGCCACCGAGCATGGTGGTTTCTCGGTGTTTGCTGGCGTCGGTGAGAGGTCGCGCGAGGGTAACGACCTCTGGAACGAGATGAAGGCGTCCGGTGTCCTCGACAAAACGGTGATGGTCTTCGGCCAGATGAACGAGCCACCGGCAGTACGCCTCCGAATAGGGCTGACGGGCCTAACCATGGCCGAGTACTTCCGTGACACTGAAGGTCAGGATGTCCTGCTCTTTATCGACAACATCTACCGTTATACGCTGGCAGGCATGGAGGTCTCGGCGCTACTGGGCCGAATGCCTTCGGCCGTGGGATATCAACCGACCCTGGCCACAGAGATGGGTGAACTCCAGGAGAGGATTACGTCTACCAAACGGGGCTCCATTACCTCCTTTCAGGCAATATACGTTCCGGCGGATGACTATACCGACCCCGGAGTGGTTACCAGCTTCGGTCACCTGGATGCTGTTATCGCCCTGGACCGGGCAATTGCCGAGCAGGCACTGTTCCCTGCAGTAGACCCGCTGACATCGACCTCTCGGGTGCTGGACCCGGTGATTGTTGGTGACGAGCACTATCATGTTGCCAGAGAGGTGCAGAGGGTACTACAGCGCTATAAGGACCTTCAGGACGTGATTGCCATTCTGGGTATCGAGGAGCTCAGTGAGGAAGACAAGCTGATTGTAGCGCGAGCTCGTAAGATACAGCGCTTCCTGTCCCAGCCGATGTTCGTCGCCGAGGCCTTTACTGGTCGTGAAGGTAAATATGTACCCCGTGAAGAGACGGTACGCGGTTTTAAGGAAATCCTTGAGGGCAAGCATGATTCTCTGCCCGAGCAGGCTTTCTATATGATGGGCACGATAGATGATGTGGTGGCGGAAGCGGAGAGGATGGAGACCGCCGTATAATGACCATCAGGCTTGATATTGTCACTGCCGAGCACCTGGTCTTTTCAGACGATGTAGACATTGTTGTCGCACCGGGAATCGATGGTGAACTGGCTATCCTGCCACACCACGCCCCACTGATGACGATGCTACAGCCCGGTGAGCTTCGTGTGAGGAAGGGTGGTGAAGAGACATTCATGGCCATTACCGGTGGCTTTCTCGAGGTACGTCCCGACCGGGTCACTATTCTGGCTGATGCTGCGGAAAGGGCTGAGGACATTGATGCCGCCCGTGCTGAGGAAGCCAAGAGACGTGCTGAGGCACGACTCAGTGGAAAGCTAACGGACGCCGATATGGTTCGTGCTGAGGCAGCTTTACGCCGCTCCCTGATACGTCTCCGAGTGGCCGAAAAGAGGCGGAGGAGACGCGCAGAACTTTAATTCTGGACTTCGCTCCCGTCTGGCAGGTACAACCCCTGGTAGTTCTCTGATTTCAAAGATTCCGGTACTGTCAGCATTGTTATTGTTCTATGGGGTACTATTCAATGGCATATAGCCTGCCATCGTGTGAGGTCACATAGATAACGCCATCGGCCAGTGTTGGCGAGGATGTAATGGGGCCTCCAGTGACGAAGTGCCAGAGCTTCTGGCCGTTATTAACATTAACTGCATAGAGAAGACCGTCCTCGCTACCTATGTAGAGTGTATCATTACCCAGTGCCGGTGAAGACCTCAGGTCGTCTCCAGCTATAAACGGCACGCTCCATAGCCTTTCTTGCGTCTCGATATCTATCGCATACAGGTATCTATCGTGGGCAGTATATATTGTGCCATCGCTTATCACGGGAGAGGAGGCAGAGGTTCGCCTGCCCAAGCGTGGGACGTTCCACAGATATCCAGACATTGGTGGTGGTACCGGTGCAAGACGGAAGGCGTACAGTTGAAGCCATAATCCATGGAGGTCGTATTCCCCTGGCCAGTTTCTCGCTTCACTATCGATGGCGAAAAGGCTACCGTTGCTGTTGATGTAAACAACGCCGTCCTTGAATGCCGGAGACGATGCAGTCTCATGAATCCGAACCTGCAGGCGGAATCTCCCATTGGACGCCTGCAGGGCATAAAAGTATCTTTTAAATGTGCTGAAGTAAACGATGCCGTTTACCACTGCTGGTGAGGAAATGATAGGGCCGTCTGTCCTGTACTCCCAGATTTTTTCCCCGGTCTTGGCGTCAAGTGCGTAGAACATGGAGTTATCAGAGCCGAAGAATACCATGCCGTCAGCCACTGCCGGGGATGTTTGATTGACCTTCCCGGTGTAAAAGCTCCATAGCTTCGTACCAGTCTCGGCATCGAGAGCATAGAAATAGCTGTCATTTGAGCCGAAGTAAACGATACCATCGACGACAGCCGGTGAGGAATCCACAAAACTGTTAGCCCTGAACTCCCACAGCTTGGTACCTGTGTCTGCGTCCACGGCGTAAAAAGTCCAGTCCTGAGAACCGAAATAGACGATACCATCCACCACCGTCGGTGACGAATGGATTCCGGACTCCAGCCTGACCAAGCCCTCAGAGTTACACGAGTATCTGCCTCTGGTTTTCGCGATGTCCAGGTAATCTGGATAGATAGGGGCTAGAGCGGGAAAAGCTGTCATACTGTGGGTTCTGTCGGTAGCTAACACTGAAGTGAGGCCTTCTTCGGCCATCATTGTATACACGGCCGCCTGCACTGCTGCCATCTCTTCTTCAAGAGGGAAGAAGGACCATTTTAGTTCGCCCTGTGGCTGAGTGGTACCGTGATTGATGCTACCGGAGTGACTGAGGTCGTGACGAAACATCGACCATTCGCCTTCGGCTGGACTGGAGTTTATTGTAGGCGATGGTGCAAATATGACGTCAGTGAGGCTATATATTGAGAGGAAAACCGCTGCGAACAACAGTAGTGGGGCCACGATACTCACCGAAATTACTTTCCTCAGGTTACGCTGGCGGGCACGGGCTTGCTCCTGTGCCATAATAGTTTCTAGTTCTTCGGTGGTTATGGGCTCGACCGAGTGGAGTGATGCTCCCCAGCAGTGCTGGCAGTGGGGAGTTCCGACCGGGTTAGGCTGTTTACATACAGGGCATACCAGCCACTGTTTTACTTCTCTTGATTCAGCCTCAGGCTTTTCTGGACTGGAGTCCACTGCTTACCTCAGAATCATACCACTCATTACATAAGGGAATATAAATCTCGCTGGTTTGCGGGCAAAGGTGTCAGGTAACCACACTTTACTGGCCAGGGGTAACTACCTCCTGGAGACACCGAGCTCTCGGCTGGATTACCAAAGCTACAAAAAGACTGGGTAACAATCGCCCTCGATCTCAGACAATCTCAAGGGTAGCCCTGGTGCCGGCTTTAGCGGCTTTTACCCTTATCAGCGTGCGCATTGCTTCGGCGATGCGTCCCTGTTTACCAATTACCCTACCTTTATCGTCATCGGCGACCTGTAGTTTAAGTATTATGCCCTGGTCGTCCTCTTCCTCGGTCACTTGAACATCATCAGGCGCATTGACGATTGATTTTGCGATGTATTCGACTAGATCTTTCATGTTTTCTCCTTGGCTATCTCGGACTTCTTGACACCCGCCTTGGATAGCAGCCGGGCGGCGGTTACGGTAGGCTGGGCTCCTTTATCGAGCCACTTTACAGCTTCTTCCTCGTCGATAACGATAGTTTCGGGGTCAGTTAAAGGGTTATAGTGCCCGATAATGCTTACAGATGCTCCATCACGTGGGGCTCGGGAATCGACCACCACAAGGCGATAGCTTGGTTTTTTCTTCGCGCCAACTCTTCTCAATCTTATCTTTAGCATAGCGAGGTTATTATGCACTTTTGAGTGCAGGTTGTCAATAGAGGTTAATCAATCGGAATATAGTTGTCAAGCCATCGTGCAGTCGCTATAATCGGGTTGTGAGGTTGAGGGAACTGCACACCTGGCAATTAAGTGTTGCTGAGGCTGTAGATATGCAGCACCGGTTGTCGGCTCAGGTGTTGCGTGATGGGCGAACAGTCAGGCCACGTTATATCGCCGGTGTCGATGTATCTATCTCAAGGGCGCGTGGGGAGGCTACCGGTGCCGTAGTGTTGCTTGATTATCCCGGTCTCAGGCTGGTAGAAGCCAAGGTTATTTGTGGGAAGGCCGAATTTCCTTATGTACCCGGCCTCCTGTCTTTCCGGGAGGCACCCCTGCTTCTGAGGGCTTGCCAGGAGCTGGAGATAATACCTGACCTTTTTCTGGTGGATGGCCAGGGGATTGCCCATCCGCGGCGTATCGGGCTGGCTTCTCATCTAGGGTTGTTTCTGGATGTACCGACTATCGGTTGTGCCAAGTCCCGGCTTTGTGGTAGCCATACAACACCTGGAGTGGAACCGGGCGAGTATGCCGAATTGGTGGATGGCGACGAGGTAATCGGGGCGGTCCTGCGGACAAAGGTTGGAGTAAAGCCAGTGTATGTTTCCATAGGGCACAAGATAGACCTGCCGACAGCGATACACTGGGTGCTGGCATGCTGCAAAGGCTACCGCCTACCGGAACCCGTGCGGTTAGCCCACCAGGCTGCGGGGGGTAATTTGAAAATGGAAAGAAGCGTTTTTATATCGTAAGATAATATATGGATTGGTTTCCTTCGCGAAAGAATTGTGAGGGACAGATGCAGGAACTGAAGGGCAAACTGGAGGACTTGAAGACCCGTATTTCGAGTATGCTGGTGTATCTTTGACATTGCCGGTAAGGAAGAGGAGATTGCCAGATTAGAGAAGCAGTCGGCCAGGCCGGATTTCTGGTCGGACCAGGCTACAGCCCGTAAAATTATGCAACAACTGGCTGAGTACAAACGAATGGTCGAGCGGTGGCGTGGGTTGGAGGAAAAGGTGGCTGACGTTACTGACCTGGTTTCTTTATTAGTAGAAGAAGGGGACTATTCGCTGGAGGACGAAGTAAGGGCTGAAGCGGAACAGATAGCAGTACAGCTCGATGAGCTGGAACTGGAAATGGCGTTCACCAGCGATTATGATATTCGGAACGCTATTCTGGCGATTCATGCCGGGGCTGGTGGTACCGAGTCTCAGGACTGGGCGGAGATGTTGTTGCGGATGTACCTGCGATGGGCGGAACGTCGGGGTTATAACGCAGAGGTACTGGATTCCTCACCCGGTGACGAAGCGGGGATAAAGAGTGCGATTATTGCCGTTAACGGTCAGTATGCCTGTGGCTACCTGAGCTCAGAACATGGTGTTCACCGACTGGTCCGTCTTTCTCCTTTTGATGCGGACCACGCCCGGCATACCTCCTTCGTCCTGGTGGAGGTCATGCCTGAGGCCGAGGGAGATACCGAGGTCAGCATAGGCCCCGATGACCTGAGGATTGACGTCTTTCGTTCGAGCGGGCCCGGGGGACAGCACATGCAGAAGACCTCAAGTGCCGTCCGGGTGACGCACCTGCCCACCGGACTGGTTGTTACCTGTCAGAGCGAGCGTTCACAGCACCAGAACAGGGAGACCGCTCTCAAGATATTGCGTGCCCGTCTCCTTGAACTAGAGCTGGCGAAGAAATCGGAGCAGATGGCCAAGCTCAAGGGAAAGCGTATCGATGCCGGCTGGGGGAGCCAAATCAGGAGTTACGTCCTTCATCCGTACAGGATGGTGAAAGACCACCGCACTGATTACGAGACGAGTAATGCGGATGCTGTGCTGGATGGCGACCTGGACGGTTTCATTATGGCTTATCTCAGGTCGCGGGCTGGCAGGGGGGAATAACTTGAATTTCAGCATGAGAAAGGCGATTTTGCTGGGGGTAATCGTTTTCTTGTCCCTGGTGCTGAATCTTGTGCCGGTGCAGGCACAGGCCGAGCTAACAGTAGTAGATAGCTCTGCCCAGGCGCTATTTCCTTTGTCAATCAGCTTTGACCTTAGTGCCGAGAGTAATGTTGACATAACTGATATACGTTTACACTATAGAGTATTGCGGCACAGCTTCGCCGATGTCACCGCCGAGACCTGTATGCAGTTCGAGCCAGCAACGACGGTAGAGGTAAGCTGGGACTGGGATATGAGACGGACGGGCGGATTGCCCCCCGGGGCCAGCGTACAGTACTGGTGGACGGTGAAGGATGCCAGCGGCGACCAGATAGAGACAAGCCCCGTTATCCTTCAGTTCGATGACGAGCGGTTCTCGTGGCAGAGCCTGACACAGGATATGGTGACAGTGCACTGGTACCAGGGCGAGCAGTCCTTTACCGAAGAAATAATGCTAACTATTGAAGATGCACTTGACTGGCTGGAAGCTGATACCGGTGCCGTACTGCTGGAGCCAATCGAAATTTATCTATATGCGAATTCACAGGACCTTCAGGGGTCGATGATTTTTCCGCAGGAGTGGACGGGGGGTGTCGCCTTTACCAGGTATGGCCGTATCGCTATCGGTATCAACCCGGACAACCTCGCTTGGGGTAAGGACGCGCTTGCCCATGAGCTTACCCATCTGGTGGTGCACCAGATGACGCTCAGTCCCTATGGTGGAATACCCCTTTGGCTTGACGAAGGTCTGGCAACGCGCAGTCAGGGTAGTTTCCCCAATTATTACATTGCTGCTCTTAGTCAGGCGATAGCCAACGACAGTCTCATCTCAGTGCAGAGTATCTCAAGTCCGTTCTCAGCGGATTCAGAACTTGCCATCCTTTCTTACGCCGAGAGCTATACGGTGGTCGATTATCTTATCACCACCTATGGTAAAGATAAGATGCTTGAGTTGCTGGAGACCTTTAGAGCGGGCGCCAGTTATGATGGTGCTCTGATAGAGGTCTACGGGTTTGATACCAGTGGCCTTGACCAGCGGTGGCGTGAGTATCTTCTAGAGCCGGTAGGAACGATTACGCTTGGTGTGCTGTCAGGTAATTGATAACCTGGCTGCAATGGCGTACAATCGGGGCGAGCCATTTAATGTCTGTGCTAATCGGATGACTTGATATAGTACCTGGGAGTAGTATGGTTAGTTATGGGAAAAAAGTCATTCACAATTCATGACCTGCCGGTTGCTGAGCGGCCTCGGGAGCGATTACAGCAGTTTGGTGTCGAGGCGCTTTCGGCTCAGGAGATTCTGGCGCTGATTCTGGGTCGGGGTATCTCAGGCGAGTCAGTAACGGTCACTGCACAGCGCCTGCTTAACCGGTTTGATGGAATCAAAGGGCTGGCCGATGCCACCGTAGAGGAACTTTCTCAGGTAAAGGGGATTGGCCTAGCCAAGGCCGCTCAGATTAAGGCAGCCTTTGAGCTGGGCAAGCGCTTGGAAAGCTATCCGGGGACGGGGAAGCAGCCAATTTTGACGAGCACGTCTGAGGTGGTTAGCCTGGTGCAGGGTCGGTTAAGAGGCAAGAAAAAAGAGCATTTCATGGCTCTTTTGCTGGATACCAGGGGGCAATTGATAAGGATTGCCGAGGTCTCAGTTGGCAGTCTGGACAGCAGCATCGTGCATCCCCGTGAGGTATTTAAAGAGGCGATATCAGCCAGTGCTGCCTCTGTTATCTTTGTCCACAATCACCCCTCGGGAGATACGGAGCCATCAAAGGACGATATCGGACTGACGAAACGGCTGGTGGAGGCCGGCGGAATTATGGGGATTGATGTCCTCGATCACATCATTGTTTGCGACCATAGTTACCTCAGCATGAAGGCCAGAGGACTCTTCTGAGGTCATCCGGCTACGCCATAATTACTTCACGGGCGTCACTGAGGTACATTAACTCCATGATGATTTCGTCCGGGGCGTTCATCCGCGGGGGTTGCCGTTGCATCAACTCGGCTCCCATCGCCTTTTTCCGGGCGTAGTAATCCGAAAAGGTACCGGGATGCAGGAATGTTACCTCGAGGGGTCTGATACCCATCATCTGCTCCAGGTCGCGGTACCCCGGGTCCAGCTTTACCAGCTCTTGCTGTAGTGCTGTGGCCACCTCCTGGGCGGGGTGGTTCCCGTTCATCTCGATATAGAGGTGAAGCGCGACGTCCTTTCCATTAACTTCCTTACGCATTGTCCAGTCCTCGTAATGGAGGTTGGCGTTGGCGAGGGCCTGGGCGACTGTTTTCTCGGAGAGTCTGGTGAAGCCGGCGATATCGAGGAGGTCGTCGGCCCTGCTTTCGAAGGTAAGCTGTGGCAGACGTACCTGGGCGTCGGGGTCCTCCGGTGCCGTGATGTTGACGAGGTGGCCGAGGCGGTAGCGGATAAAGGGCATACCGTGGAAGCTAGTGATGACCAGTTCGTAGCGTTTACCCGGTATGACGTCTGGTAGGAGGACGGTAGAGGGCTGGGCGAAGATATTATCGCGGCAGGCGAGCCACTCCTCTTCGGGGATAAACTCGTAGAAGTTAGAGGTTGGGAGGAGGGTCAGGTCTTTCTTGTTCCAGCTCTGCAGGCCCATGATGCCGGCCTCGGTGCTGGCGTGCAGTTCGTAGGGATAGGTACCCCAGGCCTGGCGCACCTGCTCGCGGTAGATACCGGTATCGATACCCCAGCCGATAAGGCCTTTGACTGGCCAGAGGTCCTTGGGGAGGATGCCTATTTTCTCGAGCTTACTGTGGAGGTAGGCCCTGGCGAAGCGGTAGAGGACGGCGGGGTGTTTGGGGCGTTTGGAGTTACTCTCTCTGCGGGAGAGTTCGCTGAAGTCGTTGCCGAGCTTAACGAGGACGCTGGTCATAGCGACGAGGATATCGACGCCGGTCTTGAGTGATGTCTCGAATCCTTTGGCGACCTTATCCTTGAAGTCCATGCTATCGTGCTCATCGGCGGGCATAACGGCTTTGAGGTTAGTGAAGGTCTGGCAGGCGCCGGAGGCCATAATGCCTGAGAGGTATGGGTGTGGTGCGACGTTGAAGAGCACCTTATCGCCCTCGATCAGGTCGCTCTGTCCTCTTCTTTCGGAGCAGCACAGGATGAGGGCGGCCATCAGGGCATCGAGGACGTGGTGATAGAAGTCACGTGTGCAGGGTATCCGTTTGAAGGTACCGGAGCCGCCTGAGGTATGGGCCCAGGTAAAGGGTTTCTCCGGCAGGGCGTTTTCGTCGCCTGACTCGAACTCTGGGGCGTAGTACTGATAGGTGCTCAGGGGGACGCGGCGGCGTAGCTCATCTATGCTTTTTGGGGTGTGGTCGCCCATGAGCTTTCTAGCCAGGGGGGAGTCACCGATTCTCTCGAGCTGCTGGGCCAGGAGGATTTCCTGGACGGCCATAAACTGTTCGGTGGTCAGGTCAAGGAAGCCGCAGTGCTTCTGCCAGACAGGGTCGTTTCCCGAATGCACTATAGGGTAGCGGATACTTCTCAAGCATTACTCCGTTCCCCCCCTAAGCTGTAGACGCAAAACAATAACGCCTACAGAATGTTGTCCTGTGTGATACTACTCCATTTGGATGATTTTGTCAACTGGGTAACAAAACGTACGTCAGGGAACAGCACCTACGGTGCCTGGTTTGCGCTCTAAACGACGTTTGTTTGCACAGTTAGATTCCCGAAAAGAAAGACGTCCCGGCATTCGTGGGTAATCGCCTGTCTCACCTGATTCTAGCCCTCGCGTGCTGTCAGATGGTATACTCTAAACAATTGGGGGTATGTAAAACAGCCATGCTAACTGGTGCATGATAGTATGATGCCAGTAATATTAGTAGATACTGGCAGGAAACGTATTTTACACACATCTGACCTTAATCTGGAAAGGTTGCCCGATGTGGCTGTAAAGAAAATTAGCGTGAGAAAGTGGGCCAGGACATGAAGACGGATTATTCCAAGCTGGAGAGGGCTTTTAATCCCCGGTGTGTTGTAGTAGTAGGTGATAAGGCGGAATCGGGTTACATGTGGCTGCACGGCCAGAGCGATTTTAAAGGTAAGCTCTATTCTGTTCAGGTTGACCCTAAGGAGATAGAAGGCATCAGGGCGCTGGGAGTGGAGAACTACACCAGCCTTCTCGATGTCCCTGAGCAGGTAGACCTAGCGATTGTTGCCGTACCCCGGGCAGTAGCCCCACGGATTCTGGAAGACTGCATCGGTAAGGATGTTGCGGCAGCCCATTTCTTCACCTCCGGCTTTGCCGAGACGGATACCGAGGAGGGTATCAATCTCCAGCGGATTCTTACAGAAAGGGCCAGCCAGGCAGACTTCCATTTTATTGGCCCGAACTGCATGGGAATCTACAGCCCGGCAATGGGTATCAGACAGACGATGATGCAGAGGACCGGTTTCACCGGTACAGTGGGTTTCATTTCACAGAGTGGTACCCACGCCATAGCCTTCTCCGAGGAGGCCTACCAGCAGGGACTGGATATTAATAAGTCGGTCAGCTTCGGTAATGGTATCGTGTTAGACTCAACAGATTACCTGGAGTATTTCGGGCGTGATGATGGTATTAAAGCGGTTGGCATGTATCTGGAGGGGGTCCGTGACGGCCGGAGGTTCCTCGATGTTCTTAAAAAGGTGGCATCGAGGAAGCCAGTTATAATCTGGAAGGGAGGTCGTACCGAAGAAGGGGGTCGGGCAATTGCCTCACATACCGGTTCGCTGTCGGTGCCGATGGCTGTCTGGGATGCTGCTATCAAGCAGTGCGGTGCTGTGGGGGTTATGGGACTGCAGGAACTCGTAGATGCGCTTAAAGCAATCCAGTACATGTCGCCGGTGTACGGCAATCGTGTGGGTATTACCGGAGGGTCCGGTGGGCAGTCGGTGGCTATTGCCGATGTCTTTGCCGAGGCCGGGCTCAGGGTGCCGACACTTACCCAGGAGTCTTACGACGAGCTGGATACATTCTTCAGCCTGATAGGAGGTGGCTACCGTAATCCAATTGACACCGGGAACGTTAACCGGCGTGAGATGAAGCGTATCATGGAGATTCTGGAGCGTGATGAAAATATTGATAACCTGGTGTTGCTGACCTCGGTCAATCCGCGTATGGTCGGGCAGATTGACCAGCTTATTGCCATGCTGACCGAGACGAGGGTGCGTACAC
This sequence comes from Dehalococcoidia bacterium, assembly GCA_011171075.1. Lineage (GTDB taxonomy): Bacteria > Chloroflexota > Dehalococcoidia > Dehalococcoidales > Fen-1064 > W589. Next base: position 2,860 of record DUFD01000042.1, on the reverse strand, counting down.
CGAAGCCGATGGCTGTGATATTTGCTGCCTTCGGTGCCGAGAACGCGGAGATGGCCAGAGAGGTAGCCCAGAAACTCCGTGATGGTGGTATCCCTACTTTCCCGTCCCTGGAGCGTGGGGCCCGGGCAATGAAGAACGCGCTGGACTACCACTTTCTGCAAAGGAATAACGGTAGCTAGTCACTTTGTGTCAGGGGCTCACGGCATTAGCTGGTGATTCCGGGTATCCCTGAAGTGCCGCTGTTCTTGAGCACTCCCTCAAGCTGCACGATACGGGCTTCGACCTGTCCGTTTTTGATGTCGAGGAAACCTACCGTGCCTATTACGTGGTTGTATTGGGGAAAGGTTGGGCTGCCGGGATTGATACGCAAGACGCCATCGACCTTTTCCATGGCGGAACGGTGGCTGTGACCGTAGACGATTACATCCGGCGTTTTGCGTGTGGTATTTTCCGGCCAGAGTCCGTAGTGAGATATCCAGATAGTAACACCCTCGATTTCGATGGTGTGCTCAGGTTTGACACGTGAGTCATTGACCGATTCGAAGGGGTCATCATCGCCTTCGGCGGCTATTACCGGTGCCACTGTTTCCAGGTCGTCCAGCACCGGCAGCGTGTAGATATCCCCGGCGTGCAGGATTAAGTCGACACTGGCGAAGGCTACCTTGACTTCAGGAGGAAGCTCTTCGGCAGTTAGCGAACTCAGACTGGCACGATAGCCAGGAATACGAATGTGGGTGTCCGAGATTAGTCCAATAAGCATGCTACTACATGTACTCTATCCTGAATGCGTATTGTTTGTCAAACACGTGCGGGTATTTGGCGGTATGGATGATACACCCTATAATGTCTCGCTCTGAGATGGTACAATGATGATTGAAAATGATTGGATTACTTATTGTGGAGTCAGAATGAGGAGGGCCACGTACGTTCTCCTTTCGCTGGTACTGTTAATCAGCTTGCTTCTGACTGGTTGCCCGTCGACCCCTCTGGTTTTGGGGCAGGGCAGTCTTGACCTGTACGGTATCGACCCCTGGACGCTTGACCCGGCCGTATCTAGTGAAATGACGTCACATGAGTATATCACGCAGATATTCAGTGGCTTGGTCCGTCTTGATGACAACCTCGAGCTTGTCCCCGACATTGCTGAAAAGTGGAAGGTTAGCAGTGATGGTGTAACCTATCGGTTCTACCTGCGCCGTGGGGTCAAGTTTCATGATGGACGGGAGGTTACGGCTGAAGACTTCGTTTACTCATGGCAGCGTGCCTGTAGTCCTGACACAGGCTCCCAGACGGCGTCCGCTTTTCTCGGCGACATCGTCGGGGCCAAACAGGTCTTGTCCGGCGAAGCCGAAGAAATCAGCGGTTTGAGGGTGCTCAATGATTACACCCTGGAAGTGGAGATAGATGCCCCGAGGTCTTATTTCCTCTACAAGCTATCTTATCCCACGACCTTTGTGGTCGACCGTAACAACGTTGAGTCCGGTCCAGCCTGGTGGTATGAGCCGAACGGCACCGGCCCTTTTAAACTGGAGCAGTGGAACTATCAGGAGTTGCTTGTCCTGGAGAGGAACGAATCCTATTACGGGACGGTAGCCGGTGTTGATTCAGTGGTCTTTCACCTGTGGGCGGGCCGTCAGATGGACCTGTACGAGACCGGTGAAATAGACATTGCCAGCATTTCTCTGCCCTACATAGACAGGGTGACCGATGAAACCGGGCCTTTTTACTCCGAGCTGGTGATAGTGCCGCAGCTAAGCTTCTCTTACCTTGGTTTCAATGCCGCCAGACCGCCGTTCGACGATGTAAATGTGCGCCGCGCTTTTACGCAGGCACTGGACAAGGAGAAACTGGCCGAGCTGGTGTTCCGGGACATGGTGGAGCCGGCATACGGGATACTGCCGCCGGGTATTCTCGGGTACAACGAGGAGCTTTCCGGGCTGGAATTCAGCGTCGAAGAGGCGCTTGCATCAATCAGGGCTTCACGGTACGGCGATGTATCGGCGTTGCCGCCGATTACGATAACGACCATAGGATATGGTGGCGAGATAGCCAGCGACCTGGAGGCAATCGTCTACGAGTGGCGTCAGAATCTGGGTGTCGAGGTGAAGGTGAGGCAACTGGAGCCGGAGTTTGGCCTGTATAATTTGAGGGAAGAGAAAGACGAGATGTACTACTATGGGGGCTGGATTGCCGATTATCCTCATCCGCAGGACTTTCTCGACATCCTGTTTCACAGTGAAGCGGAAAACAACTACGGGGAGTACGATAATCCCGAGGTGGACGCTCTGCTGGAGGCGGCCGGTATCGAACTCGATATGGACAGGAGTCTGGAACTCTATCAGCAGGTAGAGCAGATGCTGGTGGATGATGCTGCCTGCCTGCCGTTATGGTTCGGGGAGAGCTACGTACTGGTCAGGCCGTACGTAAAGGGCTATGTCTTGGGCCAGAACGGCCTTGCCAGGCTGAACATGGTTTCGGTTGAGGAATAACGGCGGAGGGGGTGGGATTCGAACCCACGGTCACCTTGCGATGACAGCGGTTTTCAAGACCGCCTCCTTAGGCCTCTCGGACACCCCTCCCGGCTTCAGTTTCAGTAAAATACCTTCTTATCTGCCAGTTTATTATAGTTAGTGGGGCATGGCTCGTCAAAGCAACCTGTCTGTAGTTATTGTCGCAAGGACAGTTCTTTCGACAGGCGAGAGGCTATTCTGACGCGAGGCGGTACACTCTCACGGCAGTATCGTGGAACAGGGCAGCTTTCTCCGTGGGAGAGAAAGCCTCGGAGATGCGTTTGAAGGCGTTCCACATTACAGTGTACGAATACGACACCTTATCGACCGGGAAGTTACTCTCGAACATG
>DUFD01000041.1 GCA_011171075.1 Dehalococcoidia bacterium | reverse complement strand
CATGGCGGCAAAGTAGTCGGTCAACAGGCTCATGCCCTGCTTGACCGAGGTCTGGTAGTACATGGGGAAGCGGGCATCGACCATGGCGAGAGGGCGCAGACCCTTCGGCTTGGGATGGTCTTCGGGCATCCTGGCATAGCGTTCGATAACCGCCTTGATGTCGGGGGACAGCTTTTCCCAGATTTCAGGCCAGGGATAGGGGCCGACATCCGGTGCCGTGCCGGGCTTGATCAGTTCACTCGGATCTGGCTGTTCTTCTGTCATTTCGTTCTTCCTAATTTCCGACATTTAGTCCCTCCTTCTAACAAATACCGGATGTGTCTCTCCGGCAGATTTGAAAATAAAATCGATGATACCTCCTTTCGCCTTGCACCACCGGGCGACGTATTACAACGTCAGTAGTAACTCGCGTCACTACGCTACGTTTATCGGGTCATTCGTGCAATCACGACGGACCATCCCGCCGAGGCCGCCGGCCCTCTCCCAACGACCCCGCCGGTACGCCAAAACACCCAGGCTCCGGAGCTCACATGATTGGTGACCATCGGCAGTAAAACGGACATAGCCACCGATGATGTGGGCCTTGTTCATGGAAGCGTGCAGCACTCGTGCATCGTGTAGCGGTAGCGAATAGGCCCAGCGGCCAACCCCCTGGCCGGCAATACTGAAGAATAAACCTGGCGTCTCCTCATCGCCAATCAGAGAGGAATTGCCCAGTATCCCGTCGGTTCCGCCGCCATTGACCCCGCCAGTCCGTCTCATCGTACCGGGTTCTTCAACGCGCAGCCGGTCCTTAACGCCCTTGTAGTTGTAGGGAGACATGGGCGCACCGGCGCGAGAGGAGTACATCCATTGCACAGTCCACGGCACACGCAGATTGGCCGTTCGCAGTTCGACGACCTCCTCTCCCTCCTCGGCCGAGCCTCCCAGACCTCGCAGGTCAATCAGTTTCTGCGTCGAGCCCACACCCGGCCAGGGAATGATGTTGTAGCCCCACATCGTATTGCGCTCGTTATTATACAGCACGGCCTCCACGTCATCACGGGCGACATTTTCCCAGCCCGCTTGTGTGTACAGCAAGGAAGAGAGCTGGATTCCCCATTTGCCATCATTATTCGTCACGCCATATATGCCCTGGCTGACACCAAGCTTCTGGCCATCTCCCCGATACCGCGTATAGGTCAGCTCCAATCCCGCATGAATCGGAGAGTATATCAGCAACTGCATGTTGTCGAGGATGTCATAGGTGCCCGGCTTCAGCGTGGCGTCTATGCCGGTGCCCACCTTCATGGAGGGGGGCGGATTCTTTATGAAATCATCAGCCGTTTGGTACACGATAGGGTCCACTTCACCAAAGATTTCGTCGAAGGTGGCGTAGGGGAAGTGCAATGTGCTGGCCACGCCTTCTATGTCACGGCTCGCCATGGCGGCGAAGTAGTCGGTCAACAGGCTCATGCCTTGCTTTACCGAGGTCTGGTAGTACATGGGGAAGCGGGCATCGACCATGGCGAGAGGGCGCAGACCCTTCGGCTTGGGATGCTCTTCGGGCATCCTGGCATAGCGTTCGACAAGCCTCTTCATGTCGGGGGACAGCTTCTCCCAGATTTCAGGCCAGGGATAAGGGCCGACATCCGGTGCCGTGCCGGGCTTGATCAGTTCACTTGTATCTGGCTGGTTCGTAATTTCGGACATTGAGTCACTCCTTTCAATAAGTTTAATAAGTGTGTTGTGGAATGATAATAAGTTGCTTTTTTCAAACTAGGATTATTCTATAAAGATAATGCATGATGAATTAACAAATATGGACATTAATTATATCTAAATAGTTTAATAAAAATGTGATGCACGATCATTTATTTCATAATATCTTCAAATTTCAAATATCCCACTATAAATCCGTTCAAGCCAATCTAGAATATCCATATGCTTCATCACAAACACATCTGAAGCTCGATAGTTTTGGAGAAAGACAATCAAGGTGTCTAGAACTAGAATATATTCTCTTATATTCTTCTCATGATTGTTTCTAGTATAATCTACAACTTATTACTAAATCATGCAATGCTTAATTGTGATTTTTGACTATTGACAAGCGCCTCCCGGGGTTAGCTAACCAGGTAGAAATGCGTGACGTGGCGACTCTGATGACATGGGTTCGTTATACCGGTAATTGGAGAAGTGCCTATGAAGGTTGGATGATAACTCCCGGAACTCTCATGCATCAGTGGAGTAAAACTCTACCGGGGCTGGACAATTTCTACATGGCCGGGAAGTGGGTTGTTCTTGGCAGCATGCCTATGGTGGTTATGTCTGGACGTTGCACTATACAATTTGTCTGAAAAGAGGACAAGAAGAAGTTTGTAACCAGCATTCCGTGAAGGCTACTTTGGGTCTTAATACCCTATATATTACATGTGTCTGATAGCAGGTGATTTTCTGGCTTCCGTCTATTTTATCTCTTGGCAGGCGTTAAAACGGTATCAAGTAGCTATACGCATGGCTGGACAAACGTCCCGATGTTCGTTTCTTAAAAAGGTTCCTTTTTGATACTGCTATACCACGCATGATTCTCAGGGGTGATTTTCACAAGCCATTTTTATCAATGATGATGGTTCAGGCGCAGTTTATAAGTAAAATCATATGAACGTGTACATGCTATTGCAGATTTTGCATAATATCTGCGAAGTTTGTCAAAAAATTTCTGTGAAACAGCTTGATATTATTGCAAAAAAATTGTATTATAATTGTAGCTTTATTTTTAGACGTATATCAAGTGTTATAAATGCCGAAAATAAGCGATGTACTAAATAAATCTCAATTGTCACCATTACAGCAGAAGGTACTTGATTACTTACAGGAGCATGATGATGAAGTCTTCGGCTACGGTGATGTAAAGGAGTTAAGTGAGAAGATAAACCACGAGGGGAGTAAGCGAGGTGTATCATTCACCCTCTGGGCATTACTAAAAAAGAGATTGATCGATAAGGAAAGGGTGGGAAAGCATATATACTTCGGCAGTAAATCTGCTATCAGCTCTCTAAGGGAACAAATGAGGAAAAAGATTTAGAATATTTAAAGGATAAAATAAAAAAAGAGAGGTAACAAAATGGTCATCGCATTATCAGTTATAGGAGGTCTTATCGTTGTTTTTGCTATATTTTCTATCTATACAGTTAAACAACAGACATTTGCTGTGATAGAGAGATTCGGACGATTCAGCAGGGTGACTGCTCCCGGACTGCATTTCAGAATACCGATTGTTGAAACCATTTCCGGCAGAGTCTCCATTCGAGTCAACGAGCTCAATGTGAAGATTAGAACCAAGACAAATGACAACGTTTTCGTTGATTTACTTATTGCGGTCCAGTATCTGGTCGATGGAAAAGACAGAGTGTGGGACGCCTTCTACAAACTGACTAATCCTCAGCAGCAAATGGAATCCTGGATATTCGACACCGTTCGTGCCAAAGTTCCTAGGATGATCCTTGACGATGTGTTCGAGAAAAAGGAAGAAATAGCCACAGACGTGGAGGAAAGTCTTACCGAGAGACTGCAGTATTATGGTTATTCGCTGGTCAGGGCACTTGTTAATGATATTCAACCAGATGCGGGTGTTGCTGATGCTATGAATCAAATAAACAGACAGCAGCGTCTCAGAGTCGCTGCCGAGCATGAAGGTGAGGCTAAAAAAATTATTGTAGTAAAAGCAGCCGAAGCTGACGCTGAAAGTAAAAGACTTTCAGGAGAGGGTATTGCAGACCAGAGAACCGCAATAGTTGAGGGACTGAGAGAGTCGGTTAGTAAGACCAGTAAAACATTGGGAGTTGAGGCTGCCTCTGTTATGACTCTCGTTCTGATGACTCAATATTACGACATGCTTACAGAGGTTGGCAAAAACTCCAAAACCAATACGATAATGCTTCCTCATACACCGGGTGCGGTAGGCAGTATCCAGGAGCAAATCATATCATCTCTGGAAGCAAGTAAAAAGGCTGGTATAGAAGAATAAACGTATTATTAAGTCTATGTGAAAAATGATTCGCCAATTTCAACACAACTGATAAAACCCCAGATGTTTCAGGATAGTTTTTCTGCTACCTGTACGAGCTATCCGGAGGTGTAGAATGAAACACACCGTCAGGTTCGGACTTCTTTTAGTCTCGGTGCTGGTTGCATCTCTGGGTATTATTGGTTGCAACTCGCAGACCACGCAGACGCCGGAAACAACATTAGTCCAGGTTGACGACTATCCGCTATACGTGATGCATCTGTACGAGGATTACCACTTCGATGAGTACCTTGAAACGGGAAGATTTCCCGGTGTGAGCTTGCCGTCAAACTCACAGATAAACGACGCGATTAAGGCTTGTTCTTGCTTTTCAGCCTTTGACTTGCCTGGGCAGGCCATTTTCGGGAGGAATTATGACTGGCGTAGCGGCTTTCCGGTCCTTCTACTTTTCACCTATCCCTCGAACGGTTATGCTTCGGTATCGATGATGGATATGTCCCTCCTTGGCTCTGGCTCAGACCAGCATAAGTTTCTTGGGGCACCTTACATACCTGTAGACGGTATGAACGAATGTGGCCTGGCGGTCGCCCTGATGGCAGTAGATAAAGCCCAGCCGCCCAACGATCCGAACAAGGTAGATGTAAACGTCCTTACAGCTATACGGTTGATGTTGGACAAGGCACAATCAGTGGATGAGGCACTGTCGTTGCTCGGGGAGTACAACATCCCTTCGATCATGCAACACTATCTCATTGCCGACGCAAGTGGAAACTCGGCCGTAGTCGAGTTTGTGGACGGCGAGATGAAAGTCATCTGTAACAAACATCCGTGGCAGGTATCCACCAACTTTGTTCTGTCGCGCTTTCCGGAGAGTGAAAGACGAGCACAGTGTCCCCGCTATGACACCGCCTACAAAACACTTGAACAGACACAAGGCCGGATGTCACACGAAGAAGCCATGACCCTACTTAAAAATTTATCCGGAAGGACTATTTGGTCGTTAGTATATGATATGGTCAATGGAGAAATTGATATTGTTATGGCACGGAATTATGACCAGGTGCACTACTTCACTCTCAGCATGAGGAACGAATAGTGAATACAGTATGAATGCCCGGGTTTATATCGGAGGAGTAGTTTTGAATTGGCTCTATTATGAAAACTATGCTAAAGGAGGCTGAGGTGGTTAAAATGAAAAAGTGGCTCTTCACTATTACGGCTTTATTATCCGTCATCGCAGTAGCAGGAGCATTATCTTCAGCCTGTAGTCCGACTCCACCTGAAGTCGACGGTCCCGAGGACCCTACCGGCGATTTATTCGATAAGAATGACGCGGCTGTTACCGGTGATAGTTATCTGGACGTTACCGCCGTCGATATTCAGAAAGATGGAGAGGAATACATTTTCCTCATGAAGCTGGTCGGGGATATACCGGCTAAAACTCCTGAGCCTGATTACTACATCGAATGGGATTTTATGATTGATGCAGATGAAAACTGTGGTACCGGCGCAACGTGGTCATTAGTAGCTAACAATCTCGGTTTTGAATTAATTGCGAACAATATCGGCTATGAGTATGTCGTGAGCTTAATCCTGACCGGTAATACCTATACATATCAGATTTATGATATGGAGAGTTATCAGGACTCAGAAATCAGCGGTCGTGTAATTGGGAATGTCGTTGAACTAACCGTACCGGCATCAGTCATTGGCGATAGCGAAGCTTTTGACTGGACGGCGGCTGCAAGAGAATATCCAAGTGGCAAAGGGATATCAGCTGATTCTACTTCAGTCTCTGATAAAGTACCTAATCATGGTCATTTCAGCTACCCTGTGGTTGAATCAACTTCAACCCCAAGTATTTACCAGGGAACATTGAATGGTACCTGGTCACAATCACCTTGGGATTTAGAAGGAACGGGATCGATGACTATCTACTCAGATAGCAGCGTCCAGGGCTCTATTGAAGGGGATGTTACGGGCACCATGTTTGGTCAGGTCGATTCAGCAGGTAACATTGATTGCTACTTCGTATTCTTTCCTCCTCGTGGAATGGGATTAATACCTAGACAAGTGCACGTTGAGGTTCAGTTATCTATATCAGGTGATACTATGAGCCTCGAGTGGAGCGATACAAGTGGGGGTGAAACAGTGACCTTCTCTGCGACCGGAAGTATTACACAATGAAGAAGCCGGGATTACTATGGATGAACACACATCCCGATGTTTATTCAATGGTGAGTTAGTACGCTTATTATCTCTTAAGGCTTCCGGTAATAACAGGGCGCCTTGTTTATTATAGGAGTCGAAGTAAATTGTCAGTTTTACTCACTCCCACTCACTTTTCCTGCCTCGAGCACTTTCAAAAGTACTTCAGACAGTCTAAGGTCACCCAGAATTCTACGCTCGTCGTCCACCACTGGTAGAACATCTTCTTCATGGTCGAGCATCTTGTCAAGCGCGTTTTGTAGGTTATCAGATTCTTTGACGGAAATTACACGCGGATCAGTCGTTACCAAGTCTTTAGCCTTCTTGGCGTCGATGATGCGAAAGAAGTCAGAGATTGCTATTTCGTGCCTGCCCTTACCACCGAAAAGCTGTAAGTGTGCCCATTTCATCAGGTCAGTGCGGGTTAATACCCCGGATAATCTCTGGCGTGAATCAACAAGAAATACTCCGCGAAGACCCGACTCACGGGCGAATCTACCGATTACGTATTCCAGTGAAGTGTCCTCGGGGATGGAATCTGTCGCTGTTCCATGGAGGCGGTATACCTGCTCAACTCGAATAGTCTTCATTATCCAGGTCTCCCTCCTTGCAGTTTCGGCATCGCGTTCTTATTACTTCAGCGTGTGTAATTGTGAAGACGGAATTAAAAGTAATTGATGAGATGCCCACAACGTAATTGCACTGGATTAAATTCTTATTTATTATACAGTGAAAGGAGAAAAGTGTCCTTAAAATGGGCAAAATCACTGAATGCATGTATAGGACTCAGGTAGAGATATGCATCAAACAGACGCACTTGTTAGCTTGGCAATCCTGCTAGCGGCAGCCCTGGTAGGGGGTATGATAGCACATCGGCTAAGACAGCCTGTCCTATTAGGGTACTTGGCAATCGGAGTAGCTGTCGGACCTCATGCTCTTGGCATGGTTGGCGATGTCGAGCTAGTTGAAACCACGGCAACTATAGGTGTTGCTTTACTGATGTTCACCTTGGGACTTGAGATTTCTGTTGCCCAATTCCGGGAATTAGGCAAGGTAGGTATGTGGGGCGGTGTGGCCCAAATCACAATTACGTTCGCACTTGGTCTAGCGGCAGGCATTACCTTGCTTGGATGGCCCGTCGTTCAGTCCGTTGTGTTTGGCTTGATTATCTCATTAAGTAGCACTGCGGTTTGTCTCAAGCTATTGATGGAGCGGGGAGAGCTGAACTCCGTGCACGGGCGTATCATGATTGCGATTCTTATTCTTCAAGATGTGGCCGTAGTTTTAATGATGGTAGTCATGCCTGTTCTGGGTGGCACTGACCAAAGCCTACCGCTTACTTTGGGGATAGCCGTAGGTAAAGCAGCACTATTTGTAGGTATAGCTATTGTTTCAGGTTTGTGGGTGCTTCCCTGGCTAATGGGTCGTGTTGGTGGTGTCCGGTCTCGTGAGTTGTTTCTTCTTACCATGCTGGTACTTTGCCTGGGTGCTGCCGTCGGGACTCAAATCCTGGGACTTTCCATGGTCTTTGGTGCCTTTCTGATTGGTCTGGTACTTCGTGGGCCACGGTTCGGCTACCAGGCCACGGCTGAAATTACTCCATTAAGAGATATATTTGCCACGCTGTTTTTCATTTCGATGGGTATGCTACTGGACCCAAGATTTCTTATTGACGAGTGGGCATTAGTCGCCATAACCGTATGCATTGTTGTCGTGATAAAGGTGCTGGTTGTTTTTATGGTAGTTCGTTTGTTCGGACACAGTAATCGGATAGCGGTACTATCCGGCGTTGGTCTTTTTCAGATTGGTGAATTTGGTTTCATCATAGCACAGGGAGGTCTTAGCACAGGTGTTGTATCCCAGGAGTTCTATTCGCTAATTTTGTCCACTGCTATACTGTCTATGTTGCTGACACCACTGTTGCTCGGTTTGGTCTCTCGCTGGTACCCGCGCGCAATTCCAGTTCGTGCTGCGCAGGTGCTTGGCAAGGCGGAAACATCTATCCCGCCTGTTGATGATTCGTCCCCCATTAAGGAGCGAGTGGTGGTTGCTGGTTATGGGAGAATTGGACGAAATGTTACTCAAGGTTTGGAAGATGCTGAAATCCCTTACATGGTCATTGAGATTGACCCTGAGCGTATAGCAGAGTTGCGGCGTAACCGTAAACCGCGCATTTATGGCGATGCCAGCAACATGCACGTTTTGTCCCAGGCAGGTTTAAATAATGCCAGTATACTGGTGGTGACTTTCCCCGACCCCCTGGCTGCGGTCAACACCGTTAAATACGCCCGGGAGATTAATCCGAAGATAAATATCATTGCGCGGGTCCATCGAACAAGAGAAGCCGAGCTTCTTAAGAACATGGGAGTTATTGAGCTTATCAGCCCAGAGTATGAGGCGAGTCTGGAGTTTATCAGGCGAATCTTATCAGTAAGCGGTTGGAAAAAGACCAAAATCCAGCGTACCGTTACTGAGGTTGAACAGGATGACAGGGTCGCCGAGTTTAGCTCGGAGGGAGATACGTAGGTAATTCTCGGAGTAAAACTTGAAAATAAATCTATCTGCACTCCATAACCAGCGTATGGTCTCCTGATATTTCAACTTGACTACCGACCAATGCAGCTAATGGCGTACCATCCCATGTGGAGAGTTGCATGTCGACGGCTGAAGTGCCTAATGTAAATGTTTGGCCGAAAGCGTGCACCTCCACGCTGTCATATGTGATTGTGACCGAATCAACAAAGAGTTTGGGAAATTGGACCAGGACTGTTTCACCCTCGGCAATCTGCTCAGGAACGTTGATACCAGGCAGGAAATTGAATCCCATTGCCGCCGACCCTTCAGCGACATCCCAGGTTCCACAGCTCTGGTTAGTCACTGTGATGGCCACGTCGTTGGACAAGATTACCGCCCCCGCCACAACAGCCCCAACTACCACCACACCCAGTACGCTCAATACAATGATTAGGATCATCGCGATTCCACGCTCGTCTGTCAATAGCCGCTGCATAACTTCTCCTTCTCGTCATGGCAACAATTTTTGCAGTTACCATGTTGTCTTATTTTTAGCTAGTCAGTTTGCACCTCTGCTAGTCCCAACGCCCAAATGCGCACACAGAAATATTGGAGAATTATACCATAAAGATTATTTTTGTAACAGATGTTTTCCGATGGCGTCAGACCTCCTGAGAAAAGCAGGCAATTTTGGTAATGAACAGGATGGGATTGCCCCAGCTTCATTTTACTGATAATCGTTCCTTGCTTGAGTATATAATCCCGCTAAAAACAAAAACCGAATCATGTTTTTATACGCACGGCTGGACAAACATCGCGATGTCAATCTTGTATTAACAAAAGGACGGTTCATTAACCTCAGTAAAGGGCTGGCCGTACTAATATGTTGACAAAAAACCGGACACTAACTACAATCTGTAGGCCTGATAAGAAAAATGATTTTGGAGCATATCATGGAAATTGAAGGGCAGTTATTTGAATTTCGTCCGTTAGCAGCGGAGGATTGGGATAATCTGGAGCAGCTTTTTGGGAAACGGGGTGCGATGGGAGGATGCTGGTGCATGTTTTGGAAGCAAACTCCGTCTGAATTCAACAAGATGCGTGGTGAACCGAATCGTCTGGAATTCAAGTCATTAGTTAAATCTGGAATGGTTCCTGGAGTGTTAGCCTATCAGGGCAACGAGCCAGCAGGATGGTGTGCTGTTGAGCCTAGGGAAGCGTACTCAAGACTCGCACGGGCAAAAGTCTTGGCCCCCGTTGATGACCAACTCGTCTGGTCTGTTACATGTTTTTATATTGGTAAACAGTACAGGAGAAAAGGTCTTATGCGGGGTCTACTGAACGCAGCAATCGACTGGGCGGTAGGCAATGGAGCGCATATCATCGAGTCATATCCGTTTGATACACAACAAGGAGTCCGATCTTCAGCTGCATATACGGGAGTTATTCCGGTTTACCTTGAGAATGGATTTGTCGAAGTAATGAGGAGATCTCCACGCCGACCAATAATGAGGAAATACTTATAGTAAACCAATAGAAAAAGTATTTCTCTTTCCTATTATCTCAAACGAAAACGGCATCAAATAGCTATACGCACGGCTGGACTAGCATCCCGGTGATACCCATATAAGCTTTATCTTCTTATTGCCCGTGTTTGAACCACATCTGATAATTAGGTCTAGTGCTCATAATCCCGTACTAAGTACTCTAAAGTAATTCACATAAACATAAGGGAGTGATATACTATGGTGATAATAATTCAATGATTTTGAGGTGCACCTGTGAAAACACAAAATATTAGAACAATTCTAAGTTTCAATAAGAATTACAGTCATATCAATCGTGAAGAACGTAATCTTGCTGCTATCTTCTATTATGCACTTCTGCATAATAATAATGCACAAAGGTTCTTAAGGCTTATCGGCGATGATAATCCCTGTAATGGAAATGATTTCGGTATATATTTTGAATACGCATTCTTAAGGGATTTATGGCATAACATAGATAAAGAGTATGAGAATGATGTGAAGAGAAATATTATATTAGAACTACTTGAACCAACCAATATTGCTGAATTGAAATCAACATCAATCTTGGAGTTTAACACTTACTTTGGTTGTGTTCCTAAACCATCAAACCAGTTCATACAGAGCCCGGGAAATTGGAGTATCATCGGTAATCCGAAGATCAATGTAAAAGGTTTCAATCAGACGGTAGATAATAACGAAGAATTTGAAAAGGTATGTAAGTTTAAATGGTCATTCAATATTAAACCGGATATCGTAATTCATACGTCCAAAGATTCTGCCATTTGTATAGAAGCGAAACTTGAATCCGGAGAAGGCCATTATCCTGCTAACCCAAACGAGGAGGCAGTATTCAATAAAAGAGGTATAAAAGAAAGGATTTCTCAGACTTCTTTGCAAAAATATATGATGGAAGATTTGCTGGGAATAGAAACTAAATTTGTTTTCTTGGTTAATAATTCAAATGTCAAATCAGATTCGCATACTACTATAACTTGGCAAGAAGTTTTTAACATCCTTGATACTACTAATTTTCACCCCTTTACCCTTGACTGGATTAGCAACTACTCTTAGCTAAAAACGAAAGCGGCATCAGATAACTATGTGATGGCTGGACAAACGTCCCGGTGTTTGTTTGGCGGGTTAATACACCAAATTCCTGGTTCAACAAAGGCATCTACCTGGAGTGACTACCGGCCTTAGGTAAGACCGACCATACGGCAGAGCTCGGTAGGGGTGTACTTGCCTGGAGGCTCTCGGTTGGCGGCCATTTCCTGCATGATACGCAACAGAGCTTCATTAATTGGTGCCCGGGTGCCCAGTCGCTCGGCCAGCCGGACAATCTCCCCGTTGAGAAAGTCGGTCTCGACCGTGCCCTGCCGACGTGACAGGCTCTGCCAGGTGGAGCTTTGAGCATCGACCTGCAGGACAGAGCGGGGCCGGACGGCACTGTCAGGCCATTCCTCGGCAAGTTGCTGGTTGGATACCCAGCGGATGCCTGCCTGTGCCAACAACTCCTGCGCCTCTTCTTGGGTCGCCCTGAAGATACGGTCGAAATCACCGTCCCTGGTGCTGGTGATGGCCACGATTGAGTTGGCCAGGTTACCCATCAGTTTGCCCCACTTATAGGGCATTACGTCCGGTGTGACCAGTACAAAGAATCCGGCGGCACGCAGTCTCTCAGCCACCGTTTCAACAAGGTTGTCCGTACCGGTGGGATAACACCCCATAATAAGCCAGCCGGGTGGGTCACGCCGGGCGGTCACCTCGCCATCGTTGATATATACACCACCTACTCGTACCATGGTGCCGTAGACCCTGGGGAAATAGGATGCGGCAATTTCCTCATTTCTGACGCCGTTCTGGAAACAGAAGACAGGGACATCCGCTATTGCGGCGTGCAGGTCGCGGAGTGCCTCATCGGTGTTCTGTCCCTTGACACACAGCAGAACAACATCGTCGGGTGTGAATTCAATCTGGTCCGGTGCAGTCACGGCGGGTATTCGCAAATCGTGAGTACCCGTCGGTGTTATGAAGCGCAGTCCATGCTGGTTGACGGCGTTAACGTGGCCGGGACGGCCAATCAGCACTGCCTCTGTACCGGTAAGTGCCAGGTGACCGCCCACCACCCCGCCGATTGCCCCCGCCCCATATATTATTACTCGCATTCCTGCACTCCACTGCTACTTTAGTACCATCCGAGCCACCAGCACCGGTGGAATCGAGGGCATGTTATTAAAAGACAACGGCATTCTCGATTTGCCCTTTAGTTCCTCGGGTAATGTCGGCTCTTCTATGCCGTTGAGAGCGAATCCATGCTTGAAACAGGTGTTGAACAGCAGGCTGATTGGCCGGTGGAAGTAGTGCTGCTGAACTGGCTGCCCGTAGATTCCGATTCCCATGTAGACATAAGGTCTGGCATAGTCCGTTACGGTTACGCCAGACCGGGTTATTATCTCGCCGTCTTTGTTGTACTGTTCGGCCACCTGGCGGGAGGTTCCGGAGTTAAAGACCGGGTGTGTAACTGAAAAAACGAACCGTCCATCGGGCTTGAGTAGCTTCGGCAGGGTGGCGATGAGCGGTTCGATTGATGACATGTCCATCAGGCCCATGGTGCAGACGGCGGCATCGAACCGATTTTTACCCAGGGTCATCATTGCTGACGTGTCTGTGGCATCAAGGACGCGGTACTCGATTTTATCAGTGTTTTCGGTGGTGCGTTCGCGGGCCCGTTGGACGAATTTCTCCGAGTGGTCAATAGCGGTAATAATGGCGCCCAGGGCAGCCATACGGCGGGTGAAACGTCCCGCCCCGCAGGCAATATCCAGCACCTGCTCGCCGGGCTGCAGTGCCAGCAAGCGCTCACTGGCTGGCTCTATCAGGTAGTCCTGGAAATCATTGCCGTCGCCAATCTTGTCGTCCCACCACTCGGCAAGGCGGTCCCAGACACCGGCGGTCTGGCCGTTATACTCGGGGAAGTCAGGTGAAGGCTGCTCGGTCATTGTCCCGTAAACCGCGGTGGGCGGCGTTCCATAAACGAGGCCCCGGATTCCTGCACGTCATGTGGCGCCCTACGTGCCTGTGCGAGGCCCCAGTGTTCGTTTACCAGTTGCTCTTCGAAGCTGGACTCCATACTCTGCTGGAGGACGCGCTTGGTTGACTGCATGGCTACCGGCGGCCAGAAGGCTATTTGGTTGGCCAGTTCCACGGCTTCGTCTATGAGTTTGTCGGCCGGTACTAGGCGGTCGAGCAGGCCGATACGATAGGCTTCGTCGGCCTCTACGAAGCGACTGGTATAGACCAAGTCACAGGCACGGCCATAGCCTACGATGCGGGGCAGGAAAAATGACAGACCCGTATCAGGACTGAGGCTACGCTCGATGAACACCACTTTGAAACGCGAGTTCTCTGAACCGACCCGCATGTCGCAGGCACACGCTACCGACATTCCTGCACCGGCGGCCACGCCATTCACGGCAGCGATGATGGGTTTATCGATGGTGCGGTAGATTGCCGTGGACAGATTTCCCACCCAGCCATAAACGTCCAGACGTGCCTGACGGGTGATTGGCTCTTCACTACCAGGGAGACGGCCGCCACTTAAATCAGCCCCGGAACTGAAACCACGTCCGTTGCCGGTGAGTACCACCGCCCAGACATCGTCGTCATTGCGTATTTCCTGGCAGGCTTCGATGATACTGTCCTGGAGTTCTTTGTTCAGGGCGTTCAACTTATCAGGCCTGTTCATGGTCAGTATCGCTATCCGTTCTCGCCGCTCCTTCAATAAAACAGTCTCGGACATATTCAACTCCTCGATTTTGTTTTTACCCGTTCCATTTGAGGCAGACCAGAACCTGCCACACATTGCCCTTACCACAGGTTAGACTGGTTGATGTTAATGTTAAATCTCATGGCTTGTTTGTGTCAATTTAATTCTTAATTCGGGTAACATATGAATGGCATCACGTACTCTTCGTTGGGACATTAGAAATAGCTTATGGTGAAGTATCGAATAAAGTTCAGCCTGGCTCTATAAATAAGGCAAGGCAGAGAACAGCTATTTTCTATTAACTGTTCTGCTCTGACGGCTCTTCTGGCGACTCTGTTTCGGGCGGCTCTTCGTTACTAACTGGGCTGGCTTCGTGGCTCTCCTCAGCTTCACTATCTTTATCTTTAGAAGGTTTTCCGGCCGCACTGGCTTCCACTAAGTGCCAGGCTATTACCTCGAAGCAGTCCCACTGTTCCCGGGATGGTGCCAACTTCTTGTGCTCGTACGAATATCCGCTCTCCTGGTAACTACCGGATGATATTGCCCAGCACCAGAAATTCGGGACGCTGCGTACCGTGATATCCTCGTTTAGCCTGATTAAGTTTGTTTTCAAGGTAGTATCGTTGTTTATCCGGTCGAGGAGTCGCTCCTCCATATCTTCGTCCCATTCCTCATCTGGGTTGACGACTACCCGTGTCCCTACGAAGTTGGCTGTCCAGTCAATATCAATTACCCGTCCATAAACAGAGGCAGTTCTTCTTCTTGCTGACCGCAGTTCCAGGTAACCGCCGCTGCGAACCCGGCTATCGGGCACCACGTAGACATTTGTAAAGGTAGCTGATGCGTAGCGGCTTGCCGGGTGCTCGAGCAGGTTAATCCATTTTATCGGGCTGTTCTGGATGGCTATCAGACCGAGCGAAGCACCCATAAGGCCACCCGAGATGCCTTCTTCAGGTTGGCCTCGTTCCATTGTCTGGGCATTCAGGCCTATGGCGCGTAAATCGGTAGATAAGCGACGCCTCGTTCTATCCTTTAGCCTTGCTTTTATTTTGTCTAACAGGCGCATATTTGTGCCGCTCCTTATGCCCGTAATTGGTATTTCCCCCTTATCGGGGTGGTGGGTCAGCAGGCCTGCATAGCCAGGACCGTTGAGACTATTGCCAGCGCTACCAGAAGGAACGCAATTAAGCCCACTCCCACGAATACATACCGCATCGGTAGGCGTAAATGCACTATATCCCTTGCCCTTGGGGTCTTTGGAGCTTCTCTGTATGAAGGCTCCCTAGGCAGGAAATCTTCATCAAAAGGCTCTTCTACCCTTCCTGCCGTATCGCTACCGCGTAGAAGGGTGGTCCGGTTATTATTGTATGGGACATCCTTCTCCAGCCAGTAATTGTAGAGACGCTGGAATGTCCTCTCGGCATATCTTTTTCGTATAAAATCAACTAGCCACATGCTACGCATCTCTCAGGAGTGCCGGCGCCTTTTCATCCCAGTGTATCCGAGCCGATTGGGCATGTCAATACTCTGTGACTTTCATGGATGCCCTGTTCGAGACCAGGCAGACATGACTTCCTTATCGTTTTGCTAGTACTTTCGGCCTAGATAGGGGTGTTGAGTATTGACACTACGTGCGATTATGTTTAGAATACGCATATATGGTGAGTACCGTTATGCCGGTCAAGGGGTGATATTTGAAATTACTGGTCATTGGCTGTGGGCAATGTGGCGGACGAATTGCTGATGAGTTTGCCCGGCGCGACAAGAGAGCACGCACACAGCGTAATACTGAAATCGTAACTGATGCCCTGGCTATTAATACCGATGTTACGGATTTAAGCGGGCTGTTCTTTATCAAGAGCGACCACCGTCACCGGATTCTCATTGGCGGTCGAAAGTCGGGTGGCCATGGCGTTGGTAAAATCAACGAGCTCGGTGCCGAAATTGCCAGGGAAGAGGGTGACCGCGTCATGGAAAGCGTGGCACGGGCTCAGCAGCGTTCAGACGCCGATGCTTTTCTGCTGATTGCCGGTGCCGCCGGTGGGACAGGCTCCGGAGCGATAGCCGAATTAGCACAGCAGGTAAAAGAACACTATGTAGACAAGCCCGTATATGCGTTGATTGTCCTGCCTTTCCGGTACGAGGAGGCGACCGAGGAGAGGTCTATCTACAATGTGGGAACTTGCCTCAAATCTGTTTACCTGGTGACCGATGCCGTATTCCTGGTAGATAACCAGAGATATCTCACGGATAAGGAATCTATCAGGAATAACATGGCCCGGATTAATGCTCAGGTAGTTGAGCCTTTCTATAATGTACTGTGTGCTGGTGAGGAAACAGATGCCAAGTTTGTTGGTTCAAGGGTGCTTGATGCCGGAGATATAATTCAGACCCTGGCAGGCTGGAGTGTGATTGGCCACGGTCGGTCAATAATCCCCCGGTCCAGGTTGCCTTTTGGTGCCAAGCTTGACTTCAGGAACTGGGTTGCCGAGACCGACAAGGGTCTTCACGCGATGAATCAGGCCAAGGCGGCGTTGTCGTTGAAATGTCGGCCGGAAGATGCGAGGCGAGCACTCTATCTATTGACAGCACCTCCAGGGCAGATGAGCATGGACCTGATAACCGATTTGTCCGCTTCCCTGAAGAGTATTGCCACGGAAGCCATCATACGTAGCGGTGATTATCCCAGGGGGAAGGACTTCCTGGATATTACACTTATCCTCTCCGAGTTGACCAACTCAGCGAGGATATCGGACTATTTCAGTAAAACAATTAGATATATTTATCAGAGGAAGCGGAAGCGGGGCGAGCTAGGCGAACAGCGGGCAGGACTCGAAGAAACCCTCCGCGACATACCACTGCTCTTGTAAGTCGAAGTGTTGTCAACTAACGGCAGTCACTAAACTTAGTAAATATGCGCTTTACTTGGTTACCTTTTCTCCCTGAAAGATGCTCCAGGCATCTTCGCGTGCTTCATTGCAGGTCTTCCAGGCCTGGTCCAGTGCTTCCTTGTGGTTTTTCATAGCATCGGCGATGTTCTTTTGATAGACATCCTTGGCCTTGTCCATCGCCATTCTGAAGTCTTCAACTGCTTGTTGTTCGGCTTGCTCCCTGGTTTTACGGGCTTTATCCAGCGCCCTCTCGTGGGCGTCATTTGCCCGTTTTTCGGCGTCTTTGTAAGCCTTCTCCATCTGTTGCTCTTGCCGTTTGTACCCTTTGGCTACCTCTTTCTGAGCCTGCCTGTACATGGTATAGGCATTTTCCGCCTGACTCAGAAGCTCTGCCAGGTAGTTACCGGTCTGGTCTGGAGCCCCGGCTGGTAATTCAACGGCTGGTATCGCGGCTTTTTCCTCAGGCTGACTGGCAGTCTTCTCGACTTGCCCTTTTTTGTCCATTAATGCTACCCCCTACGCTTGATGGATTTCTATTATACTCTCTTATTTAATTATTTCAATAATATTGCTTTAGTAAGTCACTTAGTAATTAGTGCTCTTACTATTCTTCCTCGTCTTCCTCATCATCCTCGTATTCACGTGCTATGTCAGCTTTATACATTTTCGCCAGAGACTCCATCCGGTTCTCAATATTGGCTCTCCTTTTGGTCTTTTTGGGAGTGCTTTCTTCAGCCTCTTTTTCGGTCTCTCTGGCGGTGGCTTCTTGAGTATCATCAAATTCTTCGGTTTCTTCGGTCTCGATAACCTCGTTATCTTCGACCTGATGGGCTGCTTTTAACTCCGCGGCTATCTGACTGACCTCCTGACCGAGACCGGCAGTCTGTCCGCCACGCCCCAGCAGTTTCTCGAAGGCTCCCAACCATGCCTGAGCAGCGTCTTCAGCCCCCTTCTTGGATGCCTCGGTGGCTTCTCTGGCGGCTTTCAGAGATGCTTCGGCGGCGCTTCTGGCCGATTTACTGACCTCTTCAGCGCGGCTGATAGCTTCCTGAGATGCTTTTGCCGACATATCAGCGGCGCCCCTGGCTGTTTCACTGGCTTTTTGGGCCATTTCCACAGCTTCTTTGGAGGCTGCCACCCAGGCTGCCACTGTCTCGATGGCTGATTGGCTAATTTCTTCAGCCTTTTTGATGGCGTCCTGCGATGCCCTTTTTGATTCCTCAACGGCATCCCAGACAGATTTACCCACCTCCTCGGCTTTGCTGACCGCTTCTTGCGCTGCTTTTCTTGATTCCTCGGTCGCTGTTTCGGCAGCTCCGGTCATCTCGTCCGCCTTGTTCATCACTTCCTGTGCAATCTTTCTTGACTCCTCAATGCTTAGCTCGGCGGTCTTGGCCATTGCTTCTGCCTTATCTATTGCCTCTTGAGTTGCTGCCTTCGATTCCTCAACGGCTGCTCCGGCAGCCAGGGTTATCTCTTCAGCTTTGTTTATCGCTTCCTGAGAGGCTGCCTTTGATTCCTCAATAGCTGCCCCGGCAGCCCTGGTCAACTCCTCTGCCTTGTTTATCGTTTCCTGTGATACTCTCCGTGACTCTTCGATTGCCCCTTCGGATGACTGGACAGCACCAATCGCCTTTTCGAAGGCCTTGGTATATGTTCTGGTTACCTCCTCGGCTGACCGGGCGATTCTCTCCGCTTTACGGACTGCCTCCCGCGATTCTTTAACCGACTCCTCAATGGCTGTATTGGTTTGCCTGCCTATCTCCTCGGTTCGCTTTAGTGCTTCCTGGGAGACGCTAATTGCCTCCTCGGCAGTTTTCATGACTGCTTTACCCGTTTCTTCTGCCTTGCTGCTCGCTTCCAGGGTTGTTTCGTTAGCTGACTCGGCAGCTTCTCTGGCCAGCTTTATGGATTCCTCTGCCTTGATTGTAACTGCCTCTGCTGTTTTCTTCGCCTCCTCGGCTGCACTTATCGCTCTCTCATAGGCCCTGTTTGATGCCTCCAGGTCATCCTGGGTTTTCTGGCTTATCTCTTCGGCTTTGCTTATCGCTTCCTGCGAGGCGCGCGAGGCTGCAGCCGCGGCTTCTTTTGCCTGTCGACTGATTTCTTCAGCCCTGGCGATCATTCTCTGTGATATCCTTACGGACTCCTCGGCGGCTTCCTTGGCCATTTTACCCAGTTTATCGGCCTTGGCCACTACCTCCTCAAAATCCCAAGCATCTGAGGGTTTGGCAGGAGTGTCGTCCAGCTGCTCCGCCTCGGATGGCTCTACTCTCTTACTCGTCATCCTCTTATTCCCAGCCTGTTCTGAAATAGGCAGTTTGCACTATCAATCGTCTTCTTACGCGATGTTATATATCAATGATTGTGAATTATACCACTTATGGCAAGTGGAAGCTAGTGTATTCCACCAGGTGTTACAGGACAAAAGCAAACCCTCCCGTGCTAGCTTTACCGGATGCATACTGATAGCGGTGTTACTCTTTTGTGGGTTCTACGCCTTATGCAGTTCGGTTTTTGCCTTAATTTAATTGTATTTCACGAGCCTGGAGAGTCATATCCACCGAAAGTACTGGTCTTTCTAGCTAAATAGTAATCGTTTGATTTGCGCCTGTTAAAATTAGTGTTTACAATTGTCGGGGTGAATCTGTGATGCGACGTGTGAATAAAGCCTGGTTTATCATGGCAACAGCGCTGGTGGCGGTGACGGGATTTGTCACCGTATTATGTTGGGATAGCTGGTGGGCAGAGGCATCCGCGGTAGCCGAGGAGGCTTTAGAGTCGGATATTGATGCTTTCATTTCCGAGAGGGTGGAGGCTGAGGGGATTCCCGGCGTAGCGGTGGTTGTTGTCCAGGATAGTCAGGTAATCTACTCAAAGGGTTTTGGCACGGCCAGTCTAAAGAGCATGTCCCCGGTAACGCCGCAGACCGTGTTTGACCTGGCCTCATGCAGCAAGTCATTCACAGCGCTGGCGGTGCTTCTACTGAGGGAGGAGGGCCTGCTGGACCTCGATTTGCCGGTAAGTCATTATCTCCCTGATTTCACAACGTCTGATTACCAAATGTCGCAGGAAATAACAGTACGCCATCTCCTGAACCATTCCAGCGGTTTACCCGGGAAATTTGCGGAACCTATAGCCTTTTATTCAGGTGCAGATGCCATGGAGAAACTCGTGGAATCCATGGAAAGGGTGCACATGAATCGTGCTCCCGGGTCTTCATTCGAGTACAGCAATCTGAATTACAGCCTGCTTGGTGCTATCATCGAAAAGGTGTCCGGGGTTGACTTTGAGGAATACCTGGAGCAGCGGGTCTTCACTCCTCTGGGCATGACGAATACCACTATGGTTCCTGAGGAAGCCGAGGGACTGAACCGGGCAGATGGCCATCAGCTTTTGTTTGGCCATCTTATCGCCAGAAATATACCAATCTATCGCAGCATTGTTCCGGCTGGTTGGGTCATGTCCACCGCAGAGGATATGGGGAGGTGGCTGATTGTTCACCTCAATAGTGGTGTAATCGGCGAACAGCAGGTTATACCGGCTGAGGTCATCGAGGAGCTACATACGCCGGGAGTGAGCTATGAAGAGAACGGTGCGGAAGTAGGCTACGGTATGGGCTGGTTTATTGGTGATTCGGATACTGGTCTATCGATGTTATGGCATGGGGGTGATACTTCAAACTTTTCGGCTGATATGATACTGGTCCCTGATTATCGGACGGGTGTATCCGTACTGGTGAACAGTCAAAATAGTGCCACCGTGCACATTATTGGCCCCGGTATGGCCAGTCTTGTACTGGGGCAGGAGCTGGAGCTGCCGACAGCCCCGTGGTGGGCTTCGTGGCGAAGCGCGGACACCATTGCGATGGCAGCCGCGGCGTTTTCAGTAATTGCTTTTCTTGTCCTGATATTCTACCTGTGGTGGCGCTGGCGACGCTTCCGCCGTCGAAGGACTGCCTACCTGGTGTCTATCCACAGCAAAAGATTGAAGATATGGCGGATGGTACTGCCGTTTACGCCTCTGGTGCTGTTGATGATGGCGGTGGCAGCGATATACGTAGTGGTATGGCTGCTGTTTGGCTTTAACCTGTTCCAGACATTGGTACGGTTTGGCGATTTTTCTCCTCCCGGGGTCTGGGTTGCGGGGTGGATGATGTTTGCGGTCATATGCCTGTGGGCAATTGTCCTGGCCGCTCAGACAATATTTCGGTACTGGGTAAGGCGTCAGTTTAAGAATTTGAGCCCTCAAAGCTGAACTGCACGTGGTTCAAAGGGGGACTGAAATGAAGAAATACGAGGTAATAGTAATTGGCTCAGGATGCGGGGCACTTATTTCAGACGAGGCTACCCGGCACGGCCTGAAGGCTGCACTGATAGACAAAGGGCCTCTAATCGGAGGCACCTGTCTTAACTGGGGCTGTATCCCTTCCAAAATGCTGATATATCCAGCAGACAGAATCGTGGAAATACAGGAAGGGAAAAAGCTGGGCATTGAAGCAGATATCAAGAATATCGACTTTGCCTCAATAATGGAGCGGATGAGGAAGAGCCGGCAGGACAGCCAGCAGCACATCAGAGATAGTATTAAGCAGACAGAGAACCTCGATTTCTATGAGGGTGAGGCCCGTTTCACCGGCGACTACACTCTGGAGGTCAACGGCGAGCAGCTCCAGGGCGAAATGATTTTCATTGCAACGGGTTCGCGACCGTTGATACCTCCCATAAAAGGCCTGGATAGCGTCGACTACCTGACCAATGAGTCGGTGCTCGAACTCAGCGAGAGGCCGGACAGCCTGATTATTATCGGTGGGGGGTATATTGCCGTCGAATACGGGCATTTCTTTGCGGCCATGGGTACGAAGGTGACGATGGTAGAGATGGCGGACAGGCTGGTCTTGTCGGAGGAGCCGGAGATAGCCGAGCTCCTGAAAGAGGCACTGAGCAGGCGCATGGAGGTCCACACCAGCGCTCAGGCCGAAGAGGTAAAAGCCAGTGGCGACGGCGTTGCAGTGGTGACCAGAGACAAAGAAAGTGGCGAACA
This sequence comes from Dehalococcoidia bacterium, assembly GCA_011171075.1. Classification (GTDB taxonomy): domain Bacteria; phylum Chloroflexota; class Dehalococcoidia; order Dehalococcoidales; family Fen-1064; genus W589. Next base: position 37,017 of record DUFD01000041.1, on the reverse strand, counting down.
GAGAGAGTTCACCGCGCAGCGTATTCTGATGGCCGTGGGCAGACGGTCTAATGCCGACCTGCTCAGGGTTGAAAACAGTGGTATAGAGCTTGACGCCAGGGGATTTATCAAGGTCGACGAATACCTCGAAACGACGAGGAAGAACATATTTGCCGTGGGTGATGCCAACGGACAGCAGATGTTTACCCACATGGCTAACCGGGAGGCTGCCATCGTTGTGCAGAACACTTTTCACGGTACCGACTGGAAGGTGGACTATTCGGCTGTTCCCCACGCCGTCTATTCCCATCCCCAGATTGCCTCGGTGGGGCTAAGTGAGGAGAGCGCCAGAAAAGACCACGATATCGTTGTAGGGAGGACAAGGTATGTCGAGGTAGCTAAGGGTGAGGCCATGATGGAGGAAGAGGGGTTCGCCAAGGCTATAGTGGAGAAAGACAGCGACCGGGTACTGGGATTCCATATCATCGGGCCGCATGCGCCGGTGCTGATTCAGGAGGTGGTCAACGCGATGACCTCCGGTGGGCATATCGCGGAGTTAAACGAGGGCATCCATATTCATCCCGCTCTATCGGAGCTGATACCCACGACGGTCAATAATGCTGAAGAGGCTTAGTCCAGAGCACCAGTAAGAGAAGCATAAACGATAAAATGGAGCAGGCTAGATAACTAGCAGACAATCACGGATTTGTGTATACTGCTGATATGTACGTATATGCACCACTTGGTTACCCGAAACGGGTATATGTATTCCTATTGGTGACAGTATGGATTTCATTGCTTTTTGTCAGTGGTTGTGGCAAAGACGCTATGAAAGTCTATGGCCCGATTGATTACACTGATGGTGACGAATATATCGCATTTACCGCAGAAGACGCTGTTCCCAGTTTTTCTTTTGAATATCCATCAGATTATACACTCTATAGTTACCAGCCTATGCCTGGGTATCCGTCGACAAGTGTGATTCTATCTGATGTAGACTACCAGTATCAAGAGGTAATTATAGATGGCCAGATATATGTCACCAATATTGTGGAATACCCGCCAGAAGCCGAGTGGGATTACAAGGATATTAACATATATGTTCATAAAGCAAACGAGTATGCGCCAGGAGCAGAAACTGAAGTAAATGAGAGAATTGATGAATATAAGCAGATGGTCAGAGCGGGTTACAATGAAGATTTTAAGCTACTGGAGAAAAACCGCGTGATGGTAGCCGGTATGGAAGGATGGGAGATTGTTGTTTCTTTCACAGATTTACCTGTAATCCCCCCCGGGTTCCCTGACGCTGGTCCTCGCACGAGGGCTGTTTCAGTTATTGGCAGAGAGTTATTTTTTGATTACCAGAATACCGTTTGGAGGATCTCAGTGTTCTCTGATGCGGGGAATGCAGACCAAGCCAAACTGGATTACGAGCATATATTAGGGACTCTGCGGATTCTAGACTGACAATTAATAACCTTTCTCCAATTCTTTAAAGTACACCGGACAGCGACGGGATACTCCAGATACTGTTCATCTCTTAGTAGTATGTCCCGGGAGCCTGTCTCTTCTCTCTAAGGGCCTGTCCTTCCTCTTTCTATGAAGTCCTTGACCCAGCCGGGGTATATCTCATATTCATCATTGGCCAGTCCTTTCAGGGTTGCTTCGGCAACTTCGGATGGCTGTATCGCGTTGGAACCACGCCCGGACCTTCCTTCCGTCCTTCTCCAGTGCAACTCGGTTACCACCGCAGGTGGTACTACCTCGAATACTTTGACGGATGTCTTTTCTAACTGGTACCTGAGAGAAACAGTGAACGAGTGCAGGGCAGCTTTCGTGGCGCAGTAGATGGGTACGAACGGAGTGGGCACAAAAGCCAGGCCGGAGGATACATTAACAATGGCCGCCGCCTCCTGCTCCATGAGCAACGGAATAAAGTGTACAGACAGGCTGATAGGGGCCACCAGATTGGTCTCAATTTCACTCTCATCATCAAGCAGGGCCTCGACTCCTTTACGGAGGTCGATTGGTATTTGGATGCCGGCATTGTTTATCAGTATATTGATATCTTTGAAGTTATCTCTTGTCCAGTTATACAGCGATTCGCGTTCTTTCTCTTTTGAAACGTCGCATACCCTGATGTGTACCTGCGGCCATTGAGTCTTCACTTCGTTCAGTCTGTTCTCTCTCCTGCCACAGATTATTACCTCGTTGCCAGCGCTCATAAAGGTTTCGGCAAGTGAACGACCTATTCCAGTTGCTCCACCGGTAATCAGGATGGTATTGTCTTTAGTGTTCATTGTCTACCCCCGGTATCTGAGAAATTTGAATTACTTTACTGCTACGCAGCATATCATCCCCTCTTCCTCTGAATCAACCAATATTGGTCTGAAAATGATTCACAGGTTGAACGGGTTGTCCTTCTGACTCATACAGTTGAACCTTCTGGCTCATCAGTATGGCCCATTATTTACTTAGAAATGACGCACGGATAAGCGATAATGCTTCTAAGCAATACCAATCAATAAATAGTTAGGAGATTACTAGCTACTCACTTGTCTTGACCAGGAGGGACACATATGGCGATTATAGAGGCTCTCTATACTCTGGCGGCTGAAGTTGATGCTCGAGAGGACTACACCCGCCATCATTCGAAGAAGGTCAGTGAGTACGCTACTGACCTGGCCAGAGCCCTCGGCTACTCTGCGGAAGGGATAGACAGAATCCGCACTTCGGCACTGCTGCACGATGTCGGCAAGATAGGGGTTGTGATTTCTGATAAGGTGCTTGCCAAGAACCCTTCTGAACGACTGCGAGTACGCGCTCACCCGTATATAGGTGTTGTGATGCTGCGGTATGTCGAGGGTCTCGAAGAGTGCATACCGGCTATCCATCACCACCATGAGAACTATGATGGTACCGGGTATCCGGACCAGCTAAAGGGGGACGATATCCCTCTTGATGCACGAATACTGGCTGTTGCCGACACCTTTGATAATATGATATCCCCACGCCCGTATCGCCCTGCTTATTCTACGGAAAAGGTGTTGGAGTACATCGAAAAAGCGTCGGGTAGCCACTTCGACCCACTGGTTGCTACTGCTTTCCTGAGTACTGCAACACGAGAACGGGTTGGTTCAATCGCCGGCACTCTTAGTAACGATCCGGAGGACTAAAAGGATCTTCCGGCCTCAGTAGTGGGTGGTATTACACGACAGGTAGAACCTTTGGATTCGGGTTCAGCCCACGAAATAACGCTTACGGGAATCAGTCCTCACGGTAGTATTCCATTCCAAGGTGAGTAATCTGCTCGGCGTTCATCAGCCACCTGAGTGTGTTCTTGAGCTTTGTCTGCTGTATGAATAGGTCATGTTCCGGGTATACACTGGGTGCGTGTTGAGGACTCTTGAAATAGAAAGACAACCACTCCTGGATTCCGCCCAGGCCTGCTCGCTTGGCAAGGTCCATGAAGAGAATTAAATCAAGTACCAGCGGAGCGGCCAGGATGGAATCCGAGCACAGGAAATTAATCTTGATTTGCATACGCCGACCAAGCCAGCCGAAGATATCTATGTTATCCCAGCCTTCTTTGTTATCCCCACGGGGCGGATAGTAGTTGATACGGACCTTGTGATATGCATCGGCATAGAGGTCGGGGTACAGGTCTGGCTGAAAAATATACTCCAGGGCACCGAGCTTCGATTCCTCTTTCGTCCTGAAGTTCTCGGGCTCATCAAGGACCTCACCGTCCCGGTTACCCAGTATGTTGGTTGAAAACCAGCCGTCTACACCAAGCATCCTTGCCTTCAGCATAGGGGCGATAACTGTCTTGACGAGTGTCTGACCGGTTTTGAAGTCCTTCCCGCAAATCGGGACATTTGTGTCCCTGGCCAGTTTCTCAAGAGCCGGAATGTCTACCGTTAGATTTGGCGCACCGTTGGCGAATGGAATGCCTTCGGTCAGAGCCGCGTAAGCATATATCATGGACGGTGCGATTCGTTCGTCGTTCTCTTCGAGCCCTCGTGTAAAACTCTCGAGGTCCTGATGCACATCCGATTCGGTAATGAATTTTTCGGTAGAAGCACACCAAATCATTACAAGTCGGTCGCAATTGTTAACGGTTTTGAAACGGCGAATGTCGTCACGGAGGGCATCAACGAGTTCAAGCTTGGTTCGCGCTTTCTTTACATTGGTTCCCTTTATTCGTTTACAGTACTCGCTGTCGAACACAGCTGGCATGGGTTCGACAGCTCTGAGGAAGTCCGCAATCGGCTCGATGTTATCATGTCGATTCAGTACGCCGCACTTTATGGCCGATTCATATCCGTCGTCCGGGATTGGGTCCCACGCACCGAATACGAGCTGGTTGAGGTCTACCAGTGGAACAAAATCCCGTATCAGAGGGGTATGTTTTTCTGTCCGCTTGCCCAGCCGAATCGTTGCCATCTGAGTGACGGACCCGAAAGGTTTGCCCGAACCGCGTCGGACACTCTCTACGCCTGCAATGAAGGTGGAGCTGACGGCACCCAGGCCCACAAGTAGGACTCCGAGTTTTCCACCAGCAGGCTCAATTACTGGCGCTTCCTCCATGACAAAGTCCCTTGCATCGAGAGAAATTCCCTTCTCGCGGGCAAGCTTTAGTAATGGCTCGTGCCACTGCGATGGGATTCTTCCGGTTTTTGCCCAGTGTTGAACCGTGCTCTGGCGCCTGCCTAATAGAGTTGCGAGTGAAGACTGACCACCGAATCGGTCGATGATTTGCCCTGCATAATTCTTATTATTGTTCATGGCAGGCATTATAACGATTTTTTCGTTAGTTGTCAACCCCTAAGTTTATAAGTAAATAAAGTACATTGTAATCTTCTGGTTATGGTGAACGTATTCACCGGCTTCTCAAGGAGGGGCGATGTAAGGTTCCCTGTAATCAATCATCAATGAATAGATATCTGGATATCCCGCTACTTCGCGGCACTAATAAGCGAGTGTAAGAGAGTCTGTAGATATACTGATTATGGTTCCAGACCCGACCCATAGTGTTGACTTTCTATTGAGTGAGATGTACATTTAGGCAGATATTCAAGTCCAGGGTAAAAAGGAGGGTAAACAATATGAGGGTGTTTCGTAGGTTCATTACCACGGTGGTTTTGCTGAGTATTCTGACGGTGTTATTTCCCGCAGTAGCTCAAGCTGATGAGGTTGTCACATTCCCTGACCCAAATCTTGAAGCGGCGATACGTGAAGAAATAGAAAAGCCCACTGGCGATATTCTAGTATCCGACCTTTTTCCACTTATAGAACTTAGTGCACAGGCAAGAGGTATATACGACCTTACTGGCCTGGAATATTGCACCAATCTGAAATGGCTCTATCTTGATGAAAACGAGATTAGTGACATGTCACCTATCCAAAACCTCAGTGAACTGTTTCATTTTAATATTTCCCACAACCAGATTAGCGATATATCACCTATCCAGAACCTCACGCAGCTAGAGTACCTCCGTCTTCAAAACAACCAGATTAGCGATATATCACCCCTCGAGAACCTAACAAACGTGCATCATCTTGCTCTTAACAACAATCAGATTAGCGATATATCACCCCTCGAGAACCTAACCAGTCTTATATCACTTGTCGCTTACTATAACCAGATTAGCGACATATCACCCCTCCATGACCTTGGCAGTTTGGATTTGCTTAATCTTGTCGGTAACCAGGTCAGTGATATTTACCCTTTGTTGAGTACTGGTTTGGGAGAAGGTGATAAGCTTTATATAAACAATAACCCGCTGAATTCAGATTCACTTTACAATTATATACCCCAGCTCATTGCCAGGGGTGTAACTGTCCACTATGATGTGCCATCTAATAATCCACCTGTGATAGAAACGATAACCGGACCGATTGACCCGGTGGTTATGAATACACCCGTGAATACAGGTGCGACCTTCACCGACCCAGATACGCTTGATACCCACACGGCAGTCTGGGACTGGGGTGATGGTAGCACCTCTGATGGTGTGGTGACGGAAGAGAATGGTGCTGGCTCTGTAACAGGAATCCACAACTACGAAGAAGCAGGTGTGTACGTGATTACGTTAACTGTGGAAGATGCCGGCGGCTATACGGCAACTGCGGAGCTCCGGTATGTTGTGGTCTATGACCCTGACGGTGGCTTTGTCACTGGCGGTGGCTGGATAGACTCGCCAGAGGGCGCGTACGTTGCAGACCCCTTACTCACCGGTAAAGCAAACTTCGGTTTCGTTTCTAAATACAAGCAGGGCCAGAGCACACCGAGCGGGAACACCGAGTTCCATTTCAAAGCGGGTGATTTGAATTTCCACTCCAGCAGCTATGACTGGCTGGTGGTTGCCAATCATAAAGCCATGTATAAGGGTACCGGTACCATAAACGGTGAAGGGGACTATGGCTTTATACTCACCGCGATTGATGAGGAGCTGACACCCAGCACTGATGTCGACCTTTTCCGGATCAAGATATGGGACAAAGTCTCCGGCGATATTGTATATGATAACCAGATGGGAGATGAGGAGGACGCAGACCCCACTACGGCTATCGGTGGTGGTAATATCATAATCCATAAATAGTGGTACTCGCCCAAGTTGAAAGGGGAAGAGTTAGCTCTTCCCCTTTACGGTATCGGGCCCAGATAATGGTGGGCTCTGGGGGACAGTGAACGAACTCCTGTTTGAGGGGAAAGGATCAATTCCAGATTTGCAGAAGATTCTGATATCACAATAGGGACAATGGGATTTTCCTATTTCCGTTAACAACTAAAGGGGTATATAATCGCGTTTAGCTAAAGACAGCATCAAGAAATACAATGGTATTACTGCAGGAATGAAAAAAGACATTGAAGGCAGGTTCGATAAAATGACAGCTAATTTGTGAGGCATACCCCTTGGAGTCGTAAAGTCTGGTTAATACAAAAACTTTAGATCGGAGGTAATAGTGGCAGGGGATATTTCACTGCAGGCTCTTTGGAATTCAGCGTCAGTCCATGAGCACACCTTTTCGGCAGCGGAGCTATCTCGTTTTCCCGAGTCAGTGCAGCGCTATCTTAAACACGTAATATCTCCCCGTACTTTGCTATCGCGCGCGGTTCGGCTGCGCATGCATGGCGAGATTAAATTGCAACGCTGGCTTCCATTTAAGGCAGAGGAGGTCATTGTGTGGGAACGCGGATTTATTTGGAGAGCCACAGTGCGTATGTTTAATATGCCTATTCGGGGATTCGATCGCCTTATAGACGGAGAAGGTGTCATGCGGTGGAAGCTTTTCGGTATTCTTCCAGTCGTGACCGCTTCGGGTCCTGACGTCACGCGGTCTGGAGCCGGCCGTATCAATGTAGAGTCAATTTGGTTACCTTCGGTGTTGTGTGGTGACGACGTGTCATGGACAACGCCTGACTCATCACACCTGCATGCGAGGTTCATTGCTCACGCTGACACAGCAGACCTTGAATTCGCGGTGAATGAAAACGGCCAGCTTGAGACCGTCAAGCTGGCGCGCTGGGGCAATCCTGAGGGCGATGAGTTTCACTACGTAGATTTCGGTGCAATCGTGGAGGAAGAGAAAACGTTCGGTGGCTACACCATCCCCGCCCGCCTTCGGATTGGGTGGTACTTCGGGACTGACCGATTCGAGTCGGAAGGCGAGTTTTTCCGAGCCACAATCGATGATGCTACATATCGGTAAAGAGAGGAGCACAACGGTTCGCTGAAGGTTTCAGCCCTTTGGAAAGCCTCGTTTTAGATTGGGGCATCGAGGTAACAGTATAGTATCTTGGGACCTATGAAGAAGTCTTTGTTGGGAATATATCCATGAAAAAAATAACCAAACAACAATTACTAGACTACATGGCACCTTGTTCATTGTTATGCTATTCATGCCCCGGATTTGCTCGAGGTATTATCATAGAACTGTCAAAAAAGCTGCATAACTACTTTAAGGGATACTATGATTTCCAGGTAGAATCCTTGCCCGAAGAGTATAAATCATATGCCGAGTTGTTTAGGAAGTTTGATGAGACTCTGTTACATTATATAAAACCGAAATGCAATGGATGCAGAAATAATCCTAATCCTGAATGTTGTATAAAAGGTTGCTTTATACATGAATGTACAAAAGAGCACGGTATAGATTACTGCGGAGAGTGTAGTGTATTTCCCTGCAGCAAAGTTGATACGACTTTGTTCAATCTCACTGTTTATAATCGATGGCTAAGAGGAAACAAACGTATCAAGGAAATTGGAGTAGTGCAATTCTTTGAGGAAGAAAAGAATAAATCGCACTACATAGATTTTATAAAAGATAGTTCTTAATAGAATAGTCCACGTCAAACACCGCGTAATTGAACCTGAAACATAATCTATGGAATAAACAGAGTGATATTCTGAAGCTAAAAGGTGATAATAAAACTAAACCTGATTGGATGGTGGGCGGTAGAGGACTTGAACCTCTGACCCCCTGCGTGTAAAGCAGGTGCTCTAACCAACTGAGCTAACCGCCCAAATGGCACGCTTGGTGGGGTTCGAACCCACGACCTCAGCCTCCGCAGGGCTGCGCTCTATCCATCTGAGCTACAAGCGCCTGAGATAAAAATGGTGCCGAAGGTGAGATTTGAACTCACACGCCCTCAAAGGACACTACGCCCTGAACGTAGCGCGTCTGCCATTCCGCCACTTCGGCACAATCTTCCATAACTTTAACGCATCGGGGCGAAGTCGTCAATAGCTGACTCGTCGTGTAAAAACTGTCTTGCCAGACCGCTCATGCTCCCTGATACCCGTGTTTTTTTGTTTAGCTTCAAATTGACCTGTGCCAGTGCGTCGCATTACAATGATTATAGGTCGGGAGAAGAATAGATTGTATCTGAAGACCACCCTTGATAACGGACTACGTCTAATCACCAGCACTATGCCCCACAGTCGCTCGGTTTCTATCTGTGTTTTTCTTGCGGTGGGCTCGCGGTATGAGGCAGAAGCGGAAGCGGGTATCTCACACTTCATTGAGCATCTATTTTTTAAGGGTACGCCGAAGCGGGCCACATCCAGGGATATCGCCGTTGCGATAGAGGGTGTGGGGGGTATCCTTAATGCCGCCACCGATAGGGAGCTTACGCTCTACTGGTGTAAAGTAACCCCTAACCATCTCCCGTTAGCGCTGGATGTCTTGGCAGATATTTTATTACATTCCAAATTGGACCCCGAAGAGATTGAGCGAGAACGAAACGTCATTTTTGAGGAGATACATGCCATCAAGGATTCCCCCTATCAGCAGGTGGGTCTTTTGATTGATGGGCTTCTCTGGCCGGACCATCCGTTGGGTCGTGATGTGGCTGGTAATGTGGAATCGGTCTCAGCAATAACACGAGAGATGATGGTGGACTTCCGGGCGAACAGGTACCTGCCTAGTAATGCCGTAATTGCCGTTGCCGGTGATATCCAGCAGGAGGGTGTTGTTGATGCAGTCAATGAGGTATTTGGTGGCTGGAACGGTCAACATCAGGCTGCTGGATACCTGGCGTATGAAGAGGGGGCGAATCCCCGGTTGCGAGTGGAGAACCGGGATACCGAGCAGACCCACCTCTGTCTGGCGTTGCCGGGGCTGCCCTTAAAGCACCCGAAGCGCTATACCCTTGACCTGATGAATACTGTTCTGGGAGAGGGCATGAGTAGTCGGCTGTTTGTGGAGATACGTGACAAGTTGGGGCTGGCCTACAGCATTCACAGCTATACAGAACACCTTTACGATACCGGGGCACTGGTTATCTCTGCCGGTGTGGAACACGACAAACTACCTGTGGCTGTTAAGGCTATCCTTAAGCAACTGGCACTACTCCGCGAATCCGTCTCGGAGTCCGAACTGACCAAGGCGAAGGAGCTTTCCAAAGGACGACTACTGTTGCGGATGGAGGACAGTCGCAGTGTTGCCGGTTGGATAGGTGGCCAGGAGATTCTTACTAACGAAATACTCAGTGTTGATGAAGTGATGTCTATTGTTGATGCCATTACTGCCGAACAGGTAGCGGAAATCGCGCAGGAGCTACTCGTCGAGGACCGGCTCCGGCTGGCGGTGGTCGGTCCGACAAAGGAGGGTAAAAAATTAGAGCAACTTCTCAGGATCTAGCCTGTTAACAGGGTTTTTCTCAAAGAGAAAGCCGTGGCGGTTGAACCACGGCTTTCTTTGTATTTTCCAGAAGGTCCGATTACATCATGCCCATGTCAGGTGATGGCATTGCCGGGGTACCCTCTTTCTCGGGGATATCCGTTATCAGAGAATCGGTTATCAGCACCATAGCAGCAATACTGGTAGCATTTTGAAGGGCTGACCTGACTACCTTGGTGGGGTCGATAATACCCTTCTCGACCATGTTGCCAAACTCGCCGCCCCAGGCATCGTAGCCGATACCTGGTTTGCTTTTTTTGACCGCATCCACGATTACCGCACCGTCTTTGCCAGCATTCTCGGCAATCGCCTTAATCGGTTCCTCGACGGCCTTACGGATGATGTCGACACCGGTGGCAGCATCGCCTTTAAGGTTCAGCTTCTTCAGGACGGGCAGGGCATTGAGCAGGGCAACACCACCGCCGGGCAGGATACCCTCTTCGACAGCTGCCTTGGTGGCCGAAAGTGCGTCCTCAACGCGGTGCTTCCTCTCCTTGAGTTCGACCTCGGTAGCGGCACCGACTTTAATGACGGCGACTCCGCCGACCAGTTTGGCCTGCCGCTCCTGGAGCTTCTCACGGTCAAAGTCGGAGGTAGTTTCCTCTATCTGGGCCTTTATCTGCTTGATTCTGGCAGTAATAGCCTCGTCCGAGCCCCTGCCTTCGACGACGGTGGTATTGTCTTTATCAGCGGTTACGCGGCGGGCCCTTCCCAGGTCCTCGACAGTGACCGAGTCGAGCTTGCGTCCAATCTCCTCCGAGATTACCGTGCCGCCGGTAAGTATGGCAATATCCTCAAGCATGGCTTTACGCCGGTCGCCAAATCCAGGTGCCTTTACTGCCAGTACGTTGAGGGTCCCTCTTAGCTTGTTGACCACCAGGGTGGCCAGTGCCTCGCCGTCGATATCCTCGGCGATTATCAGCAGGTTCTTTGATACCTGCAGTATCTTCTCTAGGGCGGGGAGGAAATCGGATATGGCCGATATCTTTTTATCGGTAATGAGGATGTACGGGTCCTCGATAACACACTCCATTTTTTCTGTGTTGGTGACGAAGTAAGCACTGATATAACCACGGTCGAACTGCATGCCCTCGACGAACTCGGTCTCGTACTCAAGCCCTTTGGATTCCTCAACGGTTATAACGCCATCCTTGCCGACCTTCTCCATAACCTCGGCAATCAGGTCGCCAATTTTCCGGTCGACCGCTGTCATGGTAGCTACCTGGGCAATCTGCTCCTTGCCTTTGACCTCCGTGGAGACCTTCTTCAACTGCTCGATTATCGCCTCGGTCGCCATCTCGATACCCTTCTTCAGTTCCATCGGCTCGGCGCCGGCAGCGATATTCTTGAAGCCGTTGGTGATAATCGCGTGGGCAAGGATGGTTGATGTTGTGGTGCCGTCCCCACAGGCATCGTTCGTCTTGGTAGCGGCTTCCTTGACCAGCTGGACACCCATGTTTTCGAATGGGTCAGGGAGCTCGATGTCCTTGGCGATGGTAACGCCATCATCGATGACTGATGGTGCTCCCCATTTCTTGTCCAGGGCGACGCAGTGTCCTCTGGGACCGAGGGTCACCCTGACAGCATCGGCCAGGGTATCAATCCCCCTCTTCAGGGCATGCCTGACCTCTTCATCGAATACTATCTGTTTTGCCATTTAACTCTCCTCCTGTATCCTGGCTCGACCTATTTTTTGGGTTTCTTGGCGAGGATATCACTCTCCCGTAATATCACAAGCTCTTCGTCATCTATTTTTATCTCGGTACCGCCATACTTGGCATATAATACGATATCGCCCACACTGACATCCATCGCCAGTCGCTTACCGTCGTCAGTTAATCTCCCCGGTCCCACCGCCAGGACTTTTCCCTCCTGTGGTTTTTCCTTGGCGGTATCGGGCAGGACGATACCCCCCTTGGTCACTTCTTCTTTCTCAATAGGCTTGACCACGAGACGGTCAGCCAGTGGTTGAAGCTTTATTGCCATTCTCCTCTCCTCTCTTGGGGCTTCTCATAATTTAGCAGTCTATCCCTTAGACTGCTAAGTAATATAATAACTTAGACGGGATTATGGGGCAAATCAATAGAGAACGATTCTCGCATATTGACAGTCATGGAGATGCCTTGAAATATCTCAAATACGTAATATCTGCCGCAGGTAACCGTCAAATGCTGTTCTTTTGCGTGTTTTGCGTGTCGAATTGTCTAACATAGAGAGTATGGCTGGCTTGAAAGTGAGGTGAGGCACTTGCTATAATCGGGCGATGGTTATTGATTTTCACACGCACGTTTTTTCGCCCCGGCTCAAGGAAAGCCGGGAAAGATATGTTGCTAAAGACCCTGGCTTGGCTGTACTTTATTCATCACCCAATGCCAGGATTGCTACGGCGGATGAGCTGATTGAGAGCATGGACCGCGCTGGAATCGATGTTTCGGTGATTCTGAACGTAGCCTGGACCAGCCACGAGCTCTGTATCGAAACGAACGACTACATTATGGAGTCGATTGCTCGCTATCCTGAGCGTCTGGTCGGTTTTTGCATGGTAACTCTGCAGTCCATAGAAGCTGCTGTTGCTGAGATAGAGCGCTGTGTCCGTGGCGGCGTGAGAGGGATTGGCGAGATGAGGCTGGATCCAGAGGCATTCGACCCGGAAGTGATATCACCTATCATTGAGGTCATCCGGGAACATGACCTCATCCTGTTGACACATGCTTCGGAGCCGGTGGGGCACCAGTACGCGGGCAAGGGTAAGATAACACCTGATCTGCTCAATACTCTGATTACGGCTTATCCAGACATTACGCATGTTCTCGCTCACTGGGGGGGCGGCCTGCCCTTTTACGCCCTCATGCCAGAGGTGAAGGAAGCCATGAAGAACGTTTACTTCGATAGCGCGGCTTCACCGTTTCTGTACGTTCCTGAAGTATATAAGAGGGTCAGCGAGCTGGTTGGTGCCGATAAGATACTCTTCGGCACTGATTATCCTCTGTTACCGCAGAGTCGACTTCTTAAAGAGATTGATTCGCTGGACCTGCCGGCGGAAACGAGGGAACAGATTCTGTCCGGTAATGCATGCAGACTACTGGGTATTGCCGGTGACTAGGGTATCAGGCCACTCGTTAAGAAATACGGGGTCTTGAGTTATGGAGCGGGTACGGTCATTCGTTGCTATTGAGCTCCCCGAGAAATTGAAGAGCGAGCTAATTGAGCTGAGCGAGCATCTGGAGTCCGGCGGTCATAGCGGGGTGAGATGGGTTGACCCGAGAGGGATTCACCTGACATTGAAGTTTCTCGGTGATGTGGCAGTAGACCGACTCGATAATATCACCGCAGCATTACGTGAGGCTGCAAGCGGGGTTTCACCCTTTCGATTAGAGGTAGGTGGCCTGGGGGTATTCCCCAATCCGAGGAGGGTCCGGGTGGCCTGGGTAGGGATATCCGGGGAATTGGACAGGCTCCGGCAGTTACAGCAGCGGGTCGAGTCGTCTCTGGCAGAGATTGGCTTTCCAGCTGAACCGAGGGGGTTCACGCCGCACCTTACTCTTGCCCGCGTCCGTGACCAGGTGTCACCTGAAGAGAGGCAGAACTTCGGACGTCTCATCGAGAGCACCGATTTTAAGGCTACGCAAAATATTACTGTCGATATGGTTTTCCTGATGAGGAGCCAGCTGACAAGACAGGGTGCTATCTATAGTCGGCTCAGTTCTGTCGGGTTGGGTGAGGGTTGAACAGTAAGGAGGTACCTATGAAAATAGTCAATATCAAAGACGTTACTCCACAGGAGGCAAGTGATAATCCCATCTTTCGGGGAAAAGTTAGTGTACAGGGTCTTATCGGTAACAGTCCCGATGAGCTTCGGGTCAGCGTGGTTAGTTTCAGTCCTGGGGCTGTTAACGTGTTCCATACCCACACCTTCGACCAGGTCCTGTATGTCACTGAGGGGAAGGGGATTGTAGCCACTGAGGCGGAAGAGGTGACGGTCACACCTGGCACTATTATTCATATCCCGGCCGGTGAGAAGCACTGGCACGGGGCTACTGCGGACTCGGCGTTCTCCCACATTGCCTTCATGCCACCGGGTGAAACCAGCTTCTGAGGCAAGAGCAGGCTGTATTCGGAAGTTACATGCAAATCAGTTAGGTTAAGAATACTCTTGTCAACTCCAGGTGATTGGTGTATACTGTGTGCAGTTTTTATTCAGGCTGGGAGGTGGACCCGTTGGAACAGCTAAGTTTCCCCAAGTGCCAGAAGTGCAAAACCGGTGACCTTGTTCCTCTCTCTGATTTCGGCTCTCAGGGAGCAACTATCTGCTACAAGGCATGGGTGTGCACGAATCCGCAGTGTGGTTTCAACCTCAAGATACGGAATGGTGACGTTTATATTGATGAACCCATCATGAGTGGCGCCATGCATGGTGCCCGTAGTCGCTAGGTTCTCACCGGGTTTATCTCAAGCCCTTTACTAAAGGATGACCAGCGTGCTCCCTAGGTTGATAAAACTCAGAGGGATGGCACTGGACCTTTTATTTCCCAGGTGGTGTGTCGGTTGTGGTGGGGAGGGAAGCTTCCTATGTCAGTCGTGTCAGCGCTCTCTACCCCGCATTGAGCCCCCATTCTGTCCCAGATGTGGCAAGCCCCACGCCGGAGGGCAGCTATGTTCCAGTTGCGTGGAGTGGTCGGCGGCAATTGACGGGATTCGTTCTCCGTTCCGGTTTGAAGGGGTGGTTCGTGAGGCGGTGCACCAACTGAAATACCGGAACCTGCGGGCCCTGGCACCCCTTCTATCCGAGCTTCTGCATGATTACATACTAGCTAACCGCGTACCTGGAGAAGTACTCGTGCCGGTACCGTTACACCGGAAACGACTCCGCGAGAGGGGCTATAATCAGTCACGTCTCCTGGCGGAAGGACTGGGCAGATTGAGTAACCTGCCCGTGGTAGCCGACTGTCTCGTCCGGCAGAAAGATAACCCTCCTCAGGCGAGGACAGCGACCGTTGAGGAGCGTCGGGATAACGTTGTCGGCGTATTTGCCTGTCGTGATGACCGCCTTCGGGGTAAACAGGTGCTGTTAATTGATGATGTTGCCACTTCGGGAGCGACCCTCGATGCCTGTGCGGAAGTATTGAAGGCGTCCGGAGTGGTCTCGGTGTGGGCGCTTACCTTTGCCAGGGAGATTTGAAGAGCTCGTTTCCTTTTCCGGGAAAATCTGTCATGCTGTGAGATGAGGTTTAGTTCGATATGAAGGTAATAGGTCTGACCGGTGGTATTGGCAGTGGCAAGAGTACCGTATCACGGATGCTTGCTGAGCTTGGTGCTGTGGTGCTGGATGCCGACAAGGTGGGGCACGAAGCCTATCAGCCGGGAACCAAGGTCTGGAATGAAGTGGTGGCTGCTTTTGGACAGGAGGTCGTGGCTGCCGATGGCAGTGTCGACCGTAAGAAGCTGGGGGCGATTGTTTTTGGCGACCCCGCGGCGCTAGAGCGCCTGAACGGAATAATGCACCCCCGGATGCATGAGATGATGGCGGACAGGATTGAGGAGTACCGTCGGCAGGGGGTGAAGGTGGTGGTGCTGGAGGCGGCTATCCTGCTGGAGGCTGGCTGGACACCGCTCGTTGACGAAGTCTGGCTCACCGTTGCTTCTGAGTCGGCAGTTGTGCAAAGGGCGAAGGAACGGACCGGCCTGCCCGAAGAGCAAATCAGGTCGCGGATACGCTCTCAGCTATCGAACGAGGAGCGGAAGAAGCAGGCCAGCGTGGTTATCAGCAATGACGGCAGCCTTGATGAGTTGCGGGCGAAGGTAGCGGAGTTGTGGGAAGGGCTTCAAGTTGCCGATGGCTGATGGCTTCATCATATACCCACCTATTCATCCCGATGTATCACTGGAGCATATTTGATAAGTAATTTTTATATTATATAGTTAGTCGTCATGGAATTAGAACAGTTAGTTGATAAAAGTCTTGCCCTTGTTGTCTGGGGTGAGAATAAACAGGGAAAAGACGAAGTAGTTGTATACGCAGGCACAATGAAAGTGGAAGACGGGAGTCTTTTCTTTCATCGTGATGATGAATCAGTCCATTTTGGAATACCGCTTGATGACTTGAACCGTATAAAACCAGTGCCATCAGAGCTTTCTGAGATGCTACTGAAATGTGAGTATTTTGTGAATATAAATATCCAGCCTATTCCTGAAGATGCAGATCCTGAGGATTATAGACAAACTGGTTTAAAATGGCCAGAATAGATTGTGTTAATTAGGTCAATCTCCAAACACTATAATCGGGGTGTCGAAGAGGGGCGCAGCCCCTCTTTTTTATTTGTTTCCCCTTCCCCTCTGGGGAAGGGGACTAAGGGGATGGGGCCAGCACCAATGAACATGTGGGAAACCATGCATAGACGCTTTCGTTCGGTGCTCTGTGTAATTAGAAGGGGATTCTAAGGGGGTCTCACCCTCTGGACTCCTCTTGGGGGTAGTTCGGTATCCAGCAGCCGAGATATTGCGTATTGATTAACCTACCAGGTAACCGCCATCGGCGATTATAGTAGCGCCTACCATGTAGTCCGCAGCTTCACTGGCCAGGAATAATGCTATCTTGGCGATATCATCCGGTTCACCCTGACGACCTAACGGAATATGGTCAAGAAAAGCTTTGGACATACCTTCTATCTGCTCTCTAGTCATCTTACTAAAGTCCATAGATGAAGCCCCACCAGGAGTCAGAACGGCGCCCGGAGCGATAGCATTCACAAGAATACCCATTGGTGCCCATTCTTTCCCTAATGCTTTTGTCAGCATAATCACACCGCCTTTGGAGGCATCGTAGTGAGCGAGGTTGCCCGTTGGATGGAAAGAATCAATCGAGGCAATATTGATGATTTTCCCGCCATGGTTTTTAGATAGCATTGCCTTCGCGGCGGCCTGGGCAAAGAACATGTAGCCCTTCAGATTGATGTCTATCGTCTTGTTCCATAGGGCTTCCGGCATCTCGAGAGATGGTGCAAAGGGATAAATCCCGGCGTTGTTGACCAAGATATGCAGGTCGCCAAAAGTATCAATTGTGGTAGCTATAACACGTTCAATATCGGCTAATTTGCTCGCATCAGCTTGAACTGCCTTCACCTTATAACCGGCTGCTGTCATTTCGTCAGACGTCTTGCTTGCTTCTTCGAGGTTAATGTCAGCGACGACAACACTGGCACCGGCTTCTGCCAGCCTGAGGGCAATACCCTTGCCGATTCCCATTGCGGCACCGGTTACGATACTTACCTTACCATTGAGGTTGAATAGCTCATGAATACGTTTAGCCATGCGATTCCCCCTTTTACGATTAGTGTGTTCACTCAGGTTGACCTGAATTATTATAAAGATAAGTCAAGCCTTGTCTCAAGTTTATATTTTTAAATGACTTTATAGATTATCCCTCAATTCCCTGTGGCAAAGGCGAACAAGGGGATAGAGCCAGCACCAATGAACAGACAGTGAAGCCACACGCTTGACGCCAAGCGCAGACAATTGGTACAATGATAGTTTAGTGGAGGTGGAAGATTTACGCGATAGTTGAGACCGGAGGCAAGCAGTACCGGGTGACCCAGGGACAGGTGCTTGATGTCGATAAGCTTGAAGTGGCCGAGGGGGCTACCGTCGAGCTGGACCGCGTGCTGGTTGTCGGCGAAGGCGAGAAGGTTTCCGTGGGCACGCCCACCGTTGAGGGGGCTAGGGTTGTTGCTACCTCTAAGGGTGACGGTAGAGGCGATAAGATAATTGTCTTCAAATACAAGTCGAAGGTACGGTATCGCCGGAAGACGGGCCATCGGCAGGCATATACCCGACTGGCTATTGACGAGATAGTTGCGCCGGGGATAGCACCCGAGAAACCTGCCAGGAAGAGAACCTCCCGCAAGAAAAAAGAGGAAAGCGAAAGTGGCGCATAAGAAGGGTGGTGGCCGCACCAAAAACGGTCGGGATAGCCAGGGAAAGCGTCTGGGCGTGAAACGCTATGCCGGAGAGAGTGTCCGTGCCGGAACGATACTGGTACGACAGCGCGGCACGCGGATTCACCCCGGTAATAACGTCGGCGTGGGCAGGGACTATACTCTCTTTGCCCTGGTCGATGGCATCGTTCAGTACGAACCGGCAAAGAACAACCGGAGAAAGGTCAGCGTCTACGCCGGCTAAGGCTGGCGTAGACTGTAGAATATTTATGAAAGACGACATTCATCCTACATATTACAAAGATGCCAAGGCAATCTGCTCCTGCGGCAATACCTTTACCATTGGCTCAACCAAGAAGGAGATAAAGGTAGAGCTTTGCAATAAGTGCCATCCTTTCTTCACCGGTGAGCAGAGGGTGGTTGATACCGCCGGGCGTGTTGAGCGCTTCCGGCGCCGCTACAATAGCCAGAGCTAGATTCGTGAAAGTTAATGGTGTGGGAGCGGCTACGCCGCTCCTTTTTGTTTGCTTTGAAATGGCAGGTGGATAATGGCGGAGTTTCACTACGGTGGGCAGGCGGTTATGGAGGGCGTGATGATGCGCGGTCGGAAGTACATGGCCACTGTGGTCCGCCGCCCCAATGGTGAGCTGACAAACAACACCCAGCTTGTGCCTTCACTCTATACCGGCCGACTTCGGACGTTGCCACTGGTGCGTGGTATTATCGTCCTGATTGAGACTCTGGCGCTCGGTATCAAGATACTGACATACTCTGCCAATGTAGCCCTGGAAGAAGAAGGCGAGAAAATCGAGGGCTGGCCGGTCTGGTTGATGATGGCCGTTGCTCTGGCGGCGGCCATTGCCATATTCTTCCTTACCCCGCTTTTTATTACCAGGCTATTCACCATCGAATCGACGCTGCTTTTCCACCTGGTAGAGGGCGTTATCCGGCTGGTCCTTTTTATTGCCTATCTCTGGTTAATATCGCTGATGCCGGATATCAAGCGTGTCTTTGCCTATCACGGTGCCGAGCACAAGACGATTAATGCCTATGAGGCTGGCGTACCGCTTGAGGTGGGGGCGGTAAAAGAATACGGCAAAGCCCATGTCCGCTGTGGTAGCAGCTTTATGTTCATGGTGCTGCTGATAGCCATCCTTGTCTTTTCCCTGATTGGACGGCCAACCCTCTGGCTGATGGTCCTCTCGCGAATTCTGCTGGTGCCGGTGATAGCGGCGCTCGGCTATGAGCTTGTCTACTTTGCTGCCAGGCATACGGGGAACCCTCTCGTGAAGGTGATTATTGCCCCGGGACTCTGGCTGCAGTCGATGACGACCCGCGAGCCTGATGACGGCCAGATTGAGGTGGCTATAGAGGCACTGAACCTGGTGATGGAAGCCGAACGGGCGGAGGAAGCACCGGCTGAAGCTGTCAGCCAGGAGTCTTTTCCTGTCTCGGAAGCTCCGTAAAAAAGCAGGTCTGGTTACCGGTGTGACACGTGGGTCCCATCGGACGTGCCTTTACCAAGAGACTATTATCCTCGCAGTTCTTCCAGACAGACTGCACCTTGAGGTAGTTGCCTGAGGTTTCCCCCTTGTGCCACATCTCCTGGCGACTGCGACTGTAGAACCAGACATCCTCACCGGAAAGGGTCCTGTTCAGGGCTTCCTCGTTCATGTAGCCCAGCATCAGGACGTCGCCGGTGTCGCCGTCCTGAACTACGGCTGGAATAAGTCCCTTTTCATCGAATTCGATTTCTATCTACCTCACCCCCTCAGTCCCTCTCTCCTTTTGGAGGAGAGGGGGAAGAATGGTGAAGAGGGGCTTCGCCCCTCTCAAACTCCCCCTGATTTGTGCTTTCGATGGTCTCTTTCCCAACAAGTATATAACAACGTGTCTATTATACCGCTTCTTCTCTCGTAATTGCCACGTCATAGCTGAACTTGGCTTTTCTTCCTGATGGCTCCTCTATTTTAGTAATAATCCTGTATCCTGCCTTTTGAAAGGCCTTCAGGCTCCGCGGGTTGTGGTCGCCGATATCAATGCCGAAAATAACATCAGACCTTTCGTGTTCAAAGCCGAATCTGGTCAGGGTGCGAATCACGTCGGTGCCGAGTCCTTGTCCCCAGAGTCTCTTTTCACCTATTATTAAGTCAATACGACGGCAGTCCTTTCCCGGATATTTCTCCAGAATGCATTCCAGGTTCATTTCTTGAAGCCAGCACTCGCCGATGGCGGTGTTTTCAAACTCGATAATAAAGCAGAAGGCGTTTTGTGATATTCCCCGATAGATATTCCGAATCTGTTCCAGGTCACGTGATTCAACATCGTCGCCTTCCGCGAAATAGAGCACCTCGGGGTCGTTGTTCCACTTCAGCAGGATATCCCAATCGCCCTCGGTTAGCGGGCGAAGGACAATTCTATCCCCTTGGAGTGTCCACGTGTGCTCTCTGAGTTGCATTTGCTGAGTCCTTGCTGTGCGTGTGCCGAACCGATAATAGTCAACCGACTGTTTCGATGGCTTCTTTGAGGCTGATATCCTCTGAATAGAGCGCCCGGCCGAGTATCGCTCCCTCAACGCCGAGCTGCTTCAGTATTTTGAGGTGGAGTATCGATGAGATACCACCGGCAGCGATAACGGGTAGCCCGGTGGCATTGACAATCTCGGTAATTGCGGTGAAGTTCGGCTCGGTGAGAGTGCCGTCGCGGATAATATCAGTATAAATCAGGCGCTGTACATTTGCCTGTGCCATCGATTGAGCAAGGTCTACTGCCCTGATTCCCGTGTTCTGCTGCCAGCCGTGCGTGGCTACAATTCCCTCGCGGGCATCGATACTTACAATAACATAGTCGCCATACTTGTGACAGGCCTGCCTGAGTATTTCGGGGTCTTCGACCGCGGCCGTGGTCAGGATAACACGCTCGATACCGGCGGTGAGCACCTCCTTGATGGTCTCCAGCGTGCGGATACCGCCACCAAGCTGGGTTGGCAGTAACGTAATTGCAGCTATCTGACTGGCGATGTCCAGGTTCTGCGGTTGACCAAGGGCAGCGCCGTCAAGGTCGACAATATGGATTCTCGATGCGCCCTGTGACTGCCACTTGACGGCTACCTGTAATGGGTCGTCAGAGAACCTCATTTCCCGGCTATAGTCGCCCTGATAAAGGCGAACACAGCGGCCACCACGTAGGTCTATTGCTGGAATTATCTCGATTTTTACGTCACCTCACAGATTGATATTGGCGAACTTCTTCCAGGGCTTGGCGTTGTAGGCCTTATTGTCCTTGTTCTTATCTTCGAGGACGTCCAGAGCACGGCTAATCACCTTCCTGGTATCGCCGGGCATGATGATGTCATCGATGTATCCCCGCTCCGCCCCGTGGTAGGGGTTTTCATAGAGCTCGCTGAACTCCTGTATCCTCTGATTTCGTGTCTCGTCCGGGTTGTCCGATTCGCGTATCTCGCGGGCAAAGATAACGCTGGCGGCGGTATCGGCGCCAACGATGGTGACACGGGCGGTGGGCCAGGCAAACACAAAATCGGCACCGATGCTCTTGTCCAGCATGCCGTAATGTGCCCCGGCGTAGGACTTCCTGACCATTATCGAGATAAGGGGTATGGTCGCCTCCGCCCAGGCGAAGAGCAGCTTGGAGCCGTGGCGCAGGATGCCCTTCCAGTCCTGCTCCGAGCCAATCATGTAACCGGGGCAGTCCCCCAGGGTTACCATCGGAATATTAAAGAGGTCACAGAATCGGATGAAGCGGGCGGCTTTGTCAGCGGCGTCTATATTTATCACGCCGGCGGCGTGCATTGGCTGGTTGGCAAAGATGCCCACCGGCCGACCGTTAAAGCGGGAGAAGCCGGTAATCACGCTTCGCGCATGGAGGGCCTGCGATTCGCAGAAATGGCCATTATCGACAATTGCCCTGATGACTTTCAACATGTCGTAGGGTCGGGTCGGGCTGTCAGGGATGATGGAATTCAGTTCAGGTATCTCCCGCTCGGGGTTATCATCAGTCTTGAGGCGTGGGGGTGTCTCCCGGTTGTTAGAAGGGAAGAAAGAGAGAAGCTCTTTAGCTTTGTCGATGGCAGCCTTGTCATCGTCGACCACGAAGTGAGTGCAGCCGGACTTTACGGCGTGTGCCTTGTAGCCAGAGAGCTCCTCAAGGGTAATCTTCTCACCGAGCTGGGTCTCCACAAAGGCGGAGCCGGCAATGCCCATGAAGCCGGTATCCTTGCACTGGATAAGGAAGTCCTGCATCACGGGATGATATGCCTGCCCGCCGAGGCAGGGGCCCATGAGCAGCGCAATCTGCGGCACCACTCCTGAAGCCAGGATTTGAGACCTGAAGGTCCAGCCGTAGCCTTCCAGCGTGTCTATACCCTCCTGGAGTCGGGCGCCCCCGGAGTCGTTCATGCCGATGAACGGCCAGCCCTTGTCGCGGGCAAGATTGAGGGCATTGGAGAGTTTCCGACCGTGCTGCTCGCCGAATGTACCGGCCAGCGAGGTATAGTCCTCGGCCATAGCGACCACATACCGACCGTTAACCTTACCGAAGCCGGTGATGATACCGTCGGCGGGGATTTCCCGCTTATCCAGCCCGAAAGCGGTCGTGCGGTGCTTGACGAAAAGGCCAATCTCGGTGAACGTGCCGGGGTCAAAGAGGTAGTCGATTCTCTCACGTGCTGATAGCTGTCCGCCCTCGTGTCGCTTCTCGATAGCGGCGGCACCTCCCATCTCCATTATTTTCTGTCGTTTCTGCTTATACTGCTCAATCAGGTCTTCTGTTGATGGCATCTCATGCCCCCTTTAATACCGCTAGATAAGCCTCATATTCTGCTTGACCTGGTGGAGGGTCTCCCGGGCGATGATCCGCGCCCGCTGGGCACCATCGGTAAGTACCTCGGTGATATACTCTGGCCTGGCAGCCAGTTCAGACCTCTTCTCACGCAGGGCACGGAGGCTGGAGTTGATATGTTCGGCCAGCAGCTTCTTACAGTCCACGCACCCGATTTCAGCGGCGCGGCACTGCCTGAAAATATCGGCTATCTGTGATTCGCTGAAGTAGCCATGCAGCGAATATATGTTGCACACCTCCGGGTGACCGGGGTCGTTTCGGTAGCGGCGGGCGGGGTCGGTAACCGCCGTCATAATGCGTACTTCTGTTTCCTCTGGAGTGGCTGCCAGTTCGATGGCGTTACCGCTTGTTTTACCCATCTTATCGCTGCCGTCCAGCCCGACAATACGAGGGAATGAAGTGAGCTTTGCGACCGGTTCGATGAGGGTTTCACCGAACTGATTGTTGAAGCGGCGTACAATCTCTCTGGTCAGCTCCAGGTGCGGTAACTGGTCCTCGCCAATCGGTACCACATCGGCCTTATACAGCGTGATATCGGCGGCCTGCAGTACTGGATAACCCACCAGGCCGTAGTTTACATTCTCTGGCTGTTGCTTTACCTTTTCCTTGAAGGTGGGGACGCGCATCAGCCAGCTAAGAGGTGTTACCATGCTGAGCAGGGTGTGAAGTTCCATCACCTCCGGCACATGCGACTGGATGAAGATGATGGTCCTCTCCGTGTCCATGCCGGCTGCCAGCCAGTCAAGCACTATCTCGCGGTTATATTCCTGGAGCGGTCTGGTATCCTCCATCGAGGTCAGGGCGTGGATGTCGACCACACAATAGACACATTCGTATTCTTCCTGGAGGGCAACATAGTTCTGGATTGCTCCCAGGTAGTTGCCGATGTGCTGCCTGGCGGTGGGCCGGGCGCCGGAAAAAACACGCTTTTTCATCTGGTACACCTCAGATAGAAAGTGTAACATAAAGCAGCCACACCCTCAAGGTGATGGTCGGCTTATAGAGTAATCGTACGGTTTGACTATCGGCATGGTACGTCGTTAATATAGGCGGTCGGAGGAGAAAATGATTAGAAGCTTCAACGGGAAAACACCGAGGGTAGCCGATTCCGCCTTTGTGAGCGAGGCCGCCTACGTTATCGGCGACGTCGAGATTGGAGAGGGTTCGGGAATCTTCCCGGGGGCGGTAATACGGGGTGACTTCGCCAGTATCAAGATTGGCCGTAACACCATGGTGGAAGATAACTCCGTGATACACTCCGGAGGGCCGGTTGAGATTGGCGATAATGTGACCATCGGTCATGGCGTGGTGGTGCACTGCTCTAAGATTGGCAATAATAATCTCATTGGTAATAATGCCACCCTGCTGGATAACGCCGATATTGGGAGTTTCTGCATTATAGGGGCGGGCTGCCTGGTAAGCCAGGGTATGGTAATCCCGGACAACTCTTTCGTGGTGGGCATCCCGGCGGAAATAAAGGGACAGGTTGCGTCGGAGCGGTGGCAGCGGAGACGAAGCGGAAGAGGTGGCGGCTACTCAGACCTGGTCAGACTGTACAAGGAGCAGGGGTTATAGCATATCTGTTTTATCTCATCCAGCTAATCGCGCAGGAGAGATATGATGTCAGTAAAGAGGCCCGGTATTGATGATATTGAAACACGTGTTGTCCAGACAAACGCTCTGGCGAAAGACGACCTCGAACTGGTGCATCAATTGTTCGACGTGTCATACCGCCAGGCCAATCATGCGTACCTGGAGAAGTCCTTTTCAAGGTTAAGGTATATTGCCATCGCTACTGTCGGTAATACACCGGTCGGATTTGCCGTGGCCGATGTGGTTGAGACCAGCCTCCCCCGCATGAGTGGGCCGCAGGTTGTTAACCTTGCAGGTATCTGCTGTGTGGCCCCGGAATTCCGCCGTATGGGGCTGTTCCGCAGACTGGAAGGCCTGGCGGCGGATGCCAGTGGTGTTTCGCGGGCTGGAAAGCGTGTCCTGGTGTGCGGACGCATGGCACACCCCGCCAGCTTTCGTACCATCAGTCGGTCACCAGCAGTCATCCCGAAGTACGGGGTGCCCTTATCCGACTGGCAGAAGGAGGTCGGACTCAGGGTGGCCGGGCTCTACGGGGTCAATATCGACCCGGAGACGATGGTGGTTATTGGCGACGGCGTGCCCATCGGCTACCCGCTTATCGAGCAGGAGGTCACCGAGGAGGAGTGGCTGCCCTTTAGGGCGGTCAACCGCGACAGGGGGGACAGTCTGCTCGGTATCACCTGGAGCCCGGATGCGCCGAAGGGGTGGTAGGGGGTAATAGCCGGGCCGATGTAATACCTACCGCCGAGAGAAGGCGATTCTTAGAGTATGAGGTGAAGATGGTATTTTCAGAAAAGAATCCCCGGGATGCAAAGAAAATTGAAGAGGCGATTATATTCCTCGTAACCCGTATGCTGGAATCGGAGTATAATCCCAAACTGGTTGTTTTACATAGTGTACGCATGGGGATGTATTTATACAACTACAACTACGGGCCTGATATTGTCAAAGCCGCTATCCTGCACGATATTATTGAGAACTCGGATACCACCGTTGATGAGATTAGAGAACAGTTCGGAGATAAGGTGGCCCAGCTGGTACAGGCGAATACACGTGATAATACTGCCGGTGACAGGACTGCCCAGGGTGAGGAGTGCCTACAAAGGTGCTTGGAGTACGGTAAAGATGCCCTCATTGTCAAAACAGCCGACATGCTGGAGAACAGTTACGATGTGGTGGACCCTATCACTGCCAAGGAATGGTCCGAGTTCTGGATTGCTGAGATGCGTCACATGCTTGATGTCTCAAGACCGGTGATTGGAGACGAACCAGTCTGGCAGGGACTCAATCAGCGATGCCTGAAACTGTAAGTTGCTATAAAACAATAAGAGACCTGAGACGGATAGGATTGACGTCTCACATCCTGTCTGGTGCTGTCATCCCCATCAGGTGGAGTGTTCTGGCGAGGACAGTCTTGGTGGCCTCAACCAGCTTGAGGCGGGCTTTGGTCAGTGCCTGGTCGTCGGAAACGACGCGGCAGAGTTTGTAGAAGCTATGGAAGCTGGTCGCCAGGTCCTGGGCATAGTAGGTGAGGTGGTGGGGCTCAAGGGTCTGGACGACGACCTCGACCATCTCCGGCAGGAGCAGCAGCTTGCGAATGAGGGTCAGTTCGGGTTCAGTGGTAAGCAGAGAGACATCCCCGTCGGCATAGCTGATTTTCCTTCCCTCAGCGAGACGCAGGATGCTGGCGATACGGGCATGGGCGTACTGGACATAATATACGGGGTTGTCCTGCGATTCCTGCTTGGCAAGCTCCAGGTCGAAGTCCATCTGGCTGTTGGCGGAGCGTGACAGGAAGAAAAAGCGGCAGGCATCGGTACCCACCTCATCGATGACCTCACGCAGTGTGATGAGGTCGCCGCTGCGCTTGGAGAGGCGTACCATCTCGCCGCCGCGGCGCAGAGTGACCATTTGATTGATTATTAGTTCCAGCCGGTCGGGGTCGATGCCTAGGGCGGCCACGGCCGCTTTCAGTCGTGAGACATGCCCCTGGTGGTCGGCACCCCATATGTCGATAACGCGGTCGAAATTGCGCTCAAGGAACTTATTATAGTGGTAGGCAATATCGGCGGCAAAGTAGGTAGGCAGGCCGTCGCCGCGAACGACGACGTTGTCCTTGTCTTCGCCCAGGGAGGTGGAAACGAACCAAGTGGCGTTTTCCTTCTCCATCAGGTGGCCACCTTCGCGGAGCAGCGCCATTACTCTATCGAACTGGCCGTTCTCGTAGAGGCTCTGCTCGCTGAACCAGGCATCGAAGTCCACCCGGAGCAGTTCAAGGTCTTCCCGTATCGAACTTATTATCTTCTCAACGCCGACCTTGCCCAGCTCGGATATTGCTTCCGCTTCGGACAGAGATAGGAAGCGGTCTCCTTCCTCGCTGATAATTTCTCGCGCAAGGTCAACCATGTAGTTGCCGAAATAGCCCTCCGAAGGCATCTCTACGTCTACACCGAGGCACTGCTGGTACCGGGCGAACAGGGAGCGTCGTAAGGCTTCCATCTGGCTGCCGGCGTCGTTGAAGTAGTACTCTTTCTCGACATTGTATCCGCCGGCGGTGAGAACATTCGACAGTGTGCTACCGAGGATAGCGCCACGCCCGTTACCGACGTGTAGCGGACCGGTGGGGTTGATGCTGACGAACTCCACCTGCACCCGGCTGCCGTGACCGAGGTCGATATTGCCGAATTTTTCTCTTTCACTGAGGATGACGTCTACCTGCTGCATGAGCCAGCCGTTTTTGAGGGTGAAGTTGATGAATCCTGGCGGGGCGACCGCAATACTCTCGATTTCCGGGGTGGGAGGGATAAGTTTGACCAGCTCCCGGGCAATCTCTATCGGGTTGGCGCCAGCCGAACGCGCCAGCTTAAGGGGGAAGCTGGAGGCATAGTCGCCGTGCTCGGGGTTCTGCGGTCGCTCGATAGTCACCGTTGGCAGGGTTGCCGAAGGGAGCTTGCCCGATTGCTGGGCCTGGATTGCTGCCTGTGTCAGCAGGTCTATAAGTGTCTCTTTTAACATCTATTTATCGGCCTTTAGTACCTTCGCATTATAACATAACGGCGATGGGGAGATTAAGAAGTCCGTTTTTTACCTGGAGTGATTGACGTAGTATTACTTCTTCTCGGATGCTTCCAGCCGCTGTTGAAAGCTCTGGTTAGCCGCCTTGAAATAGTCTTCCATGGGCATGAGGTCACGACTGACCGTATTAAGGGTTTCTTCGGACATCCTGCCGTCGCGTACCAGCTGACGCCCGGCTTCTCTGGCGGCTTCAATGACATCTTCTACCAGCCCGCCGATTTCCAACATCGGTTTTAGTGCCGGGCCATGGGGCCTGAGCAGAGCACCGGCGAACTCGCTGTAGGTGTTCTTGCAGATTGCCTTCATGTGGACGAGCAGGGCATCGAAGTTGTCCTTCTCCCAGAAACCGCAGTTTGAGACCAGCACAGTCTTCGATATATGGGCATGACCTCGGCCGGGGTGGCGGATGTGACCGTCACGCATTTCGAAGAAAGGCAGGGCAATCGGGATGATACGGTCGAGCAGGTTCTTCATCGGGCCGGTCATGCCGTCGACGTAGAGGGGGGTGGCGAGTACCAGGACGTCGGCCTCAGCCATTTTGGGGCGGAGCCACTCCATATCGTCTTTCTGGAAACACTCCCCCGGTGTCTTCAACCAGCAGTTGAACTCGCCCTGGCAGGGTTTTATCTTGAGCTTCTTCGTGTAGAATATCTCCACCTCAGCCCCCGCTTCTTTCATGCCGTCGAGAAAAGGATTGAGGATGACGGAGGTGTTTCCCTTGTCCATATGGGGGCTTGAGTTGATGGCGACTACTTTCATTTTTGGACCCGCCTCCCTTCACCTCATTCAGCAGATTTCTTTATATAGATTCTACTAGGTTTTCGCCTCGATTACATATTTCTTGTGCGCTCATATTCCTCAATTCAGAAAGACTTAGCTCATATTTCATGCGATACGCATTAGTTCCATCGTTAGCTATCCAGTGGTTTACGGAATCATGTAGACGTAACTCACAATGAGGGTTGTCAATTATAGCGGTGCCAACTGCCATTTCTTTAAGAGGTTTAAGTAAACGTTTGAATTCATCTCTCCAATTTTGGCTATGTGATACTCCTATAGACTGCGGGCGTACTTCGATATTGAACCCCTTGTGTCCTGTGAAAAATATTCGGTAATCATTTTGATGCAGCTTTGATAAACGTTTTTGGATTATACGTCTGGTTGTCTTAAGGGAATCATTTATATTCGGGTCATATCCGGTTTTTTTATTGTAATTATCGCTGTCAATATCTATAACGAATGGGCCTGCTAATTCATCTCCACCTACTTCAGCCGAAAATAGAACCATACTTCGAAACACATTTATATTGTAAGCTTGCTTTCGCCAAATGTTTAGGAAGTTGATAGGATATCGCTTTGTTTCTATTGACAGGTTCCCGTTGGTATCAAGACTACGATATTCGTCGCCTGACATCGGTTGGAAGTTCGAATTGGGCTCATCCGAGTATGGTTGAGTGTGCAGCACTTCTAGCCAAGTATACTTTAGCATCTCATCTGGTGTTAGCCACCAGAGTTCAGAGGTTTGCATCTCCTAACTCCACTCACCGGCCTCGGTGGTCCAGACCCGGGTCATCTCCTTGACGAGCAAGGCATGCTCAGGCTTTTCAAGGGCCTTGTCTTCCTCGAAGAGTTTAAGTGCCTCGGTGCGGGCCATCTCCAGCAGGGGTATATCGGAGAGCCTGGCCATGCGCAGGTCGGGCAGGCCGCTCTGCCGCGTGCCGAAGAACTCCCCCGGCCCGCGCAGCTTGAGGTCTTCCTCGGCGAGCTTGAATCCGTCCTGCGTACTCTCGATGATGTCGAGTCGCATCCGGGCTACCTCGGACGGTTCCTGTGCCATGAGCATGCAGTAGCTTTGCTCTGTCCCTCTCCCCACGCGACCGCGGAACTGGTGCAGCTGGGAAAGCCCGAAGCGGTCGGCGCTCTCCACCATCATCACGGTGGCATTGGGCACATCGATACCGACCTCCACCACCGCCGTGGAGACCAGAATATTAAGCTCGCCGTTATAGAAGCGGCGCATTACCTTTTCTTTGTCCGTTGCCGAAAGGCGACCGTGCAGCAGGCCCAGTTTGAGGTCGGGGAAGACCTCGCGGGAGAGGCGCTCATGTTCGATGGTGGCTGCTCTGGCCTGTACCGCCTCCGATTCCTCAATCAGGGGGCAGATGATGAAGGCCTGACGACCGGCGGCTATCTCGCGGCGCAGGAAGGCATAGGCGCTTTCCCGCTGTGATGGCTTGAGCCACTTCGTCTTTATTTCCTGCCTGCCCGGCGGCAGTTCGTCGATAACCGACAGGTCAAGGTCGCCGTAAAGGGTCAGGGCCAGTGTGCGGGGGATAGGCGTAGCCGTCATCACGAATACATGGGGATTGAAGCCCTTCTGGCGTAGCGTAGAGCGCTGGGCGACGCCGAAACGGTGCTGCTCATCGATAACGGCAAGTCCCAGACGCTGGAACTCCACTTCCTTCTGGATAAGGGCGTGGGTGCCGATAACGATATCGATGTCACCGTTCTGGATTTGCCGGTGGAGCTCCCGCTTACGGGCTGCTGGAGTGGCCCCCATCAAAAGGGCAACGGTTACAGGCCGGGGCAGGATTCCGGAGTAGGTATTTATGTGGTCATTCTGTCCTTCCGGCTGGCCGGCTGCCGATAAAAGCTGGCAGATGGTGTTGAAATGCTGCTCGGCCAGTATCTCGGTGGGCGCCATCAATGCTCCCTGGTAATCGTTGGCGGCCGTCATGAGCAGTCCGGCGGTAGCCACCACCGTCTTGCCACTGCCGACCTCCCCCTGGAGCAGGCGGGACATCGGCTTTGATTTATCAATGTCGACTAACAGTTCCTTCAATACCCGATTCTGAGCGTGGGTTAACTGGAAGGGCAGCGAACTGATAAACGTGTCGAGTACCTCTGGTCGGGTGCTGAGGGGGTTACCTGCCTGGTCTTCCTGCCACTCCCGCTTTTTACTCAGTACACCAAGCTGGAGAAGGAAGAGCTCGTCGAAGGCCAACCTTACCCGCGCACGGTCCTTCAGGACAGCGTCATCCGGGTAGTGCGCCTGGTAAATGGCCTGGGGCAACTCCAGCAGATTGCAGCGTTCCTTTGGTCCCTCGGGGAGGAAGTCGGATACCTGCCATGCCCACTGGTCGATAACCTGTTTCATCAGCTTGCGTACCTGCCGCGGGCGCAGTCCCTGGGTAAGTGAGTAGACGGGAACGAGACGTCCGGTGTGGACAAGCTCAGTTTCCTGCATCGGCTCCCATTCCGGTGACTCAAATACATAGCGACCCTGAAAGAGTCTTACCCGGCCGCTGAGGACTATCCTGGTATTGGTGGAAAGCTGCCGGACGAGGTAGGGGTTATTAAACCAGATTGCCCTGACATTCCCTGTCTCGTCGCCGACGATGGCCTCGGTGCTACGTCGTCCGCCCGGCCTTGTCTCGGTTGCCTGCCACACGTTGGCAATGATGGTCTCTTCTTCGCCTTCGGTTAGCTGGGAGATGGTCTTTATCTGGCTGTAGTCAAGGTGCCGGTGCGGGAAGAAATAGAGTAAATCACGGACAGTCCTGACACCCAGTTTATCGAACCTGGAGGCTGTGCTGGCGCTGATACCCTTAACGACCGTTATCGGGGAATCGAGTGAGCCAACGGCCTGTGGGGGCTGCCGGCTGGCCTGGGCTCGACGTCTCTTCTTTGGGGTTGCTATGGTAGCGAATTTCTTTTCGGGCTCCGCCTGCAATTCTTCCAGGAAGCTAAGGACTTCTGCCACCCACTGTCGGCGTTGTTCCTGGGCCAGCGATGCGTAGTCGGGGCTGGCCAGACCGAGCTTGCGAAAGCGGCTGAGCAATCGGCGGTTACTTATCGATGCCATTGCCGGTCCGCTCCAGTTCTGTAGAAACCTGTCCAGGCCCCCGATTACGGCTGTATTCGTATAGCCCTTGCTTTGTTCGAGTTCGAGGATTTTGTGCAGAGGTCCGAAATCCATCAGGAAAACCTTGCCTTCATAGCTTATATGTTAGTCGGCTTATAAGATAAACGCATCCCAATCTGAAAAGGGAGGGGTGCCACTGTAATCCCTGGGTAAAGGGCCATCTCTGGTGGCCGGTCTGCGGTGCTATGTTAATGGCCTTCAGAGGCATCGGGTTTAATTGCTCTCGAGGACAGTCGCTGCGATTGCATTGGGACCTGCATGGACCCCCAGCACCGGGCTAACAACTGAGCGTACAATGGGCTTTCCGGGCAAGGCAACGCTCAGGCGGTCAACAAGCCTGTCAGCTATCTCCGGTTGGGTGCTGTGCTCTACGGCCAGTGCGTCGATTTGATGGAAACTGGTAACGAAATTGAACAGGTATTCGATTCCGGCGACCTGTGACCGCACACGGGTAACCGGTGATATTTCACCCTCTTTTACGGTAAGTATTGGCTTAAATGACAGCATTGAGCCCAGCATTACCTGAGCCTTGCCGATACGTCCGCCTTTAGCCAGATACTTCAGGGTATCGAAGTATATGATAAAATGTACTCTTTCCAGTGACCGTTGCACAAAGTGAGTAATTTCTTCCAGCTTCATCCCATTCCGGGCTTCTCTGGCCGCGGCGAGGACTACCAGCCCCAATCCCATGGCCACTGTCTCTGAGTCAATCACTTCCACACGACACTTCTTCTCCATCATCTCGATAGCGCTCATTGCCGATTGATAGGTGCCGCTTAGTTTCGAAGACAGGGTGATAACCAGAATTTCGTCGGTCTCCTCGGCCAGTTTGTTATAGACATCGGCGAAGGCCTGTGGAGTAGGCTGGGTGGTCGAAGGCAGGATATTCTGGGTGGTCAACCGGCGATAGAACTCTTCCGTGGTGATGGTAACCCGGTCGATGTAGGTCTCACGGCCGAACAGCACTGTAAGCGGTACAATTGTGATATCCAGGTCTCCGATGATGTCGTCGGTTAAGTCAGACAGACTATCGGTGACAATCTTGACTGCCATGCTTGGAGTCCTCCCTTATTCTACGGAGACAATATAGTGATAATGAGGCTGTCCGCCTTTTACTACTTCAACCTGAAGCTGGGGATACTTCTCTCTGATAGTGGCGCTGGCCTGTTCGGCCTCTGCCTGTTCGGTCTCGTCGCCGAAGTATATGGTGACTATTTCCTGAATGTCCAGGTCCAGTTTTTCCAGGGTATCGTACAGCGCACTTGTGGGGCTGTCTCCTACAGCTACCAGTTCACCGTTTAGGAGACCGATAGCCTGTTTCCGCCTAATCTTCATCCCGTTAATCTTGGTGGAACGTACCGCCCGTGTTATTTCTACTGTTTTTATGGCTGGTATCGCCTGCCTCATAAGGCGGGCATTAGTCTTGAGGTCAGCCTCAAAGTCAAAGGCTAGCAGGGCGGCTACACCTTGCGGTATCGTTTCCGTGGTCACAATCTCAACACTTTTATTTGTTAAGGATTTTACTTGCTCGGCGGTAAGCACGATGTTTTTATTGTTGGGCAGAACGATAACCTTATCTGATACAGATGATTCGATGGCTCGCAGGATGTCCTTGGTACTCGGATTCATCGTCTGCCCGCCAGGAACAATGGCGGTCACCCCCAGACTGGTGAAAACCTCAGCCAGTCCATCCCCGGAGACAACAGCTACGATAGCCATATCAACTGCCGGCGCCTTGTCCCTCTGCATTTCCAGGAAGTCCCTGTGCTGTTCATCCATGTTACGGATGGAAACCTGATGCATCGTGCCCAGGGACGCGGCGTAGTGGATGACATCGCCGGGGTCTAATGTATGAATGTGAATTCGGACCGTAGAATCATCACCGACCACAATCAATGATTCGCCCTTCTTCTCCAGCTTCGTCCTTATCTTGTCTGCTTTTAGCTTTTGACCTTTTAGCATGAACTCGGTGCAGTAACCGAAGGGTATTTCATCAGCAGCAATCATTTCCGGTGGCCTGGCTGTCAGGGGAATACTGCTGGCAACCATCTGGGGTTTGCGGAACTGTATCTGTTCGGCTTCGCCACGCAGGTAATGGAGGGCGCCCTCAAGGAGGGTATAGAGGCCCTGTCCGCCGGCATCTACCACCCCGGACTCCTTCAATATCGGTAGTAGCGTCGGGGTATTGGCCACCGACTCATTGGCGCTTTTGACGGCTACGTCCATTACAGCGGTCAAATCTGTATTACCTTCGTTTACCAGTTTCCTGGCGGCTGCAGAAGCATCCTTAATTACGGTCAGGATTGTCCCTTCTACCGGATTACTCAATCCCTTGTACGCCATCCGGGACGCTTCCTCAAGGGCATCAGCCAGGTCAGCCCCGGTCAATGTTTCCTTGTCGGTCATGTCCTGTGCCAGTCCCCGCAGTATCTGTGATAATATAACACCGCTATTGCCGCGGGCGCCCATCAAGGCACCTTTGGCAATTGCCTGCGCTATGGCTGAGGTGCTGTTATCGGGAGCTCGGTAGGCCTCCTCCATGCTTGAGTGCATAGTAAGCAGCATGTTGGTCCCGGTGTCGCCATCGGGTACGGGAAAGACGTTCAGAGCATCAATGTCTTGAGCACTCTTCTCGAGCCAGGCGGTGGCACAAGCAAACATCTCACGGAAATCTTGTCCGGTAATAACTTCGTTTTGCCTCATATTGTTCTTATCCTTCGGGGGTTTTCTGCAGACCATTCGTCCGGACTGGGAGTGGTTTGCTGATAGTCCGTAAAATAATTACCGTCCCAACCCCCGTATTTGTTCATTTTGTATAGTTATGGTAATATAGTATACAATAAAATACTGCAATCCTGCGTAATAGTCAAGGAGATTCAATATTGAAGTGCGATTTGTGTGACAAAACGCCTCAGTTCGGCCATAATGTCAGTCACTCTATGCGCCATACCAAACGACGCTGGCTGCCGAACATCCACAAGGTCACTATGATTATAGACGGTAAGAAACAACGGCTTAACCTCTGTACGAGGTGCCTGCGTACGCAGCAAAAGGTGGCCAAAGTACAGGCCTCTACTTCAGACTAGTCCGTATCTTTGCAAGTGCCTCCTTGACCGGCATTGTGGCGGCAAATATTGCAGCCCCGGCTACCAGTACCCTCGCCCCGGCTTCAACCACCCTGGCAGCGTTAACGGCATTGATACCACCGTCCACTTCCAACTCAGCAGTCAAGCCTCGCCTGTCCAGTTCAGTGCGTACAAGTTTTATCTTGTCGCACATTGATTCAATGAATTTCTGCCCGCCAAAGCCGGGATTGACCGTCATCACCAGTATCAGGTCGACGTCCGACATGATTTCTTCAAGTACGGTAACTGGTGTGCCCGGATTGAGGGCGACCCCGGCCTTTATTCCCAGGTCTTTGATGTACTGTACTGTCCGGTGAATATGGGTGCAGGCCTCAGGATGGACGGTAATGATGTCTGAACCGGCATCAACAAATTGGTCAATCTGGCGTTCCGGTGCTTCGACCATTAAATGCACGTCCAGTGGCAGTTCGGTGCGGGGGCGGAGGGCGGCTACCGTCTGCGCCCCTATAGTAATCGGTGGCACGTAGTGACCGTCCATTACGTCTATATGAATGTAGTCGGCACCGGCTCTGGTCGCTTCAGCTACGGCTTCGCCAAGATGGGCGTAGTCAGCCGACAGGATGGATGGGGCAATCTTGATTGCAACGTCGCTTTTCATGCCGGGCTCTCCTCGAGTGTTTTTCGGGCGTTAGCCAGGGCCTGTTCCACGCGTTTCGGGGCGGTGCCACCGATGTTGTCCCTTGCGGCCAGTGACGACTCGACAGTGATTGAATAGACATCCTCTTCGAATAATGGGGAGAACTGTTTGTATGCCTCGAGGCTGAGCATATCCAGGGTCTTGTCCTGGCCGCTTGCATAACTTACCAGCCGGGCAACGATATCGTGGGCGTTGCGGAACGGCTCCGCTTTCTTTACGAGGTAGTCAGCCAGGTCGGTCGCCAGCAGGTAGCCCTGCTGAACGGCTTGAGCCGTGTTTTCTGCCTTAATGTGTACTGTAGACATCATGCCAGCCATTATTTCCAGAGATGCCAGCAGCGTGTCCACGGTGTCGAAGAACCCCTCTTTGTCCTCCTGCATGTCCCGGTTATACGATAGTGGCAGGCCTTTCATGGTGGTCAGTAATGCCATGAGGTTACCATAGACCCGGCCTGTTTTACCGCGGGCAAGCTCGGCGACATCCGGGTTTTTCTTCTGGGGCATTATACTCGAACCAGTAGCGTAGGCGTCGTCAAGCTCTATGAAACCAAACTCGACTGAAGACCACAAAACAATCTCCTCGGCCAGTCGTGAGAGGTGCATCATACAGATACTGGCGGCAGCCTCGTATTCAAGCAGGAAGTCGCGGTCGGACACGGCGTCAAGGCTGTTCTCACTTATCCGGTCGAAGCCAAGCTCTTTGGCAAGGAACTCACGGTCGATTTCGTAAGAGACACCAGCCAAGGCCCCGCTGCCGAGGGGTAAAATATCGGTTCGCTGGCGGCAGCATCGGAAGCGGTGAATGTCCCGCTCGAGCATCTCGAAGTAGGCCAGCATGTGATGGGCCAGCAGCACAGGCTGGGCACGTTGCAGGTGGGTGTAACCCGGAATAACCGTGCCTTTGTTGGTTTCGGCCAGGGTAATCAGGGCGTTCTGCAGCCCCCGTATACCTTTGATTGCTCCGGCGATGGCGTCGCGTGTGAAGAGGCGCAAATCAAGGGCTATCTGGTCATTTCGTGAACGGGCGGTGTGCAGCTTACCGCCGACCTCTCCGACCTTCTCGATGAGGCGGGACTCGATATTCATGTGTATGTCTTCGAGCTCGGGTTTGAACTTGAACTTGCCCTGCTCGATTTCTTCTTTGATTGAGTTCAGACCGTCAACGATTGTCCGGGCTTCCGGCTCCGTGACAATACCCTGCTTGGCCATCATCCGTGCGTGGACAATGCTACCGGCGATATCGTAGGGATAGAGGCGCTTATCGAACTGCACCGAGGCAGTATAGGCCTCCGCCAGCTTGCTGGTCTCCTTTTTAAAACGACCACGTATCTGACTCATTGCTCTTCCTCTGGCTCTTTTGGTGCCATAATACTGAGCGGACCCTCGACATCGGCCAGCAGCTGCGTTTGCGCCTGGGTCTGTGCCGGTAGACCCCATAGGTGGATGAAGCCAACTGCAGCGCTCTGGTCGAACTGGTCGCCCTTATCATACGTGGCCAGACCGAGGTTGTACAGCGACTTTGGTGAACGGCGTCCAAGGACAGTGGCGTGTCCCTTGAACAGTTTCATGCGTACCGTCCCGGTGACGTAACGCTGGGTGCTGAGGATATAGGCCGAGAGGTCGCGGTTCAGGGCGCTGAACCACAGCCCGTTATAGATAAGCTCGGAGTACTCTACGGTCACCTTCT
>DUFD01000040.1 GCA_011171075.1 Dehalococcoidia bacterium | reverse complement strand
TGGGAGGTTGTGGGACCCGACGATAGCCATGAGACATCCTCGCTTCCATCTCTGGATGATGTTGACGAGATACTAGGAGACCTTTCGTGGGATTCGGTTGACACGTCCACACACTTCAGTCCGGCGAAGGTCGAGTACCGGGGCATTTTCAGATTGGAGCCCGCCCAGAAAACAAGGGAGCGGGAACCGGCAAATGAAGATAGGACTGAAACTGACAGCCCATCCCCAGCGCAGCAAACGGCACGCAGGGCACCAGTTGAGATGGCCGAGACAGACGAAGAAGAACCTGAGGTAGGCGCGCTGGCAGCCGACCGGGAGTTTCCGGAGGAGACCCCTGTTTTCGGGATGAACAGGATGTATCATCCAGAAAATGTACCGCACAATTCCCAACCGGAAGAAGAAAGCGATAACGATAGAGAAGAGGGAGCCCTTGAGGCCGATGGTACCCTGTCGTATCTCTATGATGAGTGGGACTTCAGGGCACGTGATTATCGACTAAGGTGGTGCCGGGTCCGTGAAGTGCCACTGGAAGAAGGTACCCCGGAGTTTTACGAGGCCACTCTCGACGAGTACGCTCAGCTACTATCCCAGATACGGGGACGATTCGAGCAGTTGAATCCCCGGTCTCCCCGCAAGGTGAAGCGGCTTAATGACGGCGAGGATATTGACTTTGACGCGCTGATAGACTTCGTTATCGGGAGGAAAGCGGGACAGAGCTCGGAGGCCAAAATCTACTGGCGCAGGAACAAGACAGAGCGGGATGTTTCAGTGGCTTTTCTGCTCGATATGAGCTCCTCAACAATCGAATACATCAACAAGCTACAGAGAGATTCAATCAATCCGGTGTTTGCCAGAGACTACCGGGACTACTTCGAGTGGCTCCATTCTGACCACAAGGGGGAAATACTCAGGCCAAAGGAGTTCAAGCGGGTAATCGACCTTGAGAAGGAGAGCACCGTCCTGTTGATAAGGGCACTGGAGGCCATCGGCGATAGTTACGGGATATACGGCTTCTCCGGGCATGGTCGGGAAAACGTGGAATTTTACGTTATCAAGGACCTCGAGGAGGACTTCTCTGACCGGGTAAAGAGCCGAATTGACAGCATTGTCCCGCAACAGGGAACAAGGATGGGACCGGCTATTCGTCACGCCACCTGGAAGCTGGAGCGACAGGAGTCCAGGGGCAAATTTCTCTTTCTCATCAGCGACGGCCGACCCGAAGACCACAGCTACGGCAGGGAAGGGCTTGAGAAAGACTACGCCATCAACGATACCAAGATGGCTTTGCTGGAGGCCAGGAGGAAAGGAATAACGTCCCTGTGCCTCACCTTCGACCGGGCAGGACACGACTATCTCAGGACGATATGCGGCGACATGCAGTATGAGGTGCTGGCAGATATCGAGTCTCTGCCGGCGTGCCTGCCGGCCCTTTACGGATGGATCACGATGTAGCGATCACGGAAACCAGCCCAATCTGGGCTGAGTTCGGCTCTATTTAAACCCGGCACCAATTATGCCCTCAGTCGGCGACACGAAGCCATCCGGACCTTCCAGTTGCCTCAACACCTGTTCCACCTCGACCCACGCCTGTTGCTGCTCCTCTTCACTTAAAGATTCCAATACGGAGTTCAGCCCGATATCCTTTAGAAATTCCACGCACTCAGCAGCCGATGACAGTGGTAACGACCCCGAAACGTAATGTGTCACTACCCCCTGAAAACCTGCTTCGTGAAAGATACCTTCAAATACACCCGGCGCACCAAGGCTGAAGGTTCCTGGTCTCCCCGGAGGCAGCGGCGGAAGTTGAGCATGTTTCCTCACAATAGTAACGGAAAGACCGAGCCACGGGTTCTTTTCCGGGGTGGAAGAGACAAAGGCGGATACGCGTCCCCCCGATCTGAGCACACGATAGATTTCGGCCATAGCCGCCTTCGGGTCAGGCATTAGCATCAGCCCGCTTCGACAAATCACTGCATCGAAGGAGTTATCTTCTAATTCCAGGTTCTCCCCATCCATTACCCTGGTTTCTAAATTGGCCAGGCCTGCCTCTTCTGCCACGGAAGCAGCGTAAGCCAGTAAATTTGATGAAATATCAGTAGCCAGAACATAGCCGTCCGGTCCAACTCTGCGTGCTGCCGCTATGGACTGGTCGCCGTCACCCGCGGCAATTTCCAGGACGCGGGACCCGGCACGAATGCCAGCCAGATCTAACATCTGGTCAGTGATGTCGCGATTCAATTCAGATAAGAGGGAGGACCACTTGTGCCATGCAGGTGCCATTTCTTGCCACAGCTGTTGGGTCGCTGCCTTGTACTGCTGCGGATCGAATTCATTCGTGCTCATAAGCAAGTACTCCTCAGTCCTAAAGCAACATGAAAGGGGACAATCTGGCGCATGAATATTCCCAGTGTCACATCATAATAGTATAGACATAGATGTGATGCAAGATGAGCATCTCAGATAGGCTAAGCTCACCGTACCGCCCTGCCAGGTTTTATGGTATGATGGCGGTATTATGACAGCTGCAGACAGCAGCGAGCTCAGGAAGCTCGACCCCGAAGATATGCTCGCCCGTATCCACGAGTTGCCATGGCAGTGCCAGCAGGCCTGGCAGGCGGCCATGGACTTCGACCTGCCCAAGTGCTACTCCGACATCAACAAAGTGCTTGTCATCGGTATGGGCGGTTCTGCCATCGGGGGTGATCTGGTCGGTAGTCTGGTGGCCTCGGAGGCCAGGATTCCCGTCATTGTCTACCGTGGTTATGACCTGCCCGCCTATGTCGATGACAGTACGCTGGTTATTGCCTCGAGCTATTCCGGGAATACCGAAGAGACGCTGTCCGCATTCAACCAGGCATTGGAGACAGGGGCCAAGAAGCTGGCAATCACCACCGGCGGGAAATTAAAGAAAATAGCCGACGAAAATGGCGTCCCGGTCCTTACGTTCAACTACCGTTCTCAGCCCCGCGCTGCCCTTGCCTTCAGCTTCCTCACCATCCTCGGTTTTCTGCAGAAACTCGGCGTTATTGGCAACAAATCAACCGAGGTAACCAAGGCGGTTGAGGTGTTGCTCAAACTGTCAGACAAGATATCTGAGACACGGCAAGTGTCAAAGAATCCGGCACGGCAACTGGCCGAAAAGCTATACGGTAACCTGGCGGTAGTGTACGGGGCCGGCCTGCTCAGCGAGGTGGCCCACCGCTGGAAGACGCAAATCAACGAGAACAGCAAGGCCTGGGCCTTCTACGAGGTCTTTCCGGAGCTCAACCACAACGCCGTGGTCGGGTACCAGTTCCCGGCGGAGCTGGCTGAGAAAATAACCGTGGTAATGTTGCGGTCGGACCTGCTGGCACAACCCGTACAGCTCCGCTACGAGGTGACCGGCCGGCTGCTGGAGCGTGCCGGTGTAGGCTATGAGTCTGTGGATGGAGAGGGTGATACTCCCCTGAGCCAGCTATTGAGCCTGGTACTGTTCGGTGATTACGTCAGCTATTACCTAGCCATCCTGTACCGCATCGACCCGAGCCCCGTAGAAGCAATTGACTACCTCAAAGAGCAGCTTGCACGGCGCGGATAGGCTTAACATAGCTCACTAGACCTTGACAGCCCGCTCGAAGCAAGGGCTATACTTGGTTGTCATGACCACTGTGCTATCGAGACAGGACATCCTCCGCTTGCTGGAAAACGAGCCGCCGCTGATTGAGGACTACCGCGACCTTAATACCCAGCTGCAGCCCAACGGGGTCGATTTTACCGTCCGTGAAGTGGCCATGCCCCAGACAATGGGCAGGATTACGGTCGATAACAGCCAGCGCCTGGTATCAGAGCTTGCCCCGCTCGTGTTCGATGGCCTGGGTTATCTCGAATTGATGCCCGGCGCCTACGTCGTTACCTATAACGAAATCGTCCACCTGCCGAACAATATCATGGCGCTCGCCCAGCCCCGCTCAAGCCTGCTGCGCAGCGGCGTCACCGTGTACGGTGCGGTCTGGGACGCCGGCTACTCGGGCCGTTCACAGTCCCTGATGATTGTATTCAACCCACGGGGATTCCGCCTCCAGAAGAACGCGGCCATCGTGCAACTGGTCTTCATGAGGCTTACCGGGGAAACAGAAGGCTACTCCGGTACCTATCAAGGGGAAAATATCGACTGATAGTCCAGCACTGTGCTAACCCTGTTCTTTATCCGCCAGCCTGAACTCGACCGTGTCGCCGTCCTGCAAATTAAGAATGGTCCTCAGATGATAGGGGCTGACCAACTCGGCATCGGTACGGGGGTCATCGGCCCACGTGAAGAAAACAACACCGGCCGGACAGGTATCAGCGACGATTATCCGGCCATAATGCATACCGAGCTCGCCGTGGTAGTTTATACCCTGTTTCACAAGGTCAACGCTAAAACCTATATCCGCAAAGTTAACGTAGTCCAGTAAGGTCAAATTAAAGGGCTGGTTAAGGTCTATATTTAACGTGCCAGGAATTACAGGAATCCCGAGCAGCAGTTTGAATCGCTCCAGAACGCTGGGTGCCGACATCTCCCCGGCGCCCGCACCACGCCCTGCCTTGACAACACCACGATAGACCTGCTCCGCTTCCATATCGTACTCAACCACCTATCTATTCGCAGTGCCGTCAGAGTTCCATTTCGAGAAGAACCGCGTCCTCGTCAAAGCCACATTGCCTGTAAAACCGGCGTGCTGCGGCGTTCGTCTTCTCGGTACTGACCTCAAGCTCGCCGCAGCCGAGGCGACGGCAAATATCAGCCGCAGCCAATATCAGAGACCTGCCAACTCCAGAGCCCCGGAGATTAGCGCGGACAACAAGCTCGTCTATCAAACCGCACAGTCCGGCGTGCAGGGCTGTGCGGCGGACCGTGAAATTGATAAAGCCCACTACCTCGCCACCATTTCGTGCCACTAGCAGGTGAGAATTAGAATCACCGAGCAACGCCGCCAGGTTTTCCGTAGCGATTCCGACATCAATTCCACCCTGCTCCTCGACAGTATCAGCGAGCTCCCGCAGCAAACCCACCACCTCATCGAGGTCTGATTCGACAGCGACATCAATCTGTATATTATCCGGCATACCAGACTCCAACATCATATGAGTGAGCATCAGTCAAGGAAGGTTATATCAGGTAACGGCCTCTCCCGTATCTCGACCTCTATGCCGGCCTCGCGGAAAAGCTCCTTGAAAGCATCATCGCTATAATTGCCAAAGGTAACGAAGCGCTTTATGCGGGCGTTCGTCAGCATCTTGGCACAGAGGACGCAGGGTGTGTGCGTGCAGTAGATGGTGCAGCCCTCCAGGCTGACCCCGTGCAGGGCGGCCTGGATGATAACGTTCTGCTCGGCATGAATCGCCCGGCATATCTCCTGCCTCTCACCTGAGGGAATCCCCTGCTCGTCACGGAGACAGCCCAGCTCCAAGCARTCYTTMARWCCRGCRGCRGCACCRTTATARCCGGTGGTCAGGATGTGCTTGTCCCTGACGGCGACRGCCCCCATGTGRTGTCGACGGCAGGTAGAACGCTCCGCCACCACGGAGGCTATCTTGAGGCAATAGTCATCGAAGCTCAGTCGTTCCATAATTCACTTTATCCCTGCAATAATCTGTTCTGTCTGCTCTCTCAGCTCTTCCAGAGAAGACTCGTTGACGATGAGGTAGTCGGCTACGGCGATGGGACCGCCCTTGTGACTGTTCTCAATCTCAGCCCGGTCACGTTCGGTTGTCTCTGCCGGAGTTAAAGGCCGACTACGCCGTCCGTTGAGCCGGGCGTACCTTGCCGCCGGTGACGACCATACACTTACCAGATATAGGCTACCGCCATAGTGCTCTTTGAGAAAAAGGTATTCCTCCCAAGAGTAAAGGCCGTCAATCACCACGTCCGAGTTTGCCAAGGCAGCCTCAATCCGGGGCAGGTTCAGCTTAGCGTAGACCGCCATGCCGTGCTCTTCACGGAGCAACTCCCGGACACGGCGCTCGTTCTCTTCGTTAAGCTCCTGCCCCCGTTTCCTCAGCTCCTCATCGGTGACGTCGCCGAACCTTACCCGCGTAAACCCGGCCTTCTCGAACAGTCGGGCCACTTCTGATTTGCCGGCGCCGGCCATACCCACAATGGCAACCACTCTCATACGGCACAATTATAGGGAAACAAGGTGTTAAAAGCAAAGGCATAAAAGGTCTGGCAAAAGGTAAGCCAGCGTCAATCAAGGGCAGCCCGTCCCCTGGGGACGGAATCTGGAACAGGTTCGATTTCAGGTGGCGTTTCCCAGATACCGCTGCGTTTTTGTACACGGTACTCCCGGTACAGCCAAAGTCCAGCAACGATAGCACCGCAGCCATCGGATATCGGGATTGACAACCAGACGCCGTCAAGCCCTATGAAATCCGGCAGGATAAGGAGTGCTGGAATGAAAAATAGCAGCTGGCGCGCCAGCGAAAGTAAAATTGCCGTCCAGCCTTTGGACAGTCCCTGAAAGGTAGTAATGAACATGATAGCCGGGCCAACCAGGATGAGGGTAGATAAGAAGATACGCATACCCGGTACGGCGACCGCCAGTAGTTCGGGGTCATCATTGAAGATGGCAATGGTCTGAGGCGCAAAGATTTCGAGAAACACGGTGGCAACACCCAGCATCACGGCCATAGCAAATGAGGCCAGCCGGACGGCCGCCCACAGGCGCTGCCAGAGACGCGCCCCGAAGCAAAAACCGACAATGGGCAGCAGGCCATGCCCGGTGCCGATGATTGGCATAAAGGCAATATCAGAAATGCGTATCGCGATTCCTAGGGCAGCCTGTGCTACCGACCCAAACTCACCGATAATCCGGAGGAAAAAGATAAAGACGATACTCTCCGACAGTTCCATCAAAATCGACGGCAAGCCAACTTTGTAGATTTGCGTTATGATGGCGAAGTCGGGCTTGAGGTGGTGCGGTTGCAGTCGGTAGACGGACTTCCGTCCCACCAGATAGTAGAAGCTGAGCATGGCACCGAGCCCGCCGGAGATAGATGTCGCTAGGCCAGCCCCACCGACACCCATCTCCGGGAAAGGCCCCCAGCCAAAGATAAAAAACGGGTCGAGGGCGGCATTGGCGATAGCGCCGACCATGGTAAAAATCATCGGCTTGACGGCATCTCCCGAAGCCTGAAAGACCTGGCGTGTCATCAGCCGGAAGAGCATGAAGGGCGTCCCTATACTGAAGAAAATCAGGTAGTCGGCCGTCATGTCCAGAATATCATCACCAGCACCGAGCAGGGAGGCGATGGGCCTGGCAAAAAGGACACCGGTCAGGACGAATACCGCGCCGAAGAAGGCGGTCAACGGGAAG
Organism: Dehalococcoidia bacterium; assembly: GCA_011171075.1. Classification (GTDB taxonomy): domain Bacteria; phylum Chloroflexota; class Dehalococcoidia; order Dehalococcoidales; family Fen-1064; genus W589. The sequence goes on along the minus strand of DUFD01000040.1, from coordinate 76,810 downwards.
ACCTGTCCAGCCACCTGGTTGGTCGCTTCGACGTTTCTCTCACCGAAACGCCGTGAAGCCAGGGCATTGGCACCGACGCCGGAGCCCCCCCCGATGGAAATGACTATAACGAAAAAGGGAAGGGTAACCGTTATGGCGGCGATAGCCTGGTAGCTGACCTGGCCCAGCCAGAAGGTATCAACCAGGTGATAGAGGGAAACGGTCACCATCGAGGCTACGCTGGGTAAGCTCAACCGTAGCAGTAACTTCCCCAACCGCTCCGTGCCGAGACGCTCGGTAGTATCCTGGAGTCCACCCTGTTTTTCCAGTTCCATAATCCCTATCAAACAGAATTGTCGGGTAACCCTATCAGGTCGCCCGACACTGATTGCCTAAATAATAGCAATTATAATTGCTGCGTACAAATAAAATGAACTCGCTACAGCCCTGTGATATAATGCGGACGATATTAAACGTGGACAGGGGAAATGCCCGAGCCAGTAAACCTCGCCAGTAAGATTAACCAACGACTACCAACCGAACTGGTCCGTCTGATGGAGGCAATCGGGGCCATTGCCGCACATCAAGGGCGACAGCTCTACCTCGTCGGGGGGGCCGTCCGCGACCTGCTGCTGGAGCAGGAAACGTTCGACCTCGACCTGGTAGTAGATGGCGACGCCATAAGCCTGGCACAGTTGCTGGCTAACAGCACCGGGGGCAAGCTGGTTGTCCACACCCGGTTCAGGACAGCCAATGTACACTGGAACGAGTGGAGTATCGACGTTACCACTGCCCGCTCCGAGACCTATGACCGCCCCGGCGCATTGCCACAGGTAAAGCCCGGCTCGCTGTCCGACGACCTTTTTCGCCGCGACTTCACAATCAATGCGATGGCGATTCAACTCAGCCCCGGTCTCTATGGCGACCTGATTGACCTCTACGGTGGTCAGGAGGACCTTAAGCGGGGGCTTATCCGCATCCTCCATGAGCAAAGCTTCACCGACGATGCCACCCGCATCTGGCGCGCCCTGCGTTATGAGCAGCGGTTCGGCTTCACGCTCGATATGGAAACTCTGGAGCTACTTAAACGTGATATAGTCATGCTCGACACTATCAGTGGCGACCGCATACGGCATGAGCTGGAACTGGTATTAAAAGAGGCATACCCGGAGAAGTTCTTCCTGAGGGCTGACCAATTGCAGGTGCTGCCCCAAATCCAGCCCGGCTTGAAAGGCAATGATGTTTTATCAGTGAGATTCGAGCAGGCCCGGCAGGTGAGTTCGCCCAATCCTCCACCGACCGGTCTCTACCTGGCATTACTGGCCTATCCCCTGACCGGCGAGCAGGTTGAGCAACTAATCGAACGTATAAGATTGCCACGGCCACTGGCGCAGACACTGCGGGATACCTGTGAGCTTAAAACCGAGGTGACAGCGCTAGGAGCCGCCGACCTGAGGCCGAGTCACCTTTACAGCATACTGCGTGGCTATACGCCGGCAGCCCTCATGGCAACCTCGCTGGCCAGTGACTCCCCCACAGTCAACCGGAACATCCACCGGTATCTCACCAAACTCCGCTACGTTAGACCGACCCTCACCGGCGAAGACCTGAAGAAGATGGGGCTTACCCCGGGCCCCCGTATCAGCGAAATCCTGAACCGATTGCGAACCGCCAAACTGGACGGAGAAGTGACCGACCGGCGGGAAGAAGAAAAGCTGGTCAGGCAGTGGCTGCGCTAGCGCCTTGACAATAGACTCTCCTACGCAATACCATTAGATTGTTATCAATGAAACGTATACTGCTGCCGACTCTGATTATCATACTTTTCGCCTTAACTGGCTGCACTTCGGCGCTGTCTCACGGTGCCGAGAGCAGCGATGACGCCCATAAGTTCCTGCTGCACATCGGCCAGGTCACGGACCAGTTAGATACCGACTACCCTGGCGAGGGTAAGGTATTCCTTATCGTCAAGTACGAGATTGAGAACCTCCGCAACCAGGATGACTCGCAGCGGCAGTGGACCGACCAGATTAAGATTGAAGTCGACGAAGAAACCTACGAGGCCGTATGGCTCGACTCACTCGCCGACCAGATGTGGGAGACCGCACTGTCTGCCAGAGAGACCAGAACAGGCTACATAGCCTATACCATACCCGACGACTTCGAGGATGTTGACCTGACCTTCATCTTCCCGGTATCAGAGGAAGAGGTGCTCTATGTTTTCCGCCCGGTTGACCGGAGAATCGGGGTGAATGCCGACTTCGTGCTCACCCGGCTTGACCAGATAGAAAGGACGAAGAGAATCCCTGTAATAGGCGGTCTCCTGGCAGCGATTTCGGGCGCATCGATACGCCACCTGGGGGAAATACTTGTCCCCGAAGAGGAAATCGATGACTTGCTGGAGCAAACGGAAGGTCTCTCCGAAGAAGCCCGAAGGGTCCTGGTAGAGGATTACCTGCTTACCCACGGTCACGGGCAACTGGAGTAGACTAGAGAGGCTGTTAAACGGCAGCGCTCCCCTTCTCTATCCTTATACCCTAGTCCACCCGCTTGAAGGCGCTTTTCGGCGCACCGCAGATTGGACACGTATCCGGGGCCTCGCCCTCCACGGTATTGCCACAGCTCTGGCAGACAAAATAGGGCTCATCCTGCATAGTCTCGCCAGAGTCCAGAGCCTTTAACGCCGCCTGAAAAAAGTCGTGGTGAATCTCCTCCACCTTGTTAGCCCAGTCGAATGAGACCTCAGCACGCTGGTACCGGTCGACTTTGGCCTGCTCAATAAATCGTGGATACATGCCGGTAAACTCCTGGTGTTCCCCGATAACCCCGGCATTCAGGTTGGCCTTGGTGGAGCCGACGCCATCCATGGCGTTGAAATGATTACGGGCGTGGACTGTCTCCGCCTCGGCGGCTGCCCGGAAGAGTCTGGCTATCTGGGGGTAGCCTTCTTTATCTGCCTTGTCAGCGAAGAACATATAGCGCCGGTTCGCCTGGCTCTCCCCGGCAAAGGCTTCCTCAAGGTTCTTATCTGTGTCGGTCATATTATCCCCTCCTCTATTAACCCCTTGTTATCATGATAGTAGGTGTGGTCAGTTTAGTCTAGCCCGTTTCACTCTGTCGTAACGTCTTTATCAGGTTCAGTAGCAAAACGGTATCTTCTTCACTGAGTTCATGGATTCTATCAATCTTATCCTTAATTTCGGCAGTCAGTGTCTCTTTTAAAGCAGAATCACGCTTACCACTCCTCAAACGCGATTCTACTATGGTGGCACTTACCTGAGATATAAAGGCAGCCATTATTCCGATGCCGATTACCATCAGACCCATACCCATAATACGACCTACGATAGTATTGGGGACAATATCACCGTAGCCTACTGTAGTCACTGTAGCAATGCTCCACCATAAAGCGTCGGAGAAATTAGTAATCTCGGCATCCGGAGAACCTCTCTCAATCATCATTGCCGCAAATCCACCAATAAACACTACGCCAATAGTAATGAGGAACACATACAGAAGACCACTACGTTTCACGAACCAAGTAGACGTCTGGACCACACGACCCATTCTAGCTATAACGACTATAACTCTTACCACACGGATAAGACGCAAGGCACGTAATCCAGCCGACACCGCTATCAATGAACCAGCCGCCAGAAAGACTACAGCAGGCACCATAGCCAGTATTTCATAACTATGCATCCACAGGAAACGTTGTCTGTTGTTGGAAATTCTGAGCCTGGCAACGAAATCCGCTGCGAAAACAACACAGATAACGAAGTCAACCACATAGAGAAGGACGAGTACTTCCGTCGAAAGCTCAAGCATTGACTCAATAGCAATGATTACGATAGAAAGAATCGCCAGTACGCCAATCACGATATCTAGCCGGGCTTGTCTTTTCATCTTTTGCATTAAAGTAAACCTCCTGCTCCTGAATGAAGACTATAATAGATATCCGAGGCTGTATGCTAGACGCAATGGAGTTCAATCATTAGTTGTTTTTACCAGATATGTCTCCATGCCCTGTTGTGAAAGCCTCTCGTACAATCGTTTAGCGGTTTCTTTGTCACGTGCCAGGGTAAACAGCGCTGGTCCCGAACCAGCCAAATGGATGTTTCCAGCACCGGCGTTTATCACCTGCTGACGACATTCAGCAATGGCCTGCGAACCTTCAAAAACCGTGCGCTCAAAGACATTAAACAGTATTGATGGTTCCAATCTACCACCACCCTTGAGTATCTCCACCATCGCCCCGGTGTACTGACCACCTGTGTAATCGCTCTCTTTCAACCCCGCATAAGCCCGTCCCGTTTTTCCCGGCTGACGAGGCACTCCTGGAAGCACCAAGACAAACCATGCCCCGGACAGTGGGAGCAAAGGCGTCACGACCTCACCCCTGCCCTCTATCAAGGCGGTACCGCCATGGAGGAATAAGGCCACGTCCGAACCCAGTTCCGCAGCCAGCCCGAGCAGTCTTTCTTGAGACAGGTCCAGTTCCCAGAGACGGTTCAACCCAACCAGAACAGCAGCAGCATCACTGCTATCGCCACCAAGCCCGGAGAGTAATGGAATATGCTTTTCGACCTCAATGCTCACTCCGGAGGTACAACCGGTGGCATCCTTGAGGAGAGTAACTGCCTTCGATACCAAGCTATCCTCCGCAACCCATTCCAGCATACTGGACTTATATTCAGTACGGTTACCTGCTTGAAAATGAAGGCGGTCACACAGGTCTATAGTCTGAACAACGCTACGGATTTCGTGGTAGCCGTCAGGGCGCTTGCCAAGCACCTCAAGTGTCAGGTTCAGCTTGGCGGGTGCTTCAATTGTCAGCACAGTCTTTTCCCTCCGCTGAACACCGCCCACAGTCGTGCCCATTCGTCAAGTGAGAGGGTCTCAGCGCGCCGCTTTGGTTCGATGCCTGCCCTCTCCATTAGAGAGAGGACCTCTTCTTTTGGCAATCCCAGTCCATGGACCAGCGAGTTCACCAGTTGCTTGCGGGCGGCACTGAACCCGGCACGCACCAACCCGAAAAATCCACTCTCATCACCGACCGCCAGCTTCGGCTCAGGGTAAACATCTATCTTCAGCACCGCTGAATCGACCTCCGGTGGTGGGTAGAACGACGACGCCGGTACGTAGTCGACTATCACTGGTCCCCCGTAGAACTGTACACTAATAGAGAGTAGGCTCATCCTACCTGGACTTGCGGCGATGGTCTCGGCGACCTCCTTCTGCACCATGACGACCATTGCCTGCGGTTTTAGCGATGCCTCGAGGAAATGTCGCAGAACCGGCGCCGTGATGTAATAGGGCAGATTGGCCACCACCTTATATCTGCCCTGACTACCTGACTCTTCAAGCAGGCCTGCCGGGTTGATATTCAAGATGTCGCCATTAATAATATCAACATTATGTAAAGATATGAATTCCTCTCTGAGGGCAACCGCCAGCCGGTCGTCCAGCTCTACAGCAATCACCCGACCTGCCCTCTTTGCCAGTTCCCCGGTGAGAACACCAAGCCCCGGCCCTACCTCGATAACCACGTCATCGGGGGTCAACGACGCAGCTTCCAGGATGGTTTCCAGCACCCGGCGGTCAATGAGAAAATGCTGCCCCAGCTTTTTCCTGGCATGGAGACCGTAACGACGCAGGAGTTGCCGTGTCTCAGTCATGAGAGAACCAGCTTCCAGACGACTTCTACCGCGAGGCATTATTTCCCCCTAGCAAACACGATGTTCTCAAGCCGGGGAGAAAACCACTCCCACCCGGTCTCCCACTCGGGACGCAGCAATGTCAGGAACCAGGAGTCAACAAACTCCCCGCGCTTGAAGACATGGTGCCGGAGAGTACCGTCGACCGAAAATCCGTTCTTCTCCAGTACCTTACGGCTGGCCATATTCCTAGTGAATACGGTCGCATAAGCCCTGGCAGCATCGAGATGCTTGAAAGAAAGGTAACAGACGAGCCGAACGGCCTCGGTCATGCAACCCTGGTTCCAATGCGGAACACCCAGCCAGTAGCCGATGTCCGCCTGCCGGGGGTGCCGGGGAAAGCGGGCATTGATGCAGCCTACCATACCGGGCTTATCAGCAAGCTCTATCGCCAGTGCACAATGCTCACCGGCCCTGAACTCTGTCTCCCATCGGGCGTAGGTATCAGCTATCTCAGCCTCACTGGCCGGACCGTCCCAGGCCAGATTGGCCAGTACGGCGTCATCGGTGAGCAGGCGGTAGGCATCCACGGCATCACTCGCCCGAATCGGGCGAAGCCTGACCTTATCCCCGACTAACTCAATATGTTCAAAACCTGCGGGCACGTTCCCCCCCAAATTTAGTGTAGCCGCTGTACTCTACCCTTCACTACCACGTTTACGGCAAACAAAGAATACCCTGTTGGATTCCTCTGTTACTTCTACCAGGCCTCTTTCCCTGTCCAGGGAGTGAGTATCAATCTCCGCAAAACTGGCAACCTGTAGGGCAGACCGGACTTCGGCTTCTGAGTAGTGCTTCTGAAGTAACGTAAAATCAGACCGCTGCCACGCCCCTTCTCGTAAACGGAAAATGGTGGCATCAAATCGGGCGGTTCGCTCTTCAGCATCATAGCTCATTCGAGTCAGGTAAACATTATCGTCCTCAATGTTGCTTTCCACTGAACCATCCCATCGTGTCCTGTGTGCCGCTTCCGTGTTAAGGTCAAAGAGGAAAATTCCGCCTTCTGTTAGCGAGGCATATACGTTACAAAAGACTGCAGTCAACTCCTCCAGGGTCATGATGTGATTGAGGCTGTCAAACGCAGAGATAGCAGCATGATAGACTGGTGGTAGCTTTAAGAAACGAGCGTCTCCATGAATGAATTCAGCATCAGGTGCATTCTCCCGAGCGAAACGCAGCATTTCTGCAGAGCCATCTACCCCTGTTACACGATACCCGCGCTCAGTTAATACCTGTGCCAGTTGTCCGGTACCACAGCAGATGTCCAGAATTCTGGCGTTGGCAGGCAAATGTGGCAGAACCAGCTTCTCCAGCATGTATAACGAGGCTCTGGTGAACATGTCCCCCCAGTGTCTGTTATAGGTCCAGGCAAATAAATCGTAGTCCTGATAGAGAGTACTATCAGACATTGCCTTTTTCCCTCCGCCAAGAGGCCTCCCTAGACTAGTCCCAGAGCTCCTCAATGTCCTTTTTCGCCTGCTGACCAGCATCAGCACCGCCGACAAAACCCTTGTAGGACTCTGCCGAGCCGTACTCCCTCGTCCTGATGGGCACCGGCATCGGCACGGCGTGACCGAAGATGAGGGCCTGCTGCTTCGGTGCCAGCCTGGCCAGCACCGACTTCAATTCACTTTTACCGGAGACACCGGCCAACACGCTATCAATGTCCTTCTCATTATCGAGCAAACAGGTTATCTTGGTGCCAAGCTGCGACATCACTTCATCGTCGATACCGCTCGGCCTCTGGTCGATGACCAGCAGGCTGACATTGTACTTGCGCATCTCGCGGGCAATGGTGCCGAAGATAGCTCGACTGGCTACCTCGGGATTGAGGAACTTGTGGGCCTCCTCGATGGTTATCACCAGCGGGTTCGGTTGTGCAATATCCTCGCTCATCGAGCGCTCCATCATCTCCTGATAACGGGCGTAGATGCGTCGGGCGAGCATGTTGGCCACCAGCACATAGGCAGTAATGTCGCGATAACGGCCAAACTCAAGGACGACATTCATCCCTTTATTGAGATAGCCCAGCAGGCTGTTGACGGCATCTACCGATGCGTGCGGCTCGATGAAGGACAACCGGCCGATGGTCTGCAAACCACGCCGCAGGCTCTGGAAGGTGCTCTCGTGGATATTCAGCTCTTTAAGCAACTCCTGCGTGTCCTCTGATTCCCCCACATCGAGAGTGCTTTGAATCCACCCCCTGCCAAACCTTCGACGTAGCTGATAGGCGGCTTCCACCGCCAGGTCGGTGATATTCAGGGTTTGTCGGAGCAGCACCATGTCCTCCGGCTCAATCTCGTCATAGCCTATCCGCACCACGAAGTCGGTACTGACCCCACGGCGCTTTGAGTTCTCCGGGTCGAGGGTAAAGACGGCCACCTTCTCCGGAAAAAGCTGCTTCAAGGCCTTGACTTTTCGACGCCCTTCTTCGCTGCTCCCCTCCCAGCCGTACTCGTTGTGCATATCAAAAATAAGGTTCACCGCCTGACTCTTCTGGAGCATGCCGATGAGCAGAATCCGGGTGAGGAAGGTCTTGCCGGTGCCGCTCTTGCCGAAGATGCCGTTGGAGCGCTTGACGAACTCCGGCAGGTCAAGGCAGAGCTTGGTCTCCATGTCCAGGGGGTTCCCGATGAAGAAGCGGTTTTCGTCTTCCTCACCGAATACGAGGCTCATGTCAGCATCCGAGGCCAGACTGACACCTGAGAAATGGCTGGGCACGGTCTTCACCGGCTGCGGCCCCTCAATCAGGCTGGCAACATCGCCGCCGATGGTCAGCATCGGCAGGACGTGGATGGTGCCGTAGGTGGCCGTGCCGTTAAGGACCTCCGAGAGGAAAGGGTCGGTAACGTCCGGCGGATTAATGGTAAGCTGAGGGTCGGTTACTCCCAGGCTGATATCGGTAATCATACCGAAGAAGCGTCGTTGCCGTCCCTCGATGGTGACATAGCGCCCGACCACCATGTCCTCGACCGAGGCCGAGCTGTCCAACCTGACCTCGACGCCTTTGTCTACCGAACCTGAAACAACGATACCGAGCGTTTGACCTTTTTCTTCGCTCATTTCGTGAGCCCCCTTGGACTGTGACTATTCTACGGTAGCGGATGAAAAGCCTCAATACCCTCGCGGGGAGGCCGGGCATTCTTCATGCGAATAATCGAGAACTGAAGGGTGGAATGGATAACGGCTTCCCGCAGTTCCCAGAGGGACGCCATAATACGTAATTCAACATCTTGCTCCAGTAATGCCCCGAGGATGTCATCAATTTTAATCTCAGACAGTGACGTTACTGCCCGACGTGAGACATAGTAACCGGCCCCCTCATCAAGCACGGTGAAGTCCTGCGGGTCAAACTCATACTGATAGAGACATTCACTCTGAATTCTCGGCAGCCAGTGGCTCTCAATAGCAATAACGCAGCCAGAACCCCCAGGGCCAATCAAACTTGCTATATCAGCGGGGTCACTCTGCTCGGTAGTGTAGAAGGTAACCCTGGGGCAGTCCCTCGGCAGGAGATAATTGCGTAGATGCTCTTCATCCACCGCCCAGACGACATTACTTTTCACACCAGCAGGATGATTGAGGGCAGGCTGGGGCTTGAAAAGCCGGATGCCCGGCTGGTCACTGATGTGAAATAACCTCACTTTTGCACTCCCTTAAATCTGCCGTCGTTAAACGGCCGATAGTCGTAAAATTCAAAATCGCTCACGGTTGCCAGTCCTCTGCAGGCTGTAATCTCTCCTCATTTTCATAGAAGGCACGTATCTCAGGAAAGGCCTCGTTGCCTGCCAGGGTAAGTGTAGCAACACGGTCCATTTCTTCCACGTATGACCGGGAAAGCTCCTCCTGCTTAAACTCCGCCATCATGCCCCATACATCCCACGGTAGAAGCTCAATCTTGTTCAGTGAGAGCAAATCGCGCACCAGGTTCCCGGCGATAAACCACATGCCGTGCATATCGAAGATACCAAAGGTTTGAGGGTCAGCCTGCCCGGCACGACACAACTGCCATGCCTGGCCGGCCGATAGAAACTTGCCTTCGGGCATATCGTGCGTATCAAAACCTATACTAAGGGCATCATGCTGGAACCGGTCAATCTGGGCATCAACCGTCAACCATCTTGCTTCGTCGGCCTTCCAGTACTGACAGGTCCAGTGATCCTCAGCCTTACCTGGCATGAAATATGTACCGAACCCGCAGCGCGCACGGGCAGGTATGCCCTGGTGGCGCAGGAATGCCGTCAGAAATGTCGAAAAATCACGGCAAGTGCCAATGATACGTTTCTCAAGCGGACGAGCTACGGTTATGGGGCTGTTATCCAGCTCCATTATCTTGGCAAGCTGCCGAGTCAGCTTACGCAGATTTTCTTCCTGCTGGCGCTCCTCCGACAGTTGTACACCATACCGCTCTGCCCAGTGAGTATGGAGTATCAGCCCCTGCACAATCTCGCAAAGCGCCAGGATATCAGTCGGCAGCCTGTTAAAGAGATGCTGATACTCTGCCGGCTCGGTCATAACGCTGTGGCTAGCGTAGTATTGTAGCGGGTTATTGGTTTCCATGCTAATCCCATATCCTCCACGAAGATGGACAAAAGACCGATACCAAAGAATAGCCGTTTTTGCGGCTGTGAGCAAGTGGAATAATATTCATATACGACATCATTCCTGTTTAGTGGTAACGGCCCCATCCCCTTAATACCCCTCCCCAGCGGGGAAGGGGAAAAATTAACAAGAGGGGCTTCGCCCCTCTTTAACCCCCACTATCTCCATCATAAAGAATAAGGGCGTGTCCTTTTGGTAGAGACACGCCCAATTGATTCAAGCTCAAAGAGAAACTAGAGCGGTTTTACCGGAACAACGATATCGAAGATGTGTTTCTTTTCCGGGTGCTCCTCCGGATTATTGAGGTAAAGCTCATAAGACGGGCCGTCGGCAGGCTGATAGCCACTTTCCGGGAACCAGCCACCGAAAACGGCATCCCAGGCATCGCCGTACCGGTCAGGGCTTATCTCAAACCGCGCCATGGCATATTTCCCACCGGGAATCGTCATCTTACCGACTTCTCCCTCGACTTGCGTATCCTCAGGAACACTGATGCCCACACTTACGCGGAGCTTATTCGGGTCGGTGATATTGGGGTCATCGTGGTATATGCTCAGCATCTTCGTCTCGGGGAAGTTCAGCAGGCCCCTTGGCCCCGCCCACGTCATGAGCTTTTGCCAGAGTCTACCGAACAACTCCGTATCTCCAGCATAGGGACCGACGTGACGGATATAAGCCACGTGAAACTCGGGAATATCCCTTACCTTGACCTCAGCCTTAAGATTACTCTCTCCCTGCATGGTTACCCTCCATTTTTGATTTTGAATATCAACCTCAGTATAGTAGGAGGGAGTATCTGTGTCTTTACCGTCCTTGCCAGTTGGTTGACTTTCTTTGCTGTCCTTTTGACGAATCTTGCCACTTTGTAAATAACCGCCAGAACGCCACTGGCTGGCGCTCATATTAAAATACTCACGGAACGCCCGGGCAAAGGTCGTCGGCCCCGAGAAACCGCAGTCGAGGGCAATTTCGGTAACGTTCTTCTTCGGGTTGTTGATTAGCTGAGAGGCAGCCTTTTCGACCCGAATCCTCTGTACGAACGTGTTCAAGGTCTCGCCCACCATAGCCCCGAAAATACGATGAAAGTAGAATGGTGAGAAACTGGCAACCCCGGCAAGGTCTTCCAGGGTGAGGTCTTCACCGATATGGACCTCGATGTAATCAAGGACACGGTTGATACGCGAGGTATATTCCTCCCGCAGGTACCTATTTCGACTATCGCCTGCCCGTGATTCAGCCGTCATTCAGGCGCAATCCTCCCCAGAATCGCCCTGAGCCGACTGTAGTCGCTACTCAGCAGTGTTGCCAGCTCGCGGCCGGCCGCCTTCAGAAAGGCCTGTTTGTCCTCGTGGGCCTGGCCCATCTGACGCAGGGTGGCCGCGACAAGTTCCTCCACGGAGACCGGTAGCGAGGTAGTAATCAAAAGATTGAGAAAATCGAACGAACGGCTGAAGGTCTTTACCTGTTCCGAAGGGCAAAGGTAAACAAAGCCGTGGATTCGGGCCGGTTTTGGCGGCAGGAACTGGTGGATAGCCTCACTATTTCCATGACCAACCACCAGGGCACTGAACTCGCTGCGTAGTAATTTCTCAAGCTGGGGGCTTGATTTGTAGATGCCTTCTTCGGAGACCTCGTCCTTGCCGCGAGCGATGGGACGGCGTCCCGGCTCAACGCTGGCCGTGGTGGCATGGTAGACGATGCCAAACGTTTTATCAGCCGCGTCGCCGACACTCACCAGGCTGCCCAGTGGCGGCAACCCATATAGCTCATAGCACTCGGCAACGAACTCTGTGGTGCTGGCCTCGATTACCTCACCAACCCTATCCGATGGTTCAGTCATATAGAGACCCTATTTCTTCTTACCCTTTTCGGTCTTCTTGTCCTTCGCCTGCTTGGGTTTCCTGACGTTCTTTCTTCCTTTACTGCCCATAATTAGCTCCTCCTGCACTTAGTACCATAAGTTATAAATACGCCTCCATGGTGTTGTAGGCCGCCCGGAGACGGTCGCCAAGCAGGCAGGCGAGCCGGTCCATCACCTTGAACCCCATCACAGGCTCTTTCTCAAGCACCGCTCTGAGGCTGGCCCCTTCGGCGACAATCAACTCGCTAGGCTGCCGACAGACAGCCGAGGCCGTAGCGTAGCGTGGTCCGTAGAGGAGTGCCGACCAGCCCATGGCCCTGCCCTTGCTTAAGAGCCCCAGAGGCCGGGTTGCTGTTTTGTCTCCAAGATTGACCGTCCGTTGCAGGACCACCTGACCGCTGACAATAACGTACAGATTTGAGCTTAATTCCCCCTGGTTAAAAACGTGGGCGCCCGCCTGGTGAGACTCCATCCGGCAGTTGTCCCCTAGCTGCTCGGTCAGCACCTTAAGCTCACCCTCATTAAGAGAGTCGAATAGCTCACATATTCTCAGGTTCTTGCATATATCGCCAGCTACCATTTTCCCCTCCTTCCCCCGGAGGCGATGTATTACGGTTGTCTCGGTATTCTATAACTGTAATGCCAGTTGGTCAACACAACTAGTGCGATAAATGAATCCTATACCCACCGAGTCCGTTTGCTGCGGTTTTTCGCAGAGCCTGTAAAGGGCAGGTGCTCCTCCACCAGTGATGACTCCACCAGCCGCCAGAAATTCTCGGCATCCGCACCGGTAACGACCGCCTTTTCGTGGGCCTCGCTCAGGGCTACCGGATAACCGTGTCCCCGCTGGCACTGGTCAAGAACAAGGGCATGGGTAAGGCTGAGCAGTCCGTTATCATCAGCCACCCATTTTGGTATCTCAACCCTGGCAATCTCATCGTCGACCCTCAGGTAAAAGAAGTGGACCTGATGTGCTCCGTAGCGCTGCTGTATTTTGGAAGAGCTTATAAAAAGTTCGGAACGTTCACCGGGTTCAAGCAGGCCTGCAAACAGCTCTCGGTCACGTACACCGGCAATGGCGTCACATTCCCGCGTATCACACGCCGAGCAGCGGTCGCTATCAACCGTCTCCTCAGGGCACACAGCCACGCGCAACGCGTTAACGACATCGGTGCTGCGGGGGTAACTGATGTAGCTGGCCAGGGCTAGCTTCCTCTCCCGACTGAGTTTCCGCAGTTCCTCAAAGCACTTCAGCAGACCCTTATCGAGCAACTCCTCAGCTACAAATTCGGCATATGCCTCCAGGTTCCAGAGAATCAGCGAGCCGTCAAGCAATGCCAGCGTCGGGCTATCCGCCGGAAGTGCTGCCGCCAGTTCAACCAGGTGGCGGCACTCATCAACGCTACGCTTGATACCCAGCAGAGCGCCCTCTACCGGCTGCTCACGACCCCGCTGCTCCGGTGCTGCAATCACCAGGTCTTCATCACCTGCGTAGAGACTGGGCAAACTGTAAAGAACAGCCTCCGGATTATTGCCGTAGTGGAGAGTGACCGAACCGATATTTATCAGGTAGCACCGTGTCGAGCGATGCCGGTCGACGTCGATATGGGAGCCATCACTGGCAATGATGGTGAAATCCGATGTCACAGGGGGAGACGGATAGTGCTCATCGAGGCCTCCGACGAGACCGGCTACCAGCCATGTTGTCCGGCTGGCATTTATTTTGTCCCGGAGCCGCCCGATATCTGCTTGACTGCCAAGCATTTCCAGGGCATGCTCAAGACGTTCCTGCCTCTGGCGGCTATCAGCCCTCAGCCTGGCCACCATAGCACCCACCTGGGAAACAATCTTGCTCAGGTCCAGGGCCATATTTCTCCCCCGAAAAACTCAGGATGTCTTACCCTGAAAGTATAGTGAATCCTGGGGAGCAACTCAAGCTATTTTGTTGCGCATATGTCCAGTCACACTCTGATATAATTGTATCCGCTTCACTCCCTGTCAGGTAATGCTGGCCTCATCCCCTTTATCCCCTTCCCCAGAGGGGAAGGGGAAATAATAAAAAAGAGGGGCTGCTCCCCTCTTTAACGCCTTACAAATGTACTATTTCAGCAATCGTACAATCCCCCTTAATCTCCATTTTTGACTTCTCACGTTCACGGTGTTATCCTTTGCACACAGTATATTCTGTCCAATATTTAGTAGCAGAGGTAGTGAGCAATGAAGAGAAGAATCTTGTTGTTCTTTCTTAGTTGTTTCATGACTTTAACCTTGGTGGCATGGTCCTGCGATGGAATACCTCCCAATGAGCAGGAAGAAGGGCAGGAGGAAGAAGTTATATATGAATCAACTGCGACATACACACTCAGCATAGGTATCAGCCCCTCAGGAGCAGGTTCCGTTGACCTTCCTGGTGGTGAGTATGAATCAGGCCTTCAGGTGACACTGACCGCTACCCCCATCAGCGGCTACGCCTTTGAATATTGGGATGGCGACGCTTCGGGCTCCTCAGCCAGTATCACGGTTACAATGGACTCTGACATTAGTATTACTGCTAACTTTTCTCAGATTACCTACGACCTGACAATGGATGCCAATGGCATCGGCACAACCTCACCCTCCCACGGTGTTCATAGCTACCCCGTGGGAACACAAGTGGAAATTTCTGCAACACCTGCTAGAGGATGGGAATTTAGCTACTGGAGTGGTGACATATCTGATACCTCAGTGACTGTTACCATTGCCATAGACTCAGATAAGACACTAGTTGCACACTTTATTGATGTATCTCCTCCAATAATCTCCAGCGTGGTAATACATCCTGTTACAGACACGAAAGCTACCGTAACGTGGCACACGGATGAAATGGCAACATCGCAAATTGAGTATGGGATTACTCCTTCTTACGGCTCAGTTTCAGCACTAGACGAGAGATATATTTATAGCCATACTCTTACTCTTACCGGGTTAATGCCCGACACAACCTATCACTATAGATTATCAGCTGTAGATAAGGCTGGGAACGTTTCTGTGTCTGAGGATTCTATCTTTACCACTAAGACAGTCGAGGAACTCATGTCATCCTCCATACACTCAGCGATTACAATTGGCGACTTCGTTCATCAGATTGGTTACTACCTCGCAAATGGTTCATCTCAAACAATAACGGTAATCAAGGTGGAATTTTTTAATAAGAATGGTATTAGAAAGCATACCGTTTCTGAGTCTACAATACAGGGAACATCACATAAAGGCCAGCTTCTACCTGGAAATACCTTTAACTGGAGTGTCAGCTTTCAAGTTCCATATTCCACTGAGGAAATAGAGGGATGGCAGGTGAAGTGGTATTGTAAAGATGTAAATGGGCATCAGTTTATTGTGATAGGGCACCACAACGTCTATTGAGAGAAAGGCATAGCCTACTTCTTAAAGTTCACCACGTTCATTTATAAGCCTAAGGTGTAACCCCTCTTGGCGGGGGATTCCAAGGGTGTGTCCCCCTTGGATAACTCTTGTAATAACTTTATTCAGGAGAAAGGACGCATCTGGGCAGGTATGTTACAATCTTCAATGAGGTAAAACCGGAATGGTACCAGTCCTGCTAGGTGTGGCTGTCATCTCTCTAACCGGCGTGATGATGCCCGGACCGATGTTTGCCGTTACCGTCGTCAAGAGCTACCGCAGTCCCTGGGCAGGGACCCTGATGGCACTTGGCCACGCCGTGATAGAAGTCCCTTTGATACTGCTGATATACTTTGGTTTCGCCCAGTTCTTCGAGAACAGCGTAGTGCAGCTGGTGCTGAGCATACTGGGCGGTAGCATGATTATCTGGCTCAGTATCGGTCTGTTCCGCGCCCGTGCTGAGGTGGTTTACGGAGAAAAAGACCTAGCTTATAACGCCGCCACGGCCGGTATTATTACCAGCGGGCTCAATCCCTTCTTCCTGCTCTGGTGGGCGACTGTCGGCAGTATGCTCATCGCACGGATGTCGGGCTACGGTGCCGGCGGTCTGACCGCTTTTATTCTCGTACACTGGTCATGCGACCTGCTCTGGCTGTCGTTTGTATCCGTACTGATTTACAAAACGCAGGCGCTCTGGGGGAAGCGCTTCCAGGAAGGGTTGTTTATCGTTTGCAGCCTGATTCTGGCAGGGTTCGGGGTGTGGTTTATCGTCTCCGGCATCCAGCAGGCAGTGTAACTCACTCCTCACGCAGGCTGCAATCGAGCACGTGGCAGACATGGCAGTCTATCCGGCATGGCTCTACATGGATGGTAATGCTGGTATTTCTCAGCCTCTCTTCGATGTCCTTCTCCAGATGGTCGCACATATCGTGGGCTTCCTCAACGCTGGCGTTTTTGGGCATTACCAGGTGCAGGTCGATAAAGCGCTGGTTACCGGCCTTCCGACCGCGGATGGCATGGAAACCTGCCAGTTGCCCGCGGTGCTCATTAATACAGTCAACCAGTAGCTTCTGCTCCACCTCAGGCAAACGAACGTCGGCAAGCTCTATGATAGACTGCCGGATAACATCGTAAGCGGCCTTCAAGATTAGAACGGCCACGCCAAGAGCGATGATGGGGTCGAGAATGTCCCACCCGGTGATACGTATTACCGCCATGGCCACTAAGACGCCCGCTGCTGAATATACATCGGCACTGATGTTACGGGCAGATGCTTCCAGTGCCAGCGAACCGGTCGCCCGGGATACCCGATGCAGGTGGCGTGAAAGGAAGATACTGACCACCACCGAAAACAGCATCACGGCGATGCCGGCTTCAGTTAATTCTAGTGTGACACCATCAATAATCCGGATAATTGCGGAATATATGATGAAGCCAGCGGCCGTTAGAATCAACACTGCCTGCCCGATGGCAGCGATACCCTCCAGTTTACCGTGCCCGAAGGGATGTCCCTCATCGGCCGGCATCACAGACATGCGAACGGCAATCAGAGTGATGGTGATACCAAAAAGGTCAAGGAAGCTGTCTGTAGCCTGGGCAGTGATACTGAGGCTCCCGGTTATCACCGCCACCACTACTTTTACGGCAATCAGGACAACGATGGCAAAGAGGGTCAGCCAGGCAGCACCGGTTCTCGTGGAGAACATCGTGCCATTACCCCCTTCGGGCTCCTCCTGCCGTCAGTGACGGCCTCCGAATGAAGCCGGACCACTTTCCCTGCTCCCATACCACCAGCAACTGCGGTGCTACAAAGAGTGAGCTATAGGTACCGGCGATGACACCGATAAGCAGGACAACCGCGAAGTTCTGAATCGACACACCGACAAAGAGCACCAGGGCTATTACCACTGCCAGCGTCGTGATACTGGTATTCAGCGAACGGCCCAGCGTTTCCACCAGGCTTGCGTTGACAACAACCTCAAAATCGGCGCTCAGCCCCTGGCGCAGGTTCTCCCGTATCCGGTCGAAGACGACCACGGTATTGTTCACGCTGTAGCCGATAACGGCCAGAATGCCGGTGATAAACATCAAATTGACTTCCCAATTCATGAAGCTGCCGAAAATGGTGAAAATACCAAGCACGACCAGTACATCATGCACCAGGGCAATCACGGCACAGGTGCCATATCGAAGAGGCTTCGGCATTCGACGGAATGCCCAGGTTATATAGATTAATATACCAACTGCAGCCACTCCCACCGCAATGCCGGCGATGCGAGCTGTCTCCTTAGCAATCACCGGGGAGACATTCTCAAAGCCTTTCGCTTCCTCATCAACCGGCCCGAACGCCGCCACCAGGCCCTGCTCCATGGCAGACCTTTCGGCAGTGGTCAACTCAACAGTGTGGATAATGATTTTACCCTGTGATTCCTCGACCTGAGCGGTGTAGCCAAGACGTGTCAGCTCATCCTCGACCTCCTGCGGGGTGACCGTCTCTTCGAACGTAAGGGTTGTTATCGAGCCGCTGCTGAAATCAATGCCGGGATTGAGCCCCAGCACCGCCAGTGCAATGGCACTTACCAGAATCAGGAACAGGGAGATAGCAAAGAACCATGTCCTCTTGCCGACGATATCAAACATCTTGCCTCCCTGAATACATGCTGAAGAGACGTGAGCGTTTTGCCAGGTTGGTGCCAACCAGCAGGCGTAAGAGCGTTCGGGTGACGATAATAGCCGTCAGCATACTGACCGCCACGCCGATAAGAAGCGTCAGACCGAAACCCTGTACCGAGCCGCCGAAGGGGATATTGCTGCCCACCACGATAAGGATTACGCAGACAATCATCGTAGTGATATTGCTATCACGGATAGCCGTCCAGGCACGATTGAAACCAGTCTCAATAGCGGCACCGAGTGTCCGGCCCCGCCTTAGCTCTTCCTTCATCCGCTCGAAGATGAGCACATTGGCATCCACAGCCATACCAAGCGACAGGACGAAACCACCGATACCGGCCAGTGTCAGGGTGACCGGCACCAGCTTGAAAATGGCCAGCACCAGCACCCCGTAAAATATCAGCGCCAGGCTGGCCAGCAGCCCCGGCAGCCGGTAATAAGCAATCATGAAGAACATCACCAGGACAATGCCGATAATGCCTGCTTTCAGGCTGAGGTCAACGAAGTCCTCGCCAAGGGTAGGGTCGATATCAATCTCACCAATAAGAGTCAGCGGTACTTCTAGCCGCCCGGCATTGAGCTGCCTCGACAGCTCGGTTGCCTCCTTGAGACTCAGCCCCGTAATAATCCCTGCGTCTGTAATTACATCATTAACTGTTGGGGCAATCATATTGCCATCTTCACCAAACAGGGGCTGGGCATCCTCGCCCGAACCCTCAAAGATAGCCAACTGTTTCCCAATAAGGCGCCCGGTAATCTGCTCGGACAGTATGGCGCCCTCTTCATCCCACTCGAAATGCAGTGCCACCCCTCCCTGCTGGCTGCTTGTAGCCACGTAGGTGTTCCTCACAAAATAGCTGCTGTTGAGTACCCTCTCTTCGCCGTCAATCATGCCGGTAGCCGGCACCCACATCATTATCGTTTCTATATCGGTGCCATCACCGTTTTCCTCTTCCTCCTCTTCCTCGCCTACCGGCTCCTCTTCCTCCTCTTCTTCACCTACCGGCTCCTCTTCCTCCTCTTCCTCGCCTACCGGCTCCTCTTCCTCTTCTTCTTCACCTACCGGTTCTTCGTCGCCACCAATGGTGATTGCTTTATATTCACGGAATTCGAGTAAGGCAGTACGCCCGATACGCCCCTTCTGTACATCGGTAATACTGAGGTTGGGTAGTTCAACCACTATCTGGTCGTCTCCCCGCTGCTCAATGTACGGCTCGGTTACGCCCAATGGATTAACCCTGTTGCTGATGATTTTGGCAACGCCATCTATCAAACCATCCTTTTCTGAGTCAGGTGTATCCGGAGGAAAGTCTGCTTGATAGACCAGGCGTACACCACCTTCAAGGTCAAGCCCAAACTGTATGCCCTCTCGCCCGAACCGCTCGCTTTCAATCGGGAAGAGCACCCACAGGGCGAGGGCAAAGATGATGACTATGCCAATAAGAAACCAGTTATTCCTTCTAATCATGCACCCTCTTCAACTGTCAGCTGTTTACGAACGTATTCAAGTGCCTCCTCCCGGGTAGCTACCTCCCCGGTGGCCTGTGCCTCTCGTACTGATTCCAGGAGCTCTCCGAGCAACGGACCGGGAGTGAGGCCGAAGATATTCATCAGGTCGTGCCCATCAATCAGTTTCACAGGGCTAACCTGACTCTGCTGTTCATAGTACTGCTCAAGGATATAATCAACGATGCGGGTATGCTCCTGCCAGCCAGCAGAGTCGAGATGAGGGCCTCTGGTCGCCAGGTGGTCGGCCAGATTGAGAAAGAGGGTATCAATGCCGACCTCTCCGGTGTCACGGAAGTAGCGGTAAATCGCCCGCCGGGTGGGCAATTCGTCCTGGCTCATCTGCATCGGGCGGAGATGGTATTTAACCATAGTCTCGACAAGCCTGGTCTCCTTCGTGCTTAAGCGTAGCCTCTCCAAAATAGTTGCCGTAAGCGAAGCCCCCTCCCCGGCATGTCCCAGGAAACGCATCCGCCCGTCCGGCTCAACCGTCTTCGTCTGTGGTTTGGCGATGTCATGTAACAGCGCCGCCAGCCTGAGGAGTGCCCCGCCGGTACTACCACTGCTCACTGGCCGTTCAAAGTGCTCTGCAAGCTCTTCAGACCAGGGTACCGACGACAGAAGCTCCCCGTCGGCATACTCCCACTCACCCTGCCGGAGGAGAAAATCGACGGCTACCACCGTCTCCAAAGAATGGTCAAATACATCCCAGAAGTGTTCTCTGGGTTGCTCAATGCCCTTCGTCACAGACAGCTCCGGGAGTATAGCCATGAGCAGGTCCAACTCATTCAGGTATTTCACGAAGCGCCCGCTGCCGGGTAGGATAAGAAGACGGAGCAGTTCCTCCCGCACCCGCTCGCCAGCGACATCACTTACCAGACTAGCGTACCGACGAACCTGTACCTCGGTGTCCCTGTCGACACCAAAGCCTAATTCGGCGGCGAGACGTACCGCACGCAGTAAGCGTACGGCATCCTCTTTGAAGACCCCCTCGCTGACGCTGCGGACCACGCGCCGGTCAAGGTCTTCACAGCCGTTGAAGGGATCAATTAAGCGTGCCTCGCGGTAATCCTTCACCAGTTCGCCCATATCTACGGCCATTGCGTTTATCGTGAAATCGCGTCGTGCCAGGTCCTGCTCGATATCACCTTCACAGGACGAGAAATCGAGCTGCCACTGCTCCCCGGCGGCTCCTGCTCCGGTAATGATGACCCTGGCTACCCCGAAGATTTCGTCGAGCAGGATATACTTGCCGTCAAGGCCATCAGCTACCCGCCGGGCGACCTCAGGAGCATCAGCCGTGACGACGATATCGATATCGAGTGTAGTGCGGCCAAGCAGCGTATCACGCACGAAACCACCGACAAGGTACCCACGAACTCCTAATTCTTCGAGGAGCCCGTTTGTCCGCTCTAGAAGTGGCAGTGCTCCAGAGTTGGTCAGATTGTCAGAGAATTCTTTTCTGACCTTTCTGGTTATACCGAGTCCCATCATCTTAATACCAGTCCGACAAAAAAACAGGCCCTAATCTACCAGCAGGCCTAGTTCAATCAACACTATACCTCTAGTCCGCTGATTTATCAAGTGGTTGTGTTATTCATATCCTGCTTCTGTCTGGCATTGCCGACCCCATCCCCTGTATCCCCTTCCCCAGAGGGAGAAGGGAAGGGGAAGATAAGAAAAGAGGGGCTGCGCCCCTCTTTAACTCCCCTCAATCAATTTCAAGGTAATAATCTAGATTTTAAGGCGTTGCTTTCTTGGAAGAATATCCTTTGACTTTCCCTTGATTTTGTCAAATTGGGTATGTTATACTTTTTCTGGTTTGTGACCACGGAGGCATTAGTTGCTAGCAGACTTCGGCTTCGTTGGACTCTTTATCATCGTCGCTATCGCATTCAGTGCTTTGCTGATAATACTCCCCGTAGTCTTTCGCTACCTCAAGATTGTCCCCTATAATCCCAATCCCATCAAGAACGCCACCTTCGAATGCGGCATGGAGACTATTGGCAGGACCTGGGTGCAGTTCAACTTCCGCTATTACTTCTATGCCCTGATATTCCTCGCCCTGGATGTCCTCGCCGTCTTCCTCTATCCCTGGGCGGTTGAGCTTAGACAGCTGGGTACCTCGGGTTTCCTCGGCGCACTTGTATTTATCATTGTCATCGTTGTTGGTTATCTCTACGCCTGGCAGAAAAAGGTGCTTGAATGGAAGTAGACAGCGAAAGCATTTACTCACCCATTGAGCTAGACCTGGTCGAGGGCCAGATTATCGAGGAAGTGAAAGCAGCCCATCAGGAGCCTATTCCCGACCCCGATGCCTGGCTGGACGAGGAACTGGAGCGGAACGTCCTGCTTACCACGGTGGACTGGCTGATTAACTGGGGTCGGCGCTCATCACTCTGGCCGGTGATATGTTTCCCGGCCTGCTGCGCTTTTGAATTCATCTCGGCGATGGGTCCCCGCTTTGACATGGGGCGCTTCGGCATGGAAATCCTGCGGGCTTCACCGCGCCAGGCTGACCTGATGATTACGGCCGGCACCCTGACATGGAAAATGGCACCAAACGTAAGGCGCATCTATAACCAGATGCCCGAACCGAAGTACGTTATTGCCATGGGTGCCTGCGGTATCAGCGGCGGCATCTTCCGCTCGTCCTATAACGTGGTGCCTGGATATAACCGGATTGTCCCGGTAGATGTCTACGTACCCGGTTGCCCGCCGCGACCCGAGAGTCTGCTTCACGGCATCCAGATGCTGCAGCAGAAAATCGCCCAGAAAACGAACATCATCAAGGATTAGGTGAATGCAACAATGAGGTTTAACGTAGGTGACAGGGTCAGGGTACTGGACAGACCCGGCTGGCCCGGTGGATACCAGCTCGCTGACTGGGAAGGCGAGATTGTCGAGGTCAAGGAAGACCCGATTGGGTACGTTATCGTGCGAGCCGACAAGACCGGTTACGACATGGCATTCCGCGCCGATGAACTGGAGAAGACCGGTTACGATATAACAACCTAGCCCCGCTGGCTAAACCAGTAAAATAAGATAACGGTCAACAACTAATTTAAAAAGATGACTACTTCTCTCTCGACTTGGGAAGTTTCCAAGCAAATAAGTGAGCACGTGCCCGGTGCAATCAGCGAGACCACCGATGCCGCTATTGTTGTTAACGGCGAGTCTTTGCTGAATGTAGCCGCGTTTTTGAAAAATACCGCCGGGCTTGACTTCGATTACCTGACAACGATAACGGCGGTTGATTATTACCAGTACTTCGAGGTGGTCTACCTGTTTGTATCCATGGAGCACAACCACAGTCTGGTGCTGAAAGCCCGATGCCATACCAGAGACAATCCCACGCTACCATCACTGGTCAGCTTGTGGCGTAGTGCCGACCACCAGGAACGCGAGATTTACGACCTGATGGGGATTACGTTCGAAGGCCACCCCAATATGAAGCGGATCGTCCTCTGGCCGGAATTCCAGGGACATCCCCAGCGAAAGGACTACCTTTAGATGCAGCTCAGGACAGAACCATATGTCCTCGACATGGGCCCGGTCCATCCAAGCACGCACGGCGTGTTCCGGATGAGGGTTACCCTCGACGGCGAGGCCGTCCTCAACCTCGAACCGGTATTCGGTTACCTGCACCGTGGCGTCGAGAAGCTGGCCGAGGAACGCGCTTACAGTGGCGTTATCCCCCTTACCGACCGCCTTGACTACGTTGCCTCGATGACGAACAACCTCGCTTACGTGCTCGCCGTAGAGAAACTCGCCGAAATTAAAGTCCCAGAAAGAGCTGAATACCTGCGGGTTATCATGTCAGAGCTGCAGCGCATCTCCGCCCACCTGGTCTCGATAGGCTCGTTCACCAACGACTCCGGCTGTTATTTCACGCCGTTCCTCTATATGTACCGCGAGCGTGAGAAGATTGTTGACCTGTTCGACATGGTGTGCGGTCAGCGCCTGCTCTACAACTACATGAGGATTGGCGGCGTCAGTCAGGACATCCCCGATGAATTTCTACCGGCACTGCGTAAGGTTGTCAAACATTTACCAGGTCGCATCAACGAATACGACCGTCTCCTGAGCGAAAACGAGATATTCCTGGCCAGAACCAAGGGAGTCGGCATCCTGCCAAAGGAAACCGCCATCAACATCGGAGCCAGCGGCCCGGTGCTGCGCAGCACCGGCATTGAGTGGGACATACGCAAGAAGGACCCGTATTCAATCTATGACCGATTCGACTTTGATATACCGACCGGTGAAGCGGGCGACTGCTATGACCGCTACTACGTAAGGCTTCAGGAGATGAGGCAGAGCATCCGCATCGTCGAGCAGGCGCTGAAGCAGATACCGTCCGGGCCGGTAAAGGCCGACGTACCGCAGCTCATCCGCCCGCCGGTGGGTGAAGCCTATGGCCACGTTGAAGGACCCACCGGGGAGGTAGGCTTCCACGTTGTCTCGGATGGAGGTATTGCCCCTTATCGATGCCATATCCGGGCTCCGAGCCTGATGAACCTGACAGGCCTGTACGATATGTCGGTAGGCTGGAAGGTACAGGACCTGATAGTTATATTCGGCAGCTTTGCAATCACAATGGGTGAGATTGATAGATAATGGTAATACCGAATATTGCAGTTGACGCTGTTCGCCACCTTGGGGCCGTTGCTCCAGACTGGCCGGGGCACCCCTGGTGGCACTGGGTGGTATTCACCCTTATCAACATCGTCTTCATCCTCGTCATGATTATCGGCGTGATATACATCGAGCGCCGGGCAATAGCCTGGTTTGCGGCACGAACCGGCCCGAACCGGACGGGACCTTTCGGTCTGTTACAGGCAATCGCTGACGCTATCAAGATATTACTTAAAGAGTTCATCACCCCGATGAACGCCGACAAAATCGTCTTCTGGATAGCGCCGGCAGTGGTCTTCGCACCGGTTATCATGATTTTTGCCGTGGTCCCCTTCATGAACGGGGCGATGCTGGCCGACCTGAACATCGGCATCCTCTTCGTGGTAGCCATTAGCTCCATTTCAACTGTAGGTGTCTTCATGGCCGGGTGGAGCTCAAGCAATAAATACTCCATGATAGGTGCGATGCGTCTGGTCGCTTCTGTTATCAGCTATGAAATCCCGGTGGTCTTAGCACTGGCCGGGGTGGTATTGATAGCAGGGTCGCTCTCTTTGAACGACATCGTGCTGGCCCAGCAGACCGTCCCCTTCATCCTGGTACAGCCTCTGGGATTCTTCCTTTTGTTCGTGGGGGGGTGCGCCGAAATCAACCGCAGTCCGTTCGACCTTATGGAAGCGGACTCGGAACTTGTCGCCGGCTTCCACACCGAGTACTCCGGCATGAAGTTCGCCATGTACTACCTGGGAGAGTACGGAGAAGCGGTGGTCATGGCCACCATCATCAGCACCCTGTTCCTCGGCGGCTGGCAGTGGCCTTTCCTGCCGGGCTGGCTCTGGCTGATACTAAAGATATTCCTAGTGTTCTTCACCATGGTCTGGACGCGGGCTACTCTGCCCCGTGTCCGGATTGACCAGCTAATGGCCGTAGCGTGGAAGTTCCTTTTCCCGCTGGCATTGATTAACCTGCTCGTCACGGCGCTACAGGTGCTGGCGGGCTGGCCGGAGGACCTGCTCTGGCTGATGGGCATCGTCAACTACGTACTCCTCGGTGTCCTGATACTGTTATGGTCACGAATGTATAAAGTTGGGTGGGGCAGAATTGAAGTTTGAGAGATACGGTCGCGGAATAGCCAAAGGCATGGTGGTCACCATGATTAACCTGCTCCGACCGCGGGTGGTAACCCAGTACCCGGAGCAGAAACTGACGATATCCCAGCGAACTCGTGGCAATGAGCTTGTCTGGGACAAGGACAAGTGCACCGGCTGCGGCACCTGCAGCAAGACCTGTCCGCAGGGAGTCATTCGCATCGAGACCTCGGTTGGTGACGAGAACAAGTACTTCGTTGAGTCCTTTGAGGTAGACACGGGATACTGTATCTCCTGCGGCCTGTGCGTCGAGGCCTGCCCGTACGACGCCCTCTTCATGGGATATGCCTATGAGCTGGGCAGGTACCGTCGCGGTGACCTGGTTCTCACCAGAGACGAGATGGCATCTGAAGAACGGATACGTAGCGGCTATAACCGACCGGAGGTCGCGGAAACATTACCCAGGCAGACCCTCTTGATTGAGAGGGAGGGAGACTAGAGAATGGCGTTTGATATTGCTTTCTGGCTGCTGGCCATCGTCAGCGTGGTAGCCGCGCTGGCGGTGGTGACGCTACGCAATATCTTCCGGGCAGCGCTCTCACTGGTGCTGTGTTTTATCACAGTAGCCGGACTATATGTTACCCTGAGCGCCGATTTCCTGGCGGCGGTACAGATTCTGGTCTACGTCGGTGCCATTTCGATATTGCTTATCCTGGGAATAATGCTCACACGTGACGTGCAGCTGGGCAGCCCGACGAATAAGCTGCGGTTCCCGGCGTTCCTAGCGGCTATCGTGTTCTTCGGAACGGTGGCCTGGGCCGTGCTCAATACCACGTGGGGAATATCACCGCAAGGGCCGCTCGAGCCAACCACCGCCACTCTGGCCGGTAAGCTCTTCGGTGAGAACGGCTACATCCTGACAGTAGAGATTGCCGCTGTTCTGTTGCTAGCAGCCATTCTCGGGGCAATTGTCCTGGTGAGGGAGAAGTAAAGTATGTCGGTAGGGCTGGAACATTATCTCGTGCTCTCGGCGGTGCTGTTCGCCATCGGGCTTTATGGTGCCCTGGCCAAGCGCAACACCATCGCCATACTGCTGTGCATTGAGATTATGCTGAATGCGGTGAATATCGCCATGGTTGCCTTCTCGCGATATGTCGCCCCGCAGCTACTGACCGGACATGTCTTTGTGATTTTCATTATGGCGGTGGCCGCCGCCGAGGCCGCTGTAGGCGTGGCGATAATAATGGCGATATACAGAAGTAAAGGCACGGTCGACCCCACGGAAATAGACTCAATGAAACGGTAGCTAATTATGTGGGTAGAGATTAAGAAAGCACCGAATTTAATGATGGCAGAGATGTGGAAGGAGTTCTTCGAGGGCGAAGGAGTACCCACCCGCATCATGCCGGAGTCCGGCATGCCGATGGGGCAGGAAGAGACCGTTTACCGCATTCTGGTACCGGAAGACAAGCAGCACGTTACCGAAGAGGTGTTAAGGAAACTGTAAATGCCAAGCGAACTATTCTGGCTCATCTTCCTGCTCCCGGTCATTTCGTTTGTGGTCGTATCGGTTGTGGTCAAGCCCCTTACCGGGAAGTATTCACCGGTGGGTGGGTACATCACCATCGCGTGTATTGCCGCCTCGGCGGTGCTGGCTATCTGGGCCCTGGCCGAGGTGATGGGAGCACCCAACCATGAGATACACGTGCCCGATATCACCTGGGTGACCATCGGGAGCTTTAGCATCAAGCTGGGTATCATCATGGACGCTCTGACCGCCGTAATGATGGTGGTGGTCACCATTGTCAGCCTGATGGTGCAGATATACTCGCTCGGCTACATGGAGCACTTCGTACACCATGAGGGTGACACCTATACCCGCTACTACGCCTGGATGTCGCTGTTCACCGCCTCCATGCTCGGCCTGCTCATCGCCGACAGTCTCCTGCTGATGTTCGTCTTCTGGGAGATGGTGGGGCTGTGCTCATACCTGCTCATCGGGTACTGGTTCCACAAGCCATCGGCGGCCAACGCCGCCAAAAAGGCCTTCATCGTCACTCGCTTCGGCGACTTCGGTTTCCTGGCGGCCATACTGGTGCTTTACGCCAATACGGGCACGTTCGATACTGCTCAAATATCCAATATGGCAGCAACCGGAATGCTTGCCGGTGGGGCGCTTACCTGGGCATGCATCGGTATCTTCTCCGGCGCGATGGGTAAATCGGCACAGTTCCCACTCCACGTCTGGCTGCCGGATGCCATGGAAGGCCCGACACCGGTCAGCGCCCTCATCCATTCCGCAACAATGGTCTCGGCGGGCGTTTTCCTGGTAGCGCGTACCTTCCCGATATTTGCCCACTCCATCGAAGCCGTTACGCTGGTGGCTACCATCGGGGGTTTTACGGCGATATTCGCCGCCTCGATGGGCCTGGTTATGAACGATATCAAACGGGTGCTGGCCTACTCCACTATCAGCCAGCTCGGTTATATGATGCTGGCGCTGGGGGCAGCCGGTATCGTGCTCAACCACGAGGGGCATGTTACCATTGAGGCTGCCAAGGCTGCGGTGTCCATCGGTATCTTCCACCTCTTCACCCACGCTTTCTTCAAGTCGTTGCTGTTTCTTGGCTCGGGTAGTGTAAATCACGCTACCGGCACGTTCGATATGCGCTTCATGGGGGGCCTGCGCAAGGTCATGCCGTGGACGTATATTACCTTCCTCCTCGGCGCGCTGAGTCTGGCGGGAATCTGGCCGCTGGCCGGCTTCTGGAGCAAGGACGAGATTCTGGTCAAGGCGCTAGATGGGAACGTTGTCCTGTTCATCCTGGCTTTGATCACCGTGTTCATGACGGCTTTCTACATGTTCCGGGTGATATTTATGACTTTCCACGGTGAATACCGTGGCGGCGAGTCGAAAGAGTACAGCCATCCCCACGAATCTTCAAAGGTGATGGTGCTGCCGCTGGTATTCCTTGCCATCCTGGCGGTAGGTGTCGGCTGGTGGAACCTTGGCGGAAACTTTGCCGAGTTCATGGGAGAGCACCATCCGCATGCCGCCGGTTTCTTCGACATCTTCGCCAGCTCGCCCTGGCCTATCATATCACTGCTGCTGGCACTGGCCGGTATCGGGCTTGCCTACCTGATGTACGGCTCGAAGCGGATTTCAGCAGAGAAAATCGGCGCCCGGTTCAAGCTGGCTTATAACGCATTGATTAACAAGTACTGGTTCGACGAGCTGTACGAGAACATCATCGTGAGGAAAGTCCTTCTTGGCGGACTCTTTGCCAGCTTTCAGGAGATTGACGCCAACGGAGTCGATAGCGTGGTGAATGGTACCGCCAGCGGGATTTTCGGTAGTGGCAATATAATCCGACGGTTACAGACTGGACAGCTCCAGCTTTACGGACTATTCATCGGCCTGGGGGCAGCCGTGATTGCCATTGTCCTCCTAATTGTCGGCTGAAAAATCGAATATACCACGGGCTGAGTCCCGTTTAAGTGAAAATACAAAAGACGGATAGGAGTCAACAGTTTTGGATTCTGGGCACCTGCTAGCCATAATCCTGCTGCCGGCCGCGGGGTCGATACTGATTGCGTTTATACCCGGCCTCTCCGCGAGGCTCATCAGGTATATTGCCGCCGTCTCCACCTTTGTTTCCCTGATAATGGCAGTGGTCGTTTTCGCCGGTTTCGACCGGGCACTTGGCGGCTTCCAGTACCAGCTAAAGACATCTACACCCTGGATTGAGGCGATCAACGCCAACTTCCACCTCGGGGTTGATGGCCTTAGCCTGCCGCTGGTGCTGTTGACTGCTTTCCTCGGCTTCATAGTGGTCCTTATCTCGTGGAAGATTCACGACAGGGTACGCGAGTACTTTGCCTGGTTGCTCCTGCTGGAGGCGAGCATCCTCGGCGTCTTCTGCTCGCTTGACATGCTGCTCTTCTTCATCTTCTGGGAGATAGAGGTCATCCCGATGTACTTCCTCATCTCGACATGGGGGACGGGACGCCGTGAGTACTCGTCCATCAAGTACGTTCTCTACACGTTGTTCGGCAGTGCCTTCATGCTGGCGGGTATTGTCAGCCTCTACTTTGCCACCGGCAGTCTGAGCATGATTGATATCGCCGAAGGCGGACTTGGCATGGTGCAGACCCTGATGCCGGCGGCCGTCATCTTCTGGCTGCTTMTKATYGGTTTTGCCGTCAAGCTGCCGGTMTTYCCSCTGCATACCTGGCTGCCGGACGCCCACACCGACGCACCGACCGCCGGTAGCGTGATGCTGGCCGGGGCGTTAATCAAGATGGGCGGCTACGGAATGATTCGCGTCTGCGTGAGTATCTTTCCGGACGTTGCCCGTGACTTTGCACCGCTGTTACTGGCGCTAGCTGTCATTAGCGTGCTCTACGGGGCAGCGGTAACGTTAAGGCAGACCGACCTGAAACGGATGATTGCCTACAGCAGTGTGAGTCACATGGGCTTCGTGCTACTGGGTGTCTTTGCGCTGGGTGAGATAAGCCTCATCGGTGCCGGCCTACAAATGGTCAGTCACGGTCTGCTTACTGGACTGCTCTTTGCCATGGCCGGTTTGACGATGCATAACGTTGAAGAACGCGACCTGAACAAACTGGGCGGTCTGGCCCGGCAGATGCCGATTATCGCTATTGTCTTCTCGATTGCCGGACTTGGCTCGCTGGGACTGCCACTAACCAGCGGCTTTGCCGCCGAGTTTATCACCTTCACCGGCTCATTCTCCAGCACGGTCGTGGGTGGTGTCGAGGTCTATACCCTGCTGACAGCGGTAGGCGTGGTGCTGGCGGCGGGCTATATCCTGTGGATGCTCCAGCGGACGTTCTACGGTCCAGTGCTGGAACAATATAACGAGGCCAAGGACGCGGACAACCTGGAAAAGGTATACATGTTCTCCTTTGTCGCCCTGATTCTACTGGTCGGGATTTACCCGGCAATACTGACCGATGTTATTAAGCTCGGCGTTTCGCCGATAGCGACTTTGATAGGTGGCTAGCATAGGAGCAGGTATTGGATCTTGGACTGTTAGCACCGGAAATTAGCCTGGCAGCCACGGCCGTGGCCGTCATCCTGCTTGACCTCTTCGTCGAGCGGAAGGGAGCGCTGGCGATTGTCAGCGTTATCGGGCTAATGGTCTCGGCCGCATTCACCATCGCCATGTTCGGTGACCCTGCACAGGTCAGCTTCAACGGCACACTGGCGGTGGACAGCTTCGCCCTTTTCTTCAAGCTGCTTTTCCTCGGGATTGCCGCCCTGGTCATCCTGGCATCGGTCGACTACGTCTCGAAGTTCGAACGCTTCCAGGGTGAGTACCACGCACTGATTCTGCTGTCGGCACTGGGCATGTTATTGATGGCGACCGCCACCGAGTTAATTACCATCTATGTCTCGCTGGAACTGGCCAGCATCTCCCTCTACATCCTGGCCGGATTCCTCAAGGACCCCAAATCAACCGAGTCCTCAATAAAGTACCTGTTGCTGGGCGCTACCGCCTCGGCAGTACTCCTCTACGGGATGGCGCTCGTCTTCGGCAGCACTGGCACGACACAACTGGGCGAAATTACCCAGCAGGTACAGGCCCTGGGTGCACAGGGCGTCGCCGACAACCCGGCCCTTGTACTCGGCATTATTCTGTTGATAGCCGGTTTCGGATTCAAGATTGCCGCCGTCCCCTTCCAGATGTGGGTGCCCGATGTCTACGAAGGTGCCCCGACACCGATAGTTGCTTATCTCTCAGTCGGCAGCAAGGCAGCAGGCTTCGCCGTCATCCTCCGCGTCTTCAGTTCTGCCTTCGGCCTCCCCGACTGGCTGAGTCTGGACTGGGGAATGGTCTTTGCCGTACTGGCGGCTATCGGCATGACGGTGGGGAATGTCTCGGCGCTGCCACAGACAAATATCAAGCGTATGTTCGGGTACTCCAGCATCGCCCAGGCCGGTTATTTGATGGTGGGTCTGGCGGCCATGGGCGTGGCCTCTGCCGGTGAGACCATCGGTCAGAGCACCATCCTCTTCTTCCTGCTCAGCTACTCGCTGGCCAACCTGGGGGCCTTTATTGCCATCATTGCCATTACCAACAAGATTGACAGCGACCTCATCGAGGACTTCTCCGGCCTGTTCAAGCGGTCGCCGCTGCTCACCCTGGGACTGACGTTGTGCCTGATATCGCTTATCGGCATGCCGCCAGCAGCCGGATTTATGGCCAAGTTTTACATCTTCGGCGGGGCAGCCCAAAATGGCCTTCTCTGGCTGGTCATTATCGCCGTGCTCAACAGCGTGGTATCCGCTTTCTACTATTTGCGCGTTGTCAAGGTAATGTGGCTCGGGGAACCGGCCTCTGTGGAGAAGGTACCGTCCTCAGGAGCGCTGCGTGTGGCCCTGACCATCACCTGCCTGGGTGTTCTCTTCGTTGGTATCCTGCCCGGCTTTGCCATGAAGGCCGCCGAACTGGCCGCCAAGATGTTTGGCATTTAGCTAAAAGAAAAGAGGGGCTGCGCCCCTCTTAAACGCTCTGCTAATAAATTCTAACTAAAGCCCTCAGTCCCGATAACACGTCACACCTTTAGGTGCAAATAACCCCGCCAGAGAAATACCCGCACACCGTTTTGGGGTGTCCAGAGGGGTGGAACCCCTCTTGGCGGGGGATACCAAGGGGGTGTCCCCCTTGGATATTAAGGGCCGGACGAGAAAGGCCTTGTGCTGCATTGTACTGCTTGTTTGAAGGTGTATAATATATCAAATCAAACAAACATCAGCTAGCAAACAGGAGGCCAGTCATTGATTGTATTAAATGTGATACGCTGCTCATAATCTGCAGGGGACGGCGCCAAAGCCAGTGCGGCTGAATATACACATACCGGTGGAAGGTGGTTTATCCCGCCTTACAGTGGCCGATACAGGTAGGAAAATTCGGTCGAGGTCCGGATTCAGGGATGAAAAGTACCCTGATGAAGCAGGAACCGGAAGTAATCGCTAACCCGAGAGGAACGGCGGTGAATCTGTCCCTAGTTCAGTCAAGCCTGGAACCGTAAGGGAGAAAAAACGGAACCCTGACTCCTTAGTTTGAGGTAATTCAAACCGGGGAGTTCGGGGTATGAGCAGGGAAAAAGAAAATGCTGGCTTCGTTTGTGAAAACTGTGGTCGAGAGGTTTTGCCGTTAAGCAACGGGACTTATCGTAACCATTGTCCCTTCTGCCTGTTTTCGAAACACGTAGACATTAAGCCCGGAGACCGACAAAATAAATGTGGCGGATTGATGAGACCGGTAAGGCTGAGATATAAGTCTGGAAAGGGATTTCAAATAGTTCACAGGTGTCTCCAATGCGGAGAGGAAAGGGTCAACAAGGTAACTGAGAACCTAGGACAGCCCGACGACATTGAAGAGATAATAAAGCTGTCTGGAATCTGAGCCTTTGTGGAGGCTATTATGGAAATATTTATCATAATCCTTCTGGCAGTAGTCATCCTCTTCCTAATCTGGGACAGGTTCTGGCAGGGGAAAAGGTGGCGGGAGCAGGGTGATGCCCTGTCGAAGGCTGTCGGCGAGAGGCTCGAAGGTAGCCTGGGTGTCTTCGGGGAGGTCAACCGGAGCCTGGGCAAGCTGGAAGAAGGAACGAAGCAGATAGAGGCCGTCGGGCGTGACATAGCCAGCCTCCAGGAGGTGCTGCGCGCCCCCAAGTTCCGCGGTGGCCTCGGGGAGCTCATGCTGGAGAGGCTGCTCGCTGATATCCTCCCGCAACAGAATTACACGCTCCAGTACCGCTTCAAGAGCGGCGAGGCGGTAGATGCCGTTATCCAGATTGGCGATAACCTGGTTCCCATCGACTCGAAGTTCCCGCTGGAGGACTTCCAGCGAGTACTGGCCGCTGAGTCCGACCGCGAAAGAGAGTCGCTGCGACGGCAGTTCACACGCACCGTGAAAAAGCACATTGACAACGTTACCAAGTACATCCTGACGGATGAGGGCACGTTCGATTTCGCTTTGATGTACATACCCGCCGAGAACGTCTACTACGAGACGATACTGCGCGACGGTGCCGAGGGAAGCGAGGTCTACTCCTACGCCCTCCAGAAAAGGGTGATTCCGGTCTCCCCGAACAGCTTCTACGCCTACCTCCAGGTCATCATCCTCGGCCTGAAAGGGCTGCACATCGAGCATGCCGCCGGTGATATTTTGCGACATTTACAAAGGCTGCAGGGCGACCTCGCCGATTTCCAGAATGACTACGATACCCTGGGAGGCCATATCCACCATGCCGCCAGCAAGTACGACGACGCCGGCAGAAAGCTCGCCAGATTTGAGGACAAGCTAAAGCTGACCACGGACACCTCGATTGACCAGCTGCCGGAGGGCAAAGAAACAGCCGATGATGCTGACTGAGCTTTAATACTATACCTGTAATTGACATCCTGTTAATAATCTGGCTATACTAAAAATGGATTATAGCAATTAAATACGGATCTCCGAGTTGCCTTCTCTAAGGGCGCCCTGCCTATGAGAGGCAAACGATAGGGTGCAAGGGAAAACCCTTACGCCTCCCGTGTTTGGAAAGGAGAGCTGCTATGATTCTATGTGAGCGTGCATACCCGGGTACCCACCATCTTCATTCGCCTGCATATCGCCGTCTCAACTGCAGCCTGAGCCCCCCTACCTGAGAAGCAAGCTACAGGCATTGAAACGGTGATTTACACTAAAAACTTCCAGATTTAGAAAGGATATTACGTCATGCATGTGAATATCAGCCGCGCGAAGGTAATCATCAGCATCCTCGCCGTCGTACTGCTGGTCCTGGGCTCCGTGGGAGCACTAACAGCCTGCGATGAATCGACGACAGACGCAGTAGCCGCCAAGAAAGCCTTACCAAGACTGAAGGTAGCCACCACCACGAGCCTCTATGATACCGGCCTCTGGGGATATCTGGAGCCGATGTTTGAGGAAGAGTACGGTGTCGGTATGGATATCCTCTACGCAGGTACTGGCAAGGCCCTGGAATACGGTCGTAGAGGTGATGTCGACGTCATTACAGTCCATGCCAAAGCACAGGAGGAGCAGTTTGTCGCTGAGGGATATGGCGTGGAGCGAGTCCCCTTTGCCTATAACTACTTCCTTATCGTCGGCCCGGAGGATGACCCGGCCGGTATAAAAGGCCTGACCCCCGAGGCAGCCTTCCAGAAACTGATGGAAGACGGAAACGGTAGTTTTGTATCCAGGGGAGATGGCTCTGGAACGCACATCATGGAACAAAACATCTGGGCGGCTGCCGGCTATGATTACGAGGACGTAAGGAACGCCGGCACCTGGTATGTAGAGGCCGGAGTTGGCATGGGGCCAACCCTCACGATGGCCCACGAACTGGAGGCCTACACTCTGTCCGACATGGGCACATATCTCACTTTCAAGGGCGACATTGACCTGGTGCCCATAGTAACTGAGGGTGATATACTGCTCAACGTTTATTCGGTAATCGCCATAAACCCGGACAATGTAGCCGTTACCAATTTGGAAATGACAAATAATCTGATAGACTTCCTCACTTCGGACGAAATCCAGGAGCTTATGGGCAAATACGGCGTTGAGGAATACGGTCTGCAGCTGTTCACCCCTTGCGCTGGCAACGAGCCAGAATAACGCAACGCTGATACAACTAAAAATAAGGTAACCCCGCCCATTTGGGTGGGGTTACCTCTAGAAAGCCACGAATAACCTTAGGTAAGGAGCCGAAAGCTGACCGAACTCTGGGAAGGTTTTACCAAGGCAATAGAATTGATTGTATCCCTCGACCCGGAGGTGATGCAGATAGCCGGGAGGTCGCTAGCACTCGCGGCGACCTCCTGTGCCATTGCTACTCTGATAGCTTTGCCCCTGAGCAGTCTAATACACTTCAACAGTTTCCGCGGTAAAAGGCTGCTGATTAACGTTATCCAGACCCTTTACAGCGTGCCTACCGTTGTCGTTGGCCTTTTTGTCTTTGTTTTTATTTCCCGTGCCGGACCGCTGGGCAGCCTCGGACTCCTGTTCACACCTGCGGGAATTGTTATTGGGCAAGTTCTCCTTGTATTACCGATAATGATGGGACTCACCATCTCCGCACTACGCGGCGTGGACGTGACATTAACCGACACCGCCATTTCGCTGGGGGCTAACAGGTTCCAAACAGCATACGTGGTCATTAAAGAAGCCCGCTTCGCCATGCTGGGGGCGGTGATAATGGGATTCGGCCGGGCAATATCTGAAGTCGGGCTATCGCTGATGGTCGGCGGTAATATCAGAGGCTTTACCAGAACACTGACAACGGCGATTTCGCTCGAAACATCAAAGGGCGAAATCGAACTGTCACTGGCCCTGGGCATGATACTGCTATTCATTGCGCTGGTCGTGAGTATCGTACTTAACAGGCTGCAGCAGAGGTGAATGTGTCTACAAGTGAACCGATTATTGAGACCACAGACCTGGGACAGAGGTTCAACGGGCAGGATGTCCTGAGGGGTATAAACCTGAGCATAGAGCGAGGGGAGGTATTTGCCCTTATCGGCCCGACCGGCTCCGGCAAGACAACGCTCCTGCGGCTGCTCGACCTGATTGACACGCCCAGTCAGGGCAAAGTCTATTTCGACGGTACCGACGTTACCGAATCGACGGGGCAACGGCTGGAGGCACGGCGCCGCATGGCCTTTGTCCTCCAAAAGCCGGTGGTATTCAACACCAGCGTTCATGATAACGTGGCCTACGGGTTGAGGTGGCGAGGTATGAGCCGGGACAGTATTCGAAACCGGGTTGACGAAGTCCTCGAAATGGTTGACATGGCCGACTTCCACAAGAGAAACGCCCGGATGCTCTCAGGGGGTGAAATACAAAGGGTGGCTATTGCTCGCGCTATCGCTACTGAGCCGGAGGTACTGTTGCTTGACGAACCGACCGCTAATCTAGACCCGGTCTCGACAGCGAGGATTGAAGGGCTGATAGGCGATATCATCCAGCGTTACCAGACGACCATCGTGATGGCCACCCACGATATGTCCCAGGGACAGCGGCTTGCCGGAAGGGTGGGGATGCTGCTCAACGGTGAGATACTTCAGACGGGCGGCTGGCACGAGGCATTTAATACGCCAAGGAACCGGGAGATGGCCAATTTCGTCGGTATTGAGAATATCATCGACGGCTTGGTACTTACCAGTGAGGACAATGTGGTCACTATCGGCACGAACCACAGTGTTATCGAAGCAATATCCGATTTTGCCGTGGGAGACCGAGTTCACGCCTGTATCCGCTCTGAAGAAGTGACCCTAGCCCTGTCCCCCATCTCGAGCAGCGCCAGAAACTCCTTCAGTGGAGAGATTACCCGGATGACCAGCACGGGACCGGTGGCACGCGTTGAAATCGATTGCGGTTTCCGGCTCGTTGCCCTGATTACCAATCGTTCCGCCGGAGAGATGTCCCTGGAGAAGGGGAAGTCGGTGCATGCGTCCTTCAAGGCAACAGCCGTTCACGTGATAAAGCAGGACTAAAGCGGCCATGACGAAAGACAATCTGCAAGACCTGTGATAAGATGGAGATAGAAACATGACAGACCTGATTGACTCCTTCAGTCGACGCATCAACTATATGCGCATCTCAGTCACCGACCGCTGCGACCTGCGCTGTATCTACTGCACAGACAGGTTTGACCATAAGTTGAGGCATGACGATATCCTGCGCTATGAGGAGATTCACCTAATAGTACAAGCGGCGGCCAGACTGGGAGTAAAGAAGCTCCGTCTTACCGGAGGTGAAGCCCTGACGCGACTGCATCTGAGTCGACTGGTCGATATGCTGGCACACACCGAGGGGATCGAGGAGGTATCGCTGACCACCAACGGCACGCACCTTGCCCAGCACGTCGAGGAATTGAAGGCCGCCGGTCTCAGCCGGGTCAACGTCAGCCTGGACTCCCTGAAGCCTAGCAGGTTCGAGCATATCACCGGTGGTGGTCAACTCAAGGACGTGCTTGCCGGTATCGAAGCAGCCAAGGAAGCCGACCTCAACCCCGTGAAGATAAACATGGTGGTTCTCCGGGGCGTGAACGATGCCGAGGTCCTGGACTTTGCTAGAAAGACGCTCCTCGACGATGGCTGGCATGTCAGGTTCATCGAGCACATGCCCTTCATCAATGGAAATGGGAGAAACGGCACGGTAGCCGTTCGCGATATTATGTCATCTATTGAGCACTCCCTCGGTAAGCTGGAACCTCATTTTCCGACATCCGGTAACGGCCCGGCCAGGTATTACAAGCTACCGGATGCTCCCGGGACGCTCGGCTTCATTGGTGCGGTGACTGAGTGTTTCTGTGCTGAGTGCAACCGCTTTCGCCTCACTGCCGACGGTCACCTCCGACCGTGCCTGCTTGATGATGATGAGATAGACCTTAAAGAGCCGCTACGTAGCGGCGCTGACATTGCCGAACTGGAGCGCCTGATACTAGAAGCCGCTACCCGGAAACAGCAACAGCACCACCTCAGGGAGAACGGTGCCCCCGAAAAGCGTCAGATGTGGCAGATAGGCGGCTAGCGACCCATCGACTCCAGCCAGGGTCGCGTTATCTCCAGGTTCTCCATAGCAAGCGACGCCCTAGCAATTCCACCCTTCTCATCACGGAGCCGCTCCCTGTCCCGAAACTCAAGAAAGAGAAACTGGCTCTCATGGGCGGCCTCAATCTCCGTGGTGAATCCCATGGTGTCCTGCATGTGGTTAACAGTAAACTTGACCATGCGTATGCCTGATGGGTTGGTGAAGTAATTATCAGCCACGCGCCCGGCATAGGCCAGCGTTTCCTCTTCGAGCTTATCCGGAGGGAAGACCCGGTTAACCAGGCCATAGCGACAGGCCTCCCAGGCAGTCATAAAGCGGTGCTCGAATAGTATCTCCTTGGTCCGGCGCGGTCCGAGATCCCATGGTACCGAGAAGTACTGCAATAGCGAGGGCAGAAACAGGGCATCCTCTGCGGCAAAGATAACATCCATGGCGGAGGCAAATATTATCCCGCCAAAAATACAGTTCCCGTGCACCATCGCGATGGTCGGCTTGGGCACGTTACGCCACCGCAGGCTGTTCTCCATGCAGGTAGCGCGGTTACGTGCATAACGTCCGAACGGGGTTGCTGGAAATCCTCGTTCCTCACGCTCAGCTAACTCCTCAGGTGTACCCAGGTCATGACCGCTGGAGAAGTGCTTTCCTTCGCCGGACAGAATAATGACGCCTACCTCGTCATCCTCAGCCGCCCGGGCAAAGGCATCGTCCATCTCCTCACGCATCAGTCGACTCTGGGCATTGTAGTAACGCGGTCGGTTAAGTATTATGCGGGCCACCCTTCCCGGTTGATAGATAATATGCTTGTACTCCATAGTAAAGACTCCCTCCCATATTCGTGCTCGTTACAGAGACATGGTAGCAATGTTAAGACCTCGCTTGACGGGTGTCAAGCTGATATCAACTCAAAATATCTACGCCCTTCAGGTTACGCTATTATCACCCCACCATGGGAAAATCAATAGAAACTCGTGGAGCTTTTCCTCGGGACCACTGAGCTTGCCGGAGACGTCAACCATCAGTCCCCAGCACTTTTGTAGTCCCTCAAGACACTCCCTCTTCTCAAGACCGGCCTGCCACTCCCGGCAGACCTGAGGTCTGATTGAGTGGATACGGCAGAGTTTCATTCGGGGGTCTTCTGACTCACAAAGGAAGACGCAGGCCCCGTCCTGGGTATCAAGTAGATAGTACCCCGGCTCAAACCAGGAATCGTCGGTATACCTCTCAAGAAACGTTTCAAGAGATATCCCCAGCGATTCAGCTATATGCTCCGCCTCGATGGTAGTCACCCGCGGCGAGTACTTCATACAGCAGACCCCGCAGCGGAAACAGAGTATTCCTTTCGCTTCTGGTGCTTCGTCAGCAACCGGGAATCCTTCCATGCTGTCATTATATCTAAAATCAACGGATGACGCTCACGTCATGATTTGCTATACTGACCATAACCATTGAGCGAGGAGGCGGACGATGAGCGAGCTAAGTCATGTTAACCCGGAGGGTAAAGCCCGGATGGTCGATGTCAGCCAGAAGGCAGATACCCTACGCGAGGCTGTTGCCAAGGGCAGGGTAACGATGAAGCCGGAAACCCTGAGGTTGGTCAAGGCCAACGAGATGAAAAAGGGTGACGTCCTCGCCGTGGCGCGGGTGGCGGGTATTACCGCCGCCAAGAGAACACCCGACCTGATACCGCTCTGCCACACGCTCCTGCTCGACAATGTCAGCGTTGATTTCGACCTGTCCGGTGACGACTGCATAGAGATTACCGCCCGGGCGAAGAGCACCGGCAAGACCGGCGTGGAGATGGAAGCGCTGGTGGCCGCCTCGGTAGCCGCCCTGACCATCTACGACATGTGCAAGGCGGTTGATAAAGGCATGACCATCAGCGAGATATGCCTGGAGAGCAAGACCGGCGGCAAGAGCGGAACATACCATCGCAAAGAGAGCTAGAGGCTGAGACCGCAGCCCTACCGCGTAGCTTCCCTGACCAGGTGCCCTATCTCCGGCAGGATAATCTTGTCCATCGCCAACGTGGCCGCATTAACTGAGCCGGGGAAACAGAGGACTACCCTGCCCCTGATGACACCGGCTACCGCCCGGCTGAGGATGCTGCCGGTGCCTATCTCCTGGTAGGTTAGCTGTCGAAAAAGCTCCCCGAAGCCGTCTAGCCTCTTTTCAAGCATCGGCTCGACAGTATCAACGGTGACATCACGGCTACTGGCACCGGTGCCTCCACTGGTGATAATGACCTGAAGCTCTGCCTGCGCCACAAGTTCCTCTATTTTTGCCCGGATAGCATCGGCATCATTCTTCAGGATGCCGTAGGACATGACTTTGTGCCCGTTATCGGCCAGCCGCTGCTTGATGAGCTTCCCCGACTCATCATCCTGCTCCGTGCGGGTGTCGGATATTATGAGCACGGCGCAGTTTACGTTCTCGGGTGCAGCATGTCTATGCTCGTGATAGCTCATAAAGTCAATCCCCTAAAAATGCGGTTTGCAGAGAATCTCCCTGATTCTCATATCGAAGAAATCGTTGGTGTTGACCGGCTTGAGGACAACGGCCGTATCAGCCCCCCGGCCGCTGCCAGCGATGGCAATGATGTCCTCGCCAATCCGCACCAGGCCGGCATCCGCCGCCATCAGGCTAATCTCGCAGACCACCTTAGTCCCCTGTCCGAAGACACGCAAAGTATTGGCGATAACGTCTCCCAGCAGGTACATGTTGAACTTCCTGCGCATCGCCCCACCGATACCGGTAAAGGCGTGCGTGGTTGTCAGGACTATCCCGCCCTTGCTTTCCACCTTCTTCCGGTTCTCCTCGGTGAACTCCTGAGCATTAGGCTCCCTCATGCCGGTAACATGGGTAACCGCAATCACCTTCATCCCCTCGAAAACCTCGACAGCCTTCACGGCCGTACCACCCACCGTCGTGGCCACCACAACCGTCTTTATCCCCAGCTCCCTGGCACGCTCTCTGGCGATACGCAGGGTTTCGTCGGTATTCTCTACTCCCGGGTTTTCAAAATATACCGTCTTTCCTTCCATTGCCGGCTTCTGCCCCCTTTAACTTCCTGTCCGCTTCTCTGCCTGATAGATTAGCGCCAAACGAGAGCAAAGTCAAAAGCGAGACAAGGGCACCAGATTTGACACCCTATGATGCCGATGCTACACTGCAATTACCCTCATCTGTGGTCATTTTCGCGACTTTTAGATGTGGTATTGCTATGAAGAGAGTTGGCATTATCTTTCACCCTCTGAATGAGGCTGCCGGTAACCTGGCCAGAGAGCTGGAGCAGTTCCTCAGTAACAGGGGTATCACCACTTGGCTCTGCTCTGCCTGGGAGGGAGACACCGCCAGAACTTGTGTAGACGGCACCGACCTAGTGCTCAGTATAGGTGGTGACGGCACAATACTCCGTGCCGCCCAGGCGATTCTGCCGAGGCCGGTGCCAATTACGGGCATCAACCTGGGCAACCTGGGTTTCATGACCGAGCTTGCTGTTGCCGAAGCGCGGGACAAGCTGGCTTCCCTGCTGGCCGGAGAGGGCTGGCTTGACGAGCGTTCACTACTCGAAGTCGAACTCCCGGCTGTCGGGAAATCCGCCGAACCACGGACATTTTACGCCCTGAACGATATGGTCATCGCCCATGGTGAAGTCGCACGCCTTATCCGGGTCGAGGCCAGTGTCGACGGCCAGTCACTCACCACCTACAAGGCCGACGGCGTCATTGTGTCGACCGCTACCGGCAGCACCGGATATGCGCTGGCAGCCGGCGGCCCGATACTGCACCCGCAGGCAAAAGAGATGCTGCTTCTACCAATAGTGCCCCACCTCAGCGCCAGCTACAAGCTCGTGCTGCCACCAACATCAACTATTGAACTGCGTGTGAGTACACTCCATTCGGCGGCGCTGACGGTTGATGGACATATCGTTACCCCGCTACCGGACGGTACCGTTGTTACCGTGAAGCGCAGTTCGAACACGGTCCGTTTTCTGAGGATACACAGCGATACCTCTTTCTTCGGCTCACTGGAGAAACGTCTCAAGGGGAAGCAGGGTTAGAGATGGAGTTGATAGTAGAGAAAGCCACCATCAGTGATGTGGCCGAAATGCACCGGCTGATTAACTATTTTGCCGACAAGGATGAAATGCTGCCCCGACCGCTCAGTGAGATATACGAGAACCTCCGTGACTACTTTGTCGTCAGACAGGACGAGCAGGTAACCGGTTGTGCTGCCCTGCATGTCATGTGGGCCGACCTGGCTGAGGTAAAGTCGGTAGCGGTATCTGAGGAAAACCAGCGACAGGGCATCGGCTCCCGACTGGTGGAAGCCTGCCTAGAAGAGGCCCGTGCGCTGGGTCTCCCTACCGCCTTTTGCCTGACCTACAAGCCCGATTTCTTCCAGAGGTTCGGTTTTTCCGAGGTGGACAAGATGGAGCTGCCGCGCAAGGTCTGGACGGAGTGCTACCACTGTCCTAAGTTCCCAGACTGTAATGAGGTAGCCCTCATTATTAACCTTGAGAAGTCCCCCGTAATAGTGTGACGCCCACCATAGCGGAGGCCTGATTTGACCGAAGAGAAAATCCTTTCGTCACACACAGTCTTTGAAGGCCGGGCGGTCAATCTGCGAATAGATACTGTAAAGACCGCCGATGGCCGGGAGTCCACACGGGAAATTGTTGAGCACAGCGACTGCATTGCCGTTATTCCCATTGACGAGAATGACAACGTCCTGCTGGTGAGGCAGTACCGCAAGGCTATTGAGAAAGAGCTTCTGGAGATACCGGCGGGCGGCATCGACGCCGGCGAGAATCCGGAGGAGACTGTCCGCCGTGAGATGCAGGAGGAGACGGGGTATCTACCGGGAAAAGTGGAAAGGCTGGGCGGTTTCTACTCGACGCCGGGCTACTGCACCGAGTACCTCCACCTTTACCTGGCTACTGAGCTCACGCCCAGTCGACTGCACGCGGAGGACACGGCAGGTATCAGCCTCGTCCGCGTGCCGGTATCAGAGATTCCCACCCTGTTTGCCTCCGGCAAAATCGAGGATGCCAAGAGCATCGCCGGGCTGCATATGTATCTGGAATACCGGAGAGTCCAGTAGATAAGCAATCACACCCACGGTCTTAAGCGAGAGTAAGAAAAGAGATGAAAGTCGAACTGCTGATTAATCCGTTCTGTCTCTGTGACCGCGATTACGCAGTCATAACCGAAAAATGCCACAAGTACGGCCTTACGCTGACGACCTACAACCTGTGGGATATTGACGACGGTGATATAGATACCTTACCGGAATACATGTCCGGCCTGATTCACGAGTGGCGAAACGGGGACAGGCCGGGCAGTGTATACAGCAACCTCTTCATTAACGGTGACAGGATTCCGATAAACGATTGGCCGAAGAGCTTCGACTATATTGAAGAGAGATTACTGTCAGCGCTGGAACAGGAGAAGCATTGATACGGAAAATCACCAGAGACATGATACTTAACGGACTCGGGCGACCCGTTCCGTGCTGCATGTTCGATATAACCAGCAGGACGTTTCAATGCGATATGTGGTCTCAGATATTCGATGAAATAGGATGCATTGGATACAGTGCCTATGAGGACGATAAACCCGCCGGTCAGCTTATCTTTCTGCCCAAGAAGTACGCTCGAAGAATCGGCCTCTCCACCTGCCCGACGAACGAAAGACTGGACACGACAATACTGGTCGGCTGCCTGGCAATATCCGGTGAATACAGGAACAAGGGGCTGGCAAG
The DNA here is from genome assembly GCA_011171075.1 of Dehalococcoidia bacterium. GTDB lineage: Bacteria > Chloroflexota > Dehalococcoidia > Dehalococcoidales > Fen-1064 > W589. Next base: position 33,000 of record DUFD01000040.1, on the reverse strand, counting down.
CACGATGATACGGGAACTCATTGATTTCTGCGAGTCAGCCGGCTTCAACAGGATTGAGGTGGGTGTCTGTGATAAGCCTGCTGGAAATAACTGGGTCGAACAGATTTCCTTTCTGCCATTCCGGAAGTTCGGGTTTGTCCTCGATGAAACTGCAAGGGCCCACGAGTTCAAGCCAGAAGAACTGATGTGTTATCTTAATCTCTAGAGGAGGCATATTATGCTCAGTGCCGGACAGATAGAGAAAAACATAGCCTGGCTCCTCAACAACAGCTCGGCGCCGGTCAGGTACCTGACACTCAAGCATCTTCTGGGCACTCCGGATGATTCGGAGCCTATGCGGAACCTTTGGGACGAGGTAGAAAACAGCCCGGATGTGCAGGAGATATTCGGTAAACAGGAAGAGGACGGCTCATGGTGCAGCGGCGGTTCGTGGGCCCAGAAGCATTCATATATCCCCAAATCTGGATATGACCCTTTAATCCCCAAATACGTGACCACGGTCTGGATTCTGCCTTTCCTGGGAGAAATAGGCTACTCTGCCCGCGACCAGCGAGTCCAAAAGGCCTGCGACTACGTGCTCTCGCACGGCTACTTCCGGTATCCGGTCTTCAACAAAGCCCTTGACGACATCAACCTGGCCAGCATCGGGCCCAGATTGAATCCATGCCGATTCTCACACTATATGATTGCCCTGGGTTCAGTGGGGCTCACCGATGATGTTAAGGTCGAGAAAGGTTACCGCATTCTTCTGTGCATGCAACACGAAGACGGCGGATGGGTCTGGCCCGCCCACTACGAAAGAATGAAATGGACCCGCAGTTGTCCATATTCTTCCTATCACCATGCAGCGGCCTTCTATTACTCGAGGAATCCGGCTTATCAGGAAGCACTGCTCAGGGGACTTGAATTCATTGTCTGGCATTTATCAACCAAAGAAGCCCGCGAGATACAACGGTTCTTCTATCATGGTCACAGTATTGTACATGAGCTTGTAATGCTCTCGGAGTTTGGCGTTGGTCTTCAGGAGAAGGCAGTTAAAACAATCCTGGAGTGGCTGATGACGATGTATGATGCCGAACAGGGGCATTTCCGATACAGTGGCAAGCCAATATCAAGATATTCACGGCGGCAGGACGACATGGATTCCAGAGTAGCCAAGTACCGCCTGTATCACCTTGTTGAGACTGATTGGCTGACGTACCACGCGACACGAATAGCTAAGAACCTGATAGAGCAAAGATGGCCATAGCAGTCAACAGACATGGAATCGAACTCCTCGAATACAGCCGAATACCGGAGAGCGAACTTGCCTCGGATACCTACAAGCCGCTGCTAATCACATTCATGGTCATCAGACACGAGGGTAATTTCCTGCTTGTTCACCACCGTGAAAGGCAGACCTGGGAGCTGCCCGGTGGCCACATCGAGGGCACAGAGAGCGCCCGCGACTGCGCCGTCCGCGAGCTTTTTGAGGAAACGAACCAAAAAGTAGAGTCCCTGGACTTCAGAGCAGTGTTGAAATACCGCGCCCCGCCAGATAGCCTTATCTACTGGGGTATCCGTCATGGTATCTACTACGGCACGCTGTTCTCGGGAGAGCTTACCTACCCTGTCCCCTTCCAGGAGAACGACGAGATAGCAAAGATATTGTTCTGGGACGGTAAGACCGACATCGGCTATATCGACGAGATAGATAGGACAGTAATAGGACTATTTCAAGACGGCAGTATCTAGTCTGCCCTAATATTCAGGACTTTATCATACGCCCGGTCGAAGATATTCCCACCACCCACATAGCCGCTTTTAGTCTTCCTGAACCGCTTACGGACTTCCTCAGGGGTAAACCTATAGAAGATGAAGTCGCTGGCCACACCCTCCGGCCTGAGCAGGCAGTTCGGCCCCAGCACGACAATCAGCTCGTCGAAATCAAGCGGTTCGGTCAGGCGCGCCGGATTACCTACGGGGCAGTTGTTGAGCCTGACGGCAACACGGGACTTGCCAATTTTGCCATCGTAGACGACCGGCTTCCTGCCCTTGGTGACCTTCAGGCCGTAGGCCAACTGGCAGACATAGCGCCCAATATCGCCAAGGTAGTCCCGCGACCTGATAACGCCAAGTTCGCTGAGGTCTTTCTGGACAGAGAAGAACTGCTTCAGTGAGCTGGCTACTTCACGCTCCAAATTGACCTCCTGCCCCCCGATTAGCCGAGGTTCCCGTCAAGCTGTCGTCCCCCGAGCAGGTGCATATGGAGGTGCTGGACCACCTGCCCTCCCTGCTTGCCGCAGTTAATCACCACCCGGTATCCGCTCTCCGAGATACCTTCACTTACGGCAAGCTTGTTGGCCACGTGCACCATATGCCCCACCAGCACCGATTTCTCTTCCGGTAGCTCGGCCAGAGTGGTAAAATGCTCGCCCGGGATAATAACCACGTGTACCGGCGCCTGGGGGTTGATGTCACGGAAAGCAATTACCTCTTCGTCGGTGTGAAGAATGTCGGCCGGTATCTCACCGGCAGCAATCTTGCAGAAAATGCAATCCATTTTTCACCTCCCCCGGCGGTACTCAGCCTTGCCCTGCTCAAACAGGTCACCGCCAAAGGCATCATTGGCGACGATAGCCGGGAAGTTCTCGACGGTCAACCGCCTGATAGCCTCGGGACCGAGGTCGTCGTATGCCACGACATCCACCTGCTTGATTGAGCGCGCTATCAGGGCAGCGGCACCGCCAACGGCAACTAAATAGACCCCGTGGCATTGTACTATCGCTGCTCTTACCGCCGCGGAGCGATTACCTTTGCCGATCATGGCACGCAGACCGGCAGCCAGCAGCCGGGGAGTGAACACGTCCATGCGGCTGCTGGTGGTAGGTCCCACGGAGCCAATGACCTGCCCCGGACGTGCCGGTGAGGGCCCGGCGTAGTAGATTGTCTGTCCGGCCAGGTCGAAGGGCAGTCCCTCAGCCCTGTCCAGAGAATCGATAATCCGCTTGTGAGCGGCATCACGGGCGGTGTAGATTATGCCGGAAATAAGCACCCTCGTCCCGGCGGTTAGCTTATCGATTATGTCAGGTTCAATTGGTGAGTTTATATGCAGTGTGTCTTCTTCCATAGCTATCTTTTCTATTCCGGAAGTTTATACTCAGGGAAATTGTAGCAGTATCGATGCGTGGCCGCAATCAATGACCACAGAGCGACTCAACCTTCTCCCTAAACTCGTGCCAGTTTCTTACTACCAGGTAGTCACCATCTATCTCACCCGGCTTTCCTTCCGGGTTATACCAGACTGGATACAGGCCGTAGTCGATTGCCCCCCTGATATCGTACTCCAATTTATCCCCGACGAACCAGATATCCTGAGGTTCACGGTCCATCTTCTTGACAGCAATCTGGAAGATGCGGTTATGCGGTTTTCGGAACACGTAATCAATACTTGATATCAGGAAAGAAAACCTGTGGGCCAGGTTATGCCTGGCCAGTTCCTCCTCAAGGACGGCTCCAGTGAAGCCAGAATTGCTAAGGACGCCAGTCTTGATTCGGTACTTGTCCAGCGTGTCCAGCACGTCGAAAATACCTTCGCAAGGCGAATACTCTATAGCAGCGTCCCAGAACTCCTTCTCCAGCTCATACGGACTCATGGTAAAGGAAATACCCAGGTTCTCATAAAGTAGCCTCTGGAAACTCTGAAAACTGTACTCAACCATTGAATTCTCCCGGACCTGAAGGGCTTCACGGCTGAGCTCATCGGCAAAGTGCTGGATTTCTTCAGCGGTCAGGTCGAGAGGGTTCTCAGCAAATTCGAGCAGCCTCTTGTTTCCAGCGATAAAATCTACCGATTGCAGATGTATAACTGTGTCACCCAAATCAAAGATTACACCGGCGGGTCTGCGCATGCTTCCTCCACATCCAAAATGAAAGCCCTATAGAACAGCTTCACGGTGTCGGGCGCTGTGGCACTGGAGGTTGATTGCCAGGGGCATACTGGCAATATGGGCCGGCATCGCCAGTGCATGGACCGCCAAGGCAGTCGTGCGGCCACCGAGACCCATTGGCCCGATACCCAGGTCGTTAACACGCTCCAGTATATCCCTCTCAAGCCCGGCCAACTCAGGGTCGGGACTTGGCTGCCCAACCGGACGCAGCAGCGACCTCTTGGCCTGGAGCATCGCCATTTCGGCTGTGCCGCCAATCCCCAGCCCGATAATCAATGGCGGACAGGGCATGCCTCCGGCCTCGTCAACGGCATTGACGACCGTCTCGATGATGCCTTCCCTACCCTGGGCCGGCTTGAGCATGGCCAGTCGGCTCATGTTCTCAGCCCCGCCACCTTTGGCCATCACCGCAATCCTGAGTCGGTCGCCGGGGACAATCTCGGTATGGACCACCGCCGGGGTATTATCACCGGTATTCACCCGCTCGGTAAACGGCTGTTTCACCATTGACTTGCGCAGGTAGCTCTGAGCGTAGGCTTGGCGGACTCCTTCGTTAACGGCTTGTTGAAGCTCCCCTCCAACGATGTGAACGTCCTGTCCTACGTCTAAAAATACCACAGCGGTTCCACAATCCTGACAGAGCGGAAAGACGCCTTCTCGTGCAATCTGTGCGTTCTCAAGCAATTCCCTGAGGACGGCGCGGCCCAGTGGCGACTTTTCGGTCTGCTCCGCTCGTTCTAAGGCAGCCAGAACATCATCACCCAGTTCATAGTTTGCCTGCTGGCAGAGATGGGCAATCGTTTCGGTGATTTTCCCGGCCTTAATCTCTCTCATATGATTACAGTGAATCCTCCCCCTACTCCCCCTCCATTCGACAAAAGAGGGTGAAGATTATTCTGTAGATGGGCTACGCCCCTCTTAAACAACCGCTTTATCTAAACGTACGCCGACTGGGTAATTACCTGTATCAGTATTTACGCAATTACGCAGTTACTCTCTTGCGGAAATATACGACGTCAACTAAGCTTCATCACCCCTATCAACTCCCGCACCGCCTGGGCGGATATGGATAGGGCCTGTCTCTCTTCGGCGGTTAAATCAAGCTCGACCACTTCCCTGATACCACCCTCGCCCAGTTTTACCGGCACGCTGATGACGGTGTCATTCAGTCCGTACTCACCATTGAGGCGGACGGCGCAACAGAGCGTCCTCTTTTTGTCGAGAAGAATCGATTCGACCATGTGCTCAATGGCCGCCGACGGTGCGTAATATGCACTGCCAGTCTTGAGTAATCCGACAATCTCCGCCCCACCACCAACGGTACGCTCCACCAGCTTGCTGATTGTTTCTGCCGGCATGAGCTCGGTTATCGGGGTGCCGTTAACGGTGGTAAACCGCGGGAAAACCACCATATTCTTGCCATGCTCACCCAGAACGTAGGCATCGACAGCATCGACATCCATTTTCAACTCGTCGGCGACAAAGAGGCTCAGCCTGGCAGCATCAAGCACGCCGGACAGACCGATAACCCTCTCCCTGGGGAATTTACTCACGTGGAGTGCCATCTGGACCATAGCATCCACCGGATTGGTGGCAACGACGATTACACTGTTTGGTGATTCACTGACTACCTTTTTGGTCACCTCACCGACAATCTTCATGTTGGTCAGCAGCAGGTCATCGCGCGACATTCCCGGTTTCCGTGGCGAACCAGAGGTTATCACCACCACATCAGAGCCGGCCGTTTCATCGTACCGATTCGTTCCAATAATACGCGCGTCAAATCTAAGCACCTGCGCTGACTGCTGTATATCCAGTGCCTTACCCTGAGGCAGACCCTCAATAATGTCAAGCAGGACGACATTCGCATAATTACGCTCGGCTATTCGTTGGGCGCAGGTTGCACCGACATTACCGGCACCAATAACAGTTACCTTCAACGGACCGCTCATGAAATACACCTCTTCAGATATTATGGACGCTTTCATTCTACTGTTTTTCCCGGGGTTCGGCAATACTACAGATAGGGAAAATACTAGGAACAAATGGTAATGAGTAATTCCTCAATGGCGTATCTGCGCATTTACGCAATTACACTTTCTAATTGATTAAGGGCAACACTATTGACATTTCCATATTTTTACGCTAGAGTGCAACTGACAATATTTTTCATTTAGCAGAGAGAATGAAGCTTTCCGATAGGAGTATTACTGCCACCCTCAGGCGACACGGATACAAGCTCACTCCGCAGAGACGCGTGGTGATACATACCCTTACCTCCAGCCCGGACCACCTCACGCCGGCTGAAATTTTCGAGAAGGTCAGCAAGAACCATTCTGGTATCGGCCTGGTAACCATCTACCGTACCCTCAAGCTGCTGGTCGAACTGGGCCTCATATGCGAGCTGCATACCGGCGACAACTGCCCCAGCTATACCGCCGGCACACCACGTCATCACCACCACCTGATATGCTCCGGCTGCGGTAAGGTGGTAGACTTCGCGGGAGCCAATATTATCGAGAATAGCCTTTCCACACTTGAAGCAAGGCTCAGTCACGAGAGCGGCTTTCGCATCGACGACCACCTTCTTGAGTTCACCGGCCTCTGCCAAGTCTGTCAGGAGAGACAATCACCTTCAGGATAGCTCCCAGGAGAGAAATGCTCCAGCGAATAGCAACCGAGCTAAGGCACCATATTCCATTTACTGCTCTCGGGGCAGTAACCGGAATCGTGGCTATAATAATTATCGTGGCAGTCGGAGCCCTCTCACCAGTGAGTGACGTCTCGGAGACAGTCTTCTACGTATTGCATCCGCTTCATGTCGTACTCAGTGCCGGAGTGACCACCGCCATGTACCGCAAACACACGCGTGGTCGAATCATACCGGCAATACTGATAGGATACTTCGGTTCAATCGGCATAGCCACACTCAGCGACTCGGTGGTCCCCTATATCGGTGAGTTACTCCTGGACCTCCCCCATGCCGAGGCTCATATCGGCTTCATCGAGGAGTGGCAGATTGTCAACCCCGCGGCGTTTCTCGGTATTGCCATCGGCCTGTGGAGGTCGAGCACGCAATTTCCACACGCCGGACACGTGCTTGTTAGTACCTGGGCATCGCTTTTCCATACCATAATGGCCCTCGGGGAAACAGTCGAATGGATTCAGTTCCTGCCCATCTTCGTTTTCCTCTTCCTGGCTGTGTGGCTGCCATGCTGCCTGAGCGATATCGTCTTCCCGCTGCTGTTCACAAAGGGGAATGTACCTATCCACGACGCATAAACACCTTGTGTATATTACTCAGTCAAATATCTATTGTGCTACCAACACAAACTGTGCCTTAAAGCCCCCGGTTAATAGTTGGGCAATATGAAGAGACTCTTGAAAAGGCAAAGGGGGCTGAAAATCGATCCTGGACGTTCTCAGGGGGTATTAAACTATCGGGCCAGGCCTATAAAACTGGTTATGCTGAGTTTTTCTTGCTCGTAGACCTTAGAATGTTCACTGTTACATATCCCATACGATATCAGATAATAGTTTCATTATCGTCTCAATGTTAATGCTCATTTACGCAATTGCGTAACTACTCTATTAAGGAGCTCTTCGTCGGTTCTGACACCCCGCACGTCCAGTCCGCTCGTCCGGAAAGCCTTGACCATCGCCTCGATGAGTCTGGTCTTGCTCAGTTTTTTACCGCCGCTGAACTTGGCGGTCGATGCCAGGGACTCCAGGTATGCGTCCTCACCACGGTTAAGGAAGACCGATAACTTGATGCGGCTTGTCTCCGGTTCCGGGACCGTCTCCTTCTTCTCCGGCGGAGTTCGCGCCGGCTGTTCAGAGCCGGTGAGACGGTCCAGGGCACCCCCATAGGCGAGTTCCTCGGTAATGCGAACCCTCTTCATTTCATCACCTCTTCTACGAGTAGTCTATAAGCAGTGGCACCATCCGACTTCGGAGCGTACGTCAGGATTGACTCCCCGGCAGCCGGGGCCTCCTTGAAACGGACGCTGGTCGGGATAGTGGCCTCAAAAATCTTTACCTGGCTGCCGAAGGCCTTCCGGGTTACCTCGCTGACCTCACGACTGTGCAGGGTACGGGAGCTGGTCATGGTAAGCAGTATGCCGGAAATCTCCAGTGACGGGTTGAGCTTTGCTTTTACCCGCTGGATTGTGTTGAACAGCAACCCGACGCCTTTCATCGCCAGGAAGTCAGCCTGCAAGGGAATAATCACCCGGTCGGCGGCGGCCAGGGCATTTATCGTCAGCAATCCGAGGCTGGGCAGGCAGTCGACCAGTATGAAATCGTAGTGGAACCGCACCGGCTGGAGCATGTCCCTCAGCATCATCTCACGGGTGAACGCGCCTACGAGGTCGAGCTCAGCCTGAGACAGCTCGATATTGGCCGGCACCAGGTCAATGAGCGGATTGCTGGTACGCACGATAACGTCGCGCACGTTAGGGCTGCCGTCACCCCGGATGACACTTAACAGGGCATCGTAGGCAGTACGTTCCAGACGCTCCGGGCTGTGTCCCATGCTGATAGTGAGGCTGCCCTGTGGGTCCCAGTCGACCAGCAGCACATGCTTGCCATGCTCGCTCAGGCCCTGGGCCAGCGCCGCAGCCGTGGTCGTTTTACCAACGCCACCTTTTTGATTAGCGATACAGATAACGGGCACAGTCCGGTCACCTTACGTCGGATTTGGGGTATTATAACGCAATTGCGCAATTACGTCAATACTCACTTGCGACTTTTTCTCGCGGCATTGACCTGAACAGCCAGTACGCTTACAATAGTCCCTGACATACAGAACCCGATAAGGAGCCGCTTTGAACCTATCAGTCCAGCTTGCCCCAGCGAATACCAGAGGCCTGCTGCTGGCCAACCCGGTAATCACCGCCTCGGGGACCTTCGGGTATGGCATCGAGTACCAGGACCTGTTCGATATCCAGAGGCTGGGGGCAATCGTCTGCAAAGGAACAACCCTTGAGCCCTGGGAAGGTAACCCCCAGCCGCGAATAGCGGAGACCGCTAGCGGTGTCCTTAACTCCATAGGTCTGCAGAATATCGGCGTCGACGCCCTGATAGACGAGAAGGCACCAATATGGGCAGGCTGGCGCGTGCCGGTCATCGTCAATATCGCCGGCGAGACCATCGACGACTACGCCCGGCTGGCCGAACGACTGTACAACGTGGCCGGAATCAGCGGTCTTGAGGTGAACATCAGTTGCCCAAATATAAGTGCCGGCGGCGCTGAATTCGGCACTACACCTGAAGCTGCGGCGGCCGTAACCACCGCCGTAAAGAAAGCAACCTCTCAGCCCGTTATCGTCAAGCTCACCCCAAATACCGGCGATATCGTAGCCGTGGCCATGGCTGTGGCCGAGGCCGGTGCCGATGCAATATCGCTGATAAACACGCTCAAGGGCATGGCAATAGACGTAAGAACACAACGTCCGATACTGGGAAATCTCTACGGCGGACTCTCCGGACCGGCCATCAAGCCGGTAGCGTTGCACATGGTCTACCAGGTAGCCGGGGCTGTAAGAGTACCGGTTATCGGCTGTGGCGGTATCAGTACATCCAGCGATGCCCTTGAGTTCATCATGGTCGGTGCCAGCGCCGTCCAAGTGGGCACCGCCAATCTGACCAGCCCGCGGGCAGCCCTCGACGTTCTTGAAGGAATCGAGCAGTTCATGCAAGATGAGGGAGTAGGGGACCTCGCCGAGCTTATCGGGACAGCAAGAGAGTAACTGCGCAGTTGCGCATTTGAGCATATACTCCGAAACACCGCTAACGGATTCTACATGGTAACGACGCCTTTAATTACACTGGTAGACACCCACGCTCACCTGGACGCGGATGAGTTTGGCACCGACCGCGACGAGGTGATTACCCGCGCACATGATGCCGGGGTTACCAGCATTATCACCGTTGGCACCAGCGTCGAATCAGGCCAGCGTTCAATCGAGCTTGCGGAGCAGTATCCTGGCATCCTGGCGTCAATCGGTATCCACCCCCATGCAGCCAGCACTACCACCGAGGCGGATATCGATAGCATCGCCCGTCTGGCGGGACATCCCAGAGTGGTCGCCATCGGTGAAATCGGGCTGGACTTCTACCGGGACTACTCACCGCGTGACAGCCAGCTTCAGGTTCTGCAATGGCAGCTTGAAATGGCAGTTCGGCTTGACCTGCCGGTGGCTATTCATTGTCGGCAGGCCCACGAGGAGATGCTGGCTATTCTTCACGACTGGACTACCCGGTATCCAGAGCGGCACTCCCCGGGCGTCATCCATTGCTTTATGGGTGATATTGAGACCGCACGAGGGTACCTTGAGATGGGCTTCTATCTCTCCCTGGGCGGTTACATCACCTACCCCGTTAACCGTAACGCCCACGACGTTATGAGGTTTATCCCGGCCGACAGGTTAATGGTCGAGACCGACTGCCCCTTCCTGACGCCGCAACTTTATCGCGGTCAGCGCAACGAGCCGTCCTATGTACGGTACACCGCCGAGGAGCTGGCCGAAATCAGGGGCGTCCCTCTAGAAACGCTCGCCCGGGAGACCACCAAGAATGCCCGCCGCCTCTTTGGCTTCGAGGAGGAATCGTGACCGGGGAACAGCCAGCCAGAATCAGCGTCCGGGTCCAGCCAAACGCGAAACGCACCGAATTGGTCGGCTTCGATGACGGCGTCCTGCATCTGAAAATAGCGGCACCGCCGGTAAAAGGAAAAGCTAATGCGGCTTTGCTTGCCTTCCTCAGCGACATACTCGGTGTGAGCAAGTCCCGCCTGTCAATCGCAAAGGGCGCCACCAGCCGGTCGAAGGTGATTGTGATTGATGGGATGAGTCAGGAAGAGGTATTACTCTCTTTGCGTCCATGATGATGAATGCAGGTATTTAATATAAAGCCCATCAAGTCAAGACACATCCTCGCCTCTGTTACGGCTCTTTCCTTGGTCTTCAGCGTACTTTTCCTCCCTGCCTGCACAGAACAAATCGCCAGTGAAAGCAATGATTTATACGAGAATGAGCTATACGACATCGAAGCTACCTCACCAGCGGAAAATGTAATCGTGGCGGTCGGAGATGTGATGTTATCGAGAGACGTAGGTGCGATAATATGGGCGACCGGCGACCCCAGGGCACCCTTCCTGGAAACAGTCGAGATACTGGAAGAAGCGGACATTACCTTCTGCAACCTGGAAAGCCCATTCTACGAAGAAGAGCGGCTGAATGGAGACAGACTGGTTTTCGGTGCCGACCCCGAGGCTATTGAAGGTCTGAAATACGCCGGCTTCGATATCGTCTCTCTGGCCAATAACCACTTCGGAGACCAAGGAACGGACGGGATGAGCTTCACCCTCTCTCATCTCACTGAGAACGGAATCGGGTACTCCGGCGCGGGGGAAAACGAGGTGACAGCCAGAGAGCCGTTTATAATTGAACAAAACGGGGTAAAATTTGCCTTCCTGGCCTACAACGATGTGAAATCGGCTATCCGCAAGGGCTATGCGGCTACCGCAGACAGACCGGGTTTCGCCGTGTTGAGCAGAAGTAACCTCAAACAGGATATCCAGTATGCCAGAGAGAAGGCACACATCGTGGTCGTTTCAATTCACTGGGGGACTGAATATGAAGAAACACCGACCGAGCGCCAGATAACATATGCACACCTGGCAATTGACTACGGGGCTTCACTGGTACTTGGCCATCACCCTCATGTCATTCAGCCGGTGGAGGAATACAACGACGGCTATATCTTCTACAGTCTGGGGAACTTCGTTTTCGACCAGATGTGGTCGGAGGAAACGAGAATCGGGCTGATAGCCAGGATATTCTTTGAAAACGAGCGAATAGAAAAGGTTGAAACAATACAGATAACCATCTACGACTCCCACCAGCCGCAGGTTAGCGATGGCGATTTTTGATTTATCAGGCAACAAAATGTATGATACGTCCACATCCGGAAGAAATCGTCACAACAACAGGGGGGCGAGAAATGGAAGAGAAGACATCAGATTTCGAGGAACAAACCGAGGAACAGACCACCAGCATCGTCAAAATCGAGGAACTGAGCCTGGAAGACACACAGCTAGCCGAGCAACTTTACAATAGTGCGGGGCTCGACCCGGTGGTGGACGCCGGACTGAAAGACTACGACAAACACATCCAGATAGAAAACAAGCTTATTAACAAGGTACTCGGTACCCGGGGTAGTGACATCAGGGGCTACGGGGAAGCGGTCGCTAAGAGGGTCTCCCTGGCCATATATGACCAGTTAAACCGACAGTATGGCGGCAAGGTGGGCAACCTGCGGTCATACATAATGTCCCTGGAGGAAGACCGCGACCGGGCAAACACCAGATATGACGAACTCATGGGGAGGGTAATCGGGATACTGGGAGAAGAGTATAAAGCCTTGAGAACCGATTCCAATACCTTCATGGAGAAGCTGACCACCTTAATAGGTGAAGACCGTGAGGCAGCCAAGATTGACCAGAAAGAGCTTGCGGAGAGACTGGCCGATATCGATGGTCTGAGAGCGCAAATACAGACCCTTGCCGAGGAAAAGAAGCAGCAAAAGGAGAACTCCGAGGCAGAGATGGCAGCACAAAAAAAGGAGCACGCCGAGGAGTCGAAAAAACTACAGGTGCAGATTTCCAGGCTGGAAACGAAGATTGAGAGACTGGAGGCGGAAAAGAACACCCTGAGCAGCGACCTCAAGAAGCTGAGGGATGAGCACCGGCAGCTGATTGCGGCGATATCGAAGCTGGTCAGCGCCGTGCCCGGCGAAGAGATTGGTAAAAAGATGGGCGAGGAGCTTTACAGCTTTGTTCTCAAGGACTCCAAGGTGCCGGACGTGGTGATAGAGGGCGTGGGCAAGTTTATCGACTTCAAGAGATATCTGGGAGAGGCCGTCGAGCGTGGGGCGAAAGAGGTCTGCAGGCGCGTGGAAGAGACGCTGAAGGTAGGCCCGACAGAGAAAGAGTAATTCTGTAACCGGCGATTTTGGTGCATACAGGTAACTGCTCGATAATAGACAGGGAACGCCCTGGTCAAGGAGGCGATAATGTCAGCGCAGACACCAGAGGACCAGTACATCAAGGTCGGGGATATCAACACCCGCTTCTGGACATCCGGGGATGAGGGGACAGCGGTAATCCTGGTACACGGCATAGGCGACGCCATAGAGACCTGGGAGTCTAATATCAATGTCCTGGGAGAACACCACCGCGTATATGCCCTGGACCTAGTTGGCTTTGGCCGCTCCGATAAGCCACTTATCCAGCCTTCGTTGCCCTTCGGTGCCCAGTTTGTCAGCGATTTCATGGAGACGCAACGCATTGAGCGTGCCAGCTTGGTCGGTAATTCGATGGGGGGCGCCATCAGCCTGCAATTCGCCCTCCAGTTCCCTGATAAAGTGGAGAAGCTGGTGGTGGAGGACGGGGCGGCACTGGGCAAAGGAATAGCGACTTTCTTTCGCGTTTTCTCAATACCCCTAATTGGCGAACTTATGTCCCGGCCCAGCCGATGGGGAACGGCCTGGCTCCTGAAACAGATAGCATATGACCCTGCCGTGATAACAGACGAAATGGTAGAGCTTTACTACGGGCTTGCCTCACTCCCCCGCGCACAGAAGTCCTTCCTCACCACCCTGCGTGTCGGCGTGAACTTTTTGGGCCAGCGTCCTCAGTTCGTGAGTTCCATTGTGGACAACCTGGGTAAAATCACCTGCCCCACCCTGATTATCTGGGGCCAACAGGACCGTATTCTGCCCGCGGAGCATTCCCAGGTGGCTAAAAACGGAATCCCGAATGCCGAGCTCCAGATACTCGACCCCTGCGGTCACGGTCCGCACTTCGAACGCCCCGATGACTACAACAAGCTCCTGCTTGAGTTTTTGGGTAGGTAAGTTGCACATGGCAAATGCCAGTGATAAGATTGGGTATTACCACCGATTTTATATACCCATAGCCTATCGTGCCTAAAAGTCAAAGCCCGGCTTCAGCGGAATCAGGACATACCTCTATACCCGATATCAATCAGAAACACTCGAAAGTGTTCTACGGATGGTATCTCGTTGGTGCCTGCGTACTCATCACGCTATACACCGGCGGGGTGGTTCACTTTGGCTTTACGGCCGTTTTTGAGCCAATAGCAGATGAGTTTGGTTGGGGCTACGCCCAGATTGCGCTCGCATCATCACTACGCGGCCTCGAAATGGGCCTGCTGGCACCTGTCATGGGACTCCTTGTAGACCGCCTGGGGCCCCGAAAACTGATTTTCACGGGTAGCGTCCTGATTAGCCTGGGCTTTCTGCTACTGAGTCGCGTCTCCTCCATGGCATCTTTCTACGGGGCTTTTGCCTTGTTGTCCATTGGCATGAGCACGTGTACCGGTACCGTACTCCTGACGGCGGTAAACAACTGGTTCCGTGCCAAGGCGGGGCTGGCCACGGGTATTGTCACCAGCGGATTCGGTCTCGGCGGCCTTCTCATTCCCGTAGTAACCAGCCTGATTGACGCCTTCCATTGGCGTACAGCGATGCTCATCGTCGGTCTCGGGGGACTGGCCATAGTCTTACCACTATCACTGCTGGTGCGACATAAGCCCGAACAATACGGCTATCAACCTGATGGCGAGGCAATGACTGCACTCGACCCCGGAGACGTCTATACCCCGATAAGCGGCACAGAAATCGATGTCACGGCCAAACAGGCACTGAGAAACCGACCTTTCTGGCACGTAGCCATCGCCTCTATGTGCCACGCCTTCGTGGTAGGCGCCGTAGTGACCCACATGATGCCCTATCTTAGTAGTCTCGGCATCGCCAGGTCTACGTCCAGCTTGGTAGCCTTTGCACTACCGCTGGCCAGCATCGGTGGTCGTCTCAGCAGCGGCTGGTTAAGCGATAGGCTTGGCAGGAGACAAATCTTTGCTACCAGCTTTGTCCTGATGACCGCAGGCCTGCTCCTTTTCAGCCAGGTCACCGCGGGAATGATGTGGCTGGTTGTACCGTTTATCATTGCTTTCAGCCTGGGATGGGGAGTCAGCGTCACTTCAAGAATAGCCGTGCTGCGGGAGTATTTTGGCAGGGGCAGTTTTGGCACGATTCTTGGCTTCACGTCAGGCATAATGATGCTGGGTAACATAGCCGGCGCTCCACTGGCCGGGTGGGTATTCGATAACTGGGGTAGTTATCAGGGTGCCTGGCTGGGTTTCGGGGCCATCACCCTTTTGGGCGTCGTCCTGACACTCACTACCCCTCCGCCAGCTTCTGCCCGGCCTCGTAGGCCTGCTTGAGGGCGTCGGGGTGCTTCTTAATGGCACCCTTCTCGTCAATACCCTTAAAAAGCAGTTCGCCAGCGTACTCGATGTTCAGGATGTGGAACCAGGTCTTCACTATCGCCAGTGATGGCTCAAACATGTCCTTCAGCTTCGTACCACCGACGGATATGAAGAACCCCTTTCTCTCCCTTTCGTCACCCAGAGGCAGTACTTTGAGAACGTATTTGCGGGCCCAGAGACACTGGCAGCGGTCAATCATCGCCTTCAGGTGGGCGGTCGGCCCGACGAACTGCACCGGCGAGGCCACCACGATAAGGTCGGACTGCTCAAGCTCACGGTAGACGTCCTGCATGTCGTCCTTTACCACGCACTGACCAGTCTTGAGGCAGGCATCGCAGTGACGGCAGGTCTCGAACTTGAGAGTCCTGAGCGCAATCGTTTTTGTCTCCAATCCCTTATCGGCGGCACCTCTCATAAATTCCTCAAGCAGCAGGTCGGTGTTGCCGCTGCGGCGAGGGCTGCCGGCGATACCGAGCACCCTCACAGACCCTTCTCCTCAATCAGCCTCAGGAGTTCGGTCTCTCTGGCCTTCATGCGCTGCTCTGGTTCCGGTGTATCGTGGTCATAGCCAAGGAGGTGCAGCACGCCGTGAATGATGAGGATGGCTACCTCCTTTTTAACGGAGTGCCGGTGTTCATCGGCCTGCATGAAGGCCTGGGGAAAAGAGATAATGACCTCTCCAAGGTGGACAGCCCCGTCAGGGGGTGTCACGAATTCGGGCATATCCGAGTCTTCTTCGGGAGTCATGGGGAAGGCAAGGACATCGGTCGGCGCATCGATGCCCAAGTGGACCAGGTTAAGCTCCTGTATTCTCTCCTGGTCGGTGATTACCAGGCCAAGCTCGGTCTCAGGAGCGGCGTTTTCGGCGACAAGCACCTGCTCGGCAACGCTCTGCAGCCAGCCAGCCTCGAGCTCACCCTCGTACTCCTCGTCGATGAGAACGTTTACTTCCATCCCCGCAATGATAGCACAAGACGATTGACATTGTCGTCAAGACAATGCTAGCTTATGGCGAATGGCATCTTTCAGTGTAAAGTAGTAAAATATGTTAAGTAACGAGGCGCCGGAGGGATCGCATAGTTGGTCTAGTGCGGGCGCCTGCTAAGCGCTTGGCCTGGGAGACCGGGCTCGTGGGTTCGAATCCCACTCCCTCCGCCAGAATGAAGCTAGATGCCCCTGCAAAAGGGGTATATTTTTCTAATACCACCACAGGGTAAATAATAATCTCAGGTGTGTTTAATGAGCAGAGCCCCTTTTCAAGTGCTAGTTCTACCGTTTCGCTATAATAAGAGCGGACAGCTTGAGTATGCCGTTTTCAGACGACGCGATGAGGGATACTGGCAATTCATCGCTGGAGGCGGCGAAAACAGTGAAAAGCCTATCGAGACCGCAAGACGTGAGGCGTTTGAGGAAGCCGGAATTATGCCAGACTCTGAGTACATCGTTCTTGACTCTCGGAATACGGTGCCGGTTGAAGGCGTGACCGGAGAGTTTACCTGGGGAAAAGACGTTTATGTGATACCGGAGTACACGTTTGGCGTGAGACCTGATAGTGAAGCTATTAGCCTATCGAGAGAACACACGGAGTATCGATGGGCCAGTTACGAAGATGCGATGGCGATGTTACAATGGGATAGCAACAAGAACGCACTCTGGGAGCTAAATGCGAGAATTGCAGGCAAAACCTAAATATCACATCTGGACAATCGGCTGTCAGATGAACAAGGCCGAATCAGCGAGACTCGGCGATTTCTTCGAGCGGCAGGGCTACCAGGCAACGGCGGTAGTCGACGAAGCGGATGTAATCGTGCTTAATAGCTGCGTGGTGCGTCAGAGCGCCGAGAACCGCGTCGTCAACAAGCTCCACGCCCTGAAGTCCCTTAAAAGGCAGCACCCCGACCTCAAGCTGGCCGTGACCGGATGTTGGGTAGACTCCAATATAGACCAGCTAAGCAAGGGCTTTCCACACGTGGACTACTTCTTCGGGCCGGGGGAGCGTCCATACTGGCTTGATGGGGGCGATTGGGAACAGGTAATCCCTGCCAATACCAGCCCCACTGCCTATGTTCCCATTATCCAGGGATGCGACAACTTCTGCAGCTACTGTATCGTTCCATACCGCCGTGGCAGGGAGAAGAGTCAGCCCGTAGATGACATAATGTGTGAGGTGGAAGAGAGAGTACGGCACGGTACCAGAGAGGTCACCCTGCTGGGGCAAAACGTGGACTCCTACGGCCATGACCTCCCCGACAGGCCAGACCTGGCAGACCTGCTTACCGAACTGAACGATATAGACGGGCTGGCACGAATACGCTTCCTGACCAACCACCCCAAGGACATGAGTACACGACTCATCACCGCCATGGCCAAACTCGACAAGGTCTGCGAGCAGCTCAGCCTGCCGGTACAGTCGGGCAGCAACGATATCCTGAAAGCAATGAAGCGTGGTTATAACGTTGAGGACTACCGCCGGCTTGTCGAAGAAATACGTCATCGGGTGCCGGGGGTTGCCCTGAGCACCGACATCATTGTCGGCTTCCCTTCAGAGACGGAGCAGCAGTTCATGGAAACCTATAACCTGCTTGCCGAGTTTAGGTTTGACACCGTGCATATCGCCGCCTACTCCCCGAGGTCGGGAACGAAGGCTGCCAGAGAGCTTAAGGACAACGTCCCCGCTGCCGAGAAGAAGCGGCGCTTAAACATGGTCGAGCAGCTTCAGGAGGGCATCGCCACCGAAATCAATGCCGGGCTCCTCGGGAAGACGGTGGAGGTACTCGTTGAGGGCAGGAAAGGCGGAAAGTGGCAGGGACGCACCAAGAGTGATAAACTGGTATTCTTCAAGGACAGAGATAACCGCCGGGGGCAACTGCTACCCGTCCGTATAGAGCAGACCAGCCCCTGGTCATTACAGGGTAAACTCAACAGAGAGTGAACCAGAGCAAGGAGGCAATATCCGTTGAGAAAAAAACATTGGTTTCTGGTGATGCTGGTAGGACTAATAACCGCCATGACTCTTCTCGCCGGGTGTATTCCGGTTGATTCGGAAACGAACGGTGAGGAGTCAGACGCCGGTAGTTTCGCCACCAGCATCTGGCCGATGCTCATTTTCATCGTGCTGCTTTTCGCGATGATGTACTTCGTTATGATTAGACCACAGCGCAAAAGGCAGAAGGAGCATCAGGATTTCGTTGAGCAACTGCACCGGGGTGATAAGGTAGTCACCGCCGGGGGCATCTACGGAGAGATTGAATCCGTCAGCGAGGATAGCGTCGTCCTGAGGATTGAGTCCGGGGGGACGATGCGAGTTTCCAAGGGCAGTATCATCACAAAACAATACTCTGATGAGCCAACAATCGGCTAAAGAACGGACCAGCCTGGGGGTCTAATACAGTGAGCTATTACGACTATATCCTCATCGGCAGCGGAATCGCCGGGCTGTACACCTCTCTGCTCGCCAGGGAGCAGGGGAGCGTGCTCATTATCACCAAGAGCAGCATCGACGACTGCAATACGAAACATGCCCAGGGGGGTATTGCTGCGCCCATCGGACAAAACGATTCCCCGGAGTTGCACTTCCAGGACACTATTGCCGCCGGCGACGGCCTGTGTGACGAAGAAGCGGTGCGTATCCTCGCCACCGAGGCACCAAACCGCATCTCTGACCTGGTAGACTTGGGGGTGCCCTTCGATACCATTGACGGGCAGATTGCCCTCACCACGGAGGCAGCCCACAGCCGCGCGCGTATCCTACATGCTGGTGGAGACGCCACCGGCGAGCATATAGAGGTCACGTTGAGCAAGCGGGTGCGCTCGATGGGAATACGCGTGCTTGAGAACTGCCTCGCCACCGAGATACTGGTGAAGAATGGGAAGGCCGGCGGAGTAAGGACCTTCGACTGCAACACCGGCAAAGTCGAGGAGTTTGAAAGTGGCTCGTTGATTCTGGCCACAGGCGGGGCGGGGCAACTGTTCCGGTTCAACACCAACTCTGATATCGCCACCGGCGACGGCATAGCCCTGGCTTTCAAGGCCGGGGCTGAGATTACGGACATGGAGTTTTTCCAGTTCCACCCAACCGCCCTGCGTCTGCCCGGAGTAGCCCCTTTCCTCATCTCGGAAGCCGTCAGGGGTGAAGGCGGGATACTACGTAACGTGGAAGGACGACGCTTCATGCAGGACTATGCGCCAGAAGGCGAGTTGGCACCGAGGGATGTTGTCGCCCGGAGCATCGTGCGGGAGATGGAAAAGACAGACTCCGACCACGTCTATATCGACGTCACTCACCTGCCAAGACACCTGACCCTGACCCGGTTCCCCCACATATACCGTTTCTGCCTTGACCACGGCCTGGATATCACCCAGACACCGGCTCCGGTAGCCCCGGCTGCCCACTACATGATGGGTGGCGTTAAGGTCAATACCTGGGGAGAGACAAACGTCGCCGGACTCTTCGCCACTGGTGAGGTCGCCTGTACCGGCGTCCACGGTGCGAACCGACTGGCGTCGAACTCAATGCTGGAGGTACTCGTCTTCAGCAAACGAATCACCGAGAAGTCCAGTCGTGGTGCAGGGGGGCAGGCAGCCGACCAAGACAAGCGCCAGGCGGTACATCATAAGCTGCACCAGTGGCCAAGCGGTAAGGCAGTGAAGGCACCATCTCACGCCGAGGTACAGACGCTTCTCTGGGACAGGGTGGGCATTATGCGCTGCCGCGAATCCCTGACCGAGGCAGCCGAAACACTGGCCGCCTGGCAAAAAATACTACCAGCACCGACCGACCGACCCTCGTACGAACTGAGTAACATGGTACTGGCCGGTCGGCTCATAGCCGAAGCCGCCCTTCTCCGCGAAGAAAGTCGCGGCGCCCACTTCCGCACCGACTTCCCACAAAGCTCGCCGGACTGGCTATATCACCTGGTATTCACCGAGGGGCAGTGAATATGAAAGATAATTCGCAAATAACAGGAGAGCAGATTGACCGTATCATAAACCTTGCCCTGGTTGAGGACACAGGCCAGGGGGACGTTACCAGTGAAGCACTGATTCCAGCGAAGCTTCTGGGCAAGGCTACCATTGAGGCCAAGGCCGAGGGTGTCCTGGCCGGTATCGACGTAGCCGGCAGGGTATTGCTCAGGGTCGACCCGTCACTCGAGTTCACAGTACTCATCCCGGATGGAACCAGAATCAGGCCGGGAGATAAAATCGCGACCGTCTCCGGCAGGGTTATCAGCATCCTTAAGGCAGAGCGGGTGATGCTTAACTTCCTGCAACACCTGAGCGGTATCGCCACCCTGACCGCCCGCTATGTATCAGAGACCGAAGGCACTGCCGCCACAATCGTCGATACTCGCAAGACCACGCCTGGACTCAGGTTGCTGGAAAAGTACGCCGTACGCATGGGGGGCGGCAAAAATCACCGCCTCCACCTCGGCGACGGTATTCTGATAAAAGACAACCACGTGGCGGCACTACGCGCCCTCTGCATGAATATGAAGGACATTATCGCCAGAACCAGAAAGAATGCTCCCGAAGGCATGGCTATTGAGGTGGAGGTCACCAGTGTTGAAGAAGCCAGGGAGGCCGCCGAGGCCGGGGCGGACATCGTCATGCTGGACAACATGAGCCCTGAGGAGATGCGCCGCGCCGTCGACCAGATGCCGGACGGAGTCAGAACAGAGGCATCGGGGGGAATCAACCTGGAGAACGTGCGGGCAGCAGCCGAGTCTGGCGTTGATATTATCTCGATAGGGGCGCTGACCCACTCAGCAGAGGCGCTGGACATCAGCCTCGAAATAGAGCCGCAAACGTTGAAGCTCTCGTGAGCTTAACATCACTTCCGACACGATAACTGTTAGAAGAGGGACTGTAAATTGCCTGACAACGATATTCCAGATGAAACACAAATAACCGACGAGTGGTTATTTCAGATACTGGAGAGGGTCAAATCAGGAGACCTATCCGTCATGCAGGCCCTGGAAGAGCTACGCGTTCTACCCTATGAGAAATTAGGCTTCGCCAACATTGACCATCACCGCAGCTTAAGGCTGGGTTTTCCAGAGGTTATATTCGGGCAGGGCAAGACCAGTGAGCAAATCGTGTCAATCGCCGAACGGTTGCTCGTCTCTTCGAAAAAGATACTGATTACACACGTTGGCGCCGAGGTTTTCGACGAGCTAAAAGTAAGAATAGCCGATGCCGTATACAATCCCAGAGCCAGGACTATCACGGTCAACCGCTCACAGAATAGCAAACTTAGACCCGGCGTGGCCGTAGTCACCGGCGGTACTTCCGACATCCTCGTCGCCGAAGAAGCTGCCGTCACCGCGGAGCTTATGGGCAGCAAGGTCGAGAAATTTTTTGACATCGGCGTGGCCGGTCTTCACCGGATGCTGGACAAGCTACCCGAGCTGCGTAAGGCCAGGGTTATCGTGGTCGTTGCCGGTATGGAAGGGGCCCTTGCCAGTGTCGTTGGCGGCCTGGTATCGGTGCCTATTATCGCCGTGCCTACCAGCGTGGGATACGGGGCCAGCTTCAACGGTCTGGCCCCCCTGCTGACGATGCTGAACAGCTGTGCCCCCGGCGTGGCGGTAGTCAATATCGATAACGGTTTCGGAGCCGGGTACCTAGCCAGCATGATTAATTTGCAGCAGAGTGGAGAGTGAAGTCTACAAACACGCAGACCGAAGCGAAGGTAGAACGGCTTAAGCATATCCTGGGGGAGATGAAGACCGTTCTAGTTGCCTATTCCGGCGGGGTGGACAGCACTTTCCTGGCTACCGTCGCCCATGAAGTACTCGGTCCCAATTCGCTGGCAGTCTTTGTATCGGGCTCCATTTTCCCCGAGGAAGAACAGAATGAGGCTGAGACAACCGCCAGTAAGGAAGGGTTCCCTTACCGGACAATTGAGCTTGACCTCCTCCAGGCTCCCGGTTTCGCCACCAATCCGCCCGACCGCTGCTACCACTGCCGCATCGCCCTTTTCAGCAGATTAAAGCAAATTGCCGCCGAGGAAGGGCTGGACTGGGTAATCGACGGTACGAACTATGACGACCTTACCGATTACCGTCCCGGCCGCAGGGCCGCCGAGGAATCGGGCGTGCGGAGCCCCCTCATCAAGGCTGAACTGACCAAGGAGGAAGTCCGCCACCTCTCCCGCGAGAAAGGCCTGCCGACCTGGAACAAACCGGCCTCGCCCTGCCTGGCCTCGCGTATCCCCTACGGCACGCCGGTTACTCTCGAGACACTGCAACTGATAGCCGAGGGAGAACGGTTTTTACACGGCCTTGGCCTGGGGCAGCTCCGGCTAAGACATCACGGAGACATTGCCCGCCTCGAAGTGGATGAACAGGAAATGGGTATTCTTCTCAAAGATGACATCCGCAGAAAGATAGTAGAGCAATTTAAATCCCTAGGATATAAATACGTGACTCTGGACCTAACCGGTTACCGTACCGGCAGCCTGAATATCGGTCTTGAATCTGGCACGTGAGAGGCGAAAACATGACTCAAATCGCTTACTTTGATTGTTTTTCCGGGTGCAGCGGCGATATGCTACTCGGGGCGCTGCTCGATGCCGGGCTTGATTTGGATACGCTGAAAAACGGGCTGGCAGGCCTGAATATCGGTGATTATGAACTCACGGCGGAGAAGGTGCAGCGTTCTTCCATAACGGCCACCAAATTTAACGTCATCATCGGCAACGGTACGCATCAAGACCACCGCTCGCTGACGCAGATACTCCAGCTTATCGAAGAAAGCCAGCTTTCCACCAGGGTAAAAGAGCAAAGCAGCGATATTTTCCGTCGCCTTGGCAGGGTCGAAGCGAATATCCACGGTATTCCCGTAGAAGAGGTGCATTTTCATGAAATCGGTGCCGTCGATTCTATTATAGATATCGTCGGAACGGTGTTCGCCCTGGAATGTCTCAAGATAGAGCGCTGTTATTCCTCGCCGTTACCTGCGGGGAGCGGCTCCGTGGCGACCAGCCACGGGAGGTTACCATCTCCAGCGCCCGCTACCCTGCAATTACTTGCTGATGTCGGCGCTCCGCTAACCTCTGGACCTGAACCATCCCGTCCTCAGGGGGAGCTCGTCACTCCCACCGGTGCAGCGCTGATCACATCGCTGGCGACCTTCGGCCAGCCCCAGATGAACATCACCGGGATTGGTTACGGGGCTGGTAGCAAAGACTTCGAGGGGTGGCCGAACGTGGTGCGTGTCTGGCTCGGCGAGGAGTCCACTTCGGACTACGGTGACGAACTCAGGTTACTTGAGACGAATATCGATGATATGAACCCTCAGATTTACGGCTATCTAATGGAGCAGCTCTTCGTGGAACAGGCTGCGGACGTCTGGTTTACCCCCATACAGATGAAGAAGAACCGACCGGCCATTATGCTCAGCGTGCTGGCTCCGGCCCACGCTGAATCCAAAATAACAGAAATAATCATGAGGGAGACCTCTACGCTGGGGATTCGGGTAAGGCCAATCTCACGACATATCGCCCAGAGGGAAATAATCGAGATTGACTCAAGTCTTGGCCACGTACACGCCAAAATCAAGCGGTATTCGGGTGATATCCTGGCGGTCTCGCCGGAATACGATGACTGCCGGAGAATCGCCCTCGAACGAGATATGCCGTTTCAAGAAGTCCACAGGGTAGTAGAGCAGGAGGTGCGTCAGCACCTGTTACAGCAAAATCCCTGAGATGGACCTCTGCAGATTCTCCTGCGGTCAAGTATTATTTACTCCAGGTTCTTCCAGCAAGACGCTGTGGGCCAGCAGGTCAACTTCTTTGATATGGGCGTCAATCACCTTCTGCTCCCCGAAGAGCGTTTTTAGTTGGAGCTTCCCGCCGGTAGCAACAATGGAGGCGACCTCTTCGAGGACAATCTCCTTCTGGCCATCCCGGTCGAAATATACCTTGGACAGGCACATTTCAGGCCTCCCTTCCCCCCAGCTTCTCCTGTGCTTCTGACAGGAACTGGCTGGCTTTGTCCATCTCCTCAGCAGCCTGACGCAGGTCTTTTCCGATATCGCCCGGTACGGCCGCCCTGTCCGCCCATTCCCGGAACTCCTGGCCGTGTTCATGGTTATGTTCTATCCAGTAACCCAGCAGGGTCTTGAGTTTGGCGATGTCATCGGTAGCCAATGGAACCCTCCTATGATTTTTTTATTAACCTGCAATAGCGGGAAAAATCAGCGTTGGCACCTGAAACAACGTCCATGAATGGCAAGGTGTCTCAGATCGGCAATGAAGTCGTGCTCCAGCAAAAGGGCCTCCTGAAGCGGCTTCAAAATCGATTCATCAAGGTCAATCATGGCACCGCACTCCTGGCAGACTAGGTGGTGATGGTGTCCCTTGCTCGCCGGATGGTACCGTACCCGACCCCCACCGAGGTCGGTCTCGGTCACCAGTCCGAGGCGTTTCAGCAGTTCCAGAGTGCGGTATACGGTGGAGATATTGACACTGGGATACCTGGTTACGACCTGGGAATATATCTCCTCGGCACTGATATGGTCCTCACTGTTCTCTATTGCTGAGACTACCATCAGCCGCTGTGGGGTCAGCCGATAACCCTGCTGTTTCAGCACGTCAATTATGTCCCTGGACTGTTCCACCCGTCCTTACCTGGCTACCTCTAATTCCGCAGGTATCATATCACAAGGCACAAATAAATGCAACAACACGCACTTACAATCATGTGCAATAATTAGCCAACACATTACTGATGAGTTCAACACTTGCGAAGAAATGGACTCCCTATATCTGGCTGAAACCGCTACCCGGTCGATCGATACCGAGGCCTTTGCCCTCCGCTATCCAGCCAAACTCCTTGAGTATCGCCTGGCTGTAGGTCACCCGGCCGGTGACTTTATCCTGTGGCTCGCTCGCCAGGAGCAGGATAGCACGTGCCATAACCTCGGGTGGCTCCCCCCGGGGGTCGTCCATACCGCTGACCAGCTTGTGGTATACCGTACCGGGTGTCGGCACGACCAGTGAAGGGGAGACGCAGGCAACCGTAACACCGTACTGATAGACCTCCTGGGCAAGTCCCTGAGTAAAACGTTCCAGAGCTGCCTTCTCGGCACCGTAGAGCGTGCCACCGCGCTCTCCACCGGTGGACTCTTTGTATGGACCTCGCCCCGGCCCGATACCTGCCCCGGAGGAAACGTTAACGATGGCGCCGCTACGTCGCTCTACCATATCCTGTAGTACGGCCTGACTGAGGATGAACGGGCCGTGGAAGTTGACGCTGAAAGAGCGGAGCCAACGGCGCACGGGGAAGTCCTTGACCGGTATGAAGTAGGTCAGGGCGGCGTTATTGACGAGGACATCGGCCGGACCGAAGGTCTCCTTCGTCTTCGCGACCAGGTCGCGACAGCTCTCCTCTTGAGATATATCAGTCGGCACCGCTATTGCTGTACCACCAGCTGCCTCGATTTCAGACACCGTGGTTGACAGCGAGCCCTCTAAGATATGGTCGCCCTCACCCATGGTACGTGCTGCGCAGGCTACTTTGGCCCCTTCTGCAGCGAACAGGATAGCCGTCGCCTTGCCGATGCCGCGGCTGGCGCCGGTGACGATTGCTACTTTACCATCAAGTTTACCCATACGATTAACCTCCTTTACTATCCCTAAAAACGGGTGATTACCCGATTATGCATTCCTGGGGAGATGTCTGTCCCGGCTGTCCAGCATGATGGTTACCGGGCCGTCGTTATGTATCTCAACCTGCATATACTGCTGGAAGTGGCCGGTAGCCACGCGGAGGCCGGTGGAACTGGCCTGCTGCACATAATACTGAAACAGTTCCTCGGCCAGCTCAGGTGATGCGGCCTCGGTGAAGCTGGGACGCCGTCCTTTGCGGGTATTGGCAAGCAGAGTAAACTGGCTGATTAGAAGCAATTCGCCACTGACATCCAGTGCGGACAGATTAAACTTTCCCTCTTCATCTGAGAAGATACGCAGCCCGACCATCTTCTGCACCAGGTATTTGGCATCCTCTTTGGTATCGCCGACAGCTACGCCGATGAAACCCACCAGCCCGCGTCCAATACTACCGACCGTTTCTCCGTCGACACTTACCGAGGCGTGGGTAACCCGCTGCAGCAACGCTTTCACCCCCCAGGCTCCTTTGTCCCTTCTCCAGCAGGTGACTTTTTCCCGCCGGTGTCCGACCCACTCCCGTTACCATCGCCTCCGCCATCGCCACTACGGCTGCGGCTGTCCGTTACATAGAAACCACTCCCCTTGAATATTATTGGAGCCGGATAGAAAACTCGCCGACCGGTCCCCTGGCATTTGGGACACTCTGCTAACGGGGCATCATTAAATCCCTGACGCTTGTCAAAGCGATAATGGCATGAATTACACTCGTATTCGTATATGGGCACCGTCTCACCTCACCGGACATGTTCTGCTAATCTTCGCAATCGCAACCGATACTAATTATACCTTTTTACGTTTCCATCTGCCAAGTCTGAAGTATGCAATGGAGAGAATAGCCTGGGCAACAAAACCGCTCACCAACGCCCAGCGCACTCCATTGACACCGATATTGCCAACCCCGGGCAGGAGGTATGCCAGTGGCACCGTGAACCCCCAAGCGGCGACGATACCGAAGACCATCGGCGGCACAGTGTCTCCGGCACCCGAAAGCGACTGCATCAGGACCGTGCCTACACCAAGGAAGATGTAACCGGCAGTCGCTATTCTCAGAAACGTACTCGTCATGGCTACCAGGTCTGGCTCGGAATTAAAGATACGCACTATGTTCTCCGCCCAGAAAAAAACCGCCGTCGAACAGATAACCATCAGTCCAGTGGATAGCAGGGCTGCCTGCCAGCTGCTTCTCTCAGCACGCTCGGGTTGCCGTGCTCCAAGATTCTGTCCCGCGAGCACGCCAGAGCCTAAACCAAGTCCCAGGTTCACCGGCATCAGCACCATTTCCACCCGTTGCTGAACGGAATGCGCCGCCACCGCCGTAGTACCGAACGCGCCTGTTAGTCCAGCGACAATTATCATACTGAGTGAACGCTGCACACCCATTATTGAAGCCGGGATGCCAATCCTTACCATGCGCCAGACCATAGCGAGGTCAACCCGGAAACCGCGCATGGTCAGCCGGAGTCTACCCGGCCCCACGATGAAAACGCGCCAGATAGCCATAAAGTTTAGCAACTGTCGTGGTACACTTCTGCCTGTATCGCGTACCTTCCACCCCCGCAGCCACCGGTCCGATTTAAAAGACACTGCCCACCCCGCGTATAGTGCCCAGAGAACCAGAACCATGCCCGTAGCTCTGGAGATGACGTTGGCCACGGCTGCCCCGTCGGAACCCATCTGGGGAAATCCCCATTCGCCCAGAACCAGAGCATAACACAGGGGAACGTGGAGAACCCGGTAGAAGATGGTTATCACCAGGGGCGTAGTTGCGTCTCCGGAGGCCTGTAGTATGCTGTAGCCCATATACCAGAAGGCCACCGTTGCCGAACCGAAACCAAACATAATACGCATGTAGGAGGTCCCAATCGCGACGACGTCGGAGGCGAACCCCATTAATGTCAGCACTGCTTCAGCAAAAACGACGCCGAGCACTGCCATAACAACCGTGTAAATGAGACTGATAACGAAGGCCTGTTGAGCAGCATGATTGGCCCCCTCGATATCACGGGCACCGATGTAACGGGCTACCAGGGCACGGGTCCCCATGCTGAGGCCGGTCATTATCATCATCTGGACACCGGCGTAGATACCGGCAACCCCGATTCCGGCGATGGCCGTAGAGCCAAGTCTGCCCACCCAGACCATGTCGATGCTGATGCCTATCATGTAGAGGCCTTCGGTCACCATCATCGGCCAGGATAGAGCCAGGAGATTACGGGGAACGCTGCCGGTTGTCCAGTCCCGCTCACCCTGTCCTGCCGCGGGACTCCCTGTGTCTTCCATCATTCTGGGCAGCCCTGCTCCTGATACGCTCGGGCTTCACCTCCAGACAGGACGCTACCTCTGCCGCATTATACCCTTTTGCGCTTCCACCTGCCCGCCTTGAAATACGCGGTATAGATGACAGCCCTCAGCGCGATGGCAGTTACTATCCCCCAACGTACTCCGTAGACGCCTATCGAAGTATATTTCGACAAAAAATACGCCATCGGTACCTGAACCAGCCACATAGTAGCCAGAGTCGTAAACATCGGAATCCAGGTATCACCTACCCCGTTCAGGCACTGAACCAGTACCTGCACCACACCAAACACCATAAAGCTAACAATCTCAATGCGCAGAAAATCGCCACCAAGTGCTCTCGTGGCCGGTTCAGAGCTAAAGATACCTATTATCTCTTCAGCCCAGAAAAACACTATCGTCGAGGCAACCACCATAAAAACAGAAAATAAGCCAGCCGCTATCCAGCCTGTCCTCTCAGCACGTCCCGGCTGTTGCGCTCCCAGGTTCTGACCGGCAAGCACGCCAGCCGCCTGCCCTACTCCCATACCGGGCATCTGAAAGAACATGGCTACCCGCTGAATCAACGAATGGGCAGCTACAGCGGCGGTGCCAAAAGGGGTAATAAGCCACACAAGCAGAATGTTAGCAAGGCTCCGCTCCATTCCGGTAATTGACGATGGGATACCAATCCGCACTATTCTCCAGATGATGTTCCTATCAAGACTGAAGTTCCTCAGGGTCACGGTTAGCCGTGAAGACCCTATCCGAACAAGCCGCCAGACGGCCAGAAACCCAACAATCCGGCCGACTATACCATAGTTGCTGCCAACTGCCTTCTGCCGCCACCCGGTAATGTCGAAACCAATTGACCTGCCGGAAAAGAGTGCCCACAACCCAACTGCGGCCCCAAGGCCCTGGGAAAATACATTGGTCATGGCGGCGCCACTCACACCCATACTTGGGAATATCCACCACCCCAGGACAAGGAAGGGGCAGAGAACCACGTGAAGTATTCGGAAAATAACCGAAGCCAGCATTGGCGTCATGGCATCGCCGGAGGCCTGCATAACCCCTTCGCCCATCATCCGGAAAGACATCGCTACCGAACCAATAAACATGATACGCATGTAGGCAGCGCCCTCGGCAACCACGTCCTCCTCCAGTCCGAACATACGCATTATCGGCTCAGCCAGGATGATACCGATAACAGCCATCAAAATCGAGAAGGCGGCACTGATGACAAAGGCCTGCTGGGCTACGTGATTAGCCCCTTCGGTATTACCTGCACCGACAAAACGGGCAATCATCGCCCTGGTGCCGGTGGTCAGCCCCATCCGGAGGGAGTTCACTACCATCACTGCCGTACCGGCCACACCCATACCGGCCAGTGACGCATCCCCTAACATCCCCACCCACACCATATCAATGGTCGGCCCTATCATTGTCAGGATGGCATTAACGGACATCGGCCAGCCGAGCGACAGGAGATTCCGGGTAATGCTACCCTTGGTCCAGTCCCTGCCAAAGCCACTCCTTCTTCCGCCGTATATCTCGTCCTCAGTGCCCTCCGGTATTCCTTCTATTCGTTCTATATCTTCCATCCTTCTCCGCAGCTAGACCCGCCTCCGTTTCCATCTTCCGGTACGAAAATAGGCCAGGAACAACACCGAACCGACAATGAAACCGGCCGACATCGCCCAGCGTACCCCGAACACCCCCAGGTCACCCACCTTCGGCAGGAAAAACGCCAGCGGCACCTGCACCACCCAGGCAGTTATCAGGCTGAAAATCATCGGAGGGACAGTGTCACCGGCGCCAGATAATACGTTCATCAGTGCGGAGGTGAAACCCATCAAGACGTAACCAGAAACTGCAATTCTAACATAGGTAGCGGCAAT
Organism: Dehalococcoidia bacterium; assembly: GCA_011171075.1. Taxonomy (GTDB): domain Bacteria; phylum Chloroflexota; class Dehalococcoidia; order Dehalococcoidales; family Fen-1064; genus W589. The sequence continues at coordinate 2,867 of DUFD01000040.1, read as the reverse complement.
CTCCAGCAATTCTGGTTCCGAGTTAAAGATACTCACCACCTGAGCAGGCCAGAACAGCAGAACGAGCGAGCAGGCAATCAAGAAAACCTCAGATAACAGGAGAGACATCCAGGCACTTCTCTCAGCCCGCTCTGGTTTTCCTGCCCCCAGGTTCTGTCCTGCGAGTACGCCGGCTGCCTGACCGAAGGCCATACCCGGTATGAAAAGGGCCATCTCAATTCGCTGAACGACTGAGTGGGCAGCTACGGCATACTTACCGAAGGGGCTAACGAAGAGCATAAGGATGAACTGGCTGGCAGTGCGCTGCATTCCGGAGACCATGGCCGGGGCGCCAATCTTGATGATACGCCAAATAATACCGGTATCAAAGCGAAAATTCCGGAAACTGAGCCGCAACCGCGAGGGTTGACTCCGGGGAATCCACCAAAAGAAGCGGGACCCCGTCTGACGCCCGGCTTCATCCAGCCCGCCCCGACCGATAAAAACCATCGCCCGGCCGCTACCGAGAAACCATAGTCCCAAGGCAACGCCGAGACTGTACGAAATAATGCTGGTCACAGCAGCCCCTCTAACACCGAGCTCTGGAAATATCCACAACCCGAAAATGAAAAATGGGGAGAGTGTCACGTGGACCAGCCGGTATATCGTGGCGGTTACCATCGGGGTTACGGCATCACCGGAGGCCTGCATGACACCCTCGACTATGAAGCGGAACGATATCGCTACCATGCCGACAAACTGTATTCGCAGGTAGGCGACACCTTCCGTCATGACATCAGGGTCAAGCCCGAATATCCCGAGTATTGGCTCCGCGAAGAAGATCCCCACTAGTGCCACCAGTAGGGCAAACCCGCCGCCGACTACAAATCCTTGCTGCGCCACATGATTGGCACTATCCACATCCCTGGCACCAATAAAACGAGCAATGAGGGCCCTCATCCCCATAGCCAGGCCCATCATGGCACCCATGGTAAGCTGGACGGCGATACCGGCCACACCGACCCCAGCCACTGAGGCTGACCCAAGCTTCCCCACCCATATCATATCGATGGTGGGACCGAGCATCATCAGGGTACTGGTGATGACCATTGGCCAGGAGAGCTGCAGAAGATTTCCGAGGATGCCGCCCTGCGTCCAGTCCCTGCCAAAAGCGCCCCGTCCACCACCATCACCACCGGGAGCCCCTCCTACTTCCATCCTATTCGCCAATCCATAGTTACTCCACTATTACGCAGCCTATTGATATAAACAATCCCCGGTATTACACCCGGGGCAGGAAAATGCCTGAGCCCTGGAAAATGACCGGACATCAGGCAGCCATCAGCCTGCTCAGGTTGCCAATTTATGCAATGCCGCCTGCTCAATTGCCCCAGCCACCACAAAAAGTGAGCCGGTAACGCAAATCAGGTCTCGTTCGCCTGCCATACCCAAGGCAAGGGGCAAGGCGATTGATATATCGTCGGTTTCCTCGGCTGTAATCCCTCTCCGGGCAAACTCAGCTACTATCGGAGCGGTCGCCATCGCCCGGGGGTGAATCGAGCGGGTGACGATTACCCGGTCAAAAAAGGACACCAGTTCCGAGACCACACCGCCAAGATTCTTGTCTGCGGAGAGCCCGATAATCAGAATAGCCCGCTCAAAATCGAAGTAGTGCCGGAGTGATTGCTTCAGCCTCTGTATAGAATCGACATTATGGGCACCGTCAACCACGATAAGGGGTTTACGACTTAGAATCTGGAGCCGACCCTCCCATTGCACCCTTTCGAGTCCGGTCCGGATGGTCTCCACGGTGATTCCCGGACTACGCTCCGCCAGTATCTCCAGCGCCGCCACAGCCGCCGTAGCATTGTCCAGCTGGTACTGCCCCAGCAGCGGTATCGAAAGCTCGTAGTTACCCAGCCTGCCCTTTACCTGGAAGTGTTGCTTCTCCAGTTCATAACGTGGATTATGCCAGGTGATATCCCTACCTACCCTGAGGAGTTCCGCTCCGCGATTACGGCACTCCTTTTCAATAACATTGTCTGCCTCTTCAGCTTGTGGAGAAATAACGACGCGACTCCCCTCTTTGATAATCCCGGCCTTCTCCGTGGCAATCTCGGTCAGGGTATTACCGAGGACCTCAGTATGCTCGAAACTGAGGGAGGTGATGACACACACCTCGGGATGGACAACGTTAGTTGCATCGAGCCGGCCACCGAGCCCAACCTCTATAACCTGAAAATCAACCCCTTTTTGCGCAAAATGGGTGAAACCCAGCGCCGTCAGTATCTCGAAGGTGGTCAATTTACCGTAGGTGGCTGCTTCGTTCACGGATTCAATCTCAGGGCGAAGCCTGTCCACCAAGGCAACCAGTTCCTCATTGGAGACCATCTCCCAGTCGACCCGCATACGCTCATTCAAATCATGAAGATGCGGTGATGTGAAAAGGCCGGTTTTATAACCTGAGGCAGTCAGGGCGGAAGCCACCATAGCAGCCACGCTCCCCTTACCCTTGGAACCGGCGATGTGAGCGGTCCGGGCTTTGAAGTGAGGATTGTCGAGACGACCCAGCAGCTCGTCCATACGCCGCAGATCATAGGTTACCCTTGTACGCGGTCCGGGTTGCCTTTCGTAGTCTATAAAGCTGTAGATGTAGTCCAGTGCCTGCTGATAACGATTGTCCGTCTGCCTGTCCTTAAAACTATCTCTTAAAAACGAAAAGGGAGTAGCCAAAGGCCCTATCCCATCATCTCTGGGGGAAATATGCGTGCTGAAATTATAACACCGATACCGAAATGGTCACAACTGACCGTGACCCCTTCAATTACGGGTGGCATTTGAATACTCCTTTTCTCCCGCTCCTGTTTGGTGGTGCTGGCCCCATCCCC
>DUFD01000004.1 GCA_011171075.1 Dehalococcoidia bacterium | reverse complement strand
TGTGTCATCCAGATGGACACGCCCGGGGGCCTCGATACTGCCATGCGTGACATCGTTCAGTTAATCGTCGAAGCCAGGATTCCAGTGGTGGTCTATGTCTCGCCTGCCGGGGCGCGGGCAGCTTCGGCGGGAGCGTTCATCACAATGGCAGGTCACGTGGCTGCCATGGCACCCAATACCGCCATCGGAGCAGCTAGTCCAGTTTCAATCGGTTCTGAAGGTGAGGTCGAGATGTCGGAGACGATGCAGGATAAGGTGGTTAATGATGCCGCTGCCTACATCAGGAGTATCGCCGAGTCCCACGGTCGTAATGTAGAGTGGGCGGAGCTGGCTGTCAGAGAAGCTGTTTCCGCTACTGAACAAGAAGCCCTTGAGCTTAATGTTATTGATATTGTTTCCTCGGACCTTGATTCGCTCCTCTCTGAACTTGATGGCTGGGAAGTGACCCTGCTTAGGGGCGCTGTTGTCATTATCGAGACTGATGATGTCACCATCCAGTACATCGATATGAGCTGGATGGAGGATTTCCTTTTCGCTATTACTGACCCCAACATTGCCTATGTACTGTTGAGCCTGGCGACCCTGGGTCTATTTGTTGAGATTTCCAATCCCGGGCTCGTTTTCCCCGGAGTAGCTGGCGGTATCTGTCTGGTACTGGCATTCTACTCACTGGGTAATTTGCCGGTAAATATTGCCGGAATTATACTGGTGGTGGGAGCGTTCGGCCTGTTCATCGCTGAGGTATTTACCGAGACCTTCGGCCTGTTTACTGCCGGAGGTATCACCGCACTCGTGCTTGGCTCGCTGATTCTTTTCAAGGGTGGCCCGTTATTTCAGGTCAATCCGTGGCTTGTCGGCACCATTGCCTTTATTATTGCTGCGGCAATTGGCTTTATAATTACCCGAGTAGTTGTTTCACACCGACGTCAGCCGGCTACCGGTTGGGAAGAGCTGATTGGTAAGACCGCCGTGGTGAAGGCGGCACTGACGCCAGAAGGTATGGTCCTGTATAAGGGCGAACGCTGGACGGCGGTGTCCGAGGAAGGTCGGATTGAGCTTGATGAGAAGGTGGTTATCGACCGGGTTGACAGTTTGAAGCTATATGTGCGCAGACTGAGACAGGAGGCAGGTAATTGAGTCCACTGGCCATTGTCGGCATAATATCTCTTGTAGTGCTGGTAATTATTGTGGGGTATTATATTAAGGATATTATTTCAAAGATTAATACGTTATTTCGTCGGTCTGTTACCGGCAGAGAAGGTCTGATCGGGAAGACCGCTATTGTTAAAACACCACTCTCTCCCCGGGGTACGGTCTTTGTGGAAGGTGAGAACTGGACAGCTATGTTGGAGGAAGGCCGGGTCGAACCAGGGGAGGAAGTGGTCGTCACCGGGATCAATAATCTGGTATTATCTGTAGTCAAGAAATAGTTGAGGAGGTAAATACATGGAAGCTTGGATTATATGGGCTATTATCGGTCTAATCTTGTTGATTCTCATTCCAGCCACGGTCAAAATTCTGCCCGAATACGAGAGGGGTGTCATTCTACGCTTGGGACGTTATATGGCGACGAAGGGACCGGGTTTTTTCTTAATCATCCCCTTCGTTGACAACATGCGTAAGGCTGACCTTCGTATCATCACGATGGACGTGCCACCGCAGGAGGTCATTACCAAGGACAACGTCACCGTCCGTGTCAACGCCGTGGTCTACTTCCGAGTGGTCGAGCCAGAGTCTGCCATTCTTAAGGTTATGGACTACGTCCGGGCTACCTCTCAGATTGCGCAGACGACACTGAGGAACGTCCTCGGTCAGGCCGAGCTTGACGAACTTCTGACGCAGAGAGAGAAACTTAACCAGAGCCTGCAGCAGATAATCGACGAGCATACCGACCCCTGGGGCATTAAAGTCAGTGCCGTGGAGATTAAAGAGGTTGAGCTCGCCGAGCAGATGAAGCGGATGATGGCCGCCCAGGCCGAGGCGGAACGTGAACGCCGCGCCAAGATTATCCATGCCGATGGTGAGTTCCAGGCATCCGAGCGACTGGCCCAGGCAGGTGCGGTAATTGCCCGCGAGCCGGTTACATTGCAGCTTCGCTGTCTGCAGACGCTCACTGAAATCGCTGTTGAGAAGAACAGCACAGTGATATTCCCGCTGCCGATGGACCTCATCAAGATGTTTCTGGACAAGGGTGAGAGTAAAAAGTCAGATTAGCGAGTCCCAATGTAGCTTGTACTAAGCATGGAGTAGCCTGCTAGGCCAGCGGGCTACTCCGCGCTTCCTACTCGTTCAGGGTAACATCGCCGGTGATTACTCTGGTCAGGGTGCCATCGTCGAGGCGCAGCCAGAGGCTGCCGTCTCGGTCTGTTGATTCTGCAATCCCTGTGAGCGTGGTCTCGCCGGTTGCCGATGTAGCCTGCACCTTTTTACCGAGCGTTATCAGACGTTGCTGCCATTGCTTATACACAGCCTCTCCGGCGGATGAGGCCAGATATAATAACTCTATCTCGCTAAAAAGGCATCGGACGAGACCGAGGCAGGATACTTCTTCCCCCAGCTCGTAGGAGAGGCTGGTAGCTGTAGAACGGATTTCCGGGAAATCAGCCACGTTTAGGTTGACGTTGATACCGATGCCAATGATGGCGTAATTCCCCCTGTCCGCCCGTACGTCGTTCTCAATTAAAATCCCGCATACCTTCTTCCCGTCGATAAGGACATCGTTGGGCCACTTGATTTCGGACCTAAGGCTGGTGACGATCTCGATGCAGCGCACCACTGCCAGAGAGGCAACCATCATG
>DUFD01000039.1 GCA_011171075.1 Dehalococcoidia bacterium | reverse complement strand
CGACCATCTCATCGTTGCTCTCGCCACCGATGACCAGGCAAAACAGCTGCAGGAACAACTGGCGTGAAATTAAGAGAAGCCCTGGCCAGCGGGCGTATGATTCTTGAGGAGTACGAAATCGAAGACGCCGCGCTCGAAGCCGAGGTGCTGCTCAGGGATGTCCTCAGGAAAACGCGGGTAGAGCTGTACCGGGAGCTCGACAACGAGTTGAGCCAGCAGGAGTACAATGCTTTCCGCCGATCAATCAGGCGCCGCTGTATGGATATACCCACTGCCTACATCCTGGGACGGCGTGAGTTTTATGGACGTGATTTTCTGGTTGACAACCGTGTCCTGGTGCCGCGTCCCGAAACAGAGCTCTTGGTGCAGAAGGCAATCGAGTTTGCCCGCGAGTATTACGCTCCTCTGCTGGCGGATGTCGGTACCGGCTGCGGTATCGTGGCCATCACGCTGGCACTGGAGCTACCGGAGTCAACTGTCTATGCCACTGATATCTCCGGTGATGCCCTCCGGGTAGCCCGCAAAAACTGCCGTAAACATGATGTCAGTATCAGAGTAAACCTGCTGAAGGGGAATTTGCTTACTGTACTTCCGCAGCCTGTTGACATAATCACTGCTAATTTGCCATACGTTCGTGAATCTGACCTGCCCCTGGCCGGTCCGGTCAGTGCAGAACCTCGACTGGCACTGGACGGTGGCGTTGATGGACTGGAGAGAATCCGCCAACTCTGCCGTCAGGCAGGAGACAAACTCCGTCCCTCTGGTCACATGCTCCTTGAAATAGGGCAGGGCCAGGCTGAAGCCGTCACCATGTTGCTGCGCAGCCTGTTTTCCGGGGCTAAAATAGACGTGTTACCTGACCTGGGTGGCATCGACCGGATAGTCTGTCTGTCGTTGGCTTGACATGAAAGAGGAGGTGGCCACATGCCGGGACCATTAGCCGGGATAAGAGTACTTGACCTGGGACGCTTTATCGCCTGCCCGTTCTGCGGCATGCTGCTTGCCGACCTCGGTGCCGAGGTTATCCGCGTAGAGAGGCCAGGTGGTGGACAGGACCGCTATCTTGGTCTGCTGGCACCGACAGGTGATAGCTATGGTTTTGTCAACTATAACCGCAACAAAAAAGGCATATCGCTAAACTTCGAGAGGACCGAGCGCGGTCGGGAACTGCTAAACGAGCTGATAAAGCGCTCGGATGTGGTCATTGAGAACTTCAGCCCCGAAGCTGCCCGTGCCTTGGGTATTACCTATGAAGACCTGAAAAAAACGAAACCAGACATCATCTTTGCCGATGTATCCGCCTTCGGGCCAACCGGTCCTTACAGCCACCGTCTTGGCTTTGACCAGATTGCCAAGGCGATGTCCGGCGCAATGGCTATCAGCGGTTTTCCAGGTCCCCCCATCAGGGAGCAGATTCCCCATATCGACTACCTGACGGCCAGTATGACGGCAGTGGGTGTCGTTTCTGCCCTCTATCACCGGGAGCGGACCGGGGAGGGGCAGATGATTGATACCGCCCTGCTGCAGACGGCCGTTACCGTTATGGCACCGATGATAGCGGAGTGGGAGACCGGTGGGAAGCTTCGGCAGCAAACGGGTAATCGCAGTCCGTGGGTTGGCCCTAGCGACCTTTACAGGACCAGCGATGGTAAATGGGTGATGCTGGCCATCATTACCAACTCCATATGGCGGCGGTTCTGCAGCTATATTGGCCGTGACGACATGGCGGAAGACCCACGCTTTCACAATGACCTTGCCCGATGGGAGAACCACGATATCATTGACCCGGTGGTCGCGGAATGGGTGGCGTCACAGACCGCCGAGGAAATCATGGTGGCCGCGGAAGAGATACCCATTCCCGCCGGAATCTGTAACGAGCAGACCGAGGTCGCCAGCCACCCACAGGTGGAGGCGCGCGATATGCTGGTGGAGGCACTATTCCCCGATGGTAGCGGCAATACCCTGGTGACAGGGCTGCCCATTCGCATGTCAGGCACCCCGACCGAGATACAGCGCTCCTTCCCGGCAGTAGGCGAACACAACGAGGAAATCTACTGCGGACTGCTCGGGTACAGCCGGGAGGACTTGACCCGGCTGGCCGAAGAAGGCATAATCTAAGTCCACTTTATACCCAGCGGTAATCACCTGGCGGGGGTGAAATTATGTCACAAACAGTTCCCTGGCACGAAGAAGATGCTTTCTGGGAGACCTGGGATGAAGTGATGTTCAGACCACAGCGGATTGCTGACGCCGCATCTGATGTCGATAAAATTATGACTCTCCTTGAGATCAATCCGGGAACAAGAGTTCTTGATCTCTGCTGCGGTGTGGGAAGGCACTCAGTGGAGCTGGCCCGCCATGGTTGTCGTGTGACCGGTGTCGACCGGACGCGAAAGTACCTTGATGCAGCCATCAAGCAGGCTGGAAAGGAAGACCTCGATATTGAGTTTATACAGGAGGACATGCGTACTTTCTGTCGGCCGGATGCTTTTGATGCTGTCATCAATATGTTCACCTCCTTCGGTTATTTTGCGGACCCGGAAGAAGACTGGCAGGTGGCGACGAATATCTACCGTTCTCTCAAAACCGGCGGTCTCTTCCTGATGGATATAATGGGTAAAGAGGTTCTTGCCCGTATATTTCAAGAAAGGGGCTGGTCCGAAGAAGATGGTATCATCTGGCTTCAAGAACGTAAGGTCAGCCAGAACTGGGGCTGGATGTGGAACCGCTGGATAATGCTCAAAGGAAACGAGCGTATCGAGTGGGAGATATCGCACCGCCTCTACTCGGCCACGGAAATGGTATCACTCCTGAAAGGCTGTGGTTTCACCGCCGTTGATGTCTACGGCGGACTTGACGGCAGTCCGTATGACCACACCGCGCGGCGCATGGTGACCGTGGTGCGGAAATAGGAAAGCATACAATAACTTGACGCTGAAATCGGTTAGATGATACAGTACTTAATTGGGTTGTCATCAAAATACTACTAAGGTAACAATGTGCAGAAGGAGGAAACGCACACGATGAACATGATTGTCTGCGTCAAACAGGTGATTGATCCGGAAGCGCCGCCGGCCAGCTTCAAGATTGATGCCTCGAGCAACTCCGTAGTACCACCGGCCGGTGTTCCGCCCGTAATCAGTCCCTTCGATGAGCAGGCGGTGGAAGCAGCACTCCGAATAAAGGATGCCGTGGGTGGTAAGATTACGGCGGTGAGTCTGGGTACCGGTCTGCTGCGTGATGTCGTCAAGAAGCCGCTGTCAATGGGTGCGGACGAGCTTGTCCTGCTCGAAGACCCGGCCTTTGACGGTGGGGATAGCTGGTCGACCGCTGCAGCTTTAGCGGCCGCTATCAAGAAAATCGGCGAGTACGACATCGTCTTCTGTGGTCGGCAGGCTGCCGACTGGGATGCCGGACAGGTGGGCTCCGGTCTCGCCGAATTACTTGGCCTGCCCAGCGTGACCCTGGCGAAGAAAGTAGAGGTCATGGATGGTAAGGCTAAAGTAGAGCGGGTCATCCCGGACGGCTATGAGGTTGTTGAGGTATCTCTGCCAGCCCTGATTACCGTTAGTAATGAGCTTGGTGAGGCACGCTATGCCACTATCAAGGGTATCATGGCGGCCAAGCGCAAGGAGCCGATTGTCTGGACACCGGCTGACCTGGGTGTTGATGCCTCCACTCTTGGTACGGCCGGTCGGCGTATCAAGATGCTCAAGCTCTTCCAGCCGGTCCGTGAAGGCACCTGCGAGATTATCGAGGGTGAGGATGAGGCCGACGCTGGCGCCAACCTGGCTAAAAGACTTTCGGAGGCAAAGCTACTTTAGTGGTCCGGCCGGACTGCTATCGTGCTTTGAAATAAGGAGGAAATTCAGATGGCTGATAACAAAGGCGTTATGATACTGGCTGAGGCCGTAAACGGTAAGCTGGCCGCAATTTCCACCGAGTTACTCGGTGCTGGCCGCAAGCTTGCTGATGACCTGGGTGAAGAGCTGTCGGCGGTGCTGGTGGGCAGTGGAGTTGGAGACCTGGCGCAGGAAGCAATTGCCTTCGGTGCCGATAAGGTCTACGTGGTTGATGACGCGCTGCTAAAGAACTACCGGACAGATTCGTATCTGGCCGTAATGGAAAAGGTGGCCAATGAGGTCGTGCCCAAGGTAGTGCTAATGGGACAGAACTCGGTCGGTCGTGACCTGGCACCCCGGCTTGCTTTCAGACTGGATACCACAGCTACGATGGACTGCGTCGAACTGGCGGTTGACCCGGACTCTAAGCTGCTGCTGCGGACCAAACCGGTATATGGCGGCAATGCCCGCGCAATTTTCACCTCGGAATCGATGCCGCAGATGGCTACCCTCAGGGTAAAGGCCGGGGAACCACTGGCGCGCGATGACTCACGTAAAGGCGAGGTTGTCAATATCGATGCTGGCCTGGATGCTTCGGCAATCAGGACCGAGGTCCTTGACACTGTCATTGAAGAGGTCGAGGGTATCAAGCTGGAAGATGCCAGCGTTATTGTTGCCGGAGGCCGCGGCATTGGTGGCCCCGAGGGCTTCCAGGAACTGGAAGAGTTGGCCAAAATGCTTAAGGCGGCGGTGGGTGCCAGCCGGCCCCCATGTGATAACGGCTGGGTGCCGGATACCATCCAGGTAGGTCTGACCGGCAAGATTGTCTCGCCGGATGTCTACATTGCTGTGGCTATCTCTGGTTCCAGCCAGCACTTGGCCGGATGCAGCGGTTCGAAGAACATCATCGCCATCAACCGGGATGCCGATGCCAACATCTTCAAAGAAGCTGCCTACGGCGTCGTGGGCGATTGGAAGAAGGTAGTCCCTGCCTTCAAGGAAAAGCTCAAGGAGCTGATGGGTTAATACTTTCCAGACCAGACGACAAAGATAGGGGCTGCTCGTCAGAGCAGCCCCTTTTGTTTTTTGGTAATGACTGAGGGCTAGGCTTTCTCTTTTTCTGCCTGCCGGGCGGCGATGACCTTCTGGGCGACTGCCGGGGGTGTCTCCTGGTAGTGGCTGAACTCCATGGTGAAGGTCCCCTTACCCTGCGTGATTGACTTCAGGGCTATCGAGTAACGCAGCACCTCCGCCAGCGGTGCCTGAGCGTTGATGGTGTTCATTCCGTTCTCCGGGTTCATCCCCTGCACCTGGGCCCGCTTTGTGTTGAGGTCACCGATGATGTCACCGGTATACTCTTCCGGTGCCTTTATCGTAATATCCATAATCGGTTCCAGCAGGACGGGGTTGGCGTCGGCCAGCCCCTTTTTCAGGGCACCGGCACCGGCAATTTTGAAGCATATCTCCGAGGAATCGACCGGATGGTAGCTGCCGTCATAGACGGTCACCTTGATATCATCAACAGGGTAATGGGCGAGTACGCCATCTTCGACCGCTTCATTAAAGCCCTTTTCGACTGCCGGGATGTAGTTCTTCGGTATCGTACCACCGACTACCCTGCTGCCAAATTCACGACCAGCGCCACGGGGAAGAGGCTCCAGTTCGAGCAGGACGTGCCCATACTGACCGTGCCCGCCAGTCTGCTTCTTGTGCTTATATTCGGCGTTAGTCGGCACAGTAATCGTCTCCTTGTACGGCACCTTGGGCGTTTCCAGATTAACACTAACCCCGAACTTGCGCTCCATCTTCTCGGCGGCCACTTCAATCTGGGTATCACCCAGGCCGGACATTATGGTCTCGTTGGTGGTGGTATCGCGGCGTACCTGAAGGGTGGGGTCTTCCTCGACCAGTTTGGCGAGCGATGCCCCCAGTTTATCAAGGTCGGTCTTGGTCTTGGGGTAGACCGCTTCACTGAAAACGGGTGCGGGGAAAGAGACGAAGGCTATCTTCACTGGCTTGTCCCGTGTGCCCAAAGTATCGCCGGTTTCGGTGACACTCAGTTTGGCTACAGCGCCGATATCTCCTGCCGCTACCTGAGGGACCGGTTCCTGGTTTTTACCGCGCAGCATAAATAGCTGGCCGATGCGCTCGTTCTCGCCCTGCGTTGTGTTCCACACTTGCGAGTTGCTGCTGAATACGCCGCTGTAGACGCGGAAATAGGTGAGCTTGCCTACGTACGGGTCGGCGCTGGTCTTGAATACCAGGGCAGCCAGTGGCCCGTCCTGACTCGGTTTTGCAGTGCTGCCATCCACAAGCGCAATCTCCCGCTCTGCCGGTGACGCCATATAGCTACAGATGGCATCCATCAGCAGGCCGACACCTATGTTCTTGGTGGCAGAGGTTACCAGAATCGGGACTACCTTACCGCTGGCTACCCCCTGACGCAGGCCGGCCACCATTTCCTGCTGGCTGAGCTCCTCACCCCCGAGATATTTCTCAATAAGCGTGTCATCCACCTCGGCGATGGCCTCTACAAGCTTCTCACGCAGTGAATCGACTTCACCCTGTACCGAGTCAGGAATCTCGACTTCACTTGCTTCCGTGCCGATATAGCCTTTCATCGTTAGCAGGTCAACCACTCCCTGAAAACCACTGGAAGCGCCGATGGCAACCTGTATCGGCACGCACTGGCGGCCAAACTTGGCTTGGATTTCACCGACAGTACGGGAGAAGTTGGCGTTTTCACGGTCCATTTTGTTGATGACAATCATGCGCGGCAGGCTGGCCTCATCGGCGTAGCCCCACGCCTGCTCTGTACCGACCTCGACGCCGGAGGCGGCACATACCAAGACGAGTACCCCCTCGCTGACACGCATGCCTGACTTGACCTCACCGACGAAGTCTGGATAACCCGGCGTATCGATGAGGTTAATCTTCTTCTTCTGCCATTCGTAGGGTAGTATGCTCAGGTTGATACTGATATTACGTTTCTGCTCAGCCGGGTCGTAGTCCGAAGTGGAACTACCGTCATCAACCTTGCCCAGGCGGTTAATCACCTTGGCGTTGAAGAGCATTGCCTCGGCCAGGGATGTTTTACCGGCGCTGTTGTGAGACAGCAAGGCAAGATTGCAAATGTTGTCGAGTCCGTATTCTGCCATGTAAGTAGCCTTCCTCCGTGATGTAATTGCCTGGTGGATGTAAGGAATTACTGAAGTTTATATTTCTTATTATAGTAGTAGAACGGTAGATACGGCAAACCAGAACGCGTGTGATAACCGGAACCGGGTTTTACCGGACCAACCACTATGTTGATAGGCCAGGCCTGCTTCCTGCAGAGACCAATAGCCGCTCATTAACGCAACATCTTATTCCTGGGGAGGTGGGAATCTATCGTAAAAGACTATCTCGGGCAGTTCTTTTCGTGGTGGTGTCCTGGCTTCCTGGTCGGGATAACCCAAAGGTGTCATCTCGACCACGCAGTAGCCTTCCGGTACGCTCAGGATGCTCTCAGCCTTCTTGGCGTCAAAGGCCCCGATATGGACAGTGCCCAGACCCAGCGCATGAGCGGCCAATACCAGGTTCTGCATAGCTAGTCCGGTATCGAACATGAGCCAACCGTCACCCTTATCGGTTGATGGCTCGCCACGGTAATGGCCGGACCTTTTCTTCTGGGCGCAGACCACGATGACTATGGGGGCATGAATGACGGCGTCGGTGGCTGGATTGTTAGTGCTCAAAGTCCTAGCAAGTTTAGCACGCGTATCGGCATCGCGTACCACGATAAATCTCCAGCACTGGGTATTTGCCCAGGAAGGCGCCCACTGGGCCGCTTCCAGCACCTGCTCCAGCGTCCTGTCGTCAACTGGGGTATCCTTGTATTTGCGGATACTCCTTCTGGTCTTAATTGCCTCTAAAACTTCCATTTTACACCGTCTCTTGTCTACTGCTGAATAAACAATGCACCTGTGGCATTATAGCCCAGACTGTCTCAGGTATCAACTTTGCGCCAGCTCTTTATCAGAAGGCCTATACTTGTCTTACTCTTCTTCTGACCAGGCACCTTTGCCAATCAGGGAGACGAAACGGCAGGCACCTAGGTTCTGTACCTCGTTGCGGTTGCGGTGTCGTGTAAGTTTGCAAAGCTCTTGTACGTAGCGAGAGCCGACCGGGATTATCATCCGCCCTCCGATTTTAAGCTGGGCAACCAGCTCCTCCGGTATGCGTGGCGCTGCCGCCGTGGCGATTATTGCGTCATAGGGGGCGTTTGCCTTCCAGCCCAGTGTCTCTTCGGCCAGGTGCAGTTCTATGTTCTTATACCCGAGGTTGTCCAGTGACTCGCGGGCTGTCTCCAGGAGTTGCGGCAGGCGTTCGGTGGATACTACCAGGCGGGACAGCTCGGCCAGAATGGCTGTCTGGTAACCGCTACCCGTCCCTATTTCCAGCACCTTTTCCTTGCCGGTAAGTTTGAGGCCCTCGGTCATATAAGCAACTATGTAGGGTTGTGAGATGGTCTGGTCCAGTCCGATGGGGAGCGGTCTGTCTTCATAGGCATAGCGTGTACTTTCCTTGGGGACGAAACGTTCACGCGGTATTCGGGCCATGGCTGCCAGCACACGTTTGTCCTTAATCTCGCTGGCGAGTCCTTCTATCAGGCGGGCTCTCGCCGTTTCGTAGTCCATAATCATTCCGCTGCGGGATGGGGCTAGACCAGAGTAAAATACAGGATTATAAGGACAATCAGCATAATGCCGGCAAGGATTCCGATTGTTCGCAGTTCCGTAGCGATATAGGAGAACTGGATGGTCTCGGATTTGACGGGCTGGCGTGCCGCGGTTGTCGGTGGAGATATTGCTTCCGGTTGAGTTGTCACCTCACTGGAAGCCGGGGCTGCTGGTACCCGACTAGCGGCAGGGGGGCGTTGCTGAGAGCGTGCTTTTCGGCTGGGGGATTGCTTACCTCGTTTGCGTCTTGATTTACCGGTCATTAAGGGGCTCCCTGCTACATGTTATTTAGCCCGGGGATGGGATTGTTCATAGGCACGCCGGACGTGTTCCGTGGTGAGGTGGGTGTAGACCTGGGTGGTGGAGATGTTGGCGTGTCCGAGTAACTCCTGAACAGTCCTCAGGTCACCACCTCGGTTAAGCATATGGGTTGCGAAGCTGTGTCTCAGGGTGTGTGGTGTTACCTGAGCCTCCAGGCCGGCTTCCTTGGCGTATTCCTTCAGTATTTGCCAGAAGCCTTGCCGGGTCAGTCGGTCGCCACGGCGATTCAGGAACAGGGCTTTCTCGGTATCGCGGCGTACCAGCTTGGGGCGGGCTTTTTTAATGTACTCCTCTACTGTCGAAGCTGCCCGTGGAGCAATCGGGATAAGGCGTTCTTTGCGGCCTTTGCCGATACAACGCACCTCGTTATCCGCCGTGTTGATGTGCTCCAGGTTCAGGGATACCAGTTCACTGACCCTCATACCGCTAGCGTAGAGCAGTTCCAGCATAGCTGAGTCCCGCTTACCTTCCGGGGTGGTCTTCTTCGCCGGCTGCTCCAGTAGAAGCATGGCCTGGTTCACAGATATGGGCTTGGGTAATGACCGTCCTACGTTAAGTGACTCCATGTTCTGCGTGGGGTCTTCCCTGATAACTTTCTCCGCTACCAGGAACTTGAAGAAGGACCTGGCGGCCGCTATTTTGCGGGCCCGTGTGGTTTCAGCATAACGCTTCTCCTGGAGATTAAGCAGGTAACTAAGCATCTCCTGCCGTTTTAAATTAGCCCAGGACGGTTCCTTGCCCTGCTTGGTGGCCTCCGATTCTACGAAACGGGCAAGCTGACTGAGGTCGTTCTGGTAGGCGAGCACCGTGTTGTCGGAAAATCCTTTTTCCACTTTCAGGTAATTGATAAACCTATCAATGGCTTCTTTCACCATGCTCCTCCGCATAATAAATGAATCGGGTGCTTACGGGCAGTTCGTCATATTCTAACATAACTCAACATAAAAATCAGCCCGCAACGGGCAATCTCGATACAGTCACCCTGTTTCTGTTATAACTCTTCTGAAGTGGATTATTTTGTATCCCGGAGTCAGAAATGGATTCTAGGAACATTAGATATCAGTCAGGTTAGAAGGTACCTGGATAGCAGTTGGTAGCTGAAGGACAGGCGTTTTACTAAACTTCTTGGCGACTCTGCGGAAGTGTAACCCATAGACAGAAAGGCTTATGGATAGGGGAAAGAGCTTGGGACGTTTTAGCAGGGTGGAGATGAAAAACCTCCAGTAGCGAATCCGGCCATTTTCCATGACGCCAAGCACCCACATCGACCTGACTAATCCGTTTATGTGATAGAACCGGAGCTTGGACATTCCGTGTACTTTATGAGGTCTGTACTCTTTCATAAAGGTGGTTATTCGCTCGTAGTATTGCTTGGGTGCGTATATAGTGGTCAGTATATGCTTATAGCCTTCGATGAGTGTTTCGTAGTTCATCCTAGGGATGAAGTTCATCGAGCAGTCAGTATTATCGCCGGTGATGTCCTTAAGTAATCGATTCTCCCGGCTGAGACGTTGATATAGTCGGGTACCACGGGGAGCATTGAGAAGACCGACCATGGCGGTGACAATGCCACTGTTCTGAATGAAGTTAATCTGGTTACGGAAAATAGAGAGGGGGTCGCTGTCAAAGCCAACAATAAACCCTCCCTGTACTTCCATGCCAAAGCTTTGAATCTTCTTGACGGAGGCCACCAGGTCACGTCCCTTATTGGCGAACTTATTGCATTCGACGAGGCTGTCTTCATTCGGTGTTTCGATGCCGACAAATACCCGGTCAAATCCAGCCTCAGCCATCAGGCGCATGAGCTGCTCATCATCGGCAAGGTTGATTGATACCTCGGTGAAGAATGTGAAGGGGTATTTCTTCTGCTTTAACCACTGGATTATGGCGGGAAGAATCTCTGTCTTTAGTTTCTTCTTGTTACCGATAAAGTTATCATCAACAATAAAAACGCTCTCTCGCCACCCCTGTTCATAAATCGCCTCTATTTCCGCCAGCATCTGTTCCTTAGTTTTGGTGCGTGGCCTGTGGCCGTTGAGAATGACGACATTACAAAACTCGCAGTCATAAGGGCATCCCCGCGAATACTGGATACTCATTGCTGAGTATTTATTCATGTTTATCAGTGACCACTGCGGGATGGGTGTCTTGGTTACGTCAGGTCGTTCGCTGGAGGTATAAATGTGCTGGGCCTGGCCTTTCTCTAAATCTTCGAGGAAAGGTGGCAGTGTACATTCTCCTTCGTCCAGTACCAGATGGTCTACTTCGTCGAACTCATCGTACTCGCTAGTGAAGAGAGGGCCGCCGGCGACCACCCTGGTATTGAGTCTGTGGCAGCGTGCGATGGTCTCTTTTGCTGAATCTCTCTGCACCACCATGGCGCTGATAAATACGTAGTCCGCCCATTCGATATCTCTATCTTTCAGGGCAGTGACATTCATGTCCACCAGCTTTTTCTCCCACTCGTCGGGGAGCATGGCGGCAACGGTTAATAGGCCAAGGGGAGGGTGTGACGCCTTTTTCGAGACGAGTTTTAAGGCGTGCTTGAAGCTCCAGAAAGTGTCCGGGTACTGAGGATAGACGAGCAATATTCTCAAGCTCAGGGCTCCTGTCTGTTTTATGTAGTATACTATCTTTTTTTATTTATGTCCACAACTTTTTATTATTGTTTAGCGTATATTTAGTCTGCGGTTGCAGAAAGGCAGGGTACTCAGGTATGTCTTGACAGTCTGCTGAGTAACTGGTTATACTTTGGGTGCGACGCGGGGTGGAGCAGTGGTAGCTCGTTGGGCTCATAACCCAAAGGTCGTCGGTTCGAATCCGACCCCCGCTACCAATTTCCCATATGGTAATAATATTACCATTCGTTACTACAGTCCGTGTTCATTATCGCCTTACAAGGATAGAGAAAAAGGCGGGTGATGAATGCTGGTCTAATCCGTCGTTCACTCTCTATACCGAGATTGGTTCCAACCACACAAAGGGATCAGCTTAGACGCACGTATATATTCTCCCTACCTCTTTAAGATATCATTCTACCGTATTGACAAATGGTAATGAGCAGTTACCCTTGGTTAAAAATCTTGCCCGGGTTCATGATGCCGTTTGGGTCAAAGGCCTGTTTTATCCTCTGCATCAACTCCATCTTGCCCCCTCCGGCAACCATGTGGAGGTAGTCCTTCTTGGCGAAGCCGAGGCCGTGCTCCCCGGATATAGTGCCACCCATCGCCACGCCCTCCTGGCAGATTTTGCCAAGAAGCTCTTTTACCCGTTTCTGCATCTCATCGGTCGCCTGGCCCATAATCGCCAGGTGCACATTGCCGTCCCCGGCATGCCCCACGGCGATAACAGTTATCCCGTATTCCTCCCCTATCCGGTGCGATGTCTCGACGAACTCGGCGATGCGGCTTCGCGGCACGACCACATCGGCAAAATCGAGCATACCGGACCGTTTCAGGGCGTGATAGAACTTCTCTCTGGCTTCCAGCAGGTTCCGCTTGGCCCTTTCGCTGGCCGGGGTGTAAACATCAACAGCACCGTTACTCAGGCAAATCGGGCCGATTTCACCGGCCTGCCTGTGAATCTCATCCTCGTTATCGCCCTCCAGAAAAATCATGAGAAAGGCCTCGTAGTCATGCAGGGGGATTTCCTTACCGGTGTACTGCTCGGTCATGTGAATGATATCCTTCTGCATGAACTCTATGCCAACGGGGAGTATTCCGCGCTTCAGTATCTCAGGTACAGAGCTGATGGCATCGTGCAGACTGTTGAACGGAATAAAGAGGAGCTCCATCATACCCGGGGGAGGTATCAGTCTCAGCAGAACCCTGGTAACAACCGCCAGGGTCCCTTCCGAGCCGATGAGTAGCTGGGTCAGGTCGTAGGCGGTGGAGTTTTTAACGAACTTTCCCCCCGTCTGTATTATTTCTCCGGTAGGCAACACCGCTTCCAGTCCCAGCACGAAATGCCTGGTCACGCCGTATTTCACAGCGCGCATTCCACCGGCGTTGGTAGCCACATTTCCGCCGATGGCGGCGCTGGCCTCACCAGGGTAGAGCGGATAATGGAGTCCGTGCTCGGCCACGGCCTGGAACAACTCGGAAAGGAGAACGCCAGCCTCAACCGTGGCCACGAAGTTGGCCTTGTCTATCTCGAGTATCCGGTTCATCCTCTCCAGGGAAAGGACAATGCCTCCGCAGGTAGGTACCGCTCCACCAGAAAGGCCGGTGCCTCCTCCCCTGGGAGTGACCGGGATACGCCTCCGGTTGGCCAGCTTCAATACCTCGGCGACTGCGCTGCTGCTGTCGGGCTTTACCACAACCTCCGGGAGGAACGGCTTGGGCATAGGCATCTCGTCATGAGAGTAGTTCTCCAGCCCGTCTCCCGTCACGACGTTTTTGTCACCAACTATGCCAGCCAGCATGGTTATAACCTCGCCGGTTACCTTGCCATAGCGACTCTGTGCTTCCAACTGTCATTTCTCCTCGAGGTAAGACACGTTAGTCAGCCGACTGGCGGGCAAAGAGGGCGGCACCATAAGCCCCGGTCAGCTGGGGGAGGGGGGGAACGATTATTTCGCCCGACATACGCTCCCGGAAAATATCCGCAACTATGGGGAAGTATTGTACCACCCCACCACACAGCAGTATGGGGTCGGCGAGGGGAATCATCTCCATGACACGGTCCACCACCGACTCGAACACCCCTCTTACCAGTTCCTCAGAAGCGACCCCTGCCCTGATATGGGCCAGTATCTCGGTGGAGGCAAACACCGTACAGTAACTCCCGATTTTGACCCGCTTCTCTGCCTTCCTGGCCATATCATCCAGCATCTCAAGGGGGATTGCCATCCTGGCGGCAATCTCCTCGATGAAGGTACCGGTGCCGGCAGCACACTTACGGTTCATCTTAAAATCGAGCCTGTGGCCGCTATTATCAATTTTGATTACCTTGTTGTCCTGGCCCCCGATATCTACCAGCATCAGTGCCCGCTGGGCATAGTGGAAGCCCCCCTTGGCGTGACAGGCAATCTCCGTTTTCACCTCTTTGGCGAAGTCAATAGTGTGCCGACCATATCCGGTAGCAACGATGGGGATGTTGTCCCACTCCCTGCCTTCTAAGGCGGTTTCCAGTACCTCCCTGGCAACGCTCTGGTAGTCGACGCCGGAGCGGCGTACGTGACTGCCGATGATATTATCTTCCTGGTCAATCACCACCGCTTTGGTGGTGCAGCTGCCGATGTCAATACCGGCATATATTGTCACCGTGACTCCTCTAATTGCTCGATGAAGGCCTCGACATTGGTTATGGTCTGTTCCTCGGAAAAACAGCGGAGGTCGTTAAGGTCGCCATAGATTATCAGGTAGGGTATGCCCAGTTGCTCACTCAGGCGGTCGGGCATAGCGTAGCGACTGTTGGTGTTATTGGGACAGGTCTTGGAATCATGGTACAGGATTCCATCGAGGTTAAAGCGCTTGACCTTCTCGGAGATGTAGTCCTCTTTCCAGTTATCATCCTGACCGATGAAGATAGAGCTGTATGCCCTGGCCATGCTCTTGAAGGGGTCCTTTGGGTCGAGATCAGAGAAGACCCAGCTGTTACAGTAGGTGCTGACCAGGATGCACGAATTCAGTCTGGCGAAGAGCTCACTCATAATCCGCAGTTTTCCCCAGATGGGCATCCCCTCCCAGTAAAGGCGATGTCGCGCTCCCTCTACGGCAGCCACTCCCTGCTCGACACGCTCTTTAAGCTCCGCCAGAAGGA
Source organism: Dehalococcoidia bacterium (assembly GCA_011171075.1). GTDB lineage: Bacteria > Chloroflexota > Dehalococcoidia > Dehalococcoidales > Fen-1064 > W589. The sequence goes on along the minus strand of DUFD01000039.1, from coordinate 12,128 downwards.
TTTTATAGTAGTCGTTGGCCTCTTTCCTCCCCCGCATAACCACCGCCGGGCCCATGTGGATGCAATCATCGAAGAATGTCATCGGGGAAGGCTGGGCTTCTGCGGTGTCCAGGCACTCCTCCCATAGCTGGGAGCACTCACGGGAAGTAGCGATAACCTCGCGGAACTCATCGATATCAAAGCGACGGCCAGCCACCTCTTCCAGTCCGGGAACCATCTCCTCAATCTGGGCAGCCACCGAATTTATGACGTCCTCTCGGGACTGTCGCTGCGTACGAGGGGTGTTAATACCGTACAGGGGTACCTTGAGCTCACGGGCGTACCAGCTCATCCAGTCGTATACCTCACGGCACTGATTGGTATTGTAAAGCAATACATCGGGCTTGGGGATGTGCTCGATACCATAAGCCCTTTGGAGAGGTGTTTCGCCCTTAAGGTAGGCACCGATGTCACTGGTGAGGTAAGAGCATATATCAGGCGAATAACCGGCGGCGTTAGCAAGTGGAATGTAGTCATTGGCCGTTCGGGTCGAACCCAGCATGGCACCGTGGTTTTCGAAGAAATAGACCAGAAAGCCCATGGAGATTGCCAGCTCCGCCGGTCCCACACTGCTGCACCAGGCAATCTTTCTATTTTTGGTCTTGTCCGCTTCGTCCAACTCCCTGAAGTGCTGCTCCATAACGGCCCTTACCTGCGCCGTTGCCTTTATCTCCACACGTTTTCTCTCTTCCATTTGTCACCTCTTTCTGAATTATCTTTTTCAACCACCACACGTATTATTCCTCATGGGATGACGAACAGGTTCTCCTTATCGGCGGCTTGTTGAGAGCGCCTGATTAATAGCTTGGTCAAGTTTTGCATTGATGCAAAGGGCTGAAGGTTGGTGAGCAGGTACACCAATTTTGTCTTATCTATAGAAATTTTCTCGGGGTTCTCGCCCTTATCCAGCCTCTCAAGTATATCCATGTGAAAGGCCTCAGTAGCTTTCATGGCCTTGGCGAAGTATTTGTCCATCTGTCCGTCAACCATCCCGTTGTGACCCAGGGCACCCCTCTTGGCTGGTATAGCGGAAAGTTTCCGAATGCTGTTGCAGTAGGTCTCGAGAGACTGGAAGTAATTGGGCCAGAAGGCGTTCTTCTCAGAGACGTAAAATCCAGTGACATCGCCGATTGCCAGTGTACCCTCTTTCTCTTCATATAACGAAATGTGGCACGGTGCATGGCCGGGAGTCTCATAGACATTCCACACGATGCCTGAACCGAGGTCGAGCTTGTCTCCCTCTCCAACAACCATATCTACCACAAAATCTACATCAAAGGTGGGGTTCTCGAACTCAGCCGGCCATTCCGAAATATCATTTTTGATGATTAGAATCTCGGTGATACTGTGGTCTATCTGGAGAAATTCACCAACGGCCTCTTCTCTTTGTAGCATTTGCTTGGCTACAGCGCTGCCTACGACCTTCAGATGGGGCCACAACTTTTTCAGCTGTGGAATTGCTCCAATATGGTCGGGATGGGTATGAGTAAGGGCAAGATACTTGATACGCTCCGGATTAATACCCAACTCCTTAATCTGTTCCACGATGATAGCGAAGGTGGCCCCGGTACCTCCTTCAATTAGCATGCCGTCATCTCCCATGGATAGATAAGCCGGGTAAGAGTGCATACCCAGTTGATAGAAGTTTGGCGTTATAGTTGTGGGTCCATACCTTTTTTCACTCATGCAATGTTCCTCCTCATTACCAGCCTAAGCTCCTGATTAAAAGAAAATCCCGGGAAGGTAAGCCTTCTCAGGGTCTTGAAGCCAACGGATATAAAATGTTCCTTTACGGGTGTATTTGTGTGGGGCCCTGAGGGTACCTCGGGAGAGTCCGCCAGGAGTACCCGCTTTCGCAGGAAGTCCGAGCGGACTTTCTGTACATGAACGCCAGTATCCGGGTAGAGAATTCAGTTGATGTCTGGTCGAGTTCTCTCGTAGACATATACTAAATCGCCTTAAGAACGAGAATACTGCTTGAGATTATCAAATATCATCCCAATCTGTCAAATCATACCCCGTTTAAAACCAGGGTTAAGGAGACTGATGTTGAGCAGAATACTTCGTTGAAAGAAGAAATCTGGTAAATCCGAGTAGTGTTGGCATTGAACGAATATCTCGTTCCGTCATACGTGGCTCGCAGTGGAGGACCTGAACCAAACTGATATCTATTTTATTATTTCGGATGGTTAAAGACAGGCAAGTCGTGCAGTGCTAGAGTAAAATCCTTCTTCTCAACCAAGAGTTCGGGATGCTTCTGATAAGGGTTTCCGATTCAAAGATAAAATACCTCTGAAATCTGTTAAGAAATCAGAGGTATTTACATTGTCGGTGATATGGCAAAGGGTAAGCAGACTTAGAATGTCCTAGCCCATTGGAGTCAATCTTCCTGACGTCTTCATCCAGCGACCGCCTCCGGATAACTGGTGAATTTCATCAAGGGCTTTGGCCACCACCTCTCGCTGGTAGTTGCTATCACCAAAAGCATTGTCGTCGGCCCAGACTCGTTTGAAGTAGAGGTGCATATCGTGGTCCCAGGTGAAGCCTATGCCTCCGTGCATCTGAATACCCTCGGCGACGACTTTCTTACAGGTGTCACCGCAGAAACTCTTGGCCATAGCCACAGCAGTGGCGGTATCGGGGTGGTTTTCCTTGATAGCCTCAGCCGCCCATTCCATAAGTGACCGGGAGTATTCAAGCCCGATAACCAAATCGGCCGCTCTGTGTTGAAGTGCCTGGAAACTGCCAATAGGGACGCCGAATGCTATTCTCTCTTTCAAGTAGTCGACGGTCATCTCCAGCACCTTTTCGCCGGCACCTACCATCTCGGCACACAGTGCTGCCGCAGTGTGCAGTGCAATCTGCTTCATAATGGGCCAGCCCTGATGCACTTCGCCAAGGATATTCTGGGCAGGTATCGGTACATTCAGGAAGACTACTTCATACAGCTTTCTTGTTTCATCCATGGTCTTGAGTACGGTCGACATTGTGCCGAATACCTCCCTGGTATCCAGCAGGAATAGGGTGATGCCTTCCTCGGGGTTTGCAGTGCGTTTGGTGCGGGCAGCGATGAGCATGTAGTCGGCCACCTTGGCATCAGGAACAAATAGTTTGGTGCCGTTTATCACATAATGACCACCTCTGTAGTCAGCTCTGAGATTTATACTATCAGCCCACCAGTCTCCGTCTTCTTCCAGCGCAGCCAGCGTGCAAACTGCTTCTCCACTGGCTATTTTGGGCAGGATTTCACTCTTTTGTTCCTCCGTGCCATAAGCGAGAAGGGGCACACCAACGAGAAGTAAAGTGGAAATGAACGGACCGGGTAGTACTGTCCGCCCCATCTCCTCGCAGAGTATGGTCAGGTCTCTGAAGTTCATCCCTGAGCCCCCGTATTCCTCGGGAAGCACCAATCCCAGCCATCCTACTTCTGCCATCTTCTTCCACAGGTCTGCATCAAATCCCGTGTCATCTTCCATCAGCTGTCTGACACGCGTTGTCGGGCATTCATTAGCCAAAAAGTCACGGGCCATGGTCTTGAGCATCTCCTGCTCTTCATTAAGGCCGTATTCTATCGCCATCTCCGGTGCTCCTTTTCATTAATCTCAATACTGTAACAGTCGGATAAATATTGGGCGTGAACTATCCCCTACTTCTGGGCAGTCCGAGCATCCTCTCGGCAATAATGCCACGGAGGATCTCTGTAGTGCCAGTCTCTATGGTATTACCCCGCGTCCTGAGGAAGGTGTACGTCCAGCTACCATCGTCCAGTGCCCGTGGATCACCTCTCATGAATTGAATGTTGGCACCCATGATTTCGGCCACCATGTTAGCCTGACGCTGGTTTTTCTCGCGCGAAAATATACTGCCTATAGACTGCTCATTTCCAGTAAGCTGCCTTTTCATTGCCTTAACGCGCATACGTTCGCGGCTGTGTTTCATGGCCTCGTTCTCGATAGCGAACTGGGCTATTCTCTGCCTGAACAAAGGGTCATCCCAGACAATCCTGCCGCGTCGCTTCGTATTCTTGGCCAGCTCGACGTAGATGTCTACGCCTCCCAGAGTCGTCGGTTCTAGACGTCTGCTGGGCGCGACAAACTGAATACCACCGCCTCTCTCTGCCTCAAGGGTGGCCATGGCCACATACCAGCCCTGGCCCTCTTCGCCAATCATGTTCGCATGGGGAATCCGCACGTTGTCGAAAAACGTTTCGCTAAATTCAGCATCACCGGTCATTTGCTTTAATGGCCTTACCTCAAAACCTGGACTCGTACAGTCGAAAACGAAGTAGCTCAGATTACGATGTCGCGGTGCATTAAGGTCTGTCTTTACCGGCACCACACCCCAGTCAGCGTATTTCGAGCCGCTGGTCCAAACGCTTTGTCCATTTACTATCCACTCATCGCCGTCCCTTACACCGGTCTTCTGAATGTTTGCCAGGTCCGAACCCGCATCGGGTTCAGAGAAGCACTCGCACCAGCTTTCCTCGGCATTTAGTATCTTGGGGATGAAGCGCTTTTTTTGCTCCTCGTTACCATACCGAAGGAGGGTTGGTATTACGATCATCGGTCCCAAGGACCCCGCCGGCGGGGGTGTGCCAGTACGTTGCAGTTCCTCGCGGATGACCGCTACCTCCTCCCGGGGACGCTCGACACCGCCGTACTCCGTAGGAATACCGAATCCCGTGTAGCCAGCATCATAGAGCTTTTTTTGCCACGCCTTACCGAGTTCGTGTGCTTCTTTGCTACCTCGTTCCGGTGCCACATACCCGGGTGAACCCCACCCCTCGGGCAGACTTTCCTTAAGCCAGGCACGAACCTCTTGCCTTAATGCTTCCAGCTTTCCTGGTTCCTCTTCAGCCATATTCATGCTCCTTTCATAGCATTACTGAAATTCATTAGTTTCAAGCGAAGTAAACCACCAGAAACCAATAGGGAATCACTCTGTGGAACATAAGCGTCAATATGATAATTTAGTAGATACAGAAAAAGATGTCAAATAATCGGGAGTAATGTGTCCCTAAAGGGTACATTATATCGGATTTTTGTGTTCGAGGTTCGCGTTGCGGTTAAAGTGGATTCCAGTGGGAAGCCACTGATTAATTATGCTGCGCTTATAAGCTGTTACAAGCATTTGAGACAAAGCTCTGAATGGAGTGCAAGACCACCTATCAAATACAATAGACGCCAGACTCACAAACGAAGGTCGTTGGTTCGAATCCAGCCCCGGCTACTAATCCCCACACCAGAATACTCTTGGTTCCCTACAAGCCACTATATATAACAGTAATTGACACGTTTTCGGTCCCTATGCTATTCTGCTGCCAATTACCGAATAAATCTGGCAGAGGGTACCGGGCAAAGGAAACAGGATATGAAACCGGAGATCATAATCAGGGACATGCAGCCTGAAGACGAGGAGTTCGTCGGTACGTGTACCCATGTCGGGGAGTTAGAAGAGGGGACTGCTTCTTGCTGGCGACGCATCCCCTGGCTACGTGAGCAACAGCAATACGGCCTGAGAGTAAAGGTTGCTCTCATTAATGGCAGACACGCCGGGTTTCTCTATACAATGCCGGTTGAAATTGCTCCCTGCGGGCCGAAGGGGTGTAACCTTATGGCTATCCAATGTTTATCAGCGACTAAGGCAGCTGGGCAGGGTGTGGGCCGTGCCCTGGTTGAGGCCGCTGAGGAGGAAGCACGCCGACAAGAACGGAAGGGTATAGTCGTCACTGCCTACTATCATGATTTCTGGTTCATGCCGGCCTATTTCTTTGAGAAATGTGGATACAGTCGGGTTGGTGAGATCGCTGAAGTGACCGACGTCGGTGCAAGGATATATATGAGTAATAAGGCTCTGTTATGGAAGGTATTTGATGATTCGGCTGAACCACCGAGACTCCACAAATCGAATTATGTATTCGAGCCTGTAGCAGGGAAAGTGGTTGTTGACCTGTTTACGACTCGTTCGTGCGCTACTTACGATGTGGAAGCCCAGCGCGTGCTGGAAGTGGTTGACGAGTTCGGCGGGTCGGTAGTACTCCGCGAGTACTGTGCTGACGACCCGAAGGTCCGGGATGAATACGGCCTTTGCCGGGGTATCTTCATTAATGGAAAGGCGGTTGGCTGGGGGGCCGAGGCCCCGAGGTCCGGTGTCCGCGCGGAAATAGAGAAGGCCAAACAGCAAATTTAGCCGGATGAATAACCATCGCCATTACGTGTAGAATGTTATCCTGCTCCACTCAGTGCTCACATTAGAGGGAAGTCCAGAATGCTTCCATTTTTCTTTTACTGTTATCTGCTTTTCACCTCTTTTCACCTATTGTATACTACGAGCGTAATTATCCAGTACCTCCAGGAGGATAAACTATGGTCAAGGTTGGGATATATGGTGGCACAGGTTATCAGGGGGGAGAATCACTACGGATACTACTGGAACATCCGCATGCTGAGGTGGTCTGGGTAACCGGCAGGAGTGGTGGCGACATAGCGTTCTACCACCCTAATCTTTATGGCGTGGATGTAAATCTGGTTCATCCTGATGACGCAAGTCCTTGCGATGTTGTATTTCTGGCCTTACCGACAACCGAATCTATACCATTTGCACGGAGTTGTCTGGAAAAAGGAAGTAAAGTAATCGACCTCGGTGCGGCATTCCGACTAAAAGACCGTGAAGTATGGGAAGCTGTATACAACCAACGGCATTCAGATTGGGAGCTTGCCGAAGAGGCGGTCTATGGCATATCAGAACTGCACCTTGAAGAGATTGAGATGGCTCGGCTTATCGCAAATCCTGGCTGCTTTTCATCGGCGGCAATAATTGGCCTGGCTCCCCTTGTAAAAGAGAAGATTATCGATACAGATAGAATTGTTGTCGATGGTTTGTCAGGCACGGTTGGAGCAGGAGCGGAGCTGGCGCGAGCCGCACATCATCCTGAAATTGCCAATAATTTGGTGCCGTATAATGTGGTCAACCATCGTCAGACTTATGAGATGGAGCAAGAGCTTTCTTTGTTGGCAGATAAATCGGTTACGGTGCATTTTACTCCTGTTTACGTACCAATAGTCCGGGGGATTCTGGATATTTGCCATGTTTACTATTCGAAATCAATCAGCAGAGAGGAAGTCCTTTCTTTATATCGAGATTTCTACAAAAACGATGCATTTATAAAGATTTACGACCTTCCTAAGGAAGAAGAGGTATCATGGCAATACAGACCGTATCCATGGGTGAGTTCTGTAGCGGGCACCAATTATTGTTTTATTGGTTGTGATGTTGACGAGGCAAGAAAACGTATTGTTATCTTTAGTGTTCTGGATAGTATTGGAAAAGGCGGAGCTCAGTGTGGCATTGAAAATATGAATTTAATGTTTAACCTGGACCGAAGAGCCGGATTAACGAAGCGAGGTTTGCATCCTGCCTGAATGACTATCCTGGAGAACTGAAAATAACGTTGGGAATATCGGGGAGTAGACAGATACTAAACTTGGTTTGAATCCAATCCCATCAATTGTGTATAAGGGGCGTAGACGTAAAGCTGTGCCTCTTTCTGTTTAGCCACGGCTGTGCTATATTGGTCTACGACGTAATCATCATGAAAACTGGAGAGGCAGGTTTGTAGAATGGACAAGATGAACACGACTGGTTTTTCCGCTGGGTCGCGTGACCCCTTGTTTGAACAACCGTATGTGGATATTAACGAGTGGCGCGACCAGCCGGTCCGCCATCGCTATGTCCATGGAGGATTTGAAGGCACCGAATGTCGGTTCTCTTTCTACTTTCCGCCGGCGGAACACTATGAAGGACGGTTCTTTCACTTACTCTTACCGGTTCCGGGCATAGAGACTGCTGCGATTAATCCACCAGCAGCGACAACACTGCCTAATCCGATTCCTTTTGCCATTGAGAGCGGTGCCTACCTCGTGGAGTCGAACCAGGGCAGTACGAATATGTTCGGTGGTGATGACTCAACCATCACTGGCTACCGGGCCAGTGCCGCAGCGGCCAGGTACTCGAGGGTGTTGGCTTCCGAGATGTACGGTGCACACCGCCCCTATGGCTATGCCTACGGAGGCAGCGGCGGAGCTTTTAGAACATTCGCCTGTCTGGAGAACTGCCCAGACGTCTGGGATGGCGGAGTACCATTCGTGCAAGGCTCGCCCATGAGCATCCCCTACATGTTTGCAGTGCAGGGCCATGCCTTCCGAGTACTGCGCGACAAGTTCGCCACTATCGTTGATGCCGTTGATCCTGGTGGCAGCGGTGACATGTATGCCGGTCTTAATACTGAGGAGCGTGAAGCGCTTGCTGAGGTGACCCGGATGGGGTTCCCGCCAAAAGCGTGGTTCAGCGCCGAAAGAACCGCGCTTGCCTACACGGGAATATTAGCTATGTTTCTGGACAATGTACTCAAGTGGGACCCCGAGTACTTCAGGGACTTCTGGACGGTTCCGGGCTACCTCGGTCAGAATCCTCCTGAGTCACTCTTACGCGAACGGGTTCAGCACAAGGCAAAGATTAGTGAGGTGCTGAAGTCCAAGGATATTACCGAACTGGGTACAATGGTATCGATGCCAGCGAGAATAGCTGACAGTGAAGGCGAGATGCCGGCAGCAGTCAAGCTCGAGAAAATGCCGGATGGGAATCTCCAGGGGAACACCATTACCTTAACGAGCGGCGCTGCCGCCGGGCACGTGCTCTACGTCGCCGGAGTGGTGGATGACCTGGTGATGGTGGGGTTTGGTGGGGCGGACTTCCGGGAGCTGGTGAAAATGGAGGCCGGTGACGAAGTGCTGATTGACAACGGGACATATCTCGCCATCCAGACCTATCACCGTCACCAAATCCCATCGCCTGACTACTATGTCTGGAACCAGTTCATGGTCGCGGGCCAACCGATGTACCCGCAGCGATCCGTGCTGGGTCTGCGCTACGCCCGGTCTGCCATAGGCACCGTGATGACCGGTCGGTTCGCAGGGAAAATGATCGTGGTTGAGTCGGCGATGGACGAGGCCGCCTTCCCCTGGCAGGCGGACTGGTACCGCAGTCGCGTGCAGGCTGTGCTGGGGCCGCGTCTCGACGACCACTACAGGCTCTGGTTTACTGACAATGCCTTGCATACGGCACCGGCGGTTATGCCGGGCGATAGTCGGCCGGTAGCAACGACCCGTGCCATCAACTACACCGGTGTCGTGCAGCAGGCGTTGCGCGACGTGAGCGACTGGGTCGAAAAGGGTCTTGCACCTCCGCCGAGCACCAACTATGAGGTAGTGGACGGCCAAGTGTGTTTGCCGCTGACAGCCGCAGAACGCAAGGGCATACAGCCGGTAGTCACAATGAAAGCGAATGGCGGCGAGCGGGCGGAGGTCGCTGTGGGCGAGCCCGTAGAGTTTACCGCGGTCATTGAAGTGCCGCCGGGAACCGGCACTATAGTAGCCGTGAGATGGGACTTCGAGGGTGCTGGCGAATATCCGCTCTCCGAGCAGTTCGATGACACCAACTCGTCATTTCCCCGTGTGACCCTGAAGACTACCTATGCCTTCTCCGAGCCCGGCACCTATTTCCCGGCGCTTCGGGCCACCTCACAGCGACAAGGTGACTTCAAGACCCGATTCACGCGAATACATAATCTGGGTAGGGTGCGGGTTGTCGTCCATTAGGACAGGTGACAGATTGAAGACGGGGAAATAGTAGAAACGTGACACTAGACCTACGTACTGGAAGTGCTGCAACAGGCAGGTGCTATCACGGGTCAGTAGGGTGTGGCTCCTGTATCACTGGATTTGAGATCGAGGTTGAGGAATGTGGGGGGCATTAGAAGGACTCACCCCTTTTTTGGTGTATTGGTTTGGTTCCTGGTCACGCTGAGTAATTTTGCTGTGACCGTGTGATAGCACAACGGATGTCAAATTTCATTGTTGTAAAGTGACGCCTCGGATTTGTACTGTATCGTGTCGCACAGATAGTCTTCCGCTTGTCGACGTATCTCGCTTCGTCATGGTCAGCGGTCATTTTTAGTTATTGCCCTTGTTAAAAGTACTTTAAAAATATTAACAAAAGTACTAATATTTCTATTGACAGAAAGTGTAAGGCATGATACATTATTCATGTATATAATTACAGGAATTACAGGACACGGCTATAGTTTGTATGTTAACATGCCGTCCTCATCAAGATTCAAATAAAAAGAAAAAGGAGAAAAAATGGTAACCGAGGTTACCAACGAAACGTCGGCAACACCGTCTGATGAAGAACCTCCGGGTAAAGCTGCCGCCACTGACCAAACGGATACAGAACCTCCCGGTAGTGCTGTCAGTGCTGGACGCAGATTTTTTGCCCACATTCCCCAGGCAGACTGGGACAACTGGAAGTGGCACTTCCGAAACCGTATTACCACGGTTGATGAACTGGCTAAATACATCCCGCTATCCTCCAGGGAAAAAGCAAGTATTAAACTTGTAACCAGGAAATATCCTCTCTCAATAACACCGTACTACCTGTCTCTCATTAGTCCTCATGACCCCGGCGACCCTATTAGAAAACAGGCAGTGCCTTCTATTCTGGAAATAACCATGGGCTCGGTGGGTTCGGAAGACCCGCTGGAAGAGAAGAGAGATTCAGTCGTCCCGGGTCTGGTACACCGCTATCAGGACAGGGTATTGATGGTACTCACCGACATCTGCCCGATGCTTTGTCGCCACTGCACCCGAAAGCGGGAATGGTGTAAGGGTGGCTGGGTACGCTCTCCGGCGCAGATTGAGACCATGCTGGACTATATACGCCGCCATGAAAACGTGAGAGATGTCATTATCTCCGGTGGCGACCCCCTAGCACTTTCCACTCATTACCTCGAAGAAATTGTCTCCAGACTCAGGAAGATAAGGCACGTCGAAATTATACGAATCGGTACTAGGTTCCCGGTTGTCCTGCCCCAGCGTATTGATGATGAGCTGTGCGGTATGCTGTCTGAATACGGTCCGGTGTGGCTCAACACCCATTTCAACCATCAACACGAGATAACCCCTGAGGCAGCACAGGCCTGCGACCGACTGCTCAGGAGCGGGGTACCGGTTAATAACCAGTCCGTCCTGCTGAAAGGCGTAAATGATACAGTGGAGGCCCAGAAGAAGCTGTGTCACGAGCTACTCAGAATCAAAGTACGCCCCTACTACCTGTTCCAGTGTGATGAGGTACAGGGCACCGAACATCTACGGACGCCGGTGGAGGTTGGTATCAAGATTATGGAAGGCTTACGTGGGCACACATCAGGACTGGCCGTGCCTACCTTCGTCGTCGATTTACCCGAAGGAGGAGGCAAAGTGCCGCTGCAGAAGAACTACATTCTGTCGCAGACTGATGGAGAGTTAATAGTAAGTAACTATAAAGGCAACGTCTTTCGCTACCGGAACCCCGAAGCTTCTGCCACGCAGGAATTTACCAGGGTAACAGTGGTCAGGCCTACGGAGTCGATTGCCGTTATGAATACCGATAATCAGGCACTAAGTCAACGGGAAGGAGGCCACGATGAGGATAGGACTAGCGTATGACCTTAAGGAATCAGTGGCACTTGAATCGAGCGATCCTGAAGATGCTCTGGAGGAGTATGATTCCGCAGCGACCATAGGGCTCATCACTATAAGCCTGGAAAGCTGGGGGCATTCGGTAGTCATGCTCGGTGGTGGTCGTGAGTTTCTACATAATATTCTCAGCGAACCGGTCGATTTTGTATTCAATATCGCCGAAGGAAGAGGGAACTATCGCAGTCGTGAAGCCCAGGTGCCCTCTGTACTAGAAATGCTGGGTATTCCCTATTCCGGCTCTGACCCTCAGTGTCTAGCGATATGCCTGGACAAGCCGTTGACCAAGATACTGGTAGCCGCTTCGGGAGTCCGTACGCCGCAATTCTGCGTCGTTGCCGATATCCAGCAACTCAGTGAAATATCCTGGGAGCAATTCTCCTTCCCGGTTATCATTAAACCGGCCTATGAAGGCTCCAGCAAGGGTATACATCAGGCTTCGCTGGCGGAGAACCCGGACGGAGCGAGCACGCTCATACATCGTCTCCTAGGCTGCTATCAACAACCGATGATGGT